>NZ_JBJNME010000012.1:0-216075 GCF_052168715.1 Serratia sp. CY44782
TTTGCCGGCATCGAGAGATGCAACGTAAAAGAATCGGTGGAGCGGTAGTTCAGTTGGTTAGAATACCTGCCTGTCACGCAGGGGGTCGCGGGTTCGAGCCCCGTCCGTTCCGCCACTTATTTAATTATGCCTGCTTTATTAGCAGGCATAATGTTAAGCGAGATTTAGGGGCGTAGCTCAGTTGGTAGAGCACCGGTCTCCAAAACCGGGTGTCGCGAGTTCGAGTCTCTCCGCCCCTGCCATATTAAGAACCCTTTGCGAAAGCAAAGGGTTTTTTTTTGCCTATCATTTTTCTTCCTTACCGCTTTGAAACAGAGCACATGGACGTTAGGTGCCGATGTTTGCCCGGTCCTGGTTGCTCCATCTTCTTCCGATCTTTACCCCCGTGACCTCCTGATTCCCTTGCTGTTTTGCGTTATCTTCTCTCAGAAGGCGATGGGCGCATTTTAGCGTGATAGACAGCCATGACCACGATGGCGGCGCTTAAGGCCGCCATAACGCTTTAGGCTGCGGTATTTAAAGGTATTTTAAGTAATTGTCGAATCAAAGGCTGTTGATCGCTGTTTTGCAGCCAGACGGCATACAGTGGGCGGATAATCGCTGGGATCTCGGCGGCGGCAACCAGCTGTGGGTACTCTTGTTCCCACTGGCTGGGCAGGAAAGCGCATCCGCCCGTGGTTTCCAGCAGCTGACGCGTCAGGTGAGCGGAGGTGGTGGTGAGTACCGGCACGTTATCACCTTCCAACATGCGGCTTTCCTGTTGGTGGAAGTCGGCTCCCCATTCCAGTTTGATATAGGGCATTGGAGCCTGTTTGTCACGATGTGCAGAAGAGAACAGGCGTAATGAGAAATTGCTCAGCTGTTGGCTGGCTAATTCATCCATCTTCGGCGGTTCAGTGGTGATCAGTAAATCGAGTTGCCTTTCATGCAGCTGTTTTACCAAAGAGTGCCTTAATGCCACCCTGGCTTCGAGCTGAAGTGCTTCGCGTTGTTGATAGAGCGCCTGTAACCAGGGGGTCAGATAGGCTTCCCACAGCGAAGCGGTAGCGCCGATCGATAACTCGGTGTGTTGCAGCGAACGCACGACCTCTTTCTTCGCCAGCTGCCAGGTGTTCATCAGGCTTTCGGCATAGGGTAGAAGCCGCTCGCCGGCAGGCGTCAGGCGGATATTATTGCGATGACGGGTAAATAAATTTGCGCCCAGCTGGTTTTCTAACTGACGGATGCGGAAACTGACCGCGGACTGCGTTAAGTACAAAGATTCTGCGGCTCGGCCAAAGTGACGCGTTCTACTGACCTCCAAAAAGGTTTTCAGTAATTCGGTATCCACACCTATCTCCAAAAAAATTTGTCGTTAAGATTTAAATGTTTTGTTTTACACGCTGTCAAGCCTATCTAATACTCCGCGCCATAAACAGCACGGCCATAAGAGAATTAGGAGCGTGTCAGATGGCGGATAGCTTCACCACGACCAATCGTTTTTTTGATAATAAACATTACCCTCGCGGGTTCTCCCGTCACGGCGATTTCACCATTAAAGAGGCGCAATTGCTAGAGCGCTTCGGCTACGCGTTTAACGAGCTGGACTCGGGCAAACGCCAGCCGGCCACTGAAGAAGAACAGCTGTTCGTCGCAGTGTGCCGCGGTGAGCGCGAAGCGGCTACCGAGCAGGAAAAAGTATGGGCTAAATATCTGGCGCGCACACGCCGTCCGAAGAAATTCCATACTCTGTCCGGCGGTAAACCGCAGGCTGACGCAGTAGAAGATTACAGCGACAGCGACGACTAAAGACGATGGGGCCTGCGGGCCCCATTTTCTATTCCAGACTACGATGCAGCTGTAACAGCAGACGATCCATACTGCGATAGCCCAGCGCTTCACTGAGGTGGTGCCTATCGAGCTCAGCATCCCCTGCCAAGTCCGCCAGCGTGCGTGCCACTTTCAAGATGCGCTGCCAGGCGCGGACCGACAACCCCAGCGCGTTTAATGTTGTCTCCAAAAACTCGGCGTCTGCCGCCTGCAGAACGCAATCCCTCTCCACCTCACGGTTGCTCAGCAGCGCGTTGACTTTACCGGCGCGTTCGAGCTGTCGGGTGCGCGCCAGCTGAACCCTTTCCCGCACTTGATCACTGCTTTCTCCATGAGTTTTCCGCTGACTGAGCGTACCCGGTGGCAACAGCGGCACTTCGATAGACAGATCGAAGCGATCGAGAAAAGGCCCTGACAACCGGGCCAGATAGCGCAACACCTGCTGTGGTGAGGCGCGATTGTGTAGCCCCTGATAATGCCCTGTCGGGCTGGGGTTCATTGCCGCAATCAACTGCACTCTGGCGGGGAAACAGACCTTGGCGTTGGCGCGTGAAATTACGATCTCGCCGGACTCCAGCGGCTCACGCAGTGCATCCAGCACCTTACGCTCGAATTCCGGTAGCTCATCCAGAAACAGCACGCCGTTATGTGCCATAGAGATTTCGCCCGGGCGCGGCAGTGAGCCGCCGCCGACCAACGCCGCCATCGATGCACTGTGATGCGGTGCGCGAAATGGCCTCTGGCGCCATAGTAGCGCGGTGGGGATATGATGCTGCAAGCTGGCGACCGCCAGGCTTTCCAGCGCCTCATGTTCCGTCAGCGGCGGCAGCAAGCCCGTGAGGCGGCTGGCCAGCATGGTTTTACCGGTGCCCGGTGGCCCAATCAGCAAAAGGTTATGCCCGCCGGCGGCGGCGATCTCCAGGGCCCGCTTGGCCTGCTCCTGACCAATGATGTCGCACAGGTCGGCATTTTCGCGGGCGGTGTCCGCAGCGGGAGGTATGGCTGCTACCGGCAATTCGCCCTGGCCGAGGAGAAAGGCGCAGACTTCCAACAGGTGCCGGGCGGTATGGGATTGTGACTGTGCGATCAGGCCGACCTCGGCGGTATTGTCCGTCGAGAGGATCAGTTGTCGTCCTGCATCAGCCGCCGCCAGCGCCGCCGGGATCGCGCCCCTGACCGCCCGCAGTGAGCCGGACAGTGCGAGCTCGCCAAGAAACTCGTAACGCGCCAAGGGTGCGAGGGGCAATTGTTCGGAGGCGGCGAGGATCGCCAGCGCTATGGGCAGATCGTAACGCCCGCCTTCTTTCGGCAGGTCGGCCGGCGCTAAATTGACGGTGATGCGCCGGGCAGGAAAGGTGAAACCGTTGTTGATCAGGGCGCTGCGTACTCGGTCGCGCGCTTCTTTCACCGTGGTTTCCGGCAGACCGACCAGCGTCAGGCCGGGCAGGCCATTGCTGATATGCACCTCCACCGTTACTGAAGGGGCCTGAACGCCGATGATGGCGCGGCTATAGATTACCGCCAATGACATATCGCTCTCCTTGCTGAGGGCAACATGATGCGCGATTCATTCTGGCTTCGCGCGGCGTTATTAGCGATTTTTCCCTGAGGTTCGCAACGTAATTGCCGATTTTCATTTCAGCGAATGAGGTTGTGCGATCTGTCTCGCAGGCTGCGGCAATACCCATTAACAATATCGCCGAAGGCTGCAACACATTAGCGGCCCAGACGCATTGCAACCATAGGCTTAATGGGTGTATTTAACAATTGATTAAAAGAAAAATCACTTCTTTAACAAACTCCGACCGCCGCCGCATTCTGCCCGGCAGCCGCTAAGCCTCCTGACTTCGTACTCTACGGTAGGGATAACACTATGTTTGGTTGGACCCCGCTGCAACGCAATGCGGCAATCGCCAGCTTTTCAAGCTGGACGCTCGATGCTTTCGATTTTTTCGTGCTGGTATTCTTACTCAGCGATATCGCGCAATCCTTTCACGTTGGCCTGGAACAGGTGACGTTGGCGATTCTGCTCACGCTGGCGGTGCGGCCTATCGGCGCGCTGATCTTCGGGCGCGCGGCGGAAAAATATGGCCGCAAGCCGATCCTGATGCTGAATATCGTCTTCTTCTCGGTGTTTGAGTTGCTCTCCGCCGCTGCGCCCTCGCTGACGGTCTTTTTGCTGTTACGGGTGCTGTACGGGGTTGCGATGGGCGGCATCTGGGGCGTGGCGTCATCATTGGCGATGGAAACCATACCGGACCGCTCACGCGGCCTGATGTCGGGTATTTTCCAGGCCGGCTACCCGTTCGGTTATCTGCTGGCGGCGGTGGTCTACGGCCTGCTGTTCGAAACGGTCGGCTGGCGCGGCATGTTCGTTATCGGCGCGGCGCCGATCCTGCTGCTGCCGTTTATATATTATTGCGTGCAGGAGTCGCCGGTGTGGCTGGCGGCGCGCGAACGCAAAGAAAGCACCGCCTTGCTGCCGGTATTGAAGAGCCACTGGAAGCTGTGCTGCTATTTGGTGCTGCTGATGGCGGCGTTCAATTTCTTCTCCCACGGCACGCAGGATCTGTATCCGGTATTTTTGAAAGTTCAGCACGGTTTCGACCCTAAAACCGTCAGTATCATCGCCATAAGCTACAATATCGCGTCCATTATCGGCGGCGTATTCTTCGGTTCGTTATCGGAAAAGATCGGCCGTAAGAAAGCGATCATCATCGCCGCGCTGCTGGCGCTGCCGGTGATCCCGCTGTGGGCGTTTTCCAGCGGTTCACTGATGCTTGGGATCGGCGCTTTCCTGATGCAGTTCATGGTGCAGGGTGCCTGGGGCGTGATACCGACCTACCTGACCGAACTGGTGCCGGCCAACACCCGCGCGGTGCTGCCGGGGTTCGTGTACCAGCTGGGCAATCTGATAGCCTCGGTCAACGCCACGCTGCAAGCCACCATCGCCGAGCATCATGGGCATAATTACGGCCTGGCGATGGCGATCGTCGCCGGTACGGTGGCGGTGGCGATCGCCCTGTTGGTGTTCTTTGGCAAGGATACGCGCGGTAAGGCGATCACCGACGCGGTGAAGAAACCTGACATGCGCGCCAACGTGTGAAAGAGGGGCGACTTGCGTGAGGTATGACCAGATTGCGCCGAATAATAACGCAAAAAAAGTGTTGTCATGCCGCGCGCGACTATGGTACCTCTGTAAGCATTAGTTCTGAATGAGCACAGTGAACAAACCCATTATGAAAGCCTTTGCCCAAGTGATTAGCCTAGTCGTGATTAGCGTGGTGGTGATTATTATCCCACCGTGCGGGGCTGCACTTGGACGAAGAAAGGCTTAGCAAACAAGCCGGAATCGCAAGAGAACCCCCGCACCGTCAGGTCCGGGGGTTTTTTATTGGCAAGAGAAAAGTGGAGCAAGGGGCAGAGTATGAAAAACAGAACAAAATCCTGCATTTGTCGAAGTAAGGCGGGGAAATAACTATGAATGGCGCTCAGTGGGTAGTTCAAGCGTTGCGTGCGCAGGGTGTGGATACCGTATTCGGCTATCCGGGCGGGGCAATCATGCCGGTGTACGATGCGCTGTACGACGGCGGTGTGGAACACCTGCTGTGCCGCCATGAACAGGGCGCCGCGATGGCTGCCATCGGCTACGCCCGCGCCACCGGCAAAGTCGGCGTTTGCATCGCCACTTCCGGCCCTGGCGCCACCAACCTGATCACTGGCCTGGCTGATGCGCTGCTCGATTCCGTTCCCGTTGTCGCCATCACCGGTCAGGTGGGTTCCGCGCTGATCGGCACCGATGCCTTTCAGGAGATCGATGTTCTCGGCCTGTCTCTGGCCTGCACCAAGCACAGCTTCCTGGTGGAATCGCTGGACGCCTTGCCGGGCATCATGGCGGAAGCGTTCGCCATCGCCGCAGGCGGCCGCCCTGGCCCGGTGCTGATCGATATCCCGAAAGACATCCAGCTGGCGCAGGGCGACTTGCACCCACATCTGATGCCCGTCGACGAAGCGCCGGCGTTCCCGGCGACGGCGTTGGCAGAAGCGGCCGAGCTGCTGGCGCAGGCGCATAAACCGATGCTTTACGTCGGCGGCGGCGTGGGGATGGCGCAGGCGGTGCCGGCGCTGCGCGAATTTATCGCCGTGACCCGCATGCCGAACGTCGCCACCCTGAAGGGGCTGGGCGCACCGGATGCGCAAGATCCGTTGTACCTCGGCATGTTGGGCATGCACGGCACCAAGGCTGCCAACCTGGCGGTGCAGGAGTGCGATTTGCTGATTGCCGTCGGCGCGCGCTTCGATGATCGCGTGACCGGCAAACTGAACGCCTTCGCACCGCACGCCAAAGTGATCCACATGGATATCGATCCGGCGGAGATGAGCAAGCTGCGCCAGGCGCATGTGGCCCTGCAGGGCGACCTGAAAGCGTTGCTGCCGGCGTTGCAGCGCCCGCTGAACATCGCCGCCTGGCAGCAGCAGGTGACGGCGCTGAAAGCCGAGCACGTCTGTCGCTACGATCACCCCGGCCAGCCGATCTACGCGCCGCTGTTCTTGCGCCAGCTGTCCGCCCGCAAGCCGGCCAACAGCGTGGTGACCACCGACGTGGGCCAGCACCAGATGTGGAGCGCGCAGCACATGACGTTCGAACGCCCGGAGAATTTCATCACCTCCAGCGGCCTCGGCACCATGGGGTTCGGCGTGCCGGCGGCGGTGGGGGCCCAGATCGCGCGCCCGCAAGATACGGTGATCTGCGTCTCGGGCGATGGCTCCTTCATGATGAACGTGCAGGAGCTGGGTACCATCAAGCGTAAACAGCTGCCGCTCAAGATCGTGCTGCTGGACAACCAGCGCCTCGGAATGGTGCGTCAGTGGCAGCAGCTGTTCTTCGACGGCCGCTACAGCGAAACCAACCTGTCCGATAACCCCGACTTCCTGATGCTGGCCGCCGCCTTCGGCATTCCCGGCCAGCGCATCAGCCGCAAGGATCAGGTGGAAGGCGCGCTCGAGGCGCTGTTCAACACCGAAGGCCCTTATCTGCTGCAGGTCTCTATCGACGAACTTGAAAACGTCTGGCCGCTGGTGCCGCCGGGCGCTGGCAACGAAACCATGTTGGAGGAAATATCATGATGCAGCATCAACTCTCGATCCAGGCGCGTTTTCGCCCCGAAATGTTAGAACGCGTATTGCGGGTCGTGCGTCATCGCGGCTTTCAGGTTTGTGCTATGAATATGGTTTCCCCGGCCAACGCCGACAGCATCAATATCGAATTGACCGTTGCCAGCCTGCGCCCGGTTGCCCTGTTGTCATCTCAGTTAAGCAAACTGCTGGACGTCTCCTGCGTCGAGATCCAGCAGCCAACATCACAACAAATACGCGCCTGAGGCGTCGAGAAGGATAAATAACAATGACTAAGAAAGCCGATTACATTTGGTTCAATGGTGAGATGGTTCCTTGGGCCGAGGCCAAAGTGCACGTGATGTCGCACGCGTTGCATTACGGCACGTCGGTGTTTGAAGGCGTACGCTGTTATGACTCGCACTTGGGGCCGGTGGTATTCCGTCATCGCGAACATATGCAGCGCCTGCACGACTCGGCGAAAATCTACCGCATGCCGGTTTCGCAAAGCGTCGACGAGCTGATGGAAGCCTGCCGCGCCACGCTGCGCAAGAACAGCCTGGTCAGCGCGTACATCCGCCCGCTGGTGTTCGTCGGCGATGTCGGTATGGGCGTCAACCCGCCGGCCGGTTACAAAACGGACGTGATTATCGCGGCGTTTCCTTGGGGCGCTTATCTGGGTGAAGAAGCGCTGGATCAAGGCATCGATGCGATGGTCTCCTCCTGGCACCGCGTCGCACCAAACACGATCCCCACTGCGGCCAAGGCCGGCGGCAATTATCTTTCCTCCCTGCTGGTGGGCAGCGAAGCGCGTCGCCACGGCTATCAGGAAGGCATCGCGCTCGACGTGCACGGCTACATTTCCGAAGGGGCGGGTGAGAACCTGTTTGAAGTGAAAGACGGCGTGATTTACACCCCGCCGTTCACCTCTTCGGCGCTGCCGGGCATCACCCGCGACGCGATCATCAAGCTGGCGAAAGACATGGGTTTCGAAGTGCGTGAGCAGGTGCTGTCGCGCGAATCGCTGTACCTGGCCGACGAAGTGTTCATGTCCGGCACCGCGGCGGAAATCACGCCGGTACGCAGCGTGGACGGCATTCAGGTCGGCATCGGCAAATGCGGCCCGGTGACCAAACAGATCCAACAGGCGTTCTTCGGCCTGTTCAGCGGCAAGACAGAAGACAAATACGGCTGGCTGGATCCGGTAAATCCGTAACGACAAGACAGACAGATAAGAATATCCAGGCGGTTCGTTCGCCGCCTGTCATAAATACATTTGGAGTGAAAAGAGCATGCCTAAGTACCGTTCCGCCACCACCACCCACGGCCGCAATATGGCGGGTGCCCGCGCATTGTGGCGCGCGACCGGGATGACCGACGCCGATTTCGGCAAGCCGATCATCGCCGTGGTCAACTCCTTTACCCAGTTCGTGCCGGGCCACGTGCATCTGCGCGATCTGGGCAAACTGGTCGCCGAACAGATCGAAGCCTCCGGCGGCGTGGCCAAAGAGTTCAACACCATCGCGGTGGATGACGGCATCGCCATGGGCCACGGCGGCATGCTCTATTCCCTGCCGTCGCGCGAGCTGATCGCCGACTCGGTCGAATACATGGTGAACGCCCACTGCGCCGACGCGATGGTGTGCATCTCCAACTGTGACAAGATCACCCCAGGCATGCTGATGGCGGCGTTGCGCCTGAATATCCCGGTGATCTTCGTCTCCGGCGGCCCGATGGAAGCCGGCAAGACCAAACTCTCCAACCAGATCATCAAGCTGGATCTGGTGGATGCGATGATCCAGGGCGCGAACCCGAACGTCAGCGACGCCGACAGCGAGCAGATCGAGCGTTCCGCCTGCCCGACCTGCGGTTCCTGCTCCGGCATGTTCACCGCTAACTCGATGAACTGCCTGACCGAAGCGCTGGGCCTGTCGCAGCCGGGCAACGGTTCGCTGCTGGCCACCCACGCCGATCGCAAAACGCTATTCCTCAACGCCGGCAAGCGCATCGTCGAGCTGACCAAACGCTATTACGAGCAGGACGACGAGAGCGCGCTGCCGCGTAATATCGCCAACAAGGCGGCGTTTGAGAACGCCATGACGCTGGACATCGCCATGGGCGGCTCGACCAACACCGTGCTGCACCTGCTGGCTTCGGCGCAGGAAGGCGAGGTGGACTTCACCATGGAAGACATCGATCGCCTGTCGCGCAAAGTGCCGCACCTGTGCAAGGTGGCGCCGAGCACGCAGAAATACCATATGGAAGATGTGCACCGCGCCGGCGGCGTAATCGGCATCCTCGGCGAGCTGGATCGCGCCGGCTTGCTGAACCGCGAGGTGAACAACGTGCTGGGGCTGACCCTGCCGCAGACGCTGGAAGCCTACGACGTAATGCTGACCCGCGACGAAAGCGTCAAGAAAATGTACTCCGCCGGGCCGGCCGGTATCCGCACCACGCAGGCATTCTCTCAGGACTGCCGCTGGGATTCGCTGGACACCGACCGCAAGGAAGGCTGCATCCGCACCCGTGAGCACGCCTACAGTCAGGATGGCGGGTTGGCGGTGCTGTACGGCAACCTGGCGGAGAACGGCTGTATCGTCAAAACCGCCGGCGTAGACAAGGAAATCCTCACCTTCCGCGGCCCGGCCAAAGTGTATGAAAGCCAGGATGATGCGGTAGAAGCGATCCTCGGCGGCAAAGTGGTGGCGGGCGACGTGGTCGTTATCCGTTACGAAGGGCCGAAAGGCGGGCCGGGCATGCAGGAAATGCTTTACCCAACCACGTATCTGAAATCGATGGGGCTGGGCAAGGCGTGCGCGCTGATTACCGACGGGCGTTTCTCCGGCGGCACCTCCGGGCTGTCCATCGGCCACGCCTCGCCGGAGGCGGCCAACGGCGGCCTGATCGCCCTGGTGCAGGACGGCGACATGATCGCGATCGACATTCCTCATCGCGGCATCCAGCTGGACGTCAGCGAGCAGGAGCTGGCGGCGCGGCATGAAGCGGAACTGGCGCGCGGCGACGCGGCCTGGACGCCGAAAAACCGTGAGCGTCAGGTATCCTTCGCGCTGCGCGCCTACGCCTCGTTGGCCACCAGCGCCGACAAAGGCGCGGTACGCGACAAGAGCAAACTGGGGGGATAAGCAGCATGGCGGTCTCTCAACCCCTACCCAGCGCCCCCTGCGGCGCGGAATATCTGCGAGCGGTACTGCGCTCGCCGGTCTACGAGGTGGCGCAGGTCACCCCGTTGCAGGCCATGAACAAAATTTCTTCGCGCCTCGGCAACACCATTTTGGTGAAGCGCGAAGATCGCCAGCCGGTGCACAGCTTCAAGCTGCGCGGGGCCTATGCGATGATCGCCGGGCTGGACGAAGAGCAGAAGGCGCGCGGCGTCGTGACGGCTTCGGCCGGCAACCACGCGCAGGGTGTCGCCTTCTCCGGTAAACGGCTGGGCATCAAAACGCTGATCGTGATGCCGGTGTCCACTGCGGACATCAAAGTGGATGCGGTGCGTGGTTTCGGCGGCGAAGTGCTGCTGCACGGCGCCAATTTCGACGAGGCCAAAGCGAAGGCGATCGAGCTTTCCCAGCAGCAGGGCATGACCTTCGTGCCGCCGTTCGATCATCCGACGGTGATCGCCGGGCAGGGCACGCTGGCGATGGAGCTGCTGCAGCAAGACGCGCATCTGGATCGGGTCTTCGTGCCGGTCGGCGGCGGCGGCTTGGCCGCCGGGGTGGCGGTGCTGATCAAGCAGCTGATGCCGCAGATCAAAGTGATCGGCGTCGAAGCGGAAGACTCCGCCTGCCTGCGCGCGGCGCTGGATGCCGGCCATCCGGTGGATCTGGCGCGCGTCGGGCTGTTCGCCGAAGGCGTGGCGGTGAAGCGTATCGGCGACGAAACCTTCCGCCTGTGCCGTGAATATCTGGACGACGTGATCACCGTAGACAGCGATGCCATCTGCGCAGCGGTCAAAGATCTGTTCGAGGACGTGCGCGCCATTGCCGAACCTTCCGGCGCGCTGGCGCTGGCGGGGCTGAAAAAGTACGTCCAGCAGCACAACATTCAGGGCGAGCGTCTGGCGCACGTGTTGTCCGGCGCCAACCTCAACTTCCACGGGCTGCGCTACGTTTCCGAGCGTTGCGAACTGGGCGAACAGCGCGAAGCGCTGCTGGCGGTAACCATTCCGGAACAGCAGGGCAGCTTCCTCAAGTTCTGCCAACTGCTGGGCGGCCGCTCGGTGACCGAATTCAACTATCGCTACGCCGATGCCGACAACGCCTGCATTTTTGTCGGCGTGCGTCTGACGCGCGGGCACGCCGAACGGCGGGAAATCATCGACGAGCTCAATGCCGACGGTTATCAGGTGGTGGATCTGTCGGACGACGAGATGGCCAAACTGCACGTGCGGTACATGGTGGGTGGGCGTCCGTCGAAGCCGCTGCGCGAACGGCTGTACAGCTTTGAGTTTCCGGAGTCGCCGGGCGCGCTGCTGAAGTTCCTGCAGACGCTGGGCACGCACTGGAACATTTCGCTGTTCCACTATCGCAGCCACGGCACCGACTTCGGCCGGGTGCTGGCGGCCTTCGAACTGGCGCAAACCGAGCCGGAATTCGAGCGGCACCTGCAGGCGCTGGGCTACGATTGCCACGACGAAACCGACAACCCGGCGTTCCGCTTCTTTTTGCAGGGATGAGTCGGATTGATAAGCAACCGTGACGCGTTAGTCAGTTTATGGGTTGCATGGTTGTGATTTTGTCGTGCATTTTTATACTGCCAAGACTTCTGACGTATAGGGATGCACGACAATGAAAACCGCTTTTTCTACGCCGTTCGGTTCCCCCGAGGACGATTTGACCAACGCCGAGTTTGCCCGCCTGTTGGGCAATACCGGCGTACAAGAATTCTATCGCGATATTAATCTGCAAGCCTTGCAGGACTCGCTGGACTGCAGCCTCGCCTTTCATGGCGTGGGCATTATTTTTTCCGACGGGCAGAACTCCTTTTTAGTCCGCCCGACGCAGCACACCGGTTACTCAAACGCTTCGCAGGTTACCCACGTGGTCATCAGTAAAACGGTGGCTCATACTTCACGCGTTGCCGCGACCAATACGCTGTCGGAAGCGTTGAGCAAACCCAGCGTCAGCAAAGAGTTGGCCTCGGCCGCGCTGTCGTGCGGAACGCTGCTGGTATCGGTATTTTTACTGGCGTCGGGCAGCGTCGCCGTGCCGTTTACCGGCGGCACCAGCTCGGCGGTGGCTTATCTGGGCTATGCCGGCATGGCCGCCAGCGCGTTGCAGTGTGGCAACGGGCTGTACCGCGTCAACAAGCTTTATGACGGGAAAGGCGATGAACTGGCTCAGCTCGATTCAGAACAGTGGTATATCGCCACCAGTACCGTGCTCGATGTGATCTCGCTGGCCAGTGCCGGGGCTGCCCTGAAGGAAGCGACGATGACCTACCGCGCCATGCGCCGTATTTCGGCGCGCAAGGCGACGGAATGGCTGAAAAGCATGCCCCGTAGCGAAAGGAAACGGCTGACCGAAAACATCATTCGGGCGGAAAATCCGGGAATTTCCAATAACGTCTTGAAAGAGATGGTGAAGAACGGCTTATACCCGAAGCGCTACCCGACGGAAGCGATCCAAAACGGGCTGCGCCAGCAATTGCATTCGGCGCTCAATAACTCATTGACGTTCGTGGGCAGCGGCATCAGCGGCACCCTGTCTGCGCCGGTGAATGTGAAAACCACCGGGCAGTATTTTGTGGGCATTATGCAGAAATTGCCGCAGATGGTGAGGTAATGGCGGACTGGATGATTAAACGCCTGATCGCGCAGGGCCGGGAGATGGAACGCCAAATCGCGGCGCGCGATCGCGCACTGTTCGCCGGCGTAGATGCGCAGCTCGAGCAGCATTTCCTGACGCCGGGCCAGCGGCTGTCGCCGCCGGGCGTCGGCAATGTCATGTTGCTGATGGTATGCCTGACGTTGGGGCTGGCGGGCGTGATGGGCCTGGCCACGGACGTGGCGGCCGCCTGGAGCGGCAAGACTTCCGCCGCCGTTCTCATGGGCAGCGGCGCGATCGTGGCGGTGTGGATGACATTGATCCTGTTCCAACTGGTGCAGGGTAAAAACAGCGGGGTGGTATTGTTGCAATATTACCTTGGCATGCTCGGCCTGTTTTGCCTTGGCGCCGCAGCGGCGTGGGCGTCGGGGATGACCGGCATCGCCACCGTCGCCATGCTGCTGGGGGGCGTGGTTGGCGGTGCACTATTCAGCAACCGGGCGGCGTTCTCTCTCTATGTCGCTTACTTTCGCACGCGTCGGCGCGTGTTTATCAAACGCCGTTGGCAGAGAGAAGATCTGCGCAACACCCGATAAACCGTCAGAACGGAAAAACTTATGACGCAACCCTTCTCCGGCTTTAGCCAGCAGGGTCTGAATTTCCTGCAGCAGGTGCGGATAGAGAACGATAAGGCGTGGTTCGACGGCAACCGCGATACCTACGATCGCGAGCTGCTGGCGCCGTTCCGCGCGCTGGTTGAGCAGCTGGCTCCCGGCATGCTGGCGATCGACCCGCAGTTCGAGACTCGCCCGGCGATCGGCAAAACGCTGTCGCGCATTCATCGCGACACGCGCTTTTCTCATGACAAATCGCGCTACCGCAGCCGCATGTGGCTGACGTTCAAGCGTCCGAGCAAAGACTGGAAAGACGCGCCGGTCTACTTTTTCGAACTGGGGCCGGACATGCTGCGCTATGGGCTCGGCTACTACAGTGCCAACAAGCCGACCATGGATCTGTTCCGCCATACGCTGAGGCAGCGGCCGCAGCCTTTCCTTGAGGTGGCCGCCTGCTGCCGGCGGCCGTTCGAGCTGGTGGGTGAGAGCTACAAGCGCCCGCTGGTGAAGGAGCAGGCGGCGGAGATCGCCACCTGGTACAACCGCAAGTCGTTTGCGGTGATGGTGACCGACAGCGAAGTGGAAAAGCTGTTCAGCGCCGATCTGGTGCCGCTGCTGACCGGGGCATTTTTGCAGCTTGAGCCGCTCTACCACTGGCTGATGCAGGTAGAGACGATGAAGCAGATCGATCCGGCGGATCTGTAAACCTCGCGTCAGCGGGGATGCAGCAAGCGCCAAAAGGCGTCGATCAGCGGATCGCTGAGGCGCTTTTTCTGGACGCAGACCCCCAGCTCGAACGGTTCGACCATTGAGATATTATCCAGCTGCGAGATGCGGTTGCGTACCGGCTCCGGGCTGTTGTCCACCACCACGCTCGGGATCAGCGCGATGCCGCAGCCCAAAGCGACCATCGACACGATGGCTTCGTGGCCGCCGACGGTGGCGTAAATCAGCGGATTGCTGATGCGGTGGCGGCGGAACCACAGCTCGATGCGTTTTCGCGACGGGCCGTGCTCCGGCAGGATGAACGGGATCTCGGCCCAATCGGGCCTGTCGGCGAACGCCTGGCTGCGCACCGCACAGGGCAGCGCCGGCGCGATCAGCACCAGCGGGATTTCGCCGATTTTGGTGAACGCCACGCTGGCGGGCAGCGTTTCCGGCCGGCCGGCGATGCCGAGATCGGCCTCGTTGGATTGCACTTTGTCGACCGCATCGGCGGCGTCGCCGGTGGTCAGCTTAATCTCGACCAGCGGATGCTGCGCGCGGAAGCGATCGAGGATCGGCGGCAGGTGGCTGTACGCCGCGGTCACCGAACAGAACAGCCGCAGTTCGCCGCTCAGCGAAGGGCCGTGCTGGCCGAGCGAGTGCTTCAGCTGCTGATACTGCAGCAGCGTTTGCTGGGCGAATTCTTTCAGCTGTTCGCCGGCGTCGGTCAGCTGCACGGTGCGGTTGTCGCGCAGGAACAGCGGCTGCCCGAGGATCTCTTCCAGCCGCTGGATCTGGCGGGAGAGCGTCGACGGGCTGACGTGCATCGCCTTGGCGGTGCGCCCGAAGTGATGGCTTTCGGCCAAATGCAGGAACAGCTTTAAATCACGTAAATCCATATCGATACGCTCGCAGTGAGAGTGTTGCATAAATTGCAATATCACGTTCTCAATATATCAATTTAAGCAACGCATTTCCTGTTATACATTGAGTTTAACGAATCTCCGCACAGACAGGGCGGGGAATGAAAATAACAATGCAAGACAACATCAAACCGGAGTACCACCATGGCTAACTATTTCAACACATTGAACCTGCGTCAGCAGTTGGCGCAATTGGGTAAATGCCGCTTTATGGCGCGCGACGAATTTGCTGACGAAGCCGGCTACCTGAAAGGTAAAAAAGTGGTGATTGTCGGCTGTGGTGCCCAGGGTCTGAACCAGGGGCTGAACATGCGCGATTCCGGCCTGGATGTCGCTTATGCCCTGCGCAAAGAAGCGATCGACGAGAAGCGCGCTTCCTGGCGCAAGGCGACCGAAAACGGCTTTAAGGTCGGCACCTACGAAGATCTGATCCCGCAGGCGGATCTGGTGGTCAACCTGACGCCGGACAAACAGCACTCTTCCGTGGTGCGCGCGGTGCAGCCGCTGATGAAAGACGGCGCGGCGCTGGGTTACTCCCACGGCTTCAACATCGTTGAAGTGGGTGAGCAGGTGCGTAAAGACATCACCGTGGTGATGGTCGCGCCGAAATGCCCGGGCACCGAAGTGCGTGAAGAGTACAAGCGTGGCTTCGGCGTGCCTACCCTGATTGCGGTTCACCCGGAAAACGATCCGAAAGGCGAAGGCATGGCGATCGCCAAGGCCTGGGCGGCGGCCACCGGCGGCCACCGCGCCGGCGTGCTGGAGTCCTCCTTCGTCGCCGAAGTGAAATCCGACCTGATGGGTGAGCAGACCATTCTGTGCGGCATGCTGCAGGCGGGTTCGCTGCTGTGCTTCGATAAGTTGGTTGCTGAGGGCACCGATCCGGCTTACGCCGAGAAACTGATTCAGTTCGGCTGGGAAACCATCACCGAAGCGCTGAAGCAGGGTGGCATCACGCTGATGATGGATCGCCTGTCCAATCCGGCCAAGCTGCGTGCCTATGCGCTGTCTGAACAGCTGAAAACCATCATGGCGCCGCTGTTCCAGAAGCACATGGACGACATCATCTCCGGCGCTTTCTCCAGCGGCATGATGGCCGACTGGGCGGAAGACGACGTGAAATTGCTGACCTGGCGCGAAGAGACCGGCAAAACCGCGTTCGAGAATGCGCCGCAGTTTGAAGGCAAAATCAGCGAGCAAGAGTACTTCGATCACGGCGTGCTGATGGTGGCGATGGTGAAAGCGGGCGTTGAGCTGGCGTTCGAAACCATGGTCGATGCCGGCATCATCGAAGAGTCGGCTTACTACGAGTCGCTGCACGAGCTGCCGCTGATCGCCAACACCATTGCGCGCAAACGTCTGTATGAAATGAACGTGGTTATCTCCGATACCGCAGAGTACGGCAACTACCTGTTCGCCAACGCGGCGGTGCCGCTGCTGAAGGACTTCATGACCACCCTGCAGGCGGGCGATTTGGGCAAAGCCGCGGCGGGTACGGCGGTGGACAACGCGCAGCTGCGCGACGTGAACGAAGCGGTGCGCAGCCACCCAATCGAAACCGTCGGTCGCAAACTGCGTGGCTACATGACCGACATGAAACGTATCGCCGTTGCGGGCTGATTTTCCGCAAGGTAAAGAACACAAAGCCGGCTGTGATGCCGGCTTTTTTTATGCCTCCGGCGGCGCGAGCAGCTGCCGTTCAAGGCAGCGTCGGATCGCGTGTTTGGCGTTGGCGACCCCCAGCTTACGCACCGCATTGCCGATGTGAAACTTCACCGTGCCGGTTTTGATCCCCAGGATCAGCGCGATCTCATGGTAGGTTTTGCCCTGGCTGGCCCAGTAGAGGATTTCCCCTTCGCGCGGCGAGAGCCGGTCTGTCCGGCTCGCCTCGGCGCTGGCCAAGGCCAGAGCGTGCTGGTGGGTATCGACCAATACCATCTGCAGGCTGGCCCTCTCGTCTTCCATCAGCTGCCGCAGATCGGCGTCATCGGCTGCCGTGGCGCTGATCGACAAGATCGCCAGGTTGTTGTCGTGATCGTGCAAAACAAAGCTGCAGCCGTGCACGATGTCGTATTCCCGCGCCTGGCTGAAGATCTTCCGGTAATGCCGATCCTCGGTGGTGACGGGGGTGTCGTGCCACATGAAGGGCGCGCAGCGACTATGGGCGGCGCGCACGACGGGATCGATGCGCTGATAGCGATTGGCGCTGTAGATGTCCAGCCATTCTTGCGGGTAGCTCGAGACCAGCAGATGGCGATCGGGACGGTGCTTGTTGAAGGTCAAATAAGCGTATTTGAATTGGCTGAAGGCGTGCAGTCGGCCGTCAAGATGCAGTCTTGCGGCGACGGCGTTGGCGAATGCGACGGCCATCGGTAACCTCCCTGTCGTTCGGCGGCTCAGCCCGACCTGCACCAAAGTCCAGCTAGTCAGTGCGGCGGATTGAAATTTATACTCGGCTAATAAATTCAAAAAGGCGGCAATGCCAAGACCCGAGCTTAGCAGCTCTGGGCGGAAATAAGCCAACGCCAGGGAAATTCTTTCAATCATCCTCTGATCAATGTTTCTGGGAACTATTGCGCGGGCGGCGGGGTAACCTCGCCGCCGCCTTATTGGCTATGCGGGCATTGCCGTTGCGGGAATGATGGCGCCGCGATGTTGGATCACCGTCGCGGCAAGCCGGTGGCCGCGCTGCGCCGCCTGCTGGGCGCTGCCGCCGTTCAGGCGTTCCGCCAGATAACCGGCGCTGAAAGCGTCGCCCGCCGCGGTGGTATCCACTACGCGCTCCGGCGGCAGCGCGATCGCCGGTACCTCAAGTCGCTCTCCCCCCACGCCGAACACCAGACAGGCATCCGCGCCGCGTTTGATAACGATCTCGCCGACGCCGAGCGCCTGCGTGCGTGCCACCACCTGTTCAACCGGCTGCATGCCCCACAGCAACGCTTCGTCATCCAGCGTCAGGAAGGCGATGTCGGTGCAGGCCAGCACCTCGCGGTAGGCCAGCTGCGTTTCTTCACGGCTTTGCCACAGGCGCGGGCGGTAGTTGTTGTCGAAGATAACCTGGCCGCCGTTGGCGCGGCAGCGGCGCAGCAGCGCCAGCAGCTTCGTGCGGTCGGCAGGCGCGAGGATCGCCAGGCTAATGCCGCTGAGATACAGATAATCGAACTGCGCCAGCTGGGCGCACAGTACCTCGGCCTGGGGGCCCGCAAGCCAATACCGGGCGGCGGCGTCGTTGCGCCAGTAGTAGAAGGTGCGTTCGCCGGCGGCGTCGGTTTCGATCACGTACAGGCCCGGCAGTTTGTTTTCCAACTGCTGAATCAGCCTGGTCTCGATCTTCTCCTGCCGCCAGGCCTGCAGCATTTCGCCGCTGAAGCTGTCGGTGCCGAGTGCGGTGACATAATGCACCTGCAGCGCCTGTTCCGGCATTTGGCGAGCGAGGTAGACGGCGGTGTTGAGGGTATCGCCGCCAAAGCCGCGCGTCAGCTGCGCGCCCTGCTGCGACAGCTCGATCATGCATTCGCCGATCACGGCGAGATTTCGAATAGTCATCGTCAATAAGCCCTGGCTAAAGAAGAAGCAACAACCGCCAGTCTCCACGCAAGGCGGTGAGAGAGTCAATAAATTAAAACAGTGTTTTAATTTTTTATGATCGCGATCGGCCCATGCCAACAGGGCGAAGAGGAGAGCGCGCGGCAATTCATGCTTAAAGTTTTACGCGGCGCGGCCGATAAGCTGGGTAAAGAAACAGCGGCAGCGCTCTCACTTCCCCGCCACGGCGATAGTACCGATGATAACCAACCTGATCTCGGGTCTGCTGGCGCCCTGTTTTGCCCTCTATGCCTGCGCCAAATCGCGGCGCTACTGGCGGCAATGCCGGCGCTTGTATACCTTCCAGCCGATTTATCGCACCAGCGGCACGCTGCTGGCGGTGGAACTGCTGACGGCGGTATATCACCCGAATGAGCCGGACAAGCGGCAATCCCCGGAACAGTATTTCGCCTCGCTCGGCGTCGCCCAGCGTTTGCGGGTGATCCAGGAACAGCTGGTGCTGTTGCAGCGCTGGCAGGCATTGTTCATTCGCCACGCGGTGATGGTGTCGGTCAATATCGACGGCATCGCGCTGCAAGCGTTGCAGCGTCATAGCGAGCTGCAACGCCAGATCGCCGAGATGCCCTATCTGCGCTTCGAGCTGGTGGAGCACGCCGAAACGGCGTCAAACCACCCGTTGCAGCAGATCGTCGGCGGCGAACGGCTGTGGCTGGACGATTTCGGCAGCGGGTTGGCCAACTTCTCCGCCGTCGGCGCCTGGCGCTATCAATACATCAAGGTGGCGCGCGAGTTGTTCACCTTGCTCAAACAGTCGGAAGAGGGCGTACAGCTGCTCGGCACCCTGATCACGATGATGAACCAGCACAGCGACGGGGTGATCGTCGAAGGCGTGGAAACCGAGCAGGAGTGGCGGCTGGTGCAGCGTTCCGGCGCGTTGGCCGCGCAGGGCTACTATCTTTCCCGCCCGGCGTGCTTTGAAACTCTGCACAGCGTACCGACGCTGTTCGCCGCGCCCGGCGCGCCGGCGTGAACTTCGGCCTATCCTCAGCTAGGCTTAAACGGGGCTGCTCATTCTTTTTCCTTTCATTCGGCAGCCTGGTTTATGTGCTGAGGGAGCCCTATGACAAGAACAGGAAAGGTTTTCAGCTGGCTGGGCGGCATTGTGCTGCTGGCGATCGCCGCGATGGCGATCTTCATCGCTACCTTCGACTGGAATCGACTCAAACCCACCATCAACGACAAAGTGTCGGCCGAACTGCGGCGGCCGTTCGCCATCCGTGGCGATCTGGGCGTCGACTGGTCGCGTAACCCAGATGAGGGCGGCTGGCGTGCCTGGGTGCCCTGGCCGCATATTCACGCCGAAGACGTGTGGCTGGGTAACCCGAAAAACATGCCCGGCGACAGCATGGTGACGCTGCAGCGCGTCGACGCCAGCATCGCACCGCTGGCGCTGCTGAGGAAAGAACTGCTGATCCCGCGCATCTGGCTCAAGCAGCCGAATGCGTCGTTGGAACGCCTGGCCAACGGCGACAACAACTGGACGTTTGATTTGGCCGCTGGCCAGGATCCGCAGCAACCGCCTTCCGCCTGGTCGTTCACCGTTCACGACATCGTGTTCGACAAGGGACAGATCGCCTTTAAAGACGCCACCCTGAAGGCGGATTTCCGCGCCGTCATCGATCCGCTCGGCAAACCGCTGCCGTTCAGTGAAGTGACCGGCAAACAGAGCGGCGGCAAGGCCGCTACCCCCGACTACGTTTTCGGTTGGCAGGTCAAGGGCAAATATAACGGCGAACCGCTGAGCGGCAGCGGCAAGATCGGCGGCATGCTGTCACTGCAGAGCGCCGATCTGCCGTTCCCGCTGCAGGCCGACGTGCGCTCCGGCAGCACCCGGGTTGCGGTGGCGGGCATCTTGTCCGATCCGCTGAACCTCGGTGGCCTGGACGTGCAGCTGAAATTTTCCGGCGAAAGCCTGGGTGACCTCTATGGCCTGACCGGCGTGCTGCTGCCGAACACGCCGCCGTATGCGACCGATGGCCATCTGATAGCCCGCCTGCATCAGCCGGGCGGCGCCGTGTTCGAATATCAGAAGTTCGACGGCAAAATCGGCGACAGCGACATTCACGGCGACTTGAAATACGTTGCCGGTAAGCCGCGGCCGACGCTGAGCGGCGCGGTGAACTCCCGGCAGCTGAGATTGGCGGATCTGGCACCGTTGATCGGCGCGGATTCCAACGCCGCCAAAGCCGGGCGCGGCGAGAAGAGCCGCCAGCCGGCGGATAAGGTGCTGCCGGTCGCACAGTTCGATACGCAAAGCTGGCGCAAGATGGATGCGGACGTGAAGTTTGCCGCCGCGCGCATCGAACGCGGCAGCGATTTACCGCTGAGCGATCTGGCCACGCATCTGAAGCTGAACAATGGCGAGTTGCGTCTGGATCCGCTGCGCTTCGGCATGGCGGGCGGCAGCCTGAACGCCGTGGTGCGTCTCGACGGCGGCAAAAAACCGATGCGCGGCCAGGTGGATATACACGCGCGCAAACTCCAGCTCAAACAGCTGTTGCCGAACGTAGAAGCGATGAAGCGCAGCCTTGGGCAAATGAACGGCGATGCCAGGCTGACGGGCAGCGGCAATTCGGTGGCCGAGCTGCTGGCGACCAGCAACGGCGACCTGCGCCTGCTGATCAATAACGGGGTGATCAGCCGTAGCCTGATGGAGATCCTCGGCCTGAACGTCGGCAACTATCTGGTGGCGCAGCTGTTCGGCGACGACGTGGTGGGCATCAACTGCGCCGCGGCGGACGTCGGCATCCGCAGCGGCGTCGCCGCGCCGCGGCTGTTCGTGTTCGACACCGAGAACGCGGTGATCAACATCACCGGCAACACCAACCTCGCCACCGAACGGCTGGATTTGTCCATCGATCCGGAAAGCAAGGGGATGCGCGTGCTGACCCTGCGCTCGCCGCTGTACGTGAAAGGCACCTTCAAGCACCCCGACGCCGGGGTGAAAGCCGGGCCGCTGATCGCGCGCGGCGCGGCGGCGGTGGCGTTGGGGGCGGTGCTGACGCCGGCGGCGGCGCTGCTGGCGCTGGTCTCGCCCAGTGAAGGCGGCGAGGAAAACCAGTGCGGGCAGATCCTGCGGGAGATGAAAGGTAAAAAGTAATCAGGCGCGCGGCGGCGGTGAGAGTAGCCGGCAGTCGTGATCCTGGATCTCTTCCGCCGAGGCCAGGGTGAATGGCAGCAGGCTGCGCTCGGTCGCCAGCAGCAGGAAATCGCCGTCCGGCAGCGCGGTCATCGCCAGGCCGAAGCTGCCCATGCGCCCGTCGGCGCGCGGCAGGCCGGAGGCCAACAGACGGAAGGCGCCCTGTTGCTCCAGCTCGGCAGGGGTCACCCGTCGCCCCAGATAGTCATGCCCCAACAGGCCGCCGGGCAGCGGTTGCCATTGCTCGATAAAATCGGGGCCGATCTGCGCCAGCCGCTGTTTTACCGCCGGCAACAGGCAGGAGATATGAATATGCAGCTGGTTTTGCGTGCGGCCATATTCCGAGTTGATCGCCAGTGAAATATCGCCGTCGTCGATCGGTTTGCCATAGCGTTCAGCCATCACGTGGCGCGCGCGCCAGGCTTGGGCGAAGAAATTCGGCGTGGCGGCGTCCAGCACCGCCGGGCTTTCTATCCCGGTGATTTTGGCGCTGGGCATCAGCAGATATTGCAGCGGCCCGTTGCGATCTTTAAACACCACGAAGCCGGCCGGCACATCCACCTGCGCGCAGGGCGCCGGGTTGTCATGCGCCTGCTGATTGGGCAGACATTGCTGGCTGACGATGCGCCACAGCGCATCGGGATGGTCGGGCTTCAACCCGTAATAGAGCGCGATGGCGAGAGCCGCCAGCAGCGCAACGCAGACAAATACCCCACGACGCAGAGACATCGGCCAATCCTGTTACCGAGAGAAACGTCCAGCATAGCCCGGTTTTATGACAGGAAACGAACAACGCGTGCGGCCCCCCGCAGTGAGGGGGCCGTAGGGGATCACAGCGACTGGTGGCGGGTTTCTTTCATCAGCAGCAGGGCCAACAGCGTCAGCCCGGCCATCGCCGCCAGGTACATGCCGACGTAGAACAGCCCGTAGTGGGCCGCCAGCCAGGTGGCGATATAAGGCGCCACGGACGCGCCGAGAATAGACGCGACGTTGTAGGAGAACGACGCGCCGGTATAGCGCACTTCGGTCGGGAACAGCTCCGGCAGCAGCGCGCCCATGGGGCCAAAGGTCAGCCCCATGATGCTCAGGCCGCACAGCAGGAAGCCCATCACCAGCGCCTGGTTGCCGGAACCCAGCAGGGTCGGGAACAGGAACGCGAAGCCGATCATCAGCAGGGTAATGGCGATCATGGTCTTGCGGCGGCCGAACGCGTCCGCCAGCAGGCCGGCGATCGGTACCATCACGCCGAAACCGATCACCGCCACCATCAGCATCCACAGGAAGCTGTTGCGGGAGTAGCCGAGCCCCAACGGCTGCGGCGTGGTGCCGTAGGTCATCGAATACACCGTCATCAGATAAAACAGCGTGTAGGTCGCCAGCATGATGAAAGTGCCGAGGATGGTCGCTTTCAGATGCTTGCTCAGCAGCGTGCCGAGCGGCACTTTCACCTGTTTGCCGGCTTTGGCCACTTTGGCGAACACCGGCGTTTCATGCAGTGATACCCGAACGTACAGGCCAATCAGCACCAGCGCGGCGGAGAGGATGAACGGCACGCGCCAGCCCCATTCCATAAACTGCTGGTCGCTCAGCAGCCAGGAGAGCAGCAGGAAGGTGCCGTTGGCGAAGAAGAAGCCGATCGGCGCGCCCAACTGGGGGAAGGAGCCGTACAGCGCGCGCTTTTTGGCCGGCGCGTTCTCCGTCGCCAGCAGGGCGGCGCCGCCCCATTCGCCGCCCAGCCCCAGGCCCTGCCCGAAGCGCGCCAGCGCCAGCAGGATAGGGGCGAAGATGCCGATGGTTTCATAGCTCGGCAGCAGGCCGATCAGCACGGTGGAAATCCCCATGGTCAGCAGCGAGGCGACCAGCGTGACCTTGCGCCCCACGCGATCGCCGAAGTGCCCGAACAGCGCAGAGCCGATAGGGCGCGCGACAAAGGCGACGGCGAAGGTGGCCAGCGACTGCAGCGTCGCGGTGGTTGGGTCGCCCTGTGGGAAGAAGATATGTGGAAACACGATCACCGCGGCGGTGGCATAGATGTAGAAGTCGAAGAACTCGATGGCGGTACCGACCAGCGAGGCGACGATGACTTTCCCGCGGGAGTTCACCGGTGTGGACGCGTCGTCGGCGTCGAGTGGGGGTGCGATGGTGGCTTGCATAATATTTCTTATTGTTGGAAGGGGTAAAAATCCATCTTAGTGACAGCATTCGGTCTTTTCAACGCGGGAACTTTGGGCAATGGCCCCGCTAACCGGTTAAAAAGACTAATGTTTTATCTGGCTTGTTTTCTGCAGCGTTAAACGTTGAGAAAGGGCTTTCGTGCAGAGGGAATGGCTGTAAAAGCGGCAAAGAAAAGTGAGCGGCAGTTTTTTATGCTGGTTTTTCGGATCGCGTGCCGAGTTATTTAGACGTATTGACTGGTTTTCTGGCTGATATCCAGAGGAAAGTGCCGGTGTGTGCGATAACACCGGCACGATCGCATGGCTTCAGCGCGTCGGCGGCTCGCGTTCCGGCAACGCTTTGTCGCCTTTGTAGTCGGCGGTGGCGATCCAGGCGGCGCAAAACAGCGTCAAACGAGCGAAGAAGTAGAAGAACGCCATCAGCCCGATCACCGATCCGAAGGCCGCGCCGGAAGGCGACTTCGCCACCTGCGGCAGCGTCATGGTCATCACGAACTTGATCACCTCAAAGCCGATGGCGGCGAGCAAGGTGCCGCGCAGCAGCGCTTTTTTCTTCGGTTTGTGGCGCGGCAGCATCCAGAAAATCCACAGGAACAGCAGATAGTTGGCGAAGATCGAGATCGACAGCGCGATCAGCGTCAGCGCCGGCCGCAGCCATTCGATGCCGTCCAGCCCCAGCGCATTGACGATCGCCGCCTGCGCCGACCCGGCGACCGAAGTCAGCGACAGCGTAATGATCAGCGCGACCACCAGGCCGGTCAGCGAGATGAAGTCGCGGGTGTATTTGAAGTAGATTTTCTCCTGATCCTGCGGATTGCGCTCCCAGACATCGCGCGACTGCGCGCGGATCGCCTCGCGCAGGTTGCCCATCCAGCTGATGCCGGAATAGAGCGCCAGCGCCAGGCCGGTCAATCCCACGGTGGTGCGCTGCTGAATGGCGGTGTTGACGGTGTTCTTCAGCGTGCTGGCCAGCGTCGGATCGCTGATGCTGCCGACGATGCGGTTGATCAAGCGGGCCAGCAGATCCGGGTTGGAGGCCAGCACGAAGCCGGCGGCGGCAAACGACACCATCAGGATCGGGATCAGCGAGAGGAATGAAAAATAGGTAATAGCGGCGCCGAACTGGCTACCCAGCCGATCGTTAAAGCGTTCGGCGGCGCGCAGCAGGTGCGCCACGCTTGGCCAGGCTTTGATGCGTTCAATCAGACGTGAAAAACCACCGATGCGGCGGTCGAGGGTCTCATGGCCGGTCTTGATGGCGATAAGCGGCTTCGGCGGCGTGTCTTGTGCGGGCTGGCGGCGTTCCTGGTCTGGTCCTGTAGGCATTACTTCACGATTTCCTTAACGTTAAACGGCATGTTTCAGCGTTGATTATAGCCAAAGCTCCGCGGCGTTTTGAGCGCCGGGCGGCAAACGGTCATTTTCCGAGCTTAGCGCGTTAGCGCCCGGCATGAAATGCCGGGGAGGGGGCGATAGGTAAAATTCCTATGAAAACCCCGTGGCGCCTCGGTTTTTTTCACTTCCCTACCTCCAATTTTTATCTGTTTCGTCGGCGAGAAAGCGTTTACTCATGATGTGGCGTCGCGTTTTGCCGCTCGCCGCTCCGCTGCAGCCGTAGGGGCTGGAACGGTCTCATCCGTCATCAACAGAAAAACTGGAAGGTCTTATGAAATTGCTTAATCACCCCACCTGTCGTCCGTTTACCGAAGCGGGCAATCTGTCGCAGCTGTCCGCCTACTATGAAGAAGGGCGGCACATCATGTGGATGCTGCTGCGCGCCGCGCCGCGTCCCTGCTTCAACCAGGCGCTGATCGAAGACATCATGACGTTGGCGCAGGCGGCGAAGGAGTCTTCGCTGCGGTTCGATTTCTGGGTCACCGGCTCGCTGGTGCCGAACATGTTCAACGTCGGCGGCGATCTGCAGTTCTTCGCCGAAGCGATCAAAAACCGCAAGCGCGAGGCGATGATGGCCTACGCGCGCGCCTGCATCGACTGCGTACATGCGGCGGCGCGCGGTTTCGACACCGGCGCGGTCAGCATTGCGATGGTCGAAGGCAGCGCGCTGGGCGGCGGCTTTGAAGCGGCGCTGGCGCACCATTTCGTGCTGGCGCAGAACAACGCGCGCATGGGGTTTCCGGAGATCGCGTTCAACCTGTTTCCCGGTATGGGCGGTTACTCGCTGGTGGCGCGCAAGGCGGGCATGCGCTTGGCCGAGGAGCTGATTTGGGGCGGCGAGTCGCACACCGCAGAGTGGTTCGAGAGCCGCGGGCTGGTAGACCAGCTGTTCCAGCCCGGCGACGCCTACATGGCGACGCGCACCTTTATCGATACCATACGGCCGAAGCTCAACGGCATGCGCGCCATGCTGCGGGCGCGTCAGCGCGTGTTGCAGCTGACGCGTTCCGAGCTGATGGACATTACCGAAGATTGGGTGCACTCGGCCTTTACCATTGAGGAAAAAGACCGCGCCTACATCGAGCGGCTGGTGATGTTGCAGGATCGCCATACCCTGAACCTGCGTCGTGCCGGCTAACGTTAACGCGCCCGCTTCACGCGGAGGGTGAGTGCGGGCGGTAGGACTGCAGCCAATGCTCCAGCTGTTCCGGGAGCATTGGCCGCGCAAACAGAAAGCCCTGTTTTTCGTCCACGCCGACCTCGTCGAGGAAGTGGTTTTCGCTCTCGGTCTCCACCCCTTCGGCGATCACCCGGAACGCCAACGCCTCTGCCGCCGCAACGATCGCGCGCACCAACGATTGCGATACCGGGTTGAAATTCACCCCGCGTACGAAGCTTTTATCCAGCTTGATGGCGTCCAGCGGAATACGCGCCAGCTGCGCCAGCGACGAATAGCCGGTGCCGAAGTCGTCGAGATGCACCTGCGCGCCCAGTTCGCGCAACCGGGTGATCAGCGCGCGAGCGCGGTTCTCGTCTTCAATCAGGCTGCTTTCGGTCAACTCGAAGTCCAACAGACAAGGGGCCATGCGGTGACGGCGCAGCACCCCGAGCAGGTCGTTGACGATGCTGTCGTCGGCCAGCTGCCGGGCGGAGAGGTTGACCGCCACCCGCAGATTCAATCCCTGCTCTTGCCACTGCGCCGCCTGGCCGGCGGCGGTCTGCAATACCCATTGCCCCAGCGGGCCGATCAGGCCGGACTCCTCGGCGTAGGAGATGAACTGCAGCGGCGGGATCAGGCCGCGCTCCGGCGAATCCCAGCGCACCAGCGCTTCCACGCTGTGCACTTCACCGCTGCGCGCGTCGATTTTCGGCTGGTAATACAGCACCAGCTGATTTTGCTCCAGGCCTTTGCGCAGATTGGTGTCCAGCCACATGTATTCGGCGACGCGCTTGTTCATCTCCGGCGAGAAGATGGTATAGGTGCGTTTGCCGTGCTCCTTGGCGACGTACATGGCGGTATCGGCGCTGCGGATCAGGCTGTCGAGATCGTTGCCGTGCTCCGGGCACAGCGCGATGCCGATCGAACAGCCGGTATACACCTCAATCAGGCCGATGCGGAAAGGGGTTTTCAGCCTGTCGATGATGCGCTGTGCCAGCGTTTGCAGGCGCTCGCGATCGGTTTGCGGCGCCAGCACCAAGAATTCGTCGCCGCCGAGGCGAGCGAGCACCTGGTCCGGGCTCAGGCAGCCGAGGATCGCCAGCGCGACTTCGACCAGCAGCCGATCGCCGAACATATGGCCGTAGGCGTCGTTGACCTTCTTGAAGTTGTCGAGATCGAGGTAGACCAAGCCGAAACTCTCTTCGCCGCGCGTGGCGATGGCGTGATTGATCTTGTCCTGGATAGCGTTGCGGTTCGGTAGGCCGGTGATGAGATCTGTGTTGGCCAACACCCGCAGCCGCTCCTGCGCGCGGCGTTCTTCGGTGATGTCGGTACCGGAGCAGATTAGAAAGACTTCGTTCTTGCCGCTGCCGCTGTGCACGAACTTGTTGCGGAACAGGAACAGACGTTCCCCCTTGACCGTTTTTACCCAGCGCTCCACCTCATAGGACGAACCGTTGCGGAAGAAGCCGGCGATGTTGCGCCGCGAGGCGGCGGCCTCTTCCGGGCTCATAAACAGCTGGAAAACGTTTTTGCCGATCACTTCGTGTTCGCGTAGCCCGGTGTACTCCTCGCTCAGCCGGTTGAAGCGTTGGATGCGGCCGTGCTGATCGACGATCACGATCACCGAGTTGGCTTCGGACACCACCTGCTCGGCGAAGGAAAGGCCGTGTACCAGATCGCGCGCCACGGATTGGGTGTCGCTGAAGGCGGAGGCGGTGCCTGCCCATTCGAGATGGTTGACGCGCCGCCCCACCAGATGCAGGTGCAGCGGTTCTCCGGCGAGCGTAATGGTCAGTTCAAGGCTGGCGGTGACGCCGGTCAGGCGGCGGATTTTCGCCGCTTCCATGGCGCTGAGCGCCACCGCGACGTGGGCTTTGCCCTTCACGGCGGACAGCTCCAGGGCATTGCTGTCAAACGCCAGCCGCCAGTGGGGGCTTTGGGTGCCGAAGTGGGCGTTAAGAAGCTCAGGGCCTTGGTCTGCGGGCATGATGATTCCTCAAAAGAGCACGGGCGTCCGGTCAGCACGAGGCCCCGGGGCAGCCTGTTGGCCCGAAAGTGGTCGCCGTGCGCATCTGTGCATCATATAACAGGTTTTCACAGGCGGGGCGGTGATGGAAACTATTATATAAGCAATGATTAGT
The DNA here is from genome assembly GCF_052168715.1 of Serratia sp. CY44782. NCBI lineage: Bacteria > Pseudomonadati > Pseudomonadota > Gammaproteobacteria > Enterobacterales > Yersiniaceae > Serratia > Serratia sp. CY44782. Next base: position 28,567 of record NZ_JBJNME010000012.1, read on the forward strand.
TTTGCGGTGTAAACGTCACCCGGCGGCCGGTTGTCTTAAAGTGTAGGAGAACATCGGATCCTGTGATGTTTGTACCGACCTCCTCGCTATCGGAAAACGGTTGATGCAAGGTTGCTGTGGGGGCGAGTAAATTATAGCGGTGAGGGTGAGTTTGAAAAATAACTCAGCCGAGGGGATTTTACCGGGAAATTAAAATTTCCATCAAATAAACGCCATCTTCATAGTTTTCTCATAATTGGTGAATAAATCCGAGACGGGTTTTAAAAAGTTTACACACCCTCGCATTACTTGAATTTTATCAGCCTATTATTATCTCCGACGACGAATGAGCCTGTTAACGTACAGCGCTCCTGATGAAGAAAAACTTTTAAGGAAATGATTATGCGTAAATTGACGGCTTTATTTATTGCTTCCACGCTGGCTCTGGGTTCTGCTTCCGCGGCGTTCGCTGCCGACACGGCGGCTGCTCCGGCTGCGGATGCGGCACCGATGAAAATGATGCATCACAAGGGTGAAGGCAAAGGCGGCCCGTTCGCCGGTCTGAATCTGACCGAACAGCAGCGCCAGCAGATGCGCGACATCATGAAAGAGTCGCACCAGAAGCGCGGGCCGGGTATGAAAGAAGAACGCCAGGCGCTGCATAATCTGGTCGCTTCCGACAGCTTTGATGAAGCGAAGGCGAAAGCGCAAATTGACGCTATCGGTAAAGCGCAATCCGAACGCATGCTGGAACGCGCCAAGGCGGAAAATAAAATGTATAACCTGCTGACTCCTGAGCAGAAAAAACAATACAATGAGAATTATCAGAAACGCGAGCAAAAGATGATGGACCATATGAATAAAATGAAGGAACAGATGTCCTCCGGTCAGTAATATCCGCTCGCGGTGAATAAAAAAGGGCCAGACTATTTGTCTGGCCCTTTTGCTTACCTCACTACACGTCCCGTTAAATAACGGGTTTTCCCTGGTGTTGTGCGCGAGTAAAACAGTCTGTTAACCCTTGTTGATATTTTTGAATTGTCGGGTTGTTTCCGTCAAAGCCACTTCGGTGGGCAGGCGCTCCATGGAGCTGGCACCATAGAATCCGTCGACCAAAGGGCAATGCTGCATAATGTAGGCCGCATCCTTCGGCGTCGCGATAGGGCCGCCATGGCACAGAACGATCACGTCCTCGCGCACGCGTTTCGCGGCCTGAGCCCACTCGTTGATCAGGGGAACGCAACCCGCCAGCGTCAGCGCCGTTTCCGCACCGATATTGCCGCCGGTGGTCAGCCCCATATGCGGTACGATGATATCGGCGCCGGCCTGCGTCATCGCGACGGCATCATCTGCGCTGAACACATAAGGCGTGGTCAGCAGATCCTTTTCATGCGCCAGGCGAATCATGTCGACTTCCAGCGCATAGCCCATTCCGGTTTCTTCGAGATTGGCGCGGAAGTTGCCGTCGATCAAACCCACCGTCGGGAAATTCTGTACGCCGGAAAAACCGATCGCCTTGATGTCATTAAGGAATTTATCGAACTGACAGAACGGATCGGTACCATTGACCCCGGCTAAAACCGGCGTGTGTTTGACGACCGGCAACACCTCTTTTGCCATATCCATAACGATGTCGTTCGCATTGCCGTAGGCCAGTAAACCCGCCAGAGAACCTCTGCCCGCCATGCGGTAGCGGCCCGAGTTATAAATGACGATCAGATCGATGCCGCCGGCTTCCTCACATTTTGCTGAGAGGCCGGTTCCGGCGCCGCCGCCGATAATCGGCTCGCCACGGGCAATCATTTCTCTGAATTGAGTCAGTAGTTCCTGACGGGAATTTTTAGCCATGTTTAGCTCCAATCAAAAATGAGCGATCTCCCTGAACTGTTGCACGGCGAAGTCGGCAAAACGGGGATCGTTGATGTTATAAGGGGTCTTGATCAGGCGGCGCTTTTCCGTGACGCGCAATGTTGCTTCCAACGCGTCGGTAAAGGCGGCCAATGCTTCTGGGTTCCAAAATGGTTGCCCTGGTGCATCCAGTGCGGAAACGCCGCCCTCGGGTAACAGGAAACGTACATCGCCTTCGCAAGCATTGAGCTTGTCGCCGATCCAACGGCCCATCAGCGCATTCTCTTCCGGCGTAGTGCGCATCAGCGTGACTTGGGCATTGTGTTGATAAAACTGGCGCTGAGCGTATCGGGCGGGAACGCTGTCCGGGTGGGAAAAGTTCACCATATCCAGCGCGCCACAGGACATCACGCAGGGAACGCCGGTGCGTGCGAGAGCACCAAAACGATCCTCGCTGCACGCCAGTACGCCGCCGAACAGGTAGTCGCAAACTTCGGTCGTGGTCAGATCCAGCACGCCATTCAGCAAATGGCTGTCGATCAGCTTTTCCATCGCTCTGCCGCCGCTGCCGGTAGCATGAAATACCAGGCAATCCAGGCTCTCTTCGAGCGCTGCCGTGGCGGCTTGAATACAGGGGGTGGTCACACCGAACATCGTGAGGCCGACGGCCGGTTTGCTGTCGACCGTCGCTTGAGCTGCGAAGCGAACGGCGCCGGCGATCTGATGCGCGGCATTGCCCAGCACGGTGCGGGAGATGCGGTTCAACCCGGCAACGTCAGTGACGGAATACATCATGCAGATATCGCTGGCTCCGACATACCCGGAAACGTCGCCGGAGGCCATGGTGGAAACCATCAACTTAGGCAAACCGATAGGCAGCTGTTGCATGGCGGGCGTGATCAGCGCAGTGCCGCCAGAGCCGCCCAGCCCGAGCAGTGCAGCGACATCGCGGCGTGACAGCATGAATTTTTCGAAGGCCAGTGCCATGGCGGCAATCGCTTTGCCGCGATCGCCACAAAAAACGGCGCGTTCGCCATCGGGATGGCAGTGAGCGACAGTAGCGGCGGAGATATCGGCCCGGTAGCTGTCGGAGGCCAGCGGTTGGGTGGAAAGATCGACGGTCAGCGTGGGTAATCCGGTTTCGGCGATCAGGCGGCGCACATAAGCCAATTCCCGTCCCTTGGTATCCGCTGTGGTTGCAACGTAAATCACTGCCTGATTGTCGTTCATTAGCCTCTTCCTGACGTAGGGTTCAGATGGCCGACACGCTGATTTATAATTTATATTTTAATGCGTTAGTAAAATTGAATTCCCTGGTGTTGACTAAGAGTGCTGAGCGTAGTCGGTGAATTCCTCATCATAATGAGACGGTAGTATCATTTATGCAAGTCTAATTCGCATCGAATGAGATGAAAGTCTCATTTTCGACGTGAAGCAAAGTGAGCTCGACGCACGCCGCATGGCGTAATAGCTGACAAGTTTGTTACAGTGGATTTTATTCGCCAGGTCTATGTTAGACGGGCGTAGAGAAAGAAGAGGTTGCCGTGCCATTAATCGTATCTACCCGCTTGACTCATACCCGGGCCAGAACTCGTAAGCTGTTGCTTGACAGCGCAATGGAATTGTTCGACGGCGGTGCCTTTCCTTCGATAACGGAGTTGGCTCAACATGCGCAAGTCTCGCGTGCGACAGCTTACCGCTACTTCCCTACGCAAAGCGATCTGATCACCGCCGTTGTGGCTGAAAGTCTGGGGCCCATTTTGGAGTGGCAGCCGAAAGACGACAGCGCCGAAGCGCGGATACTGCAGCTGCTCAGCTTTGCTTATCCGCAGATGGAACAGCATGAGGGAGCGCTGCGAGCGGCCTTGCAGCTTTCGTTGCAGCAGTGGGCATTGGCTCGGTCCAACACCGATAAGCCAGGCGAGAAGCTGGTGCGCGGTAACCGCAAGCGGCTGCTGAAGATGGCGGTGGAACCGCTACAGGGCAAACTGCCACCGGACTCTCTACAGAGAGTGATTTATGCTTTCTCGCTGATTTACGGCTCGGAAGTGTTCCTGGTGTTGAAAGATATCTGGGGGCTGGAGCTCGATAATATCCAGGACGTCACGCAATGGATGGCCAAAGCCATTCTTCGTCAGGCGGAAGAAGACGCGATGAACAGCAAAAAAACATCAGCAGGATAATCCAATTTTTGCCAATGGCTGACTGAAAAACCAGCATAATTCACTGAGTGAATATTGGCAAAGATTATAATTAAAAGTGATAAAAGACGCCTGTTAATCACTTTTCAGGCGTTCTGTCCCTTCGTTTCTTCATGAATTATATTCTTATTTATCATAACTATAGTGTTATTTTTCTCTCTTTCTGTCGCCACTTCGGCGCTGGGAAACGCCATTGCTATTTCTTATCCCCCTGCGCCTGATCCATCCCTGAAACTTTCTCTCCTCCCTCCTGATTGCCGAATGACACATTAAGCGCACTTGAGATTGTTGTGCTTTATTTATTTGGTGTTACCAAACTGTTACACAAAAAATCTTATAAAACATTTGCAAACAACAACGGACGGTATCTGGGATGGAGAAGAAACTTAGAGGAGTCAAATCCGCTCGGGCGGCCTTCGGCTGGCCTGAAATCGGAGTTCATCGCGCACAATGGAGCGCGATGCTGATCTGCCTGACGGCGATCGGCGGGGCGCAGGCAGCCACCTATATAGAGAATGGCAAAGCGGGCGATCCGGCCAGCTGGCGCAGCAGCGAGTTCAACGCGGAATGGGGGCTGGGGGCGATCCACGCTGACCAAGCCTACGCCGCCGGTTATACCGGCAAAGGCATCAAACTCGGCATTTTCGATCAGCCGGTCTACGCCAAACACCCCGAGTTTTCCGGTCCTGATAAGGTGATCAATCTGGTTACCCATGGCACCCGCGAATACACCGATCCCTATATTCCGGTGAAAAAAGGCGATGACTTCCGCTATGACGGTACGCCAAGCACCGACTCCAGCGGCAAATTAGGCTCGCACGGCACCCACGTGGGCGGCATCGCCGCAGGCAGCCGCGACGGCGGCGCCATGCACGGGGTGGCGTTCAACGCGCAGATCATCAGCGCAGAAAACGGCGATCCCGGCCCGGAAGACGGCATTGTGCTCGGTAACGACGGCGCGGTTTACCAGGCCGGCTGGGAGGCGCTGGTGGCCAGCGGCGCGCGCATCATCAACAACAGCTGGGGTATCGGTATCACCGAAAAATTCGATAAAGGCGGTTATGACCCGGCTTATCCACACTTCACGGTGAACGACGCGCAAAAGCAGTTCGATCAGATCAAACAGATCCTCGGCACCAAGCCCGGCGGCGCCTATCAGGGCGCGATCGACGCGGCGCGCAGCGGCGTGGTCACCATCTTCGCCGCCGGTAACGATTACAACCTGAACAACCCGGACGCCATGGCCGGCCTGGCCTATTTTGTGCCGGATATCGCGCCGCACTGGCTGTCGGTCGCCAGCTTGCAAGATCCCACCAATAGCGGCGATTACAGCATCAGCACCTTCTCTTCCCGCTGCGGCTATACCGCCAGCTTCTGCGTCTCTGCGCCGGGTACCCGGGTGTACAGCTCGGTGATCGCGGGCACCGGTGTGGACGACCTTACGACCGGCTATGCCAATAAAAGCGGCACCTCGATGGCGGCGCCGCACGTGGCCGGCAGCGTTGCGGTGCTGATGGAACGTTTCCCGTATCTGAATGGCGCACAGGTGGCGGACGTGCTGAAAACCACCGCCACCGACATGGGTGCGCCGGGCATCGACGCACTCTACGGCTGGGGAATGATCAACCTGGGCAAGGCCATCAACGGCCCGGGCATGCTGGTTACCGAGCAGGACATTCCCGAAGAGTTCCGCGTCAACGGCGCTTACGGTTCACCACAGTTCGTGGTGGATCTGCCGGGCGTCGGTGCGGTGCTGGACAAGGGTAAACCGACCGAGCGCGTCTGCAGCAGCGATCTTTGCGGCCTGGACTTTTGGAGCAACGACATCTCCGGCCACGGCGGCCTGACCAAGCAGGGGATCGGCACGCTGGTGCTGACGGGTCACAACACCTATGCCGGCCCGACGCTGGTCAATCAGGGGCGGCTGGCAGTCAACGGCTCGGTCACCTCGGCCGTCAGCGTGCAGAACGGCGGCATCGTCGGCGGCAGCGGCACGGTCGGTTCGCTGACCGCCCGTCAGGGCGGCACCGTGGCGCCGGGCAACTCGATCGGCACCCTGAACGTGGCGGGCAACGTCAGCTTCGAGCCGGGTTCGCGCTACGCGGTGGAAGTGGGGCCGAACGGCCAGAGCGATCGGATCCAGAGCAGCGGATCGGCGACGATCGGCGGCGGCGAGGTAGAGGTGAGGCTGGAGAACAGCCCCAACCTGCTGACGCAAAGCGAGGTGCGCAGCCTGCTGGGCCAGCAGTACAACATTTTGAGCGCGCAGCAGGGGGTGAGCGGGCAGTTTGACGCGGTGGCGCCAAACTACCTGTTCCTCGGCACCGGGCTGAGCTACCAGCCGACCGGGGTGACGCTGAGCGTCGGGCGCAACGGCACGAGCTTCGCCAGCGTGGCGCAGACGCCGAACGAGCGTGCGGTGGCGGCGGCGGCGGATGCGCTGGCGGCGGGCAACCCGGTGTACGAGAGCCTGCTCGGCAGCGGTACGGCGGGCGAAGCGCGGCAGGCGTTCCGTCAGCTGTCGGGGCAAATCCATGCGGATATCGCGTCGGCGCTGGTGAACGACAGCCGCTACCTGCGTGAGGCGCTGAACGGGCGTCTGCGTCAGGCGGAAGGGCTGGCGAGCTCGTCGGCCATCAAGGCGGACGAGGATGGTGCCTGGGCGCAGCTGCTGGGGGCGTGGGACCACGCGTCGGGCGACGCCAACGCCACGGGTTATCAGGCCTCGACCTACGGGGTGCTGGTGGGGCTGGACTCGGCGGCGGCAGCCGACTGGCGGCTGGGGGTGGCGACCGGCTACACCCGTACCTCGCTGCACGGCGGGTACGGGTCGAAGGCGGACAGCGACAACTACCACCTGGCGGCGTACGGCGACAAGCAGTTCGGGGCGCTGGCGCTGCGCGGCGGGGCGGGCTACACCTGGCACCGCATCGACACCAAGCGGTCGGTGAACTACGGGATGCAGTCGGACCGCGACACGGCGAAGTACAGCGCGCGCACCGAGCAGCTGTTCGCGGAAGCGGGCTACAGCGTGCAGGGTGAGTGGCTGAACCTGGAGCCGTTCGTGAACCTGGCGTACGTGAACTTCGAGAACAACGGCATCGCGGAAAGCGGCGGCGCGGCGGCCTTGCGCGGGGATAAACAGCACACGGATACGACGGTGTCGACGCTGGGCCTGCGTGCGGACACCGAATGGCAGGTGACCCCGGGCACGACGGTGGCGCTGCGCAGCGAACTGGGGTGGCAACACCAGTACGGCGGTCTGGAGCGCGGCACCGGGCTGCGGTTCAACGGCGGCAACGCGCCGTTCGTGGTGGACAGCGTGCCGGTCTCGCGTGACGGGATGGTGCTGAAGGCGGGGGCGGAAGTGGCGGTGAACGAAAACGCCACGCTGTCGCTGGGCTACGGCGGGCTGCTGTCGCAGCACCACCAGGACAACAGCGTCAACGCCGGCTTCATCTGGCGCTTCTAAGCAACATCGACTCAATCCTTGTAGGGGAACCGTCTGCGGGCGGTTCCTTTTTCACATCCTGCTAATGAGAACCCGGCGCACCTGGGGCGCCGGCCAATAACAAGCAAAAGGTAAGGAAATGACAACAACAATGGGTTTTGATAGCAAAGGAAACGTTCGTCGCTCACCGTGGCGGCTGAACGCGCTGGTCTGCTGCATGGCGCTGGCGGGGTATGCGCAGGCAGCACCGCACGAGGTGAACGGCCAAGCCGGCGATCCGGCCAGCTGGCGCAGCGCCGAATTCAACGCCAACTGGGGGCTGGGGGCGATCCACGCCGATGAGGCCTATGCCGCAGGCTATACCGGCAAAGGGCAGAAGGTGGGCATTTTCGATACCCCGGTCAACCGCCATCCCGAGTTCGCCGGCGACGGCAAACTGATCAACGTGGTCACCGAAGGCTATCGCGCCTACACCGATCCGCACCGGCCGGGCATTAACGCTGGCGACCGCTTTTACTTCGACGGCACCTTCCATTTCTATAACGGGGCGACGTTGAGCAATCACGGGGTGCACGTCGCGGGCATCAGCGCCGCCAAGCGCGATGGCGTTGGCATGCACGGCGTGGCCTTCGATTCGCAGGTGATCAGCGTCGATAACGACAACGACGGCCCGGCCTACGGCGAATTTCTCGGCTTGGACGGCGCCGTCACCAATGCTGGCTGGCAGGCGATGATCAACAGCGGTGCGCGGGTGATCAACAACAGCTGGGGCGTCAGTATTCCCGACTTTCTGTCCGACGGCGGCCGCGATCCTAACGCGCTGCACTTTGAGCTGAAGGATGCGCAGGAACAATTCGATCAGGTCAAACCGCTGCTCGGCAGCCTGGCCGGCGCAGGCTATCAGGGCGCCATCGACGCGGCGCGCAAAAATATTCTGGTGCTGTTCGCCGCCGGCAACGACGGCAACTACAACCAACCGGATGTGATCAGCGGGCTGGCCTACTTCGTGCCGGACATCGCGCCGAACTGGCTGTCGGTTGCCAGCGTGGCGCAGGATGCGGCATCGACCAACAGCGTGCCTTACACCATCAGCAGCTTCTCTTCCCGCTGTGGCTATACCGCCAGCTTCTGCGTCTCGTCGCCGGGCAGCAAAATCTACAGCACCGTGGCCAACGGTTCCGATCCGGCCAACCTGGTGTCGGACTACGGCAATAAAAACGGCACCTCGATGGCGACGCCGCACGTCACCGGCGCGGTGGCGGTGTTGCTGCAGCGCTTCCCGTACATGACCTCGGCGCAGATTGCCGACGTGTTGAAAACCACCGCCACCGACATGGGCGCGCCGGGCATCGATGCGCTCTATGGCTGGGGGATGATCAACCTGGGCAAGGCCATCAACGGCCCGGGTATGTTCTATACCGTCGAGGATATTCCCGCGGAGTTCCGCATCCCGGATCCGACGGGCGTGGCCTATGGCCCGACCCAGTTTGTCGCCAATATTCCGGGGAGGGGTGCCGAGGTGGATGCCGGTACGCTGCACGCCAGGAAATGTGATGACTTCCACTGTGGATGGGAAATCTACTCCAACAACATTTCTGGCCACGGCGGCCTGACCAAAGAGGGCGCGGGAACCCTGGAGCTGACCGGCACCAACACCTATGCCGGCCCGACGCTGGTCAATCAGGGGCGGCTGGCAGTCAACGGCTCTGTCACCTCGGCCGTCAGCGTGCAGAACGGCGGCACCGTCGGCGGCAGCGGCACGGTCGGTTCGCTGACCGCCCGTCAGGGCGGCACCGTGGCGCCGGGCAACTCGATCGGCACCCTGAACGTGGCGGGCAACGTCAGCTTCGAGCCGGGTTCGCGCTACGCGGTGGAAGTGGGGCCGAACGGCCAGAGCGATCGGATCCAGAGCAGCGGATCGGCGACGATCGGCGGCGGCGAGGTAGAGGTGAGGCTGGAGAACAGCCCCAACCTGCTGACGCAAAGCGAGGTGCGCAGCCTGCTGGGCCAGCAGTACAACATTTTGAGCGCGCAGCAGGGGGTGAGCGGGCAGTTTGACGCGGTGGCGCCAAACTACCTGTTCCTCGGCACCGGGCTGAGCTACCAGCCGACCGGGGTGACGCTGAGCGTCGGGCGCAACGGCACGAGCTTCGCCAGCGTGGCGCAGACGCCGAACGAGCGTGCGGTGGCGGCGGCGGCGGATGCGCTGGCGGCGGGCAACCCGGTGTACGAGAGCCTGCTCGGCAGCGGTACGGCGGGCGAAGCGCGGCAGGCGTTCCGTCAGCTGTCGGGGCAAATCCATGCGGATATCGCGTCGGCGCTGGTGAACGACAGCCGCTACCTGCGTGAGGCGCTGAACGGGCGTCTGCGTCAGGCGGAAGGGCTGGCGAGCTCGTCGGCCATCAAGGCGGACGAGGATGGTGCCTGGGCGCAGCTGCTGGGGGCGTGGGACCACGCGTCGGGCGACGCCAACGCCACGGGTTATCAGGCCTCGACCTACGGGGTGCTGGTGGGGCTGGACTCGGCGGCGGCAGCCGACTGGCGGCTGGGGGTGGCGACCGGCTACACCCGTACCTCGCTGCACGGCGGGTACGGGTCGAAGGCGGACAGCGACAACTACCACCTGGCGGCGTACGGCGACAAGCAGTTCGGGGCGCTGGCGCTGCGCGGCGGGGCGGGCTACACCTGGCACCGCATCGACACCAAGCGGTCGGTGAACTACGGGATGCAGTCGGACCGCGACACGGCGAAGTACAGCGCGCGCACCGAGCAGCTGTTCGCGGAAGCGGGCTACAGCGTGCAGGGTGAGTGGCTGAACCTGGAGCCGTTCGTGAACCTGGCGTACGTGAACTTCGAGAACAACGGCATCGCGGAAAGCGGCGGCGCGGCGGCCTTGCGCGGGGATAAACAGCACACGGATACGACGGTGTCGACGCTGGGCCTGCGTGCGGACACCGAATGGCAGGTGACCCCGGGCACGACGGTGGCGCTGCGCAGCGAACTGGGGTGGCAACACCAGTACGGCGGTCTGGAGCGCGGCACCGGGCTGCGGTTCAACGGCGGCAACGCGCCGTTCGTGGTGGACAGCGTGCCGGTCTCGCGCGACGGGATGGTGCTGAAGGCGGGGGCGGAAGTGGCGGTGAACGAAAACGCCACGCTGTCGCTGGGCTACGGCGGGCTGCTGTCGCAGCACCACCAGGACAACAGCGTCAACGCCGGTTTCACCTGGCGCTTCTGACCTTCAACGGCGATCTCAAGGACAACGGAGCCGGCATGCCGGCTCCGTTTTTATTTGCGGCTGCGGGGTGAGTCCGTATGATGGCGCGGCGCCAGGGGCAATAAAAAACCGGGACCCTGACGGATCCCGGCTCAAAAGTGGGTAAAACAGATTAGCGCTAAAGGCTCAAGCCCCGTTTTGCTTGTGCAGTCCGAGCGATGTGCTCATCGTCTCAGTAGCGGCAACGGAACAAATTTTCCCTGGTGTTACTATGGTTATTATTAAAAAACGTGCTGGTGTTATTTTTTATAGTGTATTGCTGTATGTCTCTTTTGATACCATGTTTGACGATGCAACATGGTATGTCAAGCAACGTTTTTAACGCATAATTGCATGAGATGCTAGTTTTAGATGTGGCTTTTTCAGCAGAAATAATCAAAACGACTGATAAATCAGTAAAAAAAATCGAAGGAACAAATGGATAACAATCACCAAAAATTCGATTCACAGTCGATTGCCAATCGGGTCAGGGAGCTGTTTTTACATTACGGGATTGGAAAACGTCAGCATGCCCGAGAGCTCAGCCGCATCTTGGACCTGAGTTTTTCACATGCGCACCGCAAACTGAAAGGGCAAAGCCCCTGGACGCTGGAGCAGATCAACAGCGTCGCGGCCGCACTGGGAGAAACGCCGGCGGCGATCGCCGATTTGAGCGCCGAACACGAGACGCCCGAGCCAAACATGGCGCGCGATGCCATCTTTGTCGTGGCGGGGGTGGCGATACCTTGCGTCGGGCACATCGGCGACGAGCTTGCTGCCGGGCGGCCGGCGGAGTTTGTGGCGCTGCGCGTGGAAGGGCAGTGGCATATCTATCGCGCCGATGAGGCGCCGGCAGGCCCGCGTTACGGCGTCGATCTGATCGAAATCCGGCCCGGCTTCGGCGACGACGAGCGGCTGAGCATCGCGGTATTGGACGATTCGCATCAGGCGGCCGATGAGCTGGCCAAGTATCTCGGCGGCTGCGGTTTCAACGCGGTGGCGTTTTACGACGTCGACAGCTTCTGCCAGGCGTTGCAGCAAAGCCTGTTCGACGGTTACGTGGTGGACTGGCTGATCGGTGAGGAAACGGCAGATCGCTGTATCGCCACTATCCGCGCCTCCGACAACCCGGATGCGCCGGTACTGGTGCTGACCGGCGAGCTGGGGACCGACCGACGCGAGTCGGAAATCGCTCAGGCGATGCGCGAGTACGACGTGCTCGGCCCTTATGAAAAGCCGGTGCGGCTCCATGTGATCGAAGCCGCACTGCAACGCTGTTTTAATTTTTAGCGGGGAACACCTCGGCCAGCGCGCTAGACAGCGCATCCAGCCGAACCGGCTTCATCAGGTAGTTGTCGAACAGGGCGCGCTGGTCCGCCGTCAGCTGCTCCGGCGTGTAGGCGCTGATGCCGATGATCGGCACATGGCGGTTGGGGCCGCGACGGTTGCGCAGCTGCCTGGCCAGGGCGGCCCCGTCGATGCCCGGCATCTGCAGATCCAGCAACAGCGCGTCGTAAGGGCGTCTGAGCAGCTTCTGCAGCGCGCGTTCCGGCGAGTCGCACAGTTCGTGCTGATAGCCCAGCTTGTCCAATAGCGCCGCAAAGGCGTCACCCACCGACCTGTTGTCGTCCACCACTAACACCTGCTGCGGCTTCTGCTGCAGAGAAGTATTGGCGGCGGCGGGCTCGTCGGCACGTTCGTCTTCACTGATCTGCACCGGAATGCTGACGATAAAGGTGCTGCCCTTCTTGATTTCGCTGTACACCGTGATGGTGCCGTCGAGCAACGTCACCAGGCCGTGCACGATCGCCAGCCCCATCCCCACGCCGGCATACTGCTTGGTATGTGACTGATCCAACTGGGTAAAGGGCTTGAAGATCTGATCGAGCTGGTCTTTTTCGATACCGATGCCGGTGTCGGTCACTTCGATGATCAACGAACTGCCGCCCGGTTGGCGGCGCAGGCAGCTGTGCAGCGTGATGCTGCCGCTTTCGGTGTATTTGTAGGCGTTGGTCAGCAGGTTGACGATAATCTGCCGGATGCGCAGCGGATCGGAGTGCACCAGCAGGTGGCTGCACTCCACCTCGCAGCTGAGTTTGACCTGTTCTTTGCGGGTCAGGGTGGCGATTTCGTTGGCGGTCTCCGCGATCAGCTTCTGAGCGTCGAACGGCACGATGCGCAATTCCATCATGCCGCTGTCGAGGTGCGCATAGTCGGTCAGATCTTTCATCTGGCTTTCGATTTGCTGCGCGGCGGTCTCCAGCCGCTGGAAAGTGTCCGCATGCTCCGCCGACACCCGGGTGTTCACCAGTACGTCGATGGCCGACATCACGCTCTGCAACGAGGTGCGCAGCTCGTGGCCGATGGCGCCGAGGAAGGCGTTCTTGGTGCGAGTCGCTTTCTCCGCCTCGATGGCCTTGGCCTGCTGGCGAATGGTCAACCGCTGCTGGCGGAACACGATCAGGGTGATGGCGATCAGCGCAATCACCGAGAACATGACGATCACCAGCCCATAAAAAATAATGTGCCGTTTCTCGATGTAATCCTCATAGGCGGCGGTGCGCTGCTTCACCTCGGCGTGGTCGGTCAGGTTGGCCATTTCGATGGCGTAAGGCTTGATGGCCTTCATGGCCGCGAAAACCTGGTCGAAGTCGATTTTCGGGCTGTCCAACAGCTTATCGATGCGATCCATCTGCAGGCGCATCTGTTTGACCACTTCCGGGTAACCCGGCTCGGCGTACAGCGGCTGGGTCGATTCGGAGACGGTTTCCAGCACGTAAAAGCGCGAATAGAGGATTTCGAACCGCAGCCGCAGATTGTCGTTGTCGACCTGCGGAGCGTGGCTCTGCTGCTCGACGAAGGTGTCGAATTCCGCCAGCTTGATGGAGAACTTGGCGATCGACCACGAGTAATTCTCCTGCGTGCCGGCGATGGCATACAGCCCTTTCTTCGACAGGGTGGCGCTGTAGTAATAGAGCGTGACGGTCGAAGCCACCAGAAACAGCGCGGCGAAGATGGCCGGGATCGCCAGCCTGCTGCCGTTCTTAAAGGTCGTCAGCTTCATTTGATCACGATCCTGTCGACTTGCCAGATAAAGCGCGAGTTGTACAACGGCGAGTTCAGTTCAGGCCCGGCGGCGTCGCGCGGGTAAACCAGGAACAGCGGGCCGAAGTTTCTGAGCTTCAGCATCTCCCCGTCCATCTTGTAGGCCAGGATCATGTTGTACTTTTTGACGTCGGACAGCGGTACGTCGATGTAATAATCGTTCAGCGCGTAGAAGGTCAGCGTCTCGCCCTTGGCGCCGACGCGCTCGAGGATATCGGCCACTGAAATTCCTTCGAATTTTCTCTGCGGCGTCCAGGAAGTGGAGGTGGTGATGCTGTGCACCGGCATCGCCAACAGCTGCTTATCGGTGAACAGATAGCTTTTATTGACCGGGTCGGTCACGTTGTCGATCTTGCCCGCCACTTCCAGGGTAAAGCTGAGCGCGCTGCTCTGGGCGATAATCAGGGCCACGCAGGCCATCGCAAGGGTTTTGCATAGTTTGAACAGCATCGGTGTTCTCCAGAGGCGCGGGGAGGTTGTATCAGTCCCGCTAATTTATCAGGCAGAATAATGGCAGAAAAAGCAGGCGGGTGCGAAGGGAATAGTAAACCGCACAAAAAGAACAGGCCGGTGTTTACCGGCCTGCGAGTGGGCTAACCGCAGCGGTTAGCGCATGGTAACGAACTCTTCCGCCGCGGTCGGGTGGATCGCCACGGTGTTGTCGAAGTCCTTCTTGGTGGCGCCCATCTTCACCGCTACCGCGAAGCCCTGCAGGATTTCATCCATGCCGAAGCCGATGCCGTGCAGGCCGACGATCTTCTCTTCTTTACCCGCGCACACCAGCTTCATGCGGCACGGCTGGCGGTGCTGCGTCACGGCGCTGTACATGGCGGTGAAGGAGGATTTGTATACCTTCACGTTGTCTGCCCCGAACTTCTCGATGGCTTCCGGTTCGGTCAGGCCGACGGTGCCGATCGGCGGGTGGCTGAACACCACGGTGGCGATGTTGCTGTAATCCAGGTGCTCGTCCGGCTTGTTGTTGAACAGGCGCTCGGACAGGCGGCGGCCGGCGGCCACGGCGACCGGGGTCAGCTCTACCGCGCCGGTGTTGTCGCCCACCGCGTAAATGCCTTTGACGTTGGTGTTCTGGAACTTATCGACGTCAATGTAGCCTTGCTCGTTGGTCTTCACCCCGGTAACGCCGAGGTTCAGGTTGTCGGTCGCCGGTTCGCGGCCGATGGCCCAAATCAGGCAGTCGACGGTGAATGCCTTGCCGTTTTCCAGCTGCAGCGTCAGGCTGCCGTCGGCGTTCTTGACGATCGCTTTCGGCACCGATTCGGTGTGCAGGCTCGGCCCTTCGGTGTTCATCACTTCCACCAGGGTTTCGACGATCATCGGATCGAAGCTGCGCAGCGGCGCGTGCTTGCGCACGAACAGGTGCGTTTCCGCGCCCAGCGCGTTCAGCACGCCGGCGATCTCCACGGCGATATAGCCGGCGCCGACTACGGCGACGCGCTTCGGCATGGCGTCCAGCTCAAAGAAGCCGTCGGAGTCGATGCCGTATTCCGCACCCGGAATAGCCGGGTGGCTCGGGCGGCCGCCGGTGGCGATCAGGATGTGGTCGGCGGTGATGGTCTCGCCGTTCACTTCCACGGTGTGCGCATCCACGAAGCGCGCGAAGCCTTTGATCACGTCGACCTTGTTCTTGCCCAGCACGTTGTCGTAGGAGTTGTGGATACGGTCGATATAGGCGGTGCGGTTGGCGACCAGCTTCTTCCAGTCGAAGGCGTTGACGGTTGTGTCGAAGCCGTAGTCCGGGCCGTACTGATGGATGGCCTCGGCGATCTGCGCCGCGTGCCACATGACTTTTTTCGGTACACAACCCACGTTTACACAGGTGCCGCCCAGCTCTTTGGCTTCAATCAGCGCACACTTTTGGCCGTACATGGCTGCCCGGTTGATCGATGCGATACCGCCGCTGCCGCCGCCAATTGCTAGATAATCGTAATGTTTCGTCATCTGGGATTTCCATGAGTTGTGAATTTGAAGAGGGTAAGAGTTTAACGCCTGACCGGGGTTTGTCGCAAAGATTGCGTCGATGGCTGCGATAGGTGGACGCAGGGCGCGGCGAACCGCGCCCTGCCGGGGATTATTCCGGTACCACCCAGTTCACCAGATGTTGGCCGATGCCCGACGGCACCAGCACCTTGTGCAGCCACGGCAGCACGTTTTTCATCTGCTGTTCCAGTTTCCACGGCGGGTTGATGACGATCATGCCGGAGGCGGTCATGCCGCGCTGATCGCTGTCGGGTTTCACCGCCAGTTCGATCTGCAGAATGCGGCGAATGCCGGTGGCTTCCAGATCGCGCAGCATGCGTTTGATCTGCTGGCGCATCACCACCGGGTACCACAGCGCGTAAGTGCCGGTGGCGAAACGCTTGTAGCCTTCCTGAATGCCTTTGACCACGTCCTGGTAATCGGTCTTCATTTCATACGGCGGGTCCATCAGGATCAGGCCGCGGCGCGACAGGGGCGGCAGCTGGGATTTCAGCTGCTGATAGCCGTCGGCGCGCTGCACTTTGGCGCGTTCGTCTTTCTGGAACTCGCTGCGCAGCAGCGGGTAGTCGCTCGGGTGCAGCTCGGTCAGGTGAATTTTGTCCTGCGGGCGCAGCAGTTGGCGGGCGATCAGCGGCGAGCCGGGATAGTAGCGCAGCGTGCCGGAACGGTTGAAGTTGTGTACCACGCTCATGTAGGCCGCCAGCTCTTCCGGCAGATCGTCGCGCTGCCACAGCAAGCCGATGCCTTCCAGGTATTCGCCGGTGCGCTCGGCGTGTTCGCCGCTGAGCTGATAACGGCCTGCGCCCGAGTGGGTATCCAGATACAGGAATGGCTTCTCTTTTTCCTTCAGCGACTCGATGATCAGGCTCTGAACGGTGTGTTTGAGCACGTCGGCGTGGTTGCCGGCGTGGAAACTGTGGCGATAACTTAACATGACGGGTGGCGATTCCTTGTGCTCCGCAGACGGAGCATTCAATGCAATAAGGCTTATAATCTGCACAGTATAAACTGTCTGGCCGGGAAAAACTGGACTCCGTTGCCGCAGACGTTCATGGTTAGGAGATTGGTTCGTTTCTTTTGAGAGTGACTAACCATGAACGGCAGCACACCGCATCCCCTGATGGTGCAGAATCGCGATGATTTATGCGTAAAAGTACCAGTTTTGATTTGTTTTTAATCTAAAACTAATTTTTCAGGCGTATTTATCCAGCAACGGGGTCTGGGTCTGGAGTCATCGTTTTTTCGCCATCCGATACAGTCTGTCAGAGAGCAATTTCGTGGCGTGCTTCGCCCGTCACCGTGCCGGTAAAATGCAGGCGGCTTTTGCATAGGATGCACTGATACGGGTCGGTGCCCTGAAAGATCTTCATCAGCACTGCGAACCCGGGGCGCTTCGGTTTCTCCCGTACCGTCATCTCCAGACGTCGTAGACCTTCGGCAGCAGCGTGTCCTGTCTGCGGTTGGCCAAAAAACCGTAATAGCGCACCGTTTTAAAATGCCGCGCTGGGATGTGGCTGACGTACCGCTGCAGCATCTCTTCTCGGCTGATTTTTTGGCGTTTGTGCTGCTGCTCAGCTGTCGCCTCCATGCGCTGCTGTTGTGAGAGGAATGGCACAACACAGATCAATCGCGGTAACGATATCGACAAGGCAAATTACTGGTTGCATATACAGTTGTTTGCACGACTCATTTAATCGCAAAGAGGAATTAATTATGAGTGATACTATTGTCGTTATCGGTAAACCCACGTCTCCTTCAGCGCCTGATGGTGTGCCTGTAACAGGCGGAAACGCCGGTGGTGGGCTCAATTTCCCTGTTCCGTTCCATATCGCCGGTCATGATGATTTCATGGTTCTTGCTATCAATAATGATGTCTTTGATGCCACTAAACGTGACCAAAGTACCATCGATCCGCTGACAGGCGAACTCCCTTACGACGATACTGTCTCTATTGAGCGAGGTGATAAACGCCTGTTACTGACGTACAAGAATTTCAGTGACGCCTTGAACGAGCTTAATCGCCTGGGTGATGTCTGGAAGCAGGGGGCGATGATCCTGGTCTTATCAGACAAGACGTTCATCACTTTCGACGACGTTAACCAGATGACTTCATTCCTGTCCAACTCTAACCGTATCGCAAAAACGGAATTTATCCGTGAGAAAGAGGGTTTTCATGCGGCTGGCTATGTCCCCCGTGATGCGGCCGGTAATGCTTTAGGCCAATCTGGCGTGACTATTGGCGTAGGGATTGACCTGGGGGGCCGTTCCGCTCAGTCCATGCTGAATGACGGTGTGCCGCAAAATCTGGTCGATATTTTAAGTCCATATCTGGGACTGAAAGGGCAATCCGCGGTCGATAAGTTGAATCAGTCGCCCCTGTCATTGCCCGAATCACAGGCGATGGACATCTCCAATATTTATGTCAACCAATATTCAGCCGGTATGGCCAGCCGTTATTCCTCTGCTGCCGGCAGTTCATTTAGCGCCTTGCCACTCAACACGCGTACTGCGATCGTCAGTGTTGCCTATCAGTATGGCCAAAACTTGGCACAGGCGGCACCCACTTTCTGGAACTATGTCACGCAGAAGCAGTGGGCCAATGTGGTTAATGAACTCAACAATTTCGGTGACGCCTATCCTACGCGGAGGCAATCGGAAGCGGCATTGATCCAATCCGATATTAATAGCGGTAAGTTGAAATAATCTAACGCCTGGGAATTATGTCTTTTTCCAATTCCCAGGCATTTTACATTGGTTATTTCGACGACGAGCAAACTGAATTTTCGGCTACAACCTGAATAACCTTGTAAGTTCCTTGGGGACTTTTCTTCACAACCAGCTCTTGGCTGTTGTTGTATGTCGGGGGGCCAGGTAACGCCTTATCGTTAAAGCAAACCGTATAGGTTTCTTTCTGTTTGTCTTCATCCAGCACTTTCAGCGCGTAAGTCCAGCTATTGTCCGAGTTAGTTGCAGTTGCCATTCCTTTCTCACTGGAAATTGTAGTGCTTTTTAACTCAGCTAATGTTGTGCCCTGCTTTAAATGACGTGGCCCCAGAGAGTTGGGAAAGGAGGTCATATCCAAGCGGTTAAGAATATCAGCGCTTGTGTCGTCGGCCGTTTGAGCGATGGAATAAAAACTGCTGCATAAAACCAGAGTTGCCAGCACTGCTCTTGTTTTCATCCTGCTTTTCCTTTTCAATGTGATATGACTCTCTGTGATGGTAGCATCACAGATGCAGCATTCCAATGAAAGTGATAATCGCTATCATCAACCAGCTTTCATGTTTTACTTTCTAATCTAAGCTAATTTAGCCACCGAGATGTTCTGAATTCTCGTTGTGTAGCAAGGGGATAATAGTTAGCGACGCATCGTCCAGGTTGTATTGCTTCTCTGGCCGGCAAGCCAGGCTTTTCCCAGCCCGGATTGGTTTATGCCATCGATAACCTTCATCAGCTGTTCACTAACGGCGCGGGGCGGCCGCTCGTCGAATAGATCGGTTTGGCTAGGTTTGTCGCAAAAATCGTTCAGCATGATGCCCGCCTTTTGGTAGCGAAAACCGTCACGCCAGATGGCATCGAAGGTTTTCATTGCCGCCGCAACGAAGTCGCGGGTATCTTGCGTGGCTCAACTTGAGCTGGACGCTGTGGCTATTGGCGTAATACGGTTCATGAGGCGCAAATGGGCTGGTTCGCAAAAAAACCGAAATATGCCGGCAAAATTGCTTATCTCGGCGAAGTTTCTCGGCCGCCGGCTTTGCATACTGGCACACCGTTCAGTTCACAAAAAGGGACAGGACGATGAGCAAACAGGCGATTTTGGCGAACTACCCCGACGCGGCGCGCTGGGCGTTCGGCGACGGCCCCGAGTTGGCCGACGAACTGCTGCAGTTGGTGCTGAGCGGGGAAAAGACCGCCACCTGCAGCTCCTATGCGAGCTATCGCCGGGAGCAAACGCCGATGATCGGCGACGATAGCATTATTCTCGACGGCCGCGGCGAACCGGCCTGCGTGATCAAAACCCTGGCGCTGCGCCTGGTGCGCTACGACCAGGTGACCGCCGAGATGGCGGCCAAAGAGGGCGAAGGCGACAAAAGCCTGGCGTTTTGGCGCGAGGGGCATCAGGCGTTCTTTACCCGCGAGGGCACTTTTGCGCCGGACATGTGGCTGGTGTTCGAAGAGTTCGAACGGGTTGAAACGCTGTGAATCACAAGGAGAAAGGATGAGCTGCATTTTTTGCGACATCGTGGCGGGCAAGGCGCCGTGCCATAAAATCTGGGAAGACGACGACCATCTGGCCTTCCTGTCCATCTTTCCCAACACCGACGGCTTCAGCGTGGTGATCCCCAAGGCGCACCAGCCGAGCTACGCCTTTGACCTGCCGGACGAGGTGTTGAGCGCGCTGATGCTGGCGACCAAGCGGGTGGCGAAACAGCTGGACCGCGCGTTCGACGACGTCGGCCGCTGCGGCATGGTGTTCGAGGGCTACGGCGTCGACCATGTACACGCCAAACTGATCCCGCTGCACGGCACCGCGTCGCTGGATCAGTGGCGGCCGATCGAATCGACCTCGCCGAAGTTTTTCGAACGTTACGAGGGCTATATCTCCTCCCACGACGCCGCGCGCGCCGACGACGAACAGCTGGCGGCGCTGGCCGCCCGCATCCGGCAAAGCGCCGTTTAAGGCACGAACGATCAACGCCGGGCATTGATTTTCCTGTTGTCTGGCTCCATGTTAGAGATTCATACGCATTTTAAGGCTCGCCCCCGCGGCGGGCCCCAACGCTAATCAGGACTGCCCTATGACAAATCCGTTGCTGACCCCGTTTTCCCTGCCGCCGTTCTCGGCGATCCGCCCTGAAGATATCGTGCCTGCGGTGCAATCCGCGCTGGCGGACTGCCGCGCCGCGGTAGAGCGCGTGGTCGCGCAGCCGGGGCCGTTCACCTGGGATAATCTGTGTCAGCCGCTGGCGGAGTCGGACGATCGCCTGTCGCGCATCTGGTCGCCGATCGGGCATCTGAACTCGGTGAAAAACAGCCCGGAGCTGCGCGCCGCCTATGAGCAGGCGCTGCCGCTGCTGTCCGAGTATGGCACCTGGGTTGGCCAGCACGAAGGGCTGTACCAGGCCTACCGCAGCCTGAAAGAGGGTGCGGCGTTCGAGGCGCTGAGCGTGCCGCAGCGCAAGGCGGTGGACAACGCGCTGCGCGATTTCGAACTGTCGGGCATCGGTCTGTCGGCGGATAAACAGCAGCGCTACGGCGAGATCGTCGCGCGCCTGTCCGAACTGGGTTCCACCTACAGCAACAACGTGCTCGACGCCACCATGGGCTGGAGCAAACTGATTACCGACGAAGCCGAGCTGAGCGGCCTGCCGGAGAGCGCCCTGGCGCAGGCACAGGCGATGGCGCAGGCCAAAGAGCAGGACGGCTGGCTGCTGACGCTGGACATGCCGAGCTACCTGCCGGTGTTGACCTACGCCGACAACCGCGCGCTGCGCGAAGAGATGTACCGCGCCTTCGCCACCCGCGCCTCCGATCAGGGGCCGAACGCCGGCAAATGGGACAACAGCGAAGTGATGGCGGAAACGCTGGCGCTGCGCCACGAGCTGGCTCAGCTGCTGGGCTTCGACACCTACGCCGACAAGTCGCTGGCGACCAAAATGGCGGAGAGCCCGGAGCAGGTGATCGGCTTCCTGAGCGATCTGGCCAAGCGCGCCCGCCCGCAGGCTGAGCAAGAGCTGGCGCAGCTGCGCGCCTTCGCCAAACAGCACTATGGCGTGGACGAGCTCGAAGCCTGGGACATCACCTATTACGGCGAAAAACAGAAGCAGCACCTGTTCTCCATCAGCGACGAGCAGCTGCGCCCGTACTTCCCGGAGCAGCGGGTGGTGGAAGGGCTGTTCGAAGTGGTGAAACGCATTTACGGCATCACCGCCAAAGAGCGTAAAGACGTGGAGACCTGGCATCCGGACGTGCGTTTCTTCGATCTGTTCGACGCTAACGGCGAGCTGCGCGGCAGCTTCTACCTCGATCTGTACGCCCGCGAAAACAAACGCGGCGGCGCCTGGATGGACGACTGCGTCGGCAGCCTGCGCAAGGCCGACGGCACGCTGCAAAAACCGGTCGCTTACCTGACCTGCAACTTCAACCGCCCGCTGGGTGACCAGCCGGCGCTGTTCACCCATAACGAAGTGACCACGCTGTTCCACGAGTTCGGCCACGGTCTGCACCACATGCTGACGCAGATCGATACCGCCGGCGTCTCCGGCATCAACGGGGTGCCGTGGGATGCGGTCGAACTGCCGAGCCAGTTTATGGAAAACTGGTGCTGGGAGCCGGAAGCGCTGGCGTTTATCTCGGGCCACTACCAGAGCGGCGAGCCGCTGCCGAAGGCCATGCTCGACAAGCTGCTGGCGGCCAAGAATTACCAGGCGGCGCTGTTCATCCTGCGCCAGCTGGAGTTCGGCCTGTTCGATTTCCGCATGCACTTCGAATACAGCCCGGAAAAAGGCGCGCAGATCCTGCCGACGCTGGCGGAAGTGAAGAAAATGGTGGCGGTGGTGCCTTCGCCAAGCTGGGGCCGCTTCCCGCACGCCTTCAGCCACATCTTCGCCGGCGGCTACGCGGCGGGTTACTACAGCTACCTGTGGGCGGAAGTGCTGTCGGCCGACGCTTACTCGCGCTTCGAAGAAGAGGGGATTTTCAACGCCGAAACCGGCAAATCCTTCCTCGACAACATCCTGTCGCGCGGCGGGTCGGAAGAGCCGATGGCGCTGTTCAAACGCTTCCGTGGCCGCGAGCCGCAGCTGGATGCTATGCTGCGCCATTACGGCATTAAAGGATAACCCGACACGTGAGCGTGTGTTTATTGTGTGAAGCAGGCGCCGATCCCGGCGCCTTGTCTGTTTTGGCGCAGCGCTGGCAGCTGACGTCCGACGACAACGCGCCGATGGCGCTGGTACTGACCCCGCAGCGGCTGGAGCTGCGCAAGCGCGACGAGCCGAAGCTCGGCGGGATCTACGTCGATTTCGTCACCGGCACCATGGCGCACCGGCGCCGCTTCGGCGGCGGCCGCGGCGAGGCAGTGGCCAAAGCGGTCGGCATCAAGGGCAGCTATCTGCCGGACGTGGTGGACGCTACCGCCGGGCTGGGGCGCGACGCCTTCGTGCTGGCGGCGCTGGGCTGCCGGGTGCGGATGCTGGAGCGCAATCCGGTGGTGGCGGCGTTGCTGGACGACGGCCTGCAGCGCGGCTATCAGGATGCGGAAATCGGCCCGTGGCTGCGCGAGCGCCTGACGCTGCTGCACGCCTCCAGCCTGACGGCGCTGGCGGATCTCAGCCCGCGCCCCGAGGTGGTGTATCTCGATCCGATGTTCCCGCACAAGCAAAAAAGCGCGCTGGTGAAGAAAGAGATGCGGGTGTTTCAATCGCTGGTGGGCAGCGACGATGACGCCGACGGCCTGCTGGAGCCGGCGCGCCGCCTGGCGACCAAGCGCGTGGTGGTGAAACGTCCGGACTACGCGCCGCCGCTGGCCGACGTGCCGGCGCACGCTGCCACGCTGACCAAAAGCCACCGTTTCGATATCTACATGCCGCTGTAACGTCAGCCGGGCCCGCGGTGTCGGGCCTCAGTTTTCCTCCCGCAAGCTTTTCCCCACGCCGCCGCCCGGATGCACCGCCAACAAGGTCTCCTTGTCGTAACCGCTGCGCGCCATCAGGCAGGCGCAGGCGGCGTCGAAGATCGCCAGCACCAGCACAATTGAGGTGGTGGCCAGCATGTTCAGCGGATCTATTTCCTTTTGCACCCCGGTGGCGATCGTCAGCTGCGCCGCCTGCGCGATGGCGGAATGCGGGTTTTCCGTCACCGCGATCAGCGTCACCCCCTTGGCCTGCAGCGTCGGCAGCAGGCGGGTCAGCTCGTCGGAATTGCCGCCGCGCGAGATCAGGATCAGCAGATCGTCGGCGCGCAGAAAACCCAGATCGCCGTGCGCCGCGCCGGTGGCGTCGAGGTAGACCGCCGGCCGTTCCACGCAGGCCAGCATGTGGGCTATCTTGCGCGCCGCAATCCCCGAGGTGCCGACGCCGGTGACGGCGATTTTACCGCGGCAGTCGGCCAGCAGCGTCAGCAGCCGCTGCCAGGTGTGCGCGTCGAGGCGTTCGCCCAGCTGCGCCAGCTCCTGGCTGTAGGTTTGCCAACCCTGCACGGCCTGCCGCCATTCCTGCTGCATCACGCCTCCTCCTGCATCAACCGGCGGTATTTCATGTGGTCGTTGTACAGCTCGTGGAATACCCGGTATTTGCGATCGTAGTAGCTTTTTATCTGGTTGGTCTGCGGCGTGACCGTCTTGCCGATGCGGCTCATGGCGCTCATCGCCTCCGGCAGGGTGTCGAACACGCCGGCCGCTACGGTGCCCATCATGGCGCCGCCCAGCAGCATCGCTTCGCTCTCCTCCGGCAGCAGCATGGCGCAGCCGGTGGCGTTGGCGTGCTCCTGCACGAAGATCGGGTTCTTGGTGCCGCCGCCGCTGGCCATGATGGTGTCGATGCTGTAGCCGCTGTGGTTCATGGTTTCGATGATGTGGCGGGTGCCGAGCGCGATGGCCTGAATGGTGGCCAGGTAGTGCAGCGCCATGTCCTCCGGCGTGCGCGACAGCTTCAGCCCGGTCAGGATGCCGGTCAGCGTTGGGTTGGCGCGCGGCGAGCGGTTGCCGTGGAAGTACGGCAGCATATGAATGTCCTGCGTCAGGAAGGCGATATTCTCCGGCTCGCCGGCCATGCGGCGCAGAATGGCGTTCAGCACCTCATAGATGGTCTGCCCCTGGGTTTTCGCCTGCGCCAGCAGCTCCGGGTAGCACGGGTGCGACTGGATGACGTGGTCGATCAGCGCGCCGGTGGCGGACTGGCCGCCCTCGTTCAGCCAGTATTCCGGCAGGATCGCCGAGTAATACGGCCCCCAGACGCCGCCGATAAAGCGCGCGGTGCGCGACATCGCCATGTGGCCGGTGGAGGTGCCGCCGATCAGCGCGACGCGGCGGTTGAAGTCGGCCACCTCGCCGGAGACGCCGGTGGCGCCCAGCGTGCCGAGGGTGCCGGCGTGGGCGTCGATGATCGACACGCTCACCGCCGTGCCGGCAATCAGCCCCATCTCGCTGGCGGCGCGCTGGGTCAGGCCGTGGCCCAGCGGCTCGCCCATCATTTTGACGTCGCTGCCGATCTTGGCCGCGTCATGTTCCAGCACGTCTTCCAGCCCGATCTGCTGGAAGTAGCTCTTGTCCCAGCGCTGTTCGTGGCCGAGATAGGTCCACTTGCACACCGTCGAACACAGCGAGCGGGTGGCGTCCTGGGTGGCGCGCCAGGTGAGGAAGTCCGGCAGATCGAACAGGTAACCGGCGTTGGCCCAGGTGGTGGGCATGTGCTGTTTCAGCCACAGCAGTTTCGGCGTCTGCATCTCCGGCGAAATGATGCCACCGACGAAGTCCAGCACCCGGTGTTTGGTGGCGTTGATGCGCTCGGCCTGGGCGATCGCCCGGTGATCCATCCACACGATGATGTTCTGTTCGGTGCGGCCGGAGGGGCTGACGGTCAGCGGCTTGCCCTCTTTATCCAGCACCACCAGCGAACAGGTGGCGTCGAAGCCCAGCCCCTTGACCTGGATCGGGTTGATGTCGGCCTGGTTGACCGCGTCGCGCACCGCATTGCACACCGCCTGCCAGATGTTATCCGACGACTGCTCGACGAAATCCGCCTTCGGCCGGTACAGATCGATGGCCCGGCTGGCCTGGCCGACCATGCGGCCATTGAGATCGAATACGCCCGCGCGCGCGCTTCCGGTGCCCACATCTACGCCAATAAAATAGCTCGCCATTATTTTCTCCTCAGGCTTTTCGATTCTGTAACGCGATAAACAGGATCAGCACGCCGCCCCACAGGGCCATGGTCAGGTAGCTGCTGACCCCCAGCAGATTGAGGCCGCTTTCCAACATTTGCAGCACGATCAGCGCCAGCACCAGCCCCAGAATACGGCCGAAACCGCCGTCCGGGTTAATGCCGCCCAGCACCGAGGCCAGAATGGTCACCAGCAGATAAGATTCGCCGTAGCCGGCCTTGGCCGAGTTGAACTTGGCCATCATCAGCAGGGCGGCGCCCCAGCCGAGCAGCGCCGACAGGATATACACCGCGATCTGCACCCGCGCGGTGTTCACGCCGCTGAAGCGGGTGGCCTGTTCGTTAGAGCCGATCAGGTACAGGCTGCGGCCCAGCGTGGTGTGTTCCAGCAGCAGCCACAGCCCGGCCGCCACCAGCAGGAACAGGATCAGCGCCACCGGCACGCCGAGCACGGCGCCGTTGCCGAGAAATTGAATCGCCGCCGGGAAGCCGGAGATCACCGCGCCGTTGGACAGCAGGATGTTCAGGCCGGTGATCAGCGTCATGGTGCCGAGCGAGGCGAGGATTGGCGAAACGCCGATCCAGGCCACCAGCACGCCGTTCAGCGCGCCCATCGCCACCGCCACCAGCAGGCCGGCCAACAGCGCCAGCGCCAGGAACAGCGGCTGATCGGGATGGCTGACGATGATCGCCGCCATCACCAGCGAACAGGCGTTGGCGCCGGCGATGATCGACAGGTTGATGCCGCCGGTCAGCATGGTAATGCCCATGCCGAGCGCCAGCAGGCCGAGGATCGGCAGCTGCGAAGCGATCGACTGGAAGTTGCCGAGGCTGAAGAAGCGCGATCCGAGCAGCCCGGCGAAGAGCAGCGCCACCGCGATGATGATCGCGCCCTGCAGGCGAATGATCCGATCGCTTGGGATCAACCGAGTTAACTGCGTCATGTCAGATCTCCTTGAGCAGCTTGCGTTTTTCGTTCCAGGCGGTGGTGCTGATGCTGATCAAAATGATCGCGCCGCTGAATACCTGGTGCCAATAGGCCGAGACGCTGAGCAGCGTCAGCCCGTTTTGCAGGAAGGCCAGCAGCACCACGCCGAGCAGGGTGCCGGTCAACGAGCCGCGGCCGCCGCTCATGCTGGTGCCGCCCAGCACCACCGCCGCCAATACCGTCAGCTCGAAGCCGAGCAGCGAGTTGGGGGCCACCGACTGGGTGATCTGCGCCTGCACCACCGCCGCGACGCCGGCCAGAATGCCCATGTAGCCGTAGACGCAAAAATGCAGCCGCAGCAGGTTCAACCCCAGGCGCGACGCCGCGTCGCGGTTGCCGCCCATCGCGTAGATCTGGCGCCCCAGCCGGGTGCGGTTCATCAGCACGCCGGTGACGACGATGGTCCCCAGCAGGCACAGCAGCGGCAGCGTGAGGCCGTAGTCGTAGCCGTCGGCACCCTGGAACGAGAACCAGTTGATGCCGTTCATGAACCAGTCCGGGAAGCCGTACAGCCAGGTGCCGTTGGTGGCGTACACCAGCAGGCCGTAGAACAGGTTAAGGGTGGCGATGGTGATGATGATCGCCGGCACTTTCAGCCAGTACACCAGGAAACCGTTCACCAGCCCGAGCAGCAGGCCGACCCCGATCGCCAGGGCGAACGCCAGCGGGAAGCTGCCGCCGTGCTGGATCACCCAGCTGGCCATCACATACTGGGCGATGGCGGTGACCGCCGGGAACGAAATGTCGATGCCGCCGGCGATCAGCACCACGAACAGCCCGCAGGCCAGGATGCCGAGAATGGCGTAGCTGGTGGCGACGTCGGTCAGGTTGCCGAGCGTCAGAAATTCGTCGGTGCCGGCGCTCAGGCCGATCGCCAGCAGCAGCACCAACAGGCCGAGATAAAACTCGTGCCGCCCGGCCAGGCGGGCCAATAATGACTTATCCATTCACCACCTCGGCGATCTGTTGCTCGGTACTCTGGTGCGGCGCGAATTCGGCGATCAGTTCACCCTTGCGCATCACCATCACCCGATGGCTGTTGTAATAGGCTTCCGGGATCTCGTCGCAGATCATCAGCACCGCCATGCCCAGCTGCGCCAGATCGCGGGCGATCTGGTAGATCCCCTCTTTGTTGGCGATGTCCACGCCGACGGTGGGCGAGTCGAGGATCAGGATCTTCGGCTGGGTCGCCACCCATTTGGCGATGGCGATGCGTTGGGCGTTGCCGCCGGACAGGGTTTTCACCGGCAACGCGCTGTCGGACACCTTGATGTTCAGATCGCGGATCAGCCGGTTGACCAGCTCGGTCGCCTTGGCGTGATCCAACAGCCCGAGCGAGGTATGCAGCCGATCGAAGACGGTGACGATGGTGTTGTCGTAGATGGATTGTTCCATGATCAGCCCCTGCGTCAGGCGATCCTCCGACACATAGCCGATGCCGTGGCGCACCGCTTCGCGGTTGTTGTGCAGCTGCACCGCCTGGCCCTCGATGCGGATCTCGCCGCTGTCCGGCCGCGTCATGCCGAACAGGCTGAGGCACAGTTCGGTGCGGCCGGCGCCGAGCAGGCCGACGATCGAGACGATCTCGCCGCCGCGCAGCGCCAGATTGACGTTGCGGTATTTCTCGCCGCGGCTGAGGTTGCGCACCTCGAGCAGCGGCGCCTGTTCGGCCGGCGGCAGCGGCGGCAGCGGGCTGTAGTGGAAGCGTTGGCCGGTCATCAGGAACGCCAGTTCATGGCTGTCCAGTTCGCTGGCCGGCCAGGTGCCTACCAGCTTGCCGTCGCGCATCACGCTGATGCGATCGGCGACTTCCATCACTTCGTCCAATCTGTGGCTGACGAATACCACGCAGATGCCGGCCGCCTTCAGCTCGTTGACCACCCGCAGCAGGCCGTCGACCTCCTGGCGGGTCAGCGAGGCGGTCGGTTCGTCCATGATAACCAGCCGCGCCTCGGCGGCGATGGCGCGGCAAATCGCCACCAGCTGCCGATCGGCGATCGACAGTTTTTCCACCTTTTTATCAGGGTCGATGAGTATGCCGACCCGCGCCATGGCGTCGAGCGCCGTCTGGCGCATCAATCGCTTGCGCACCCAGAAGTGGCCGCCGGGCAGGTAACGGTGGATGGCGATGTTCTCCGCCACCGTCAGATTGGGGAACAGCGACAGGTCCTGGTAGATCACCTGTATGCCGTAATAACCGGACAGCTGCGGCGTCAGGGCGTGGAAGAGTTTGCCTTCCAGCGAAATGTTGGCGCCTTTTTCCGGCTGATAGACGCCGGAGATAATTTTAATGATGGTGCTTTTGCCGCAGCCGTTTTGCCCGGCCAGGCAGTGCACTTCGCCTTTATTCAG
The DNA here is from genome assembly GCF_052168715.1 of Serratia sp. CY44782. NCBI lineage: Bacteria > Pseudomonadati > Pseudomonadota > Gammaproteobacteria > Enterobacterales > Yersiniaceae > Serratia > Serratia sp. CY44782. The sequence continues at coordinate 57,626 of NZ_JBJNME010000012.1, forward strand.
CGTCAGGTTGATCTGGTCTAATGCCAGCACGCCTGGGAATCGCTTGCTGATATTCTCCAGGGTGATAAATGCGGGGGAGGCTGTCATAACGTTAACCTGTGCTTGCGTAGCGGCCGAAGCCCTGGGCGCAGCAATGCTGCGCCCCTACGAGGGTTTAACTACTTTCCCGGTGTAGCGAAATTACGCGAAAAATCAGAATCCAAGCGATTGGGCGTTGTCTTTGGTGACTTCCAAAATCTTATTAAACCGAATCACTTTGTGTTCCATGTCGACGTCAGCCTTGCCAAGGCCCTCGATCGACAGGTCTTTGTTCACTTCCTTGCCCTGCAGCAGCTGGTCGGCCACCGTCACCAGCGCATAACCGGCGTCTTTCGGATCCCACAGCAGCGCTTTTTTGATGTCACCGCGCATCAGGTAAGGGGCGGCCTGCGCCGGCATGGCGATGCCCACCACCGCGATCTTGTCCTTGGCGCGTTTCTTGGCCACCGCCTGGCCGGCGCCGATCGGGCCGAGCGAGCCAAAGCCGATGATGCCCTTCATCTGCGGATAGGTTTTCATCAGGTCCAGCGTGGTGGCGTAGGATTTGTCGATGCTTTCCGCCACCGGCAGGCGCGAGGTGACTTCAAACATGTCCGGGTATTTTTCTTTCTGGTATTTGATGGCGGAGTCGGCCCAGGCGTTGTGCAGTGGCACGGTCAGCGAGCCGACGTAGATCGCGTAGCCGCCTTTGCCGCCCATGTCTTTCGCCAGCTCATCGACGTTGGCCTGCGCGTATTTCTCGCTGTCGATGGTCTCGATGTCCCACTGGCCGATCTGCTGGTCCGGGGATTCATGGGTCAGCACCACGATGCCTTTGTCGCGCGCTTTTTTCAGCACCGGCTCCAGCACTTTGGCATCGTTCGGCACCACGATGATGGCATTGACGTTTTTGGCGATCAGATCCTCAATCACCTTGACCTGCGCGGCCGGATCCGGCGTAGAAGGGCCGGTCTGGTAGGCGTTGACGTCGAGTTTTTTCGCCGCTTCGTTGACGCCCACTTCCATGCGGTTGAACCACGGAATACCGGTCACTTTAGCGACCACGGCAATCTCATACTTATCAGCGGCGAACACAGGTGTTGTCGATAACATGCACGCAGAAACCACACATGCATTTAATAATGCGAGGTTAAATTTCATTAGCTGTACCTTTTTTTATCTGTAGGGGTGGCGGTTTTTCCACCGCTGCAGATTACAAAGGAATGGAAGAGGGGGCGTAGCTGAAGTTAATGAAATGTGATCTGCGCACATTTAAGTAAAATAATGGCGTATTTAGTGTTAAATAAATGTTTAATTATTTGGCAGTGGTAAATTTACTACCGATTAAGAAGTAATAAATAACCTATTGTTAACTTTTATTTAACGCACTTGCATCATTTGAATGGCGGGAAAGCATAAAAAAATGCCGGCGCAGAGGCCGGCATTGAAGCATTTAATCGATGTGTGAACAAGATCACCTTTAAGACGGATTACAGCACGCCCTGCGCCAGCATGGCGTCCGCGACCTTGACGAAACCGGCGATATTCGCGCCGTGCACGTAGTGGGTTTGCTTGCCTTCGCCGCCGTATTCCACGCAGGCGTGGTGAATATCGGCCATGATATGTTGTAAACGTACATCCACTTTCTCTGCCCGCCAGCCGATGCGCGCGGCGTTTTGCGCCATCTCCAGCCCCGAGGTGGCCACGCCGCCGGCGTTGGCCGCCTTGCCCGGCGCGAACAGCACGCCGGCGTCGAGGAAGGCGTCGGTGGCCTGGATGGTGGTCGGCATGTTGGCGCCTTCCGCTACCGCCTTCACTCCGTTGCGGATCAGCGTCTGCGCCGCCTCGAGATCCAGTTCGTTCTGGGTGGCGCACGGCAGGGCGATATCCACCGGCACGTTCCACGGCTGCTGGCCCGCCAGATACGTCAGGCCGCGTTCGCGGGCGTAGTCCGCCACCCGGCCGTAGCGTTGGTTTTTGATCTCCGCCAGGTGCGCCAGCTTCTCGGTGGTGAAGCCGTCTTCGTCCACCAGGGTGCCGCCGGAATCCGACACGGTGATCACGCGCGCGTCCAGCTCCAGCGCTTTCTCGATGGTGTACTGCGCCACGTTGCCAGAGCCGGACACCGCCACCCGCATGCCCTCAAAGCCCAGGCCGTGGCGCTGCAGCATGGCATCGGTGAAGTAAACCAGGCCATAGCCGGTCGCCTCGGGGCGGATCAGGCTGCCGCCGAAGGAGAGGCCCTTGCCGGTAAATACGCAGGCGGTATTGTTGGACAGTTTTTTCATCATGCCGGCCATAAAGCCGACTTCGCGGCCGCCGACGCCGATATCGCCGGCCGGCACGTCGGTGTCCGGGCCCAGATGGCGATACAGCTCGGTCATCAGCGCCTGGCAGAAGCGCATGATCTCGCCCTGGCTTTTGCCCTTCGGATCGAAATCGGAGCCGCCTTTGCCGCCGCCCATCGGCAGGGTGGTCAACGCGTTCTTGAAGGTCTGCTCAAAACCGAGGAACTTCAGGATCGACAGGTTCACCGACGGGTGGAAGCGCATGCCGCCCTTGTAGGGACCGATAGCCGAGTTGAACTGTACGCGGAAGGCGCGGTTGACCTGCACCTGGCCGCGATCGTCCACCCAGCTGACGCGGAACTGAATGACGCGCTCGGGCTCCACCAGGCGCTCCAACAGCGCCTGTTCGCGATAGTGCGGGTTGCGTTCGATAAACGGCCACAGCGAGGTGAATACTTCGCGCACCGCCTGCAGATATTCCGGCTGGTGGGGGTTATGGCGTTGTAACGAGGACAGGAAAGACTCTACCGATACGGCATATTCCATGGATAACTCCTTTTCGCATTAAATTTCCCCCGCTATTTCTTATAGATATGGGTATAGGCGATGCTCGGGGGAGGATGTTGTGTCTTTAGCGACTATATCATCGGAGGGCGGTTGATTATCAAGCGATTAATCGGCGCGGCGGCATGAAAAACGCCCGCAGGGCGCGGGCGTTGGGCAGTTAAGTTAGCAAGTGCTTACTTTATTCGTCTTCTTCATCGCGCAGCGGCACGATCAGCATGTCGATGTGCACGGTATTGATCAGCTGGCGTGCCGAAGACATCAGCTTGCTCCAGAAGTCCTGGTGGTGGCCGCACAGCACCAGGTCCATGTCGTATTTCTTGATGGCATCGACCAATACCTGCGCCAGATCGCCGCTGCCGCTCAGGGTCTCGGTGATCGGGTAGCCGGCGTTCTGCGACAGCTCGGTCAGCGCCTGATGGGTTTCCTCGGAGATGCGTTTTTGCATGTCGCCGAGATTGACGTCGATAAGGCCGGTATAGAGGTCGGAATAGTTGACATCGACGTGGATCAGAGAAACTTTAGCGTTGTACGGCCGCGCCATCGAGACGGCTTTTTCTACCAGAATCTTGCTTTCCGGGGATAGGTCCACCGCGATCAGTATGTGTTTGTAAGCCATAAGAATACTCCTTCCATAAACATGCCGATTAAAAAGGGTTAGCAGGCGTTCCGTTTACCCGCCTGGCGCTTTTGGTTCCATAGTATCATTCGGATAACGCAATGATATGTTGGGGCGATCACACTGCGCCGCATCGAAAATCTCTCCGCCCGATACCTTTCGTTGTACACCCGCGCGGCGTAAAAGCCTATGGATTATGCGGATGCTGACGGTCTGACCGCTTGAATTATAAGCGTTATTAAACAAAGTATAGCGCTAAATGTGCAATCAGCGCTCCAGATGCGGCTGCAGCAGGCTTTCAAACCACTCATGAAACACCGCCAGGCGGCGCGATCGCTGGCGGCGGTGGGGGTAGATCAGGGCGATCGGCATGGAAGCGGCGCGGTAACCGGGCAGGACTTCCACCAGTTCACCGGCGTCGAGCAGGTGTTGCACGTCGTAGCGCGGGATCTGCATCAGCCCCAGCCCGGCGCGGCAGCAGGCGATATAGCTTTCGGCGTTGTTGACCACCACCCGGCTGGGCAGTTCGAGCCGTTGCGTATGGCCGTCGTCGGCCAGGTATTCCCAGGGGGATTCGCGGCCGGTTTTGGGCGAGGCGTAGCCGATGCTCCAGTGTCCCTCGACGAGATCGCCGGGCTGGCGCGGATGGCCGAATTCGCCCAGGTAAGCGGGGCTGGCGCAGTTGATCAGCACGATATGGCCGAGCGGGCGCATCACCAGGCTGCTGTCGTGCAGATCGCCGACGCGCACCGCGCAGTCGACCCCTTCCTGCACCAGATCGATGGCGCGATCGGCGGAGCCGAGCACCAGCTGCAGATGAGGGTGGCGCCGCAGCAGGCCGGGCAGCGCCGGCGCGATCAGCCGGCGGGCGATGCGGCTCGGCACGTCGACGCTGAGCCGGCCGGAGGCCTGGCGCTGGCTGGCCTGAAACGACTGATCGATGTCTTCCACCTCGGCCAGCAGCGGGCGCAGCCGCTCGAGCAGCTGTTCGCCGTCGGCGGTCAGCCGCACCTGCCGCGTGGTGCGGTGCAGCAGGCGCACGCCCAGCTGCGTTTCCAGCTGTTGCACGGCGGCGGACACCGAGGCGCGCGGCACCTCCAGCGCATGGGCCGCCCGGATAAAGCTGCCCATTTCCGCCACCTGTACGAATACGCGGTATTGATTGAATCTGTCCATCTCGTTGACCTGCTGTTCCTTGGCGCCGTTTCTGACAGAGAGTGTAGCCGCATGGCGCGGTTGCGCGCGAGCAGGTGCGGGGGCATCTGTGCCCCCGTCGAACTTATTTGGTGGTGTAGCCGCCGTTGATCAGGATGGTTTGGCCGGTTATCCACCAGCCGTCGCTGACCAGGTGGCGGATGAACGGCACCACGTCTTCGATATCGGTCAGGCCGGTTTTGCTGAACGGCGACAGCGCCGCCGCCGTCTTGTGGTAGGCCACGGCATCCGCACCCTCCGCCGGGTAGAAGAACGGGGTGTCCATCGGGCCGGGGCCGACCGCCGTCACGGAGATACCGCGTTCGCCAAACTCCTTGGCGGCGGCGCGGGTGAAGTGTTCCACCGGCGCTTTGGTGCCGGCGTAAGCGGCGTAAAACGGCGTGAAGGCGCCGAGCAGCGAGGTGACCAGCGTGCAGATTTTACCGTTGTCGTTGAGGTGTTTGCCCGCCTCTTTCAGGAAGAAGAACGCGGTTTTGGCGTTGACCGCCGTCATCTCGTCGTACTCGGCTTCGCTGATGTCGACCATCGGCTTTTTCAGCACTTTGCCGACGGTATTGATGGCGATATCCGGCTTGCCGACGGCGGCGACCGCATCGGCGAACAGTTTTTCGACCGCGCCCGCGGTGGTGAGATCGGCCTGCAGCGCGATGCCTTGCGCCCCGGCGGCCTGAATGGCGGCGACGGTTTTTTCCGCCTCGGCTTGGGAAGCGGCGCTGTTGTAGTGGATTACCACCGCTTTTGCGCCTTGTTCAGCCAAATCGCGCGCGATCAGCCCGCCGAGGTTTTTGGCGCCGCCGGCGATGAGGACGGTTTTTCCTTTGATTGAATGGTTTGCCATAACAGTTTCCTTGGATGAACGTAACGGAAACCTGAGTCTAGCCAGCGTGGGGGGAAAGATCAGCGGCGCGGGGCGGGATAGACTATCCAGAAAAATCGACCAATCACCGGCCGGCGGTGAGCCGTCAGCACGCCCCGGCGGAGGTCGTTTCGGTAAATTTTATCCACTGCTCAGGCCAGTTTGCGTTTCATTAACCTACAATGATGGATATGGGCCTCACCATTTCCCCTCTGAGTGGAACCACGCTGTGCAAATCTCTCTGTGCGGTGCGGTAACGTCTCCGGAGGTGGTGGGTTATGGGCGTGGCCCGTGCAGGCAAAAAAGGGGATGAGAGCGGTAAGCTCCAGCAGAGTATCGGGTAATGAGGTAGGGCGGTTGGACCCGGCGGATGGCCGCGGATAACAACGCCTTGAGGGGGCAATCATGATCAGTACCGTCGCGCTGTTTTGGGCCTTATGTGTGGTGTGTGTGGTAAACATGGTGCGTTATTACTCTTCTTTGCGTGCGCTGCTGGTGGTATTGCGCGGCTGTGACCCGCTGCTGTACCAATACGTCGACGGCGGCGGTTTCTTCACCGCCCACGGGCAACCCAGTAAGCAGCTGAGGCTGGTGCGCTATATCTTTGCGCAGCGCTATGTCGAGCACCACGATCCGGAGTTTATTCGCCGCTGCGAGCGGGTGCGCGGGCAGTTTATGCTGACCTCGGCCCTGTGCGGCCTGGTGGTCATCAGCCTGATAGCGCTGATGATCTGGTATTAATGCCTTCCTGTTTCCCTTGATGCAGGCAAAAAAAAGGCGGCCCTGCGGCCGCCTTTCTCATGATGCTTATCGCTTAGATCAGCTTCAACGCGACCCAATACAGCGCACCGGAAAGCAGAATCGAGATTGGCAGGGTCAGTACCCAAGCCAACAGAATGTTCTTCACGGTTTTGCTCTGTACGCCGCCGCCGTCCACGATCATCGTCCCGGCAACTGCCGAAGAGAGAACGTGGGTGGTGGAGACCGGCATGCCGGTATAGCTCGCCACGCCAATCGACAGCGCCGCGGTCATCTGGGCCGACACGCCCTGAGCGTAGGTCATGCCTTTCTTGCCGATCTTCTCGCCGATGGTGGTGGCCACACGTTTCCAGCCCACCATGGTGCCGAGCGACAGCGCCAGCGCGACGGCGACGATGATCCACATCGGCGCGTACTCGACGGTCTGCAGCAGATCCTGACGCAGGTTCTTCAGGAAGCGCTGGTCGGCGGATGAGGTTTCCGGCAGCTTGGCGACTTTATCCGCCGTGTCGGTCACGCACATCAGCAGGCGGCGCAGGTGGCTGCGCTGGTCAACCGTCAGCTGATCGTAGCTTTGCAGGTTGGTCAGCATGCCCTGAGCCAGCTCGATCGCCGGCATGGCGCGCGAACTGTCGCAGTGGAACTCGGCCGGCTTGTTAGGTTCGGCCTCGTCATCCGGGCTTGGCACCAGCGGCGTCAATGACACCGCATGCGACAGGGCATCACCGTGCTGCTGGTAATATTGTTGCAGGTGGGTCACGGCATCACGCGTACGTGTGATGTCATAACCGGTTGCATTCATATTGACCACGAAACCGGCCGGCGCAACGCCGATCAGCACCAGCATGATAAGGCCGATGCCTTTCTGGCCGTCGTTGGCGCCGTGCGAGAAGCTGACGCCAATCGCCGACAGGATCAGTGCGATACGGGTCCAGAACGGCGGCTTGCGTTTGCCGTCGACCTTTTCACGTTCCGCAGGGGTCATGTGGATACGCTGGCGTTTCTTGGTGCCACTCCAATAGCGGCGCAAGGCGAACACCATCACTCCCGCCACCATCATGCCGACCAGCGGCGAGAACAGCAGAGAAAGGAAAATACCAATCATTTTCGGGACGTTAAGCGCATCCACCACCGAAGTGTGGGTCATCAGGGCGTTGGTTAAACCGACACCGATGATTGCGCCTATCAGCGTATGGGAACTGGAGGCCGGCAGACCGAAATACCAGGTGCCGAGGTTCCAGATGATTGCCGCCAACAGCATGGAGAAGACCATGGCTAATCCGTGTGCTGAACTGACGTTCAACAACAGATCGGTAGGTAGCAAGTGGACGATGGCGTAAGCAACACTCAAACCGCCGAGCATTACGCCAAGAAAGTTGAACAAACCTGCCATCACGACCGCAAGTTGCGAGCGCATGGCGCGGGTATAAATAACTGTAGCGACCGCATTGGCCGTATCATGAAAACCATTGATGGCTTCATAAAACAACACGAACAACAATGCGAGAATTAACATCAGGCCGGTATGGAAATCCAGGCCAGCGAACAAATGCAGCATAAGCGTTACGCCAGTTTGTGGACATGAACGCCGCGCATTATCAGTGACAACCGGGGCCGGGGAAAAGGAAAATATGACGTTTTTTTGATTTGGACATGACGAAATGATGGCGTGTCTATAACAAAAATATGAAATATCAACGCGTTATTCTCCTCTGACCTCTGTAATATTTTCTTACTATGGCGTTGGCGGCGCCGGGGCTTTACAATCTGCCGCCGTGAATTTGGCGGTGACCGGCGGCGAAACGGCGTAATATGGCGCTCTTTTGTCGCGATTGTGGTTTTGATAAGTGAGGCTCAGGTGGAACAGTTTGATGTCGTAGTGATTGGGGCGGGCGCCGCCGGCATGTTTTGCGCCGCGCAGGCGGGGCAACTCGGTTGCCGCGTGTTGCTGCTCGACAACGGCAAAAAACCGGGCCGCAAGATCCTGATGTCCGGCGGCGGGCGCTGCAACTTTACCAATATGTATGCCGAGCCGGCGGCCTATCTGTCGAACAACCCGCACTTCTGCAAGTCGGCGTTGGCGCGCTACACCCAGTGGGACTTCATCGATCTGATCAACCGCTACGGCATCGCCTACCATGAAAAAACGCTGGGGCAGCTGTTCTGCGACGACTCGGCGCAGCAGGTGGTGGATCTGCTGGTCAAAGAGTGCGAACTGGGCCAGGTGACGATGCGTCTGCGCAGCGAAGTGCTGGGCGTGGAGAAAACCGAACATGGCTACGCGCTGGCGCTGAATGGTGAAAAAGTAAGTGCTCGCTCACTTGTGGTGGCCAGCGGTGGATTGTCCATGCCGGGGCTGGGCGCTTCGCCGTTCGGTTACAAGCTGGCGGAGCAGTTCGGCCTCAAGGTGCTGCCGACGCGGGCCGGGCTGGTGCCTTTTACCCTGCATAAGCCGCTGTTGGAGCATTTACAGACGCTGTCCGGTGTCTCGGTGCCGGCGGTGATCACCGCCGAGAACGGCGTCAGCTTCCGTGAAAGCATCCTGTTCACCCATCGCGGCCTGTCCGGCCCGGCGGTGCTGCAGCTGTCCAGCTACTGGCAGCCGGGTGAGTATGTGAGCGTTAACTTACTTCCTGAGCTGGATTTGGCGGTCTTCCTGGATGACCAACGCCGGGAGCACCCGAACCAAAGCCTGAAAAACACCCTGGCGCTGCACTTGCCGAAGCGGCTGGTGGAGTGCTTGCAGACCCTGGGACAACTGCCGGAGGCCACGCTGAAGCAACTGAATGCGCCGCAGCAGGCGGCGCTGGTGGATCTGTTGCAGAACTGGCGTGTGCAGCCGAACGGCACCGAAGGTTACCGCACGGCGGAAGTGACGCTCGGCGGCGTCGACACCAACGAACTTTCCTCCAAGACGATGGAAGCCCACAAGGCGCCGGGGCTCTATTTTATTGGCGAAGTGGTGGACGTGACCGGGTGGTTGGGCGGCTACAACTTCCAGTGGGCCTGGAGCTCGGCCTGGGCGTGCGCCCAGGCGTTGGCGGCGCAGGAGCGTTAAAACCCGCTCAGCCTTGAAACGTACCGGGTCACATTGGCCCGGCCTTGAGCTGATTCATTAATTTCATTTTAGTATCGCCGTCGAGAAAACTCGCTTCCAACGCCTGTCGGTTGCTGCGGTTAAAATCGTCATCCTGCCAGCCGAAGGCGTCATGCAACAGCTGGTACTCTTTGTTCAGCGTGGTATCGGCGACGGTGCGCGCATCGGTATTCACGTTCAGCCGCACTCCCATCCTTTTCAGCCGGTCTATCGGGTGACTGTCGATGCTGTCGAACAGATTGCAGACGAGATTGCAGCTGGGGCAGATCTCGAGCAGGACGCCGGTGGTTATCAGGCGCTCGATAAGCGCAGCATCCTCGATGCTCCTGACGCCGTGGCCGATGCGCGACACCTGCAGCCAATCCAGCGTTTCCCGTACGCTGTCGGCGCCCTTCGCCTCGCCGGCGTGGGCGATGACGTTGCCGCCGGCTTCGCGCACCGCCCGAAAGGCCGCTACGTGATTGGCCAGCGGGTAACGCGCTTCGTCGGCGGCCAAATCCAGCGCGACCACGCCGCGGCCCAGAAAGTTAACCACGAGCCCGGCGGTTTGCAGGCTGGCGGCCGCATCGAAATGCCGCAGCGTGCACAGGATCAGCCCGGTGGCGACGCCATAAGTTTGCGCGGCGTCACGCATCGCGGCGAGCACCGTCTCGACCACCGCTTCACCGCTTAACCCCATCCGGGTATGCAGCAGCGGGGCAAAGCGCACTTCCGCATAGATGACGTTATCCGCCGCCAGCTGCGCGAACAAGTCATCGACGGCCAGCGTTATCGCCTGGCGCGTCTGCAGGAGGTCTATTTGCGGTGCGATCTTGTTTAAAAAGTCTCCGAGATCGGCGCATCGTTTCGGCGCGATAAATTGCCGATTAAAGGCCGTTCTGGTTATTTGCGGGTCGATCTTTTTGACATAGTGGTAGCTTAAACAGGTATCCAAATGGACGTGTAATTCCACTTTCTTCAATATTCTTGGATCGAATTTCATACGGGCCACTTATTTCATTAACGGCTGAGATAACAACGAAAACAGTTTTTCTTTAAACAGGCCGGGTTTAATGCGGGTGATCACGCGTGCATTGGCCGGTTCGCCGGTCAGATGGGTGGAATCAATGACGTAATGGCCGTAAGACCTTTCACTTTTATATTCAACCCAGGAATACGCCTCCAGACTGGTCTCGACGATATCCGGGTAGAGCGCCACCGCCATGGTGGTCGGATCGGGCAAATCAAAGCCTTTACGCTCTGTGCGCCCGGCGTTGAACGCCATCAGCGTGCGGTTGCAGCGCACGGCAAAGCGCCCCAGTTCGCCGAGATGATGCAATCGTTCAACATCGTCCTCGCCAATAAACGCTTCTCCCATCCCGATCTCCCAACCGACGAGGGTGAGGGGAAGCCCGGCATTCAGCACCAGATGGGCGGCCTCAGCGTCGGCGTAGAAGTTAAATTCGGCCAGCGGGGTAATATTGCCCGGCGTCAGCCCGGAACCGCCCATGACATAAACCCTTTTCACTTGTTCGGCCAGCGCGGGCGCTTTTAGCACCGCCATCGCGAGATTGGTCAGCGGCCCGAGGGTGACGATTTCCAGCTCGCCATTGAGCCGTGCGGCGCAGTCGATGATGGCGTCTACGGCATGAATGGGTGCGGCGGTCAGCTGCGGGTCGGGCAAGGCCATGTCGCCCATGCCGTCTTCGCCGTGAATGTGGTGCGAGTGATAGCGCGTGCGGAACAGCGGTTTCGCCATGCCGGCGTATACCGGAGGGGCATAGGTTCCCGCTTTTTCGACGCAGATAAGCGCATTTTTGACGCATTGTTCAAGCGGGCAGTTGCCTGCGACCGTGGTGATCGCTTCCACCCTCACGTCAGGCTCGCGCAACGCCATCAGCAAGGCGACGGCATCGTCGGAGGCGGTATCGGTATCTATCAAAATATGTCGCATGGCACTCTCCTTGGGTGGGGTCTGCGGAGAAAATACCCAGACGGCCCGAGGCAAAAAAGGTCAGATGTCCTGTTTCGTTCTGAAGTGCGCCGGCTATTCTGGGCGCAGCCGAAAAGATAGGATGCAAGACGTTAACGGATAAACCCTGGGAGTGAATCGCCGTGAAAACTGTCGGTGACAGCAAGCTGAAAGAAGCGTTTATCGAAGCTCACGATCTGCGAACGGCGCTTTCGCCCCCGCTGCTGGCCGCTTTGCGCCTGGTCAGGGTCGAGGCCGGTGAATACCTGGTGACGCAAAGCGATCGGTTGACCCACCTGTTTTTTCTCGTGCAGGGAAAATTGCAGGTTGAGAATTACGATGTGAACGGCATGCACATCGTCTTTTCCTTCGAAACGGATTTCTCCGTGATAGGCGATCTGGAGCTGTTCTCCCAGGCGCAGCGGGTGGTGTTCAGCACCGTACAGGCGGTCACGGACGCGCTGATCTTCACGTTACCTATCGAGGCCATCAAAGAGCGGGCCATGCACGATCCTGTTTTCCTCGCCTTTATGTGCCGGCAGTTGAGCGACAAGCTGCTTAACGCTTCATTGCTGCATGCGAGCGGCGGCTTAACGGCAGAATATAAGTTGCGTAAATTTCTGTTATTTAAAATAAAGCAGGAAGGCGTGCAGATTCAGCTCGAAAACAGGGAGTTGCTGGCGGGCAGATTAGGGATCTCCGTCAGGCAGCTGAGCCGCGCGCTGGCGCAGCTCGCGGCGGACGGTATTATTCACTTTAAAAACAAATCGCTGCGGGTGGTGGATAGCCAACGGCTGGCCGACATCCACGGGAGCGCCAGGATCTAGCCGATCGCCGGCCCCTTAAGCTCGATGCGATTGCCGTCCGGATCGCTGAAGTAAATCGACGGCCCGTCACCTTCCGCGCCGTAGCGCGATTCAGCAGGATCGACGGCGATCCCTTGCGATCGCAGATAGGTCAACAGCTCGTCTTCGTTGAAAGGATCGATGCGCAGGCAGAGGTGATCGACATTTTGCCGGTGAGGATCGGGCGCATCGCCGCCTTTTTTTCCAAGCTGGCCGTTAACGTCGACCAGATCAATCATGGCCGCCCCGGCGCGCAGGTGCATCAGCCCCAAATCCGGCCGCCGTTTGGCGATATCACAGCCGACGATCTGGGTATAAAAATGCAGGCTTTTCTGCATATCGCGCACGCGCAGAACCACATGGTCGATAGTCTTCAGGCTGAAAGGGGGCATGATTTTCTCCCAGAATCGCGGCATTACTCATCAGCATAATCGGCAACGCCCGATTTATCCTGTTTTCTCCCCCTATTGCTGCCAGAGCCGCCGCTTAGCGCAGAGTCGCCACGATCTCTTCCAACGCTGCGCGTTGCGCCTCGCCGAGTGCGCTTTCCGCCGCCGCATTCTCCGCCAGCAGGGTTTGCAGGCCGATCAGCCAGTCATAGATATAAAACGCGGTGTTTTTGGTCGGCGTCGGCGCCAGCCGGGTTAACCGCTGCTGGCGGCTCCAGTCCACCGCCGGCTGCGGCGGTGGGGTAAAGATCGGCTGGCCGGGATTGACGCGGCTCTCGGGGCGCGTTGCCGCATCGCGCCGCTGGAAACCGAGCCAGGCGACAAAGTCGCCCAGTATCGCCAGCGCTTGGCTGATTTGCCGATCTTCGCTCTGGTCCGGCAGGCCTCCGGCGCACAGCGCGCGTTCCAGCTCATCATCGAGCCGCAGGCGACAGGCCGCACCGATCAGCGCATCGACCAGCAGTTCCAGATGCGGTTTTTCGACGCCGAGCAGATCCAGCAACCGGTGGCTGTCCGGCAGGCTGCGCAGATGGTTGATCCAATCCGCGAACACCCGCGTAGCAAAGGGTAACGCGGGGGGCTCGCCGGGCGCTGAGGCTTCCGGCGCGCCGAACAGATCGATGTCGAGCCCGAACGGCGCAGGCGTCGCCGCCGGGGCAGGCGCGGCGTGCTGCTGTTGCTGATAAAGCTGGCGCAACGTATCGCGCTGGGGCAACAGCCGTTCCAGCAGTTCGCCGTGGCGGCCGGCCTGCGCCTGCAGCGCTCGCAGCAGCTGCTGGCCGCGTTGCTGCGCCGCGTGTGGATCGGCGGCGGTGAGCCAGTTACCGAGCAGGCTTTCCGTCAGCTCGCGCTGCAACTCTTCGCGTTGTTCGAGCAGGCGCGCTTGCTTCTGGGCCGGGCGCGCCTGAGTGGCCAGGTAGCTCACCATGCGGCGGCAATCCTGTTCATCCAGCGCCAGCAGCGTGGCCCAGCTGTCGCCGGGTTCGCCGACCTGGCGCTGTACGGCGTCGTCGGGGCGCGCTTTGCCTTCCCCGCGTTGGTCGAACGGTGTGACCGCCCAGATCAGGCCAGGCTTGCGGCGCTGGCGCAGCGCCGGGGTTTCCCCCTGAGTCTGGTTGACCCAGTTGGCGAGCGCCTGGCCGATGCGGGCGGCGTCCTGCGGCATGGCGGCGGCATCGGCTACCAGCAGCAGGTTGGCGTGCAGGCCGTCTGCGCAGCGGGTCAGCAAATGGGCGCGTTTCGCCTGTTGCAGCCGCTGCGTCGGTTCCGCCTGCGGGCAGGCGCGGCTGCCGGGCAGGTCGATCAGCGCCACGTCGGCGGGCAGGGCCGCCTGCGTCGTTTGCGGCAGAACGGTAGTCACTTCGGCGGTCAGCCAGGTCAGATCGCTCAGCGCGATCTCCCGTTTACCGCCGTGTTCGGCCATCACGACGATCGTAGCGTTTTCCGCTGCGGCGCTCGCGGTCAGCAGCGGCAAGGCGCGGTGCGGAGCATGAACCTGTCGGCTGCCGCCGAGGGCATGCAGCGTGTGTGCCAGCTGGCGATAACGCGCCGTCAGCGTTGCTTCCTCTCCCCACAGCGGCGCAAACAGGCGCGCGCGATCGTCGATGCTCAACTGCGGCGCCAGCGCCACGGCCTGTGGCCAGAAATGCCTGTCCAGCGTCTGTTGCCCCTTGTCGCCGTGGCGGCGTTGGCTATCCCACAGTGTCAGCACATCGCTGTCGCTGAGGCCGTCGAGGGCGACGGTTTGGCGGTGGCGCGCCAACGCTTGCAGATGGCCGGCGATCGCGCGGGCGTCCCAGTCCAGTCGGAAGCCGCCCATCGCGGCGGCATCGAGGGTGATGGCCAGCCACTGCGCTTCATCGAGCAGCGCGAGGGCGAGAGGATACTCGGCGCACGGCGACGGCGCGGCGGCGCAGTAACGAACCGCCAGCGCGGCGTCTGCGTGCAGCCTTTCTGCGCCGGGGGCCAGCGCCGCCAGCAGGTGGGCCTTGGCGGCGGCGTTGTGGCCGTACAGGCCGATAGCGACCTGCTCAGGTTGCGCATTCGCCAATTGCAGCGCGCGGTTATGGCAACGGCGCAGGCGCAGCGTCAGGCGATCCGCCTCCTGTTCCAAACGAGTGGACTGCCGGCGCGCGGCGTCCACCCAGTCGATCGCCTGCAGAATGCCGGTGCTGAGTGCGTGGTTCGGGGCCGATTGGGCGGTAGTGGTGGCTTTCATCGTGGGTAAATGCTCCCGCTGTCTATCCAGTAGTGGGTCGCGCCGGAGGCACTGGCAGCCAGGGTATTGAGTTTCAGTTGCAGGTGGTGCGCCGGAACGGGGCTGCCGTCGGCCATTACCGCCTGTGCGATCTTGACGCTTTCGGCGCCCTGTTCGGCGCTGGCGGTAATGGCCAGCCGCAGGATGATCACCGCATCGCCGGCCAGCTTGCGCGCCAGCAGGGCGTCATTGATGGTCAGCGTATAGAGCGGCGAGGCCGGCCAACGTTCGTTGTCCAGTTGGCGGAAGCCCAGGCGCAGCGGGCCGCGCAGCTGGAAGCTGCCGGCGGGGTCGAGCGCGAAGTCGGCGCGATCCAGATCGATGTCGCGGTAATAAACGTTATCGTCCGCCAGCATGTTGTTGCCGTCCAGCATGCCCAGATGGCGAATGGTGGAGTAGGGCTGGAAATCGCCGACGTTGAAGTAAAAGCTCTCCAGGCGAAGGTCGATCGCCAGCAGGCACAGCATGGCGCCCACCGCGGCGGTGGATTTCGGGTTGTCGATGCGGCCGCGTTTGTTGAACGGGTACCAGCTGCGGGTGTGGTAGCCCTCGAGCGGCAGAATACGGCTGGCGGGCAGCGGCTGCAGATGGCGCAGCAGCGCCTGCACGCCGGGGAAACGCGCCGGGCGGCCGGTCAACAGCAGCACGTCGCAGGTATACAGCGCTACCACCTCAGCCAGCAGGCGCAGGCAGCGGCCGATGCCGATGCGATCGGACAAGAAGGCGGCGTGCAGATCGGCCAGGCGGATCACCAGCGGGGTGTGCAGAATATCGAAGGCGTCGCTGTCGGCTTCGCGCTGCACCTCGCCATTGATAAACGCCAGCACCTGCGGCGTCGGCGGCTGCGGCAGCAGATCGCCCAGGCTGGCGGCGATTTCCGCCCGGCTGTCCAGCGGATCGTATTCTTCATAGGCGCCGAGCAGCGCGCGTCCGGCGGGCATGAAAATCTGCAGCGCGGCCTGCTGACGCAGGGTGGAAAGCCCGTCCATACGCCCTTCGTTGCCGAACAGCCTATCCATCAATGCCGGGGCGGCGCTCACGCCGGCGGCTTCGAACGCCTGCTGCACTGCGGGCAGGATAAACTGCTGGATGGCGTCCAGCAGGATATCGTCGCCGGCGACTTTAAAGCCCTCGCGGAACAGCAGGCGCGGGTTGATTTTGATGTTATTGCCCACGCCGTCGTCGAGCGAATAGTGTGTGATCGCCAGATCCGTGGTGCCGCCGCCGATGTCGATGGAGGCGATGCGCAGCGTTTTACCCGCCTGCTCACCCGGTGCCAGCGGCCGGTCGGGCCGGGCCATGGCGGCGAAAAAGGCGTCGGTGCGGCCGGCGAAGTTCACCTGGGTTTCATTGTACAGATAGACCATCTGGCCGCAGGTGGCCTCGTCCCACTCCATCTGCACCTGCGGCACCGGGAAGCGGGTGTGCGTGCCGTCGAACGGCGCATCCTGCGGGTGCCAGCCGAGGGCCTTCCACACCAGCCCGATCGCCTCCTGCATGCGGCGGCGGAAAATCTCGCGCTCCGGTTTCGGCATGGCCGAAGGCAGCGTCAGAATGATGGCGCGCAAACGGCGCGGCGCGGCGGCGTTCGGCATGCGGCTGCGCTGGGCGATGCTGTTGATCTGCATCAGCGCCTGCGCCAGCAGCTCACTCAGCATCAGCGTCATCACCGCGCTACGGCTGTAATGGGCGGCGAACACCGGCAGCCGTTGCGCCATCGGCAGGGCGGACAGCGGCACGCCTTCGTCGTTGATGAGGGTGGTCAACGGTGCGGCGGCGGCCATCGGCTCGTGCCGCTCGTTGAAGCGCCAGCCGGGCGCATAGCGTTCCTCGTCCCACAGGTAGCGGCGCGGGCTGGAAATGCCGGTAGTGCCTTCATGGCCCGTTCGCCGCTGCGCCAACTGCGCGGCTTCACGGCCGACGCGGGTGATGGACGGCCACTGGAAGGCGTCGTCGCGCCCGCTCTGGAACGACAGATGTGGCTTGCCGAACCCGGTCTGCGAAAACTCTACCCGGCTCTCGAACAGTTCGTTGTAGACGCGGTGCGGTTCGGACAGCGAACGCAGCTGCAGCTCGTAGGTTTGCTTCAGGCCGTTACTCTCCTCCGGATGGTCCTCGACCAGCACGCCGCAGGTGTGCGAGTTGCCGACATCCAGCACCAGATCGACGTCGATCGCCGGTTGCTGCAGCGTCGCCGCCACCATTTTTATCTGCGGCACCGCCAGCTGGTGGCCGAGCATGTGCAGCAGGTTGAGGTAATGCGCCTGATACTCGAAGGTTTTCAGCCCGGCATTGATCTCCGCTTCGGCGCGCTGCTCTCGCTCGGCGGCGCGTTGGCTGAATGCCTCGCGCAGCCAGCCGTCTACCCAGGTCAGATCGAGAAACTCGACCAGTTCGTGGTTGCGGTGCGCCAGCGCGAAACGAAGATCGGTGCCGAGATCGCTTTCGCCCGGCGCCAGCGTCTCCTGGCCGGGCGCGGCGGCGCGGGTGTCGAAGGCCAGCACCACGCGCAGCAGGTTGCCGTCCTGATCCGGTTCATCCAGCTGCACCACCTGCAGGCGCGCCCAGTTGTCCGGGCCTGACAAAAACAGGCCCGCCGGGGTGTGGCGCAAGAAGGGCAGCGGCAGCCAGAGCTTATCCAGCAGGCGCAGCGACTGCTGCAGCGGATAGCTGAACTCCGGCCGCACCACTTCGGCGGCCTGGCCGTTCGCGGCCGGCAGCTGGTATTTGCCGCTCTCGGCCTCCCATTGCAGGCGCAGCAGCGGCCCGCTGGCGGTCTTGCGCACGAATTTGCCGGGAAACTCGGCGTCCAGCAGCGGCGTCAGGGCAAAGTCCAGAAACTGAATACCGCTGTCCTGAATCAGCGTAATGCCGTGTTTGTAGTCCGTAAGGGGTGCCAGCATCATTTACTCTCGCGCTTGAACGTCATGGGATAGGTGGTGTCCGCATCGTAGCGGCCGGTGCACTCCGCCGCGCCGGTTTCGCCCTGGCGGCAAACGATCTCCGGGATCTGGTAGCGGCTGCCGTCGCTGCAGCGCGCCTTGGTGCGGCTGTTGATCACCAGATTGCCGGACTGCATCAGCCCGGCTTCGACCGCCACCCGGCAGCTGACGCCGTCGCCGTAGGCGATGATGGCGCTGCCTTTGCCGCCGTTCAGACGGTATTGCAGGCCGGGGCGTTTGCCGGTGATCGGGTCTTTCAGCGCCACCGTGGCGCGCCATTTGCCGTTAAGGAAACGGGTGGAGCCGGCTTTCACCGCCTCGGGCGGCAGCACCAGCGCATTCTTGTCCGCCGGCTGCGGGATGACCGGCGCCGGTGGCGGCGGCATCAGCGTCGCGTGCGCCAACGGCAAGCGCAGTTTGGGCAACGGCGCGGCGGCTTTTTCCGGCGGCGCCGGAGGCTGAACCTCTGCCGGCATCGCCGGTTGCGGCGGCGGTGAGCGGTGCAGCCAGGTGGCCAGTGCCGCGCTGCCTAGCAGCAGTATGAGCAAGAGCCAGAGAGCGTAGCGCCGGCGAGGGCGAACGACGGCAGGGGATTCGATAGGCGCTGCCGGGGCAGGCAGCGGTTCGGGCTCGGCGGCCGGGGCCGGTTTTACCGGCTCGACAATGGCCGTTTTACGCGGAGCGGCGGCGATCGGCGCCGGTTTTTCCACTTCGACTTTCACCTCTGCTTCGATCGGGCGCAGGCAGGCCAAAGGATCGTCCGGGCTCTGCGCCTGTGGCTTGATAAAGCCCCAGAAGGTCAGCACCGGCCGGTCGTCCACCAGGTAAACGTGGTTGGGGTCGGGCATGTGCAGCGCTTTGGCCAGCAGCGCGCCGAACAGACGATGGCTGGGGTGATCGGTCGCCTGGGCCTGTTCCGTCAGGCTGCGGAAGGTCGTCAGGCAATGTTCCAGGTGGCGCACCGCCTGCGCGCGCTGGGCGTCGCTCGCCGCCAGCCAGGAGGTGACCTTGCCGGGGAAGGGGGCATACCAGTCGATGCGGGTGCCGCTTTCGTTCGGCTGGGGGATCGCCAGACAGTCGGCGGCCTGCTGCTGTCGGCGAAGACGCAGGGTTTCCCGCAGCTGCTGCGCGCAGGCGTAGACCGGTTGGCCGTTTTCGCCTAAAGCCAGCACATCATCCAAACTGCCACTGCGTAAGAAGGGTTTCACCACGGCACCGCACCTTGTCCTGTTCTGCAAAAACGCATAAAAGTCCATGATACCCCGCAGGCAGAGCCGCCAAACGGCCAAGGACAGCCCGAAAAACGCCCTTCTTTGGCGTTAGCGGCGCGCTTTGCTAACCGGCACAGTGAAAATCTCGCTATCTGGACCTGTCTGTGAACCGCTTTATCTGAAAAATAGAACCTAGCCCCGGCAAGCGACGCCGGGGAACGATGTTCTCTTTCACTATGACATCGCCTCGCGGGTTGCCGATTTCGGTATGCCTCAGGCGTGCGGAGCCTTCACATGACGGACAGTCAGTCTGAAAAAACTCTCGTTGTTACCCCTGCACATCCCGCCGTCGGGCATTCGGCCCAGGGCTGGATGAACGGCTTCCTCGGCATGATTATCTTCAGTGGTTCGCTGCCCGCCACGCGGGTGGCGGTGCTGGAGCTCGATCCGCTGTTTCTGACGGCGGTCAGGGCGACGATCGCCGCCTTGTTGGCCCTGTGCGCGCTATTGATCACCCGCCAGGCGCGGCCCACGCGGGCCGATTTGCCGCCGCTGCTGTTTGTGGCGCTCGGCGTGGTCATCGGTTTTCCGCTGCTGACGGCGCTGGCGCTGCAGCACACCACGTCGGCGCATTCGCTGGTGTATATCGGCCTGCTGCCGCTGGCGACCGCCGGTTTCGGCGTCTTGCGCGGCGGAGAACGGCCCAAGCCCGCTTTTTGGGCTTTCTCAGGCGTCGGCGCCGCGCTGGTGGGCGCCTTCGCGCTGAGCCAGGGGAGCGGCGGTGCCTGGCAAGGGGATGCGCTGATGGTCGGGGCGGTGTTGCTGTGCGGCCTGGGTTATGCCGAAGGGGCGGTGCTGTCGCGCCGGATCGGCGGCTGGCAGGTGATCTCCTGGGCGCTGGTGGTGGCGTTGCCGTTGACGCTGGCGGCCACCTGGCTGGCGGCACCGGCCGGTTGGCCTGTGATCAGCGGCGCCGCCTGGCTGTCGCTGGTTTACGTCTCGGTGTTCAGCATGTGGATCGGGTTTATTTTCTGGTATCGCGGCCTGGCGCAGGGCGGCATCGCCGCCGTCGGGCAGCTGCAGCTGCTGCAGCCGTTCTTCGGCCTGGCGCTGGCGGGCTGGCTGCTGCATGAGACCGTCCAGCCGATGATGATCGCCGTGATGGCCGGCGTGGTGGTTTGCGTGTTCGGCGCCAAACGCTTTTCCCGCTAGGCGCCGCTGCGGGCGCAGGCTCGGATCACCTCGCCGAGCCGTTCCACCGCCTGCTGCACCTGGCGATCGTGATAACCGCCCAATCCCAGCACCAGGCCCGGCTCACCGTGGCCGGGCGCATACATCGGCGACACCGCCCGCAGCGCCAACCCGGCTTCGTTGGCGCACTGGGCGATCCGCACGTCGTCGAGATCTTTCCTCAGCCACAGCACCATGTGCATGCCCTGATCGCAGGGCTGCACTACCGCCAGCTCCGCGGGGATATGCGCGTTGATCGCCTCGATCAGCACCCGGCGTTTCTCAGCGTAGACGCCGCGCATTTTGCGGATATGCCGGTCGAGATACCCTTCGGCGATGAAGGCGGCCAGCACGTGTTGATCCGCGCTGGGAGGGTGACGATCCATCAGGATCCTGGCGCCGCAGAAAGCGTCGAGCAGCGCTGGCGGCACGATGGCGTAACCCAACCGCAGCGAAGGAAACAGCACCTTGCTGAAGGTGCCGAGATAGAGTGTCCGTTCGGGCGCCAGCCCCTGCAGCGACGGGAAAGGGTGACCGGCGTAGCGCATCTCGCTGTCGTAATCGTCTTCCACGATCCAGGCCTGCCGCTCCCTGGCCCAGGCCAGCAGGGCGCTTCTTTTCGCCATGCTCATCGGCATGCCCAGCGGGTATTGATGCGATGGCGTGACAAAGGCGGCGCGGGCATCGGCGGCCAGGCGCACGCCAGCGGCGACGTCGATGCCGTCATCGTCGACGGGCACTCTGACCATGCGGCGGTCGCGAAATAGGCTGTCGAAAATGGCGGTAATGCCGGCGTAGGCGGGATCTTCGACCCAGGCGCTGTCGCCGGCGTCCAACAGGACCTGCGCAGCCAAATAGAGCCCTTGTTGCGTGCCAGAGGTGATGAGGACTTGCTGCGGCGTGCAGTTTACCGAGCGGGAACGGCGCACATAGTCGCAGATGGCTTCGCGCAGCGGCAGCGCGCCCAGCGGCTCGCCATAGCCCGACGGGGCGCCGGGGCCGCGCGCCCGGATGCGGTTGCCGAGCCGACGCCAGACATCGTCGGGCGCGGTATCGCCGATCGGCACAGAGACGGTGAACGGCACCGGCGGCAACGCCCGCGCCTGGGCGGCAAAACGCGCCAGATGTTGCGCCTGCGAAGAAAGCGGAACCGCTACCGCGGAACTCGCCTGCACGTTGGCGTACGGTGTGCGGTGCGGCGCCTGATAGTGAGCGACCCGGGTGCCGGAGCCGGGTTGCGGTTCGAGAAAGCCTTCCGCCGTCAGCTGCGCAAAGGCTTCCAAGACCGTGCCGCGCGCCAGATTCAGCGCTACCGACAGCCGGCGCGTCGAGGGCAGCAGATCGCCCGCTTTCAGATCGCCCCGATGGATGGCCTGGCGCAGAGCCTGCGCCAGCTGGTGGCTAAGCTGGCCCGCTTGGCGATCGAGCTCGCCGATGGCGGGGACGTCAACGACTTTGGCTGTTCTGGGCATGCATTCCGGCTCGTTTTTCAGTGCGAAAATGAGTATTCAGAGTAAACCACTTTCGCGTCACTCGCGAGCCTGTTGTCGTTCAGCTCAGCCCCCGTTGATTCAGCAATACCTTATTCAACTCGCTG
Source organism: Serratia sp. CY44782 (assembly GCF_052168715.1). Lineage (NCBI taxonomy): Bacteria > Pseudomonadati > Pseudomonadota > Gammaproteobacteria > Enterobacterales > Yersiniaceae > Serratia > Serratia sp. CY44782. The sequence continues at coordinate 79,524 of NZ_JBJNME010000012.1, forward strand.
TTTTTGCGCACGTTCAGCTTGCGCATCGCCGAACGCTTGTGGGCGCTGATGGTTTTCTGGCTGCGCTGCAGCAGGCCGGCGATGCTGCAAGCGGACATGCCGCTGCTCATCAACCCCAGCACCTTTTTCTCGCAGTGGCTGAGCGCGGCGATGCGGCAGGCCTGGCATTTCCACATGCCGGCGGCATGCACCGCCATCCACGGATGCTGGATGAATTTTTCCAACGCCATTTGCAGCTTGAGGCGAATGGCATAGGCCGAATCGCGCCGATGAATGCTGAACAGCGGCGACAGGTTTTTCACCTGTTGCTGAGTCGTGTCGTCGAGGATCAGCAGGGTCAGCTGCCGCTGGCGCGGGATGCCGTAGGGGCTCTGATAGCAGCTGGCGCAGCCCCAGCGCTCTTCCGGCGTGCGGAACACGATTTCGATGTTATCCAGCGCCTGCAGCGCCAGCGGCGAGAACTGCGGATACCGGCGCTGGCATTCGTTCAGGGAGTGCAGATAGTCCTGCAGCAGCAGACGCAGCCCCTGCTGGTAGAAGTTATCGCTGTCGAACAGCGTGAAGCGAATATCTGGCATGGGTGACTCCTTAAAAGGTCGCAGCACCGCGCCGGAGCGAACGGTGACGGCCAATCGCCGGCGTTCGCGCGCCGGTCGTTTTCCTGATTTCCCTGGGATGGTGCGGGCTTATTGGTACGCCAGCACAAAATTGGCGACGGAAGTGAATTCGCCTTCGGTAATACTTTGGTTCTGAATTGCACTCGGCCGCCCCTGCACATAGGCGGTGAAATTCAGGCTGTTGGGGCCGTTTTGCAGCGCGACGGCGCTGGTGGCCTTATTCAGATCGATATCGGCACCCTGATGATCGAACAGGGCGATGGCGGCACCGTTCGCGCCGTTGTTGATCGCCAGCTTGCCCGGAAGCTCTCCGTCTTCGGTGCCGCTGAAGGTCACGCTGACGGATTTGAATACCGTGGTCTTGCAGTCGGTCAGCTTGATGCTGAATGGCACCGGCGTAGTGTGGCCGTAGCGGTACAGGGTTTTGACGATCACCGTGCCCATCTCCACCAGTTGATCGGCGGACTGCGGTTCGATATTGCACGGTCGGCTCACCACGGTGCCGTGGAACTGCACCGGCGCGCCGATAAGCTCGGTGTTCGCCGTCGCCGGCATGGCGGTAAACCACCAGGGCACGCAGCTCAGCAGCGCTAAAGCGCGTAGACGCATTTTCGTTCCTCCCTCGGTTACTGGAATGCCGCCACGATGGTGGCCGATGCGTTGAATTCCCCTTCGCCGATCTCTGCGCCGCCATTGGCGAACGGTGCTGCCACCAGGTTCCAGGAGCCGCCGTTGCCGATATTCGGCACCGGGTAAAACTCATTCGGGATGACCAGTTGGCCGTTGTGCGTCAGCCGGATACCGAGATCGTTCTTGTCGGTTTTGAATACCCCGTTATTGAAAGAGGCCGCTGAGCCTGAGACCGCCAGTTTGATGTTCAGCGTACCGTCCTCAAAGCTGCCGCCTTCGCACTGGAAGCGCACCGGAATGCTTTGCGGGTAGTTCGAACCGTTAAGATCGCTGCCGCCGATCTCGCCGAACTCCACGTTGATCAGCTGGCCTTCGTTCACCACGCATTTATCCGGCACGTAGAGGATCGCGGATTGGATAAACACCTGCGCCATCGGGTTGGGCCCGAAACCGCCGTCGGTCGAGCCCAGGCGGCCGAACATCTCGATGATCTGCCGATCGTTAATCTCGACGCCGTTGATGATTTTTTTGCGCACCCGGAAGGTGATGCGGCCTTTGGAGCCGCTTTCATAGTTGTTGACCTGCACATAGGGCGGCGTACAGCTGTGATTGGGGTACTCGTTGGATTCGTTGTAAAAAGGCACGGTGACATAGGCCTTCTTATAGCCGGCGATCCACACCTCGGCTTTTAAATCCAGGAAGTCGTTCAGCTGCAAGAAGCCGTTGCCGTAACTGGATGGGGGGAGCGCCGAATCCGACTTGTAAAAGTGTGGGCTTCTGGGGATCGGCGTGTCGCAGTAAGCCTTGCCGGTATAGGTGCCGCCTAATGAATAGGGGAACACTTTGGTGAACCCTACCTGGTTGGTGATGTTGCTTTGATTCAGATCGATATAGAACGGTTTCGCCCCGCCGTCCGGCGTGACGTAGCCGTTGGCCCAGGCGGCGGGAGCCGCCAGCGCGATCGCCAGCGGCAGGCAAAGTTTGGTCAGTTGCATTTTCATCGCGTTCTCGAGCCTCACAGGTAAATCACCTGAATGTGCGCCACGGCGGCGAACCCGGCGGCCATCACCGCTCGCTGGGTGGATTCCACGCTGGCGCTGAACCACAGGGTGTTGCTGCCGGGTTGCAGAATGTAGGGGCGGCTGCGCTGGTTCAGTTCCAGCGCCTGGCCCTGCTGGTCTTGCAGCCGCAGGCCGATGCCCTGTACGCCGCCGTTCAGCTTCAGCAGCGACGGATTGTCGACGTCGCTTTCGCCCAGAAATACCAGCGTCGCGGCCTGCTCTCCCTGCAGATAGAGGCGGCCGGCGTCGCCGTTGCGCGGGCCGGCCGGGTTATCCGCCAACGCGCGCGCGCCCAGCAGGCAGTTGCGGAACGAGAGGCGAAAACGCACCGGCGTACTGCGATCGCCGGCGTTGCGGAAGTCGCGTGCGCTGACGTCGCCCAGATCGACGGCCTGATCCCGGCTATCCGGCGTCAGGCTGCAGGGGGAGCTGAGCAGGCCGCCGTGAAAACTGACGGTGCCGGTGGTGCCTTCGATCACGCCCAGCGGCGTTGCCGCCATCGCGCTGCCGCCGCACAGCAGGGCGCCGAGCAGCAGCGGGCGCAGTCGATCGGTGAATTCAGCCATGCTGGACCTCCTTATTTTTTCTCGGGCACGGCGGTGCAAACGCTGCCGTTGCAGGCGAAGCGCAGTTCGGGGTGGCCGCCGTAGTCGTTGATGTAGGTGATGACGAAGCTGTTCATGCCGGTGTCGTGCAGCTTGAGGCTTTCGCTGGACTTCGGCTTCAGCATCAGCGGTTGGAAGCCGCCGATTGCGCCGCCGCCCTGTTTTTGCGTCTGCCGCGTCATGCCGGTCAGGGTGATGTAAAACGGCGTCGGGTTATCGACGGTGACGGTGCCGCCGCTTTTACGGAACACCAGCTTTTCCTGCCACACTTCACCCTTGGGCGCGACGATGGCCTTCGGCCGGTAGAACAGCTTGATCTGCGTTTGCAGCGCCAGCTGCATCACGTTGGTTTTGGTGCTTTTCGGCGGGATCTCGCGCAGGTTGAAGTAGAACACCGACTCGCGATCCTGCGGCAGGCGATCCGCCTCCGGCGTCTTGGTGATACGCACCACGCTGCGTTCGCTCGGTTCCACGCGCTGCAACGGCGGCAGTACCACCAGCGGCGAGGTGATTTTCTGGTGCTGTTCGTTCTCCAGCCAGGACTGCGCCAGGAAAGGCAGCTCTTTGTTTTCGTTGACGATATTCAGGCTGATCGATTTGGCGTCGCTCACATAGACGGCGCGTGTGCGATCCAGCGATATCGCCGCGTCGGCGGTGGGCAGTACGGCGCTCAGGGCCAGGCCGGCGGCGGTCAGTAGCGTTATCGGGTGTTTGTTCATGTCATTATTTCTCAGCGTTACGGATTACAGGGTGGCGCACGGCAGCAGCAGCTGGTCCAGCGGCTTGGCGGCGCCCGGGATCACGATGCGGCAGCGGCGTTGGCCTTCCCAGGCGACGTCCAGTTTTTCCTCCGGCTGCACGCCGGTCAGGTAGACCGAACCACCGTCGTTGACCACCGCGACCTCGCGGCCTTTCTCGCTCAGCACCGCGGCACCGAACGGCGGTTCGCTGCCGTCCGCGAGGCGAATGGTGGCCAGCAGCTTGCTGCCTTTTACCACCTCGAAGTGGCGGTAGCCGATGGCGCCTTCGGTCAGCGTGCCTTGCACCACCGCGCGGGTGGCTTCAACGTCGTCCGCCAGTTTGTTGACGTCGATGCGGGTGTCGGTGTTGTAGTAGCTGGTGATGTCGGAAATCACCGCCAGCCCGAAGCGGTTGCTGTAGGCGCGGCCGTTGTTGATCGGCACGCCGGCGATGCCGTCGGTGTCGAGCATCATGCGGCTGCCGCCGTTGCTCGAGTTCTGGTGCGCCGCGATACCGTGCCGGGTGGCGGTGAGGCCGCCGCGGAACGAGCCGCCGATCGACGAATAGCTGTCCTGCTGGTAAGAGGCGCTGGCGTTCAGCGAGCCGAACGAGGCGTTGTGGGTGTAGTACCCACGTGCCAGCGATTTGCCGGACTGATTAAAGCCGCCGCTGACCTGCCAGGTATTGTCCGGATCGCTGTAGTCGTTGTACGACGCGGTCTGCGTGACGTCGCCGTTGTTGGTTTGCAGCGCATAGCCGACGCGCCGGCGATCGCCGATCGGCACGGTGAAGTTGAGCATCACGCTGTCGTCGGTGCGGCCCTGGTAGTAGGTACGGTAAGCCGACAGCGAGGCAGTGATGTTGCTGATATCGCCGATGCTGAACAGCTTGCTGGTCGACAGCCCGTAACGGTCCTGGGTTCGCGCGTCCCAATAGGTCTGGTGCGAGTAGGTCAGATAGGCGGTGATCGCCTTGGCGCTGTCCTCCGCCATAAAGGTTTTGCTGGCGGTGATGGTGTACAGCTCTTTCTGGCGGCCGTTGTAATTCTTGTCGTAGTCGCCGTAGCGCTCCTGCAGATACTGCGACATGTTCATGAATTTGCGCTGCGAGAAGCGGTAGCCGGCGAAGGTGATCTGACTGTTCAGTTCGTCGAAGCGTTTGGCGTAGTTGAGCTTGAACGACATGCCGCTGGCGGTCGGTTCGCCGGGCAGACGGGCGATCGACTGGGTGACGTCCACCGACATGGCGCCTAACACGTTCAGATCGCGGCCGAGGCCGAGCGCCCAGGCGTTATAATCGCCACCGAGCAGCGCTCCGCCATACAGTGACCAGGCGTTGCTCAAGCCCCAGGAGAAGTCGCTGGCGGAAAACAGCGGCCCCTGGGTGCGGTGGTCGTAGGCAGAGGTTTTGCCCAGCGCCACGTTATAGCGCACGTAGCCCGGCCGGGTCAGGTACGGAATGGTGGCGGTATCCACCTGGAAGGTCGAGACGGTGCCGTCCTGCTCTTCGACCTTGACGTCCAGTTTGCCGCGTACCGAGCTGTTGAGATCCTGGATGACGAACGGACCGGCGGGCACGGTGGTTTCGTACAGCGTGCGGCCTTCCTGCGAGACGGTGATCTTGGCGTTGCTTTTGGCGATGCCGCGCACTTCCGGCGCGTAACCCTGCAGATTGGGCGGCAGCATGCGCTCGTCGCTGGCCAGGTTGAGGCCGGTGAAGCGGTAAGCGTCGAACACCCCGGAATCCAGGTAGATCTCACCCAGCGTCAGCTTGGCGGCCTGCATCGGCAGTGCACGATAGGCGTAGATCTGGTTCCAGTCGAAACCGGTGCTGCGATCGCCGGCTTGCTGATTGTAATTGGCCTGGTAGTCCGCGCGCAGGCGCCAGGCGCCCATATTGGCACCCAGCGTGCCGTAACTGCTCAGGTTCTGGGCGGTGTTGTTGTTGTGGCTTTGCTTGCCGAACTGGCCGCTCAGGTTGTAGTCCAGCAGCAGGCCGGGAATGCCATCATCCCACTGCTCGGGCGGCGTCCAGTCGGGATCGGAGTATTTCATCCACGCCTGCGGGATGGTGATCGCCAGCACGCCGCCACCGATGCGATCGGAGACGGTTGCACCCTGGATCGCGCGAATGTCGGCGCACTGGTTGTCGTGCCACAGGGTGACTTTTTTGGCCGCTTCTTCTTTCAGCGCCATTTTTTCCACCAGATCAGGCGGCAGGCACACTTGGCTGCCGCTCTTGTTATCCTGTGACGGGAAATACTGAATGCTGCGCTGAGGCAGCGTTTTCTGGTTGATCTTGATGTCCAGCAGATAAGCGCCGGGCATGACGTAGTCGGCGTCGGAAAAGCGCGAAAGATCCACTTTGCTGCGCTCGCCGATATCCAGGACGTCGGTATTGAATTCCGTGGCGGAAAATGCCGGACGCACCCAGAGGAAAGATAGAATGACGAGGAGAGGTAGGTGTTTCCGTGTCAGTAATGACGTCATAGCATAATCACTCATGGCAAGTCCGCGCCCAATAGCAGGTCATCCGTGCGACCTGAATTCGTAATGCTGTGCAGCGCCCGCCGGCGCTAGAGATAAGACAGGGTGAATTTGGCCAGAGAGCTGAAGCCGCCCGCCCGCGCCTTATCGGGATGCAGGCGCAACTGCGCGCCGAAGCGCAGCGTGTTGTCGCCGGCGACGATCTGGTAATCCGCCGTCGTGCTACCGAGCGGGATCGGGGTACCGGCATCGGTCAACAGCTCGATAGCCACACCCTTCGCCTCGCCGTAAACGCCGAGCAGAGAGGGATCACGGCTGTCGGCGGTGCCGTCGAACGTGACGTTGGCCGCGCGATAGACGAAGTCAGGTTTCACCTGGCTTGCCAGCTCGCAGTTCACCAGTTTTATCGTGAAATGGCGGCGGCTGCCGAGCAGCACCGATTGTCCGTCCTGTGAGGCGTCGGTCATGGAGATCAGGCCAAAATCGACGGTTTGGTCCAGGCTGTCGCTGGCGATGCCGCACGGCGTTTCGACGATGGTGCCGCCCAGGCTGACTTTGCCGTGTCCCTGATTTTTCGCTGCCGCCGCCGTGCTGCCTACGCTGAGCGTGATGAGCAACAGGCCGCAAAGGCGGATAGTCATACTGGCGTCTCCCTGTCTTTCCCTGTTCCCTTGCCGGTATCCTCGGCATGCAATAAAGCGGGGGATGCCCTGAGACATCCCCTATGGGGTATTACAGGTAAGCCAGGGTGAAGTTCGCCACGCTGGTGAAGTCGCCCGGTACCACGGCGGCAGAAGCGCTGCTGCCCTGCAGGTAAGCGGCGAATTTCAGCGAGTTGTCGCCGTTGTTCAGGCCCTGGCCGTCAGTCGCCGTGCCCAGTTCCACTTCTTTGGAGTGCAGGTTGTCGTAAATCACGATGCCGGCGCCGGTCGCGGTGCCGCTCAGGGCCAGCAGTTTGCTGTTGACCGGATCAGGCGTGCCGGTAAAGGTCACTTCGACGTTTTTCATGGTGGAGATGGAGCAATCTTTCAGTTCGATGCTGAAAGGTTGCATGCTGGATTTGCCCTGGTTGGCCAGGATACGGCTGCTGATCTGGCCCATCGGCACGGTCTGATCAACGGATTCCGGTGCGACGCTGCATGGCGCATCGATAATTTCGCCGGTAAAGGTGACTTTACCGCTGCCCTGATTTGGTGCTGCATGCGCAACAGATGCGGAAGCGAAAGCAATCACGGTTGCCAGCATTAATTTATTCAGTTTCATTTCTCAGGTTCCTGTAGAGAGTTTTTAAATAAAAAGAACAGCACATCTAAATCCCCCGCGGCGGCGGCAACGCCATGTCACCGGCCGTGCGGTTGGAGCCAGATCCTTTTGCTCTGGGCAATACGCCAACATCCGTTATTTGTGAGAAATAACGAGATTTGGAAAATCAACAATGGATTTCTGGTAAATAAAATACGGGTTTTAAGTGTGGCGTGTTGCTGGGAATATTCTTGCAAATAATAGTATTGCTTGGAAATAGATTTTATTAAATTAAGTCAAATTCAGAATATAAAACTAAAAGGAAAAAGAAATATATTTGCTTTAAAACCAATAGATCGTATACAAATATTATCCAGTATAAATCACTATATAAATAACGATATGCGAGATATTAGATCGGGTGAAATAGGGTGGCACCTACAATTCACAATATTGTTTTGCTAATATCGCTCTTAGGCAGCAGATGCTGAATTTCCCGTTAGAAACAAAATATAAAACATAATTCATTGTTTTTATTGTTGTTTCGTGATTTTCTGTTCACGATTGATTGGGTTTCTTATTCGCGTTTAGTCTGCGTTTAGATCTAATTGGTTAACAATTAAATAACAATTTCACCGGTAGTGAATTATTCTATCGCATTGCGACATAGGGATTTTTCGCTACCTAACCTATTTTGATTAATCAAATTAAGGCATGTACCTCTGCCGTTCGCCACATAATGATGACCTAAGTGACAATTAAAGGATTATAAACGGAATGATAACGATGATTAATGCTTGCGGCGGACGCCGCACGGTGGGTTTGACTATATTTTTTCTGTCTTTTATGGCGTTGTCTGGCTGTGCGGGCGGTAGCAAGACAAAACTGAACTCTGTGAAAAAAATTTCACAGAACAATCCTAATGATAAATCCGATGAGCAACGCATTGCGCTTTGCCAACAACGAGTTAATTCGTTAAAGAATATTAATCCGCAAAGTTACCAGAAGCGCATCGCCTATTTTAACGGTCTACTTTCCAATGCTTCCGGATATGCCGGGGTACGTGGCAACGTGGATGAGAGCACCCGTAAAGCGATTGATGCTCTTTATCAATATAAAACCGAGAAATTCTGCGCCGACGTCGAACATGAGCTGATGTCCGATCTGTCCAGCCGTGTTGAGAATCTGTAGCCATGAAGCGATGCGCGCAAGGATGGGCGATGGGCATTTTGTTGTTGGCGGCGAACGGGGCCGCTTGCGCCGCCGACGACGGCATTCCCGCCCTGTTGAAGTTTGCCGAACAACGGCAGGCACCGCCGGCCGCGCTCAAGGAAGAAGCCGCGCGTAAACCGGCGCCTGCACCGGCCGCCAAACCGGCTGCCATCGTCGAGGCAGACGGCGTTCGTTTAACTTCACTGAAGCAGTCTTTGCAACGGCAGGTGGAGAAAATCCGTCAGTTGGAGCGGCAGTTAGCGGCGGCTCAGGCGGCGCCGAAACGGGAGCGGGCCGTCGTCGATATTCGGCCGCTGGTCGATGCCCTGAAGGGATTGCGGCAAGCCGTTGCGCCGGTGCCTGAGGTGGGCACATTGGCCGCTTCGCTAACGCGGGCCGAACAGCGCAGCGCAAGGTTGGCGGCGCAGGTGGCGCAGCAGCAGCAGCGGATCGACACCTTGCTGGCCGAGCGGCAGCAGGCCACCGAACCGCCCTTGCTGGCCAGCGAGTCGGACAAACAGGCGTATGCCGCCGGCGTATCGCTCGGGCGCGACATTTTGCATCTGCAGCAGGAGAACCGGCGCGCAGGGCTGGAGGCGGATCGGCAGCTGTTGCTGGCGGGCATCGCCGATACCCTGGCCGGGCGGTTGCGGCTGGATGAAGCCGCTATCGACAGCGCTTTGCACACGGCGCAGCAGCGGCTGCAGCAAGCGCAACAGACGCAAATTGCCCCTCTGGACGGCAAGGCCTATCTGGCCGATTTCGCCCGTCAGGAGGGGGTCAAGCAAGATGCGCTCGGTTTCTACTATCGAGTGGACTATGCCGGCTGCGGGGCGATCGGCGCCGACGATCGGGTGGATATCGTGGTGCGCGAAAGCCTGACCGACGGCCGGGTGGTCAAAGATATGGAACTGGCGGGGACGGTGATCTCGCAGCCGTTGACGCGCTACCCGCCGCTGTTTCGCGCCGCTATCGAAAAGCTGCAGCGCCACGGTTCGATCACGTTGGTGGTGCCGCCGGCGCTGGCGTACGGCAAGCAGGGCAGTCCGCCGACGATCCCTCCGGACGCCACGATGATTTATACCCTGCGCATCGCTGACGTGCAGTCATGAGCGGGGGAGCTCAGCAGTAACCACTCAGGAGGAATGCTATGGCCAAGGCGCCGAAAACGTTTGAAAGTAGAAAATCGCTGATGCTGAATGTGTTGCAAGGATTGTGCAGGGATCGTGTGGAAGGGTCTGGGGGGCATCATCCCCCGCCGGAGCAGTGGCCGAAGACGCGCGAACTGGCGGATAAATGCGGCGAAAATATTTATACCACCCGCACCCTGCTGCTGGCGCTGGAAAAGGAGGGCAAGGTGCATTGCACCCACCGCAGCATCAATAATTCTCTACGTTGGTACAGCTGCGACGAACAGGCAGCGCTAAAAAAAGAGTGATTCGACCTTGGCGGTCGCTTTTGACTATTTCTACAGCTAATCATTAATTAATCTTACCATTTGGCGGGGCATTTCGCTCCGCCGCTCCACCTTCTCGCGCCCTGTCTGCCGCACAGGCATTGCTAAGATGTTTTTTGCAGCCATATACTTATCGCTCAGACGGGAACAGGTGTAGGGAGCCGGCATCGCAATGAAGGAAAAGAAAGACATACTGAGATTGGATGATATTCATTATCAAATAGACAACCAGGTGATCCTGGACTCCGTCTCTTTCACGCTGGGGGAAGGGGAATTTAAATTGATCACCGGCCCTTCCGGCTGCGGGAAAAGCACCTTACTGAAAATCATCTCTTCCTTAATGGATCCGACGAGCGGAAACCTCTATTTCGACGACCGGTCGATCGCCGAGATGTCGCCGGAGGCGTATCGCAAGCAGGTTTCTTACTGCTTCCAGACGCCGGCGCTGTTCGGCAATACGGTTTACGACAATCTGGCGCTGCCCTACCAGATCCGCCAACAGCCGCCGGCCGAGCGCAAAATGAAGGCCGATCTGGTACGTTTCGGGCTGCCGGAGGCGATGCTGACCAAAAGCATCAATGAGTTGTCCGGCGGGGAGAAGCAGCGCGTGTCCCTGATCCGCAACCTGCAGTTTATGCCGCGGGTGCTGTTGCTCGATGAGATCACCAGCGCGCTGGACGAGGAAAATAAGCGCAACGTCAATGAGATAGTGCATCAGCTGGTGGCGGAACACCGGCTGGCGGTGCTGTGGGTGACGCACGATACCGAAGAGATAGCGCATGCGGATGAGGTGATCACCCTGCGCGCACACGGCGCCGAGCAACAGGAGCAACAGCATGAATCAGCATAACATCACCAACGAATCTTTAGGCTTGTCGATGGTCCTGGTGGTGGTCGCCATCCTGATCAGCCACCGGGAAAAGCTGGCGCTGGAAAAGGACATTATCTGGAGCATCTGCCGCGCGGTGGTGCAGCTGATCATCGTCGGCTACGTGCTGAAGTATATTTTCGACCTGGATAACGCGGTGCTCACCGTGTTGATGGTGCTGTTCATCTGCTTTAACGCGGCCTACAACGCCAAGAAACGCAGCAAGTACGTCGAACACGCGTTCGTGACGTCGTTTATCGCCATCACCACCGGCGCGGTGCTGACGCTGGCGGTGCTGGTCTTGACCGGCTCCATCGAATTTACGCCGATGCAGGTGATCCCCATCTCCGGGATGATCGCCGGTAACGCCATGGTGGCGGTGGGGCTGTGCTACACCAACCTCGGCCAGCGTTTCAAAAGCGAACAGCAGAAGATTCAGGAGATGCTCAGCCTGGGGGCGACGCCCAAGTTCGCTTCGGCGGCGCTGATCCGCGACAGCATCCGTGCTTCGCTGATCCCGACCGTGGACTCGGCGAAAACCGTTGGGCTGGTTAGCCTGCCGGGCATGATGTCCGGGCTGATCTTCGCCGGCATCGATCCGGTGAAAGCGATCAAATACCAGATTATGGTGACCTTCATGCTGCTTTCTACCGCCAGCCTGTCGACCATCATCGCCTGCTATCTGGCCTACCGTAAGTTTTACAATGAGCGCCACCAGCTGGTGGTCGGCAACCTGAAGTAACGCCATGAAAAACGGCCTCCGCGGAGGCCGTTTTTTTACTCTTGCAGCAGGGCGATGCTCTGGCGGATTTCCCGTTCGATATCCGCCTCGCTCCAGCTGTTCAGCTGCGAAGAGAAGGGCTCGAAGGCATAGACGCCGGTGTAGCCCAGGCGTTCCAGGTTCTGCACCTGGCGGCGGCTCTCCAGCCGATCGCCTGCGCTCAGCATGATGCGTTCCTCGTCGCTCAGAGCGTCTTTATCCCTCCCGTCCTCCACGCCGGACAGATGCACCAGGCCGATCTGCGCCACCTGGATTTGCGCGTCGAAGTCGGCCTGCGCCACATCGCTCAGATAATGGTGGAAAGTATCGAGCACGATGCGGTACGGCGCGCCCGAATCGCGGATGAGCGCCTGGGTCAGCAGCGACGAGCGCAGCGAGCTGATGCCGAAGCCCAGCGGCTCGACGTACCCCTGCACGCCATAGCGGGCAAACAGCGGTGCCAGCAACCGCAATGCCGCGAGGGTGTCATCGCGTTTTTGCTGCTCGCTGCGCTTGTCATCGGCGCTGCAGTGCGGGCACAGCACCAGCGCCCGGCTGTGGATGGCCTGCGCCTGCGCCAGCAACGCTTCGGCGCGCTGCTGCAGCGCCGCCGGATCATCCACCCGATTGAACATGCCGAGGGCGTTGATCGTGACGACCTCGATGCCGTATTGCGCGGCGAGCGCGTTGAGCTGCGCGTCGCTCAGATCGTCGGTCACCTTGCCGCTGGGCATGTCGTTGCGCAGCTCAACTTTGCTGAGCCCGCAGCGTTTCACCAGGCGGAAAAAACTGTCCAGATCGAGATTCGGCGCGATCTTGCGGTTAATGCAGAAGCGGTCCAGCGCAAGTGTCATGAGGCATTACTCCAGCGGTCAGGGGTGAGAGATCAGGATTTGCCGTTTTCCAGCGGCAGCGGCTTGCCGTCGGGCAGGGGGTGGCGGTGGCGTTTGGCCAGCACCACCTGCTCCATTTTTTCCAGCGAGACGCCTTTGGTTTCCGGGATGTAGCGGCCGATGAACCAGTAGCTGAACAGGCAGCAGGCGGCGAAGATCCACATCGGGAAGGCGCCGTGGAAATGCGAGAACAGATACGGGTGGTCGTTGATCATCGGGAACGACTGCGACACCGCGAAGTTGGCGACCCACATGCAGCCGACGGCGATGCTCATTCCCTGCGCGCGCATGCGGTTCGGGAAGATTTCCGACACCAGCACCCAGGCGCCGACGCCCCAGGACAGCGCATAAAACACCATGAAGAACAGCATGCCGAACAGCGCGAAATAGCCGGTGGCCTGGGTGTAGAGCGCGTACGAGGTGAGCAGCAGGCCGGCGATGGCGCCCAGCGTGCCGTAGCGCATCAGCGGGATGCGGCCCATGCGATCCATCAGCATGGCGCCGATGACCGAACCGACCAGTTGCAGCACGCCGATCCAGATGGTCTGGAACAGCGCTTCCTGCGCGTTTTCGGTCACGGTTTTCAGCACCACCGGCGCGTAATACATCATTACGTTGACGCCGGTCACCTGCTGCAACATGGCGATCATGCAGCCGACGAACAGGATGAAACGCACCCGCACATCGCCGTAGTTCAGCTTCCGGTGCTGCTGCTGTTGATCCTGCTGCAGCGAGTCTTTGATTTCTTTCAGCAGATTCTGCGCGTGGGCGGCGTTGGAGACCTTGGTCAACATCGCTAACGCCTGATCGTCGCGCCCCATCATTACGTTCCAGCGCGGCGATTCAGGAATGACGAACACCAGGATGCAGAACAGAATGCAGGGGATCACGCCCGAGGCGAACATCCAGCGCCAGCCCATTTCCACCAGCCAGGCTTCGCTGGCGAGGCTGGCGATTTTGAAGTTGACGTAGAAAATCACGATTTGACCGAAGACGATGGCGAACTGCTGCATGCTGAGCGCGCGCCCGCGCATGTCTTTTGGCGACACTTCCGACATGTACATCGGCGACACGGTGGCGGCAATGCCGACCGCCAGTCCGCCGATGATGCGGTAGATGACGAACCAGGTGAAGGTCGGGGCCAAGGCCGCGCCCACGGCGGACACGGTGAACAGCAGCGCCGCCAGCATCAGCGCCTTTTTGCGGCCCCAGCGCGCCGCCAGCGGCCCGGCGGCGAAGGCGCCGACCACGCAGCCGATCACTACGTTGGAGACCGCCCAGCCGGTTTCGGCCGGGCTGAGACTGAAATAGGTTTTCAACGCTTCGATCGCGCCGGAGATCACGGCGGTGTCGTAGCCGAACAGAATGCCGCCCAGGGCGGCGATGCCGCAAATTCGCAATATGTAACCGGTATTGTGCTTACGCTGATATGACATGTGTTGCTCCGATTTTTATCCTGGCTTCCGTCCGCACGGTTGGGGTGTCGGGGAGAGGGCGAGCGGAAGGGTGTGAACCGTGCCTGTCATCAAGGCGATGTCGTCGATAAATGCTGGAACAAACAAGAACATTTATTTCATAATTAGTGAATAATGGAATATTGATTTTTAGATCCAGTTCAAAAAAAACCGTCGCGAGCGATTCGGATACCTTGTGCGAACGGGGGCGGGCGGTAACGGCAGCAGGGCAGGCGCGGCGCGGATTTTATGTAGCAAAGTCAGTGTGCATTACCCCGGATTTCTTCTTCGGCATTGCGCTTTCCCTGGCACGATAATGAAAGCGTCAACCGGATCGACACCGCAAAATTGCGACCTCACGCACTAAAAATAAATTTTCCAAAACAATTTATTTGAAACTTTTTTTTCAATGAAATAGAGTTTGCTGCATCCGGTCAGGATTTAGCCGGCTTGCCGACGGGGTTTGGCGAGCGGGACGATTAACGCCGCGCCGCCGGCGAGTGGCCAGGCGACAGCGGACTTGAAAAGAGGGCGTGACATGAAAACCGTGGGTAACTTTATTGGCGGGCAGGTGTGCCTGAGCAGCAGTAATCAAACCGTTGACGTGCACAACCCGGCCAGCGGGCAGGTTGAGCGGCGCGTCACGCAGAGCACCGCCGCCGAAGTCAAACAGGCCATCGACGTGGCCCATCGGGCGTTTGCCGACTGGTCGCGCACCACGCCGCTGCGCCGCGCGCGCATCATGTTCAATTTCAAGGCGCTGCTGGAACAGCACCGCGACGAGCTGGCCGAGCTTATCGTCAGCGAGCACGGCAAAGTGTACTCGGATGCGCTGGGCGAACTGACGCGCGGCATGGAAGTGGTCGAATTCGCCTGCGGCATCCCGCATCTGATCAAGGGCGAGTATTCGCCGGACGTCGGCAGCGGCGTCGACAGCTTCTCGCTGATGCAGCCGCTGGGCGTGGTGGCGGGCATTACCCCGTTCAACTTCCCGGCGATGGTGCCGATGTGGATGTTCCCTATCGCGCTGGCCTGCGGCAACACCTTCATCCTCAAGCCGCCGGCGCTGGTGCCTTCCGCCTCGGTGCGCCTGGCGGAACTGCTGAAAGAAGCCGGCCTGCCGGACGGCGTGTTCAACGTGGTGCACTGCGCCAATGAAGACGCGGCGCAGCTGTGCACCGATCCGCGCATTCAGGCGGTGAGCTTCGTCGGCTCCTCCACCGTGGCGGAACATATCTACACCACCGCCAGCGCGCACGGCAAGCGGGTACAGGCCTTCGGCGCGGCGAAGAACCAGGCGATCGTCATGCCGGATGCCGATCTGGACGCCACGGTCAACGCGCTGATGGGCGGCGCGTTCGGCTCCGCCGGCGAGCGCTGCATGGCGCTGCCGATCGCGGTGGTGGTCGGTGACGATACCGCCGACAAACTGATCGCCAAATTGAAGCCGCTGATCGCGCAGCTGCGCGTCGGGCCGGGCTTGCAGCAGGGCGGCGAAGAGAATGAAATGGGGCCGCTGGTGTCGTCCGCCCACCAGAAGAAGGTGCTGGGCTATATCGATCTGGGCGTGGAAGAAGGCGCCACCCTGGTGGCCGACGGCCGCAATTATCAGGTGCCGGGCTATGCTGAAGGCTACTACGTCGGCGGCACGCTGTTCGACCATGTGAAACCGAATATGCGCATCTACCGCGAAGAGATCTTCGGGCCGGTGCTGGGCATCGTGCGGGTGCCGGATTACCGTACCGCCATCGACACGGTGAACGGCCACGAGTTCGGCAACGGCAGCGCCATCTTTACCGGCAGCGGCCACTACGCGCGCCAGTTCGTACAAGAAGTGCAGGCCGGGATGGTCGGCGTCAACGTGCCGGTACCGGTGCCGATGGCGTTCCACAGCTTCGGCGGCTGGAAGCGCTCGGTGTTCGGTGCGCTGAACGTGCACGGCACCGACGGCGTGCGCTTCTACACGCGCATGAAGACCGCCACCGCGCGCTGGCCGGCCGGGCAGCAGACGGTGTCCGAATTCAGCATGCCGACGCTGGGTTAAGCGCTGTCATATTCAGGCCAGGCCGTTGCTCCTTCGGGGCAGCGGCCTTTGCACGAATCATTAACAGGAGAATCGAGATGTCTTCACTGCTTGCCAAATGTCAGACGCCGAACGCCGAAGGGCGCATCCAGCACGTGACGCCGGAAAATGCCGGTTGGCGCTATGTCGGCTTTGACGTTTATCGCCTGGCCGCCGGGCAGTCGCTGCAGCTTGAGTGCGGCGATAAGGAGCTGTGCCTGGTGCTGGTGGCCGGTATCGCCTCCGTCGCCACGCTGCGCGCCGAGTACCCGCATATCGGCAAGCGCATGAGCCCGTTCGAGCGCACGCCGCCTTACGCGGTGTATGTGCCGCATCACGATCGCATCGACGTGCGGGCAGAAACCGATCTGGAGCTGGCGGTGTGCAGCGCGCCCGGCAGCGGCCACCTGCCCTCACGGCTGATCACGCCGGCGGATATCGGCGTGGAGCGGCGCGGCAAGGGGCGTAACCAGCGGTTGGTGCACAACATTCTGCCGGACAGCGAGCCGGCCGACAGCCTGCTGGTGGTGGAGGTTTACACCGACGAGGGCAACACCAGTTCCTACCCGAGCCACAAGCACGATCGGGAAGACTCGCCGGACGAAACCTATCTCGAAGAGACGTATTATCACCGCATTCAGCCGGAGCAGGGGTTCTGCATGCAGCGTGTCTATACCGACGATCGCACGCTCGACGAGTGCATGCCGGTTTACAATCGCGACGTGGTGAAAGTGCCGCGCGGTTATCATCCGGTGGCGACCCTGGCGGGCTACGACAACTATTATCTCAACGTGATGGCCGGGCCGGTGCGGCAGTGGAAATTCACCTGGGAAAAAGACCACGCCTGGATTAACGGCGACGCCTATCCCGCCGTGCAATAAGCGCTTGAGGCCCGGCTTGCCGGGCTTTCTTTTTATCAGGGTATAAATTTGCCCTAAATTTGCCCTCCATCTTGCTCAAATGATAACCTGTCCGCACGCGATCGCTCCCTGGCTGAGTGAATCTAACGAACCGCTGTTATGCAATGAGATTGCCGGTACACAGGAGGAAGAACCATGACGACTACCATGTCCCAAAAAGCGGCGCGCGAAGGATTAGGTTCGCCCGACCTGTTTGAAGGCGGGGTCTATGTCACAAAAAATGGTGTCGCTGAGCTGTTTGTGCAAACGGCGGCTGAGAGAGAGGCCGAAATTCGGGAACGCAATCTGGAGCGCCAGGCCAACGCGTTGTTGAAACTGACTATGCTGGCGAAGCAAGAGATTAAAAATCAGCGTGGCCTGTCGCCCGAAGAAACCTTGCAGCGGCTGCGCGACGCGCGGAAATAGGCCCGAGGTGCAGGATGCCCCAGGAAATACGTTTTACCGTCGCGCCGGCGGCGGAATGGAGCCTGAAAGACATCGAGTCTTACAAGAGTGGAACGATAGGTGCAGTCGCGGCCGGGGTGTTCGTGGACAATCTGTTGTTATCGTCCCTCGCGGCAATTGCCGACGATCCTGCCCGCTACCGCTTCAACGCCGTGCTGGCAGGCATGGGAGTACGGTTGCACGAGCGATTGGATCCCGACAGCGAATACCGCGTCATCTATGACTACGACGGCCAGACGGTAGAGATTCTGCTTTTCATCAGCATGAAGCAGGATCTGGAAAGCGCGCTCTACCGCTATTTGTTGCTGCAATAATCCCGCCGCGCCCGAGCCTGTCGGGCGCGTTCACCCCAGCCTTACTCGTCTCGGGCGTTATTCAGCGCCAGCGAGACCGCCAGCGTCTGCGCCAGGCACATCGAGGCCACCTGTGAACGGAACCCATCCACCTGCGCTTCGCGCACCACGAAACAGACGTCGCTGAAGGCGGCCAGCGGGCTGACCTGGCTGTCGGTGATGGCGATCTGCTGTGCGCCGCGCTTGGCGCCTAATTCCACCAGTTCCACCGCTTCGCGGGCGTACGGCGAATAGCTGATGGCGATCACCACGTCCTTCGGTTTCACCATGCTCAGCTGTTCGGTGAACATGCCGCCCAGCCCGTCGATCAGAAACGCGCGGCGCTCCAGATGGCGCAGCGCATAGGTGAGATAGGAGGCGACGCTGAACGAACGGCGCAGGCCGATCACGTAGATATTTTCGGCGTTGTTGAGCAGCTCGACGGCGCGATCCAGCTGCTCGGGGGCGATCTGCATCGCCAGCTGCTGCAGCGCCTGCGCGTTGACCATGGTAAATACGTTGAGAATTTCCGCCGGTTTCTCCGGCGCGACGTTGTCGTCGGTGGAGGTTTGGCGGAACAGGCGCGCGCGTTCGGTATAGTTCACCGTCTCTTCCATCAGATGCTGACGGAACACCTGCTTCATTTCGTTGAAGCCGCTGAAGCCGAAGGCGTTGGCGAAACGGATCAGGGTGGAAGGCGGTACGCTGGCCTGTGCGGCGATGGAGGCAACGGTATCGAAAGCGATGCTGTTACTGTTATCCAAAATATAGCGCGCCACCTGCTTCAAACGCTTGCTCAGCGTTTCATAACGGTGGCGGATCTCGTCCTGTAACAGCGAAAGTTGAGTTGGGTTGTTCATCCATTCGGCTCGCAGTGGGGTGAAGGCGCATTGGCCTGACGCCTGAAATATTGACAGGGTATTTTAACAGACGGAGCGGAAATTTCATTTCCTCAAAAAGCGATTTATTCGATCGCACATTGCGCGACTTCACAGAAAAGGGGCAAAAAAATCCCCTTAAAGCGGCGAAATGGCCTTAAGGGGACGTGAACTCGCGCTCGTTGTCAGCGCGCGTCGCTCGCCTGCGGGCGGTACTGGCGCCAGAAACCGATCAGCGTCAGGTATTTTTGTTTCACCTGTTCGATCAGGGCTGCGTCATCGATTTCCCCCTGCAGCCAGCGGCGCGAAGGTTGGCCGAAGATGGTGCGGCCGACGGCGAAACCTTTCACCCAGCGCGCATCTGCGGCGGCGGCAAAGCCCGCCTTCAGCACCGCTTCCGGGGAGTCGAGCCCCAGGATCAGCACGCCGCGGCAGAAGGGATCGTAGGTGTCGATCAGCGCGCCGACCCGCTGCCAGTTTTCCGCGCTCAGCGGCGGCAGTTTCCACCAGTCCGGCTGAATGCCCAACTGGTAGAAGTGTTCAATCATCTCCAGGTAATGGCGTTCGTCCTTGTCGGGGTTGCTGTCCGGCAGGATCACTTCCAGCAGCAGCTCGTGGCCGGATTTGCAGCAGCCGCGGTAGACGTCGGCGATCAGCTCATCCTGCTCGCGGCGCAGTTCCGCCGCGTCGTGCGGGTGATAAAACACCAGGCACTTCACCACGTGCTCCTGCGGCCAGTCGATCAATTGCGAGCCGATATTGCCGTGCTCCAGGCGCAGTGGGCGCGAGCTGGGCAGCTCCACCGGCCGGCCGATCCACCATCCCTGGCCGGTGATCTCGTTCAGCGCCGCCTGGCCGTAGGTGGTGTCGGCCAGAATGCCGCTGTTGCCGTTGAGGCCGGCCTGCTCGGCAGCCTGTTGCGCCGCGGTGAGCAGCAGGGTTTTCAGGCGCGGAATGCGTTCCTCGCCGACGCCGGCTTCGCACGCCATGTCCGCCAGCTGCTTGCGGTGATCGAAGGCGAACACGCACAGTTCCGGCCATTGCTGCTTGCGGGTGGTGACCCGGTGCAGGTGGTTCAGGCGTGCGTCGCGGTCCGGGCGCGTGACCTGCCGTTCGCGCAGCAGGTAGTCGTCCAGCTCCCGTTTGGTCGGCATGGCCGGCGCGCAGCCGTGGCGCGACACCACCAATGCGCCGCAGGCGTTGGCGTAGCGGCAGGCCTGATCCCAGCCCTCATCGTTCAGGTAGCCGCGCAGCAGGCCGGACATAAAGGCGTCGCCGGCCCCCAAAACGTTCAGCACCTCAACCCGCACGCCGGCGTGCAGCTTCACCTGCGCCCAGTCGTCGGCGATTTCGCCTTCGAACACCGAGCAACCCTGCGCGCCTCGCTTGCACACCAGCGTGGCCGCCGTGGCCCGCCGCACGTTTTTTAGCGCCGTCAGCGTGTCGGTGCTGCCGCCGGCGATGTGAAACTCCTCTTCGGTGCCGACGATCAGATCGAAATGGTGCAGCACCTCCTGTAGCTCGCGCGTGACCTGGTCCGATTCCACAAAGCGGGTTTCGCCGTCGCCCAGCGACGTCAGCCCCCACAGCACCGGCCGGTAATCGATGTCCAGGGCGGTGCGCAGGCCGTGGCGGCGCGCGTATTCCAGTGCCTTCAGTACCGCGGCGCGGGTGTTCGGGTGCGAAAGGTGCGTGCCGGTGATGGCCAGCGCGCGCGAGGAGGCGATGTAGGTCTCGTCAATGTCGTCCGGCGTCAGCGCCATGTCCGCGCAGTTTTCTCGGTAGAAGATCAGCGGGAAGGTTTCCTGATCCTTGATGCCGAGGATCACCAGGCCGGTTAATCGTTGCTTGTCGGTGATGAGACAGCGAGTATCGGCCCCGACGCGCTGCAGCTCTTCACGCAGAAAGCGGCCCATGTGCTCGTCGCCGACCCGCGCCAGCATGCCGGATTTTAACCCCTGGATAGCGGTGCCGTAGGCCACGTTGCCGGAGGAGCCGCCGAGGTATTTGGCGAATGTGCCGGCGTCTTCCAGCCGCGCGCCGATCTGCTGAGCATAGAAATCGACGGCGATGCGCCCGAGACAAATGACATCAAGCTGTTTTTCTTGTGTAGCCATACCCGTTTCCTTCTGTTTAAGCAAAACTCCGGCGGCGGCCCGAGCGTGGCGCCCTGCAGGAAGCATGTGGACAGTATGGGGAATGAAAATTTCAATTTCAATATAGAATGAAATTTACACCCCAAAAATGTGATGCGTTTAAAACATCGGCAAGGGGGTGGAAAAGGCGGTGAAACGGCCACGGAAGGGCTGCTAGGCGCGCGCTGAAAAGGAGTGCGAGGGCAGGATAAAAGGCTGTCATCCTGTGTACTGACGGCGTTCATCTGCCATTGCGCGGCGCGAAGTCAGTGAAGGCTGAACCACGAGATGAAACGGGCTTTTCATTTAATATGCGATCTTTATCGCAAAATGAAATGTTTCTTCTGTAATGTGATTTTATGAAAAATATATTTGTTTATAATCGCTTCACGTTTCAGGTTGTCGACTTCGTGAGCAGCGGGCATCGCCTGCTCAAGATAATAGCTGCCGCCGCGTAACACAAACACGGGATTGTCGGCTCGGCGCGAGCCCTTTCCGGGGCGGCCCTCAATCTAAAGGGTGAGTAAATGGGCAAGATCAGGCTAACCATGGCGCAGGCGCTCGTCAGATTTCTCGACAACCAGTATCTGCTGGCCGACGGGGTGGAAACCAAATTCGTCGCGGGCATTTTCGCGATTTTCGGCCACGGCAACGTGCTGGGGCTGGGGCAAGCGCTGGAGCAGGATAGCGGCGAGCTGCGGGTGCATCAGGGCCGCAACGAGCAGGGCATGGCCCACGCGGCGATCGGCTTCGCCAAACAGAAGCTGCGCCGGCAGATCTACGCCTGCACCTCATCGGTCGGCCCCGGCGCCGCCAACATGATCACCGCGGCGGCCACCGCCACCGCCAACCGCATTCCTTTATTGCTGCTGCCGGGCGACGTTTACGCTTCCCGCCAGCCGGATCCGGTGCTGCAGCAAATCGAGCAGTCTTACGATCTCAGCATCAGCACCAACGACGCGTTTCGCGCGGTGAGCAAATACTGGGACCGCATCGTGCGGCCGGAACAGCTGATGAGCGCCTGCATCAACGCGATGCGCGTGCTGACCGATCCGGCGGATACCGGCGCGGTGACGCTGTGCCTGCCGCAGGACGTGCAGGGTGAAGCCTACGACTATCCCGACTATTTCTTCCAAAAACGCGTGCATCGGCTCGATCGCCGCCCGGCGACCGAGGGCATGTTGGCGGACGCGTTGGCGCTGCTGATCGCCAAGCGCAAACCGCTGCTGGTGTGCGGCGGCGGCGTGAAGTACTCGCAGGCCGGGCGGGCGCTGCGCGAATTTGCCGAGCGTTTCGGCATTCCGTTCGCCGAAACCCAGGCCGGCAAAGGCACAGTGCCGAGCGACCATGAATTCAACCTTGGTGGCATTGGCGAAACCGGCTGCCTGGCGGCCAACACGTTGGCCCGGCAGGCCGATCTGGTGATCGGCGTCGGCACCCGCTACACCGATTTCACCACCTCGTCCAAATGGCTGTTCCAACATCCGGACGTCAACTTCCTCAACATCAACGTTAGCGCCTTCGATGCCGGCAAGCTCGACGGCGTGCAGGTGCTGGCGGACGCCCGCGAGGCCCTGAGCGAACTGGCCGCACGGTTGGCGCAGACCGAGTACCGCGCCGGCTGGGGCGACGCTATCGCTGCGGCGCGCAGCGCGCAGCGTGAAGAGACCGCGCGTGTTTACGCGGTGGAATACGGCGGCGCAGGCTTTGTGCCGGAGATCGACGATCACCTCGATCGCGAGCGGGTGTTCGCCGAATTTATCGCCCAGACCGATTCCGCGATGACGCAAAGCCGGGTGCTGGGGGTGCTGAACCGCGAGCTGCCGGCGGACAGCGTGATCGTCGCCGCCGCTGGCAGCCTGCCGGGCGATCTGCAGCGGGTGTGGCACAACCGCGGCGAACACGGCTACCACGTGGAATACGGCTACTCCTGCATGGGATACGAGGTGAACGCCGCGCTGGGGGTCAAGCTGGCCGAGCCGCAGCGCGAGGTGTACGCAATGGTAGGCGACGGCGCGTTCATGATGCTGCATTCCGAACTGGTCACCTCGATTCAGGAAGGCTGCAAGATCAACGTGGTGCTGTTCGACAACATGACCAACGGCTGCATCAATAACCTGCAGATGGAACACGGCATGGACAGCTACACCACCGAATTCCGCTTCCGCAACCCAGAGGGCGGTAAACTCGACGGCAAGCTGGTGCCGGTCGATTTCGCCATGCTGGCGGCGGCTTACGGTTGTAAAACCTACCGCGTCACCACCGAGCAGCAGCTGCTCGACGCGCTGGCCGACGCCCGCAGGCAAACCGTGTCCACGCTGCTGGACATCAAGGTGCTGCCGAAGACCATGGTGCACAAGTATCTCAGCTGGTGGCGCGTGGGCGGCGCTCAGGTGGCCGACAGCGAGAAAATCGTCGCAGTGGCGCGCAAACTGCAGGAAAACATCGATAAGGCGCGCGATTACTGACTCGTTTTCATACATAAATCTCGAGGGTAGCGAAAATGACATTGAACATTGGGGTTATCGGCACCGGCGCCATCGGCCGCGATCATATCCGTCGCTGCAGCAAAGTGTTGCAGGGTGCCCGCGTGGTGGCGGTAAACGACATTAACCGCGACAACGCCGCCAAGGTGGTGAGCGATCTGCAGCTGGATGCGCGGGTGTATGACAACGGCCACGATCTGATTAAGGCCGCCGACGTGCAAGCGGTGCTGGTCACTTCCTGGGGGCCGAGCCACGAAGAGTTCGTGTTGGCGGCCATCGCCGCTGGCAAACCGGTGTTCTGCGAGAAGCCGCTGGCGGTGACCGCGCAGGGCTGCAAAAACATCGTCGATGCCGAAGCGAAACACGGCAAGCGGCTGGTGCAGGTCGGCTTTATGCGCCCCTATGACCAGGGTTATCGCGCGTTGAAACAGGTGCTGACCAGCGGCCAGATCGGCGAGCCGCTGATGCTGCACTGCGCGCACCGCAACCCGACGGTCGGCGAGGCTTACACCACCGATATGGCGATCACCGACACCCTGATCCACGAAATCGACGTGCTGCGCTGGCTGCTCGACGATGACTACGTGTCGGTGCAGGTGGTGTTCCCGCGTAAGAGCCCGAAGGCGTTCCCGCACCTGAAGGATCCGCAGATTGTGCTGTTTGAAACCGCCAAGGGTACGCGCATCGACGTCGAAATCTTCGTCAACTGCCAGTACGGCTACGACATTCAGTGCGAAGTGGTGGGGGAAACCGGCATCGCCAAACTGCCGGAGCCGTCTTCGGTGCAGATGCGCAGCGGCGCCCGCCTGTCGACCGAAATCCTGACCGACTGGAAGGATCGCTTTATCGACGCCTATGACGTCGAGCTGCAGGGGTTCATCAACGACGTGGCCGCGGGCAAGCTGACCGGGCCTTCCGCCTGGGACGGCTACGCCGCCGCGGTGACCGCCGATGCCTGCGTGGCGGCCCAGCTCAGCGGCGAGATCGTGCCGGTGACCCTGCCGGCGCGTCCGGTGTTCTACAACAAATAATCGGCTTGTCCCCCATACCTACGATTGCAGAGGAGTGACCATGAAGATCGCTTTTGATGTCGACGTTATACGGGATTTGGGCGTGACCAAAATGGTGCAGCAGGTGGCGGACTGGGGCTACAAATACATCGAGCAGTCGCCGCACCCGCAGATCAACCCGTTTTACAAGCATCCGAAGGCCAGCCGCGAAATCATGGCGGAGTATAAAAACGCCCTGAAAGCGACCGGCGTGGATATCTCCTCATTTATCGTGGTGTATCGCTGGTCCGGGCCGGGAGAAGATCGCCGCCAGGCGGCGGTCAAAAACTGGCGGCGGATGATCGAAATCGCGGTGGAAATGGGCGTGCAGGTGATTAACACCGAACTGGCGGGCAACCCCAACGAACCGGAGATCTGCGAGGAGCTGTGGTATCGCTCGATGGAGGAGCTGCTGCCGATCGTCGAGCGCGAGGGTATCCGTATGGAGATCCAGTCGCACCCGTGGGACTTCTGCGAGCTGAGCAACGAAACCGCCGATCTGGTGAAGTCGCTGCGCAGCGACCACGTCAAATACCTCTACAGCGTGCCGCACACCTTCTACTACGACAAGGGGCAGGGTGACGTGGCCGGCATGCTGCAGTACGCCGGGGACGATCTTTCCCACGTGCTGATCGCCGACACCATGAATCACACCAAGCATTGCCGTTATATCGTCAACCCGCCGGGCGTTGACGCCGCGGTGCATCAGCACGTCGGCATCGGCGAAGGCGAGGTGAATTTCGACGCCCTGTTCCAGACGCTGCGCGACATGGAATTTGCCAACCGCAGCTTCAAGGTCGGCGGCGAATCGATCATCTGCACCTCGCTGTTCGGCTATCCGGAAAAGATGCCGAGCCAGGCGGTGGCGACCAGAGAGCGCATCGAAAGAGAGCTGTTGGGCAAATAATCTTATTCGGCTCGCCGGCGGCGTTTGCACCGGCGGCCCTCCAAGGACCGAGGCAGACCATGAATAAAGACAACGTGAAATTGGCCATCGCGCCGATCGGCTGGACCAACGACGACATGCCCGATCTGGGCAAGGAAAACACCTTCCAGCAGTGCGTCAGCGAAATGGCGCTGGCCGGTTTCACCGGCAGCGAAGTGGGCAGCAAATACCCGCGCGATCCGGCGGTGCTGAAACCGATGCTGGATATTCGCGGCATCCAGATCTGCAATGCCTGGTTCAGCACCTTTTTCGCCGACGGCCAGAAAGACAAAACCATCGATGAATTTATCAACCACATGAATTTCCTGCATGCCATGGGCGCCAGGGTGATCGGCTGCTCCGAGCAGAGCAAGAGCATTCAGGGCACCACCAAAGGCGTGTTCGAAGAGAAGCCGTACTTCAGCGATAAAGAGTGGCAGCGCGTGGCCGACGGTTACAACGAGCTGGCGAAGATCGCCGCCGGCAAAGGCATGCAGGTGTGTCTGCACCACCACATGGGCACCGGCATTCAGACCACGGCCGAAATCGATCGCTACATGAGCATGGTCAACGACGACGTCTACCTGCTGTTCGATACCGGCCATGCCTACTATTCGGAAGGCAGCCAGCAGGCGATGATGGCGATCCTGGAGAAGTATCTGCCGCGCATCAACCACGTCCATCTGAAGGACGTGCGCGATGAGGTGGTGGCGGAAGTGAAAGCCAACAAGCTGAGCTTCCTCGACGGCGTGAAGAAGGGCACCTTCACCGTGCCGGGTGATGGCGTGATCGACTTCAGGCCGGTGTTCAAGCTACTGGACGAGCGCGGTTACAAAGGGTGGATGGTGGTGGAGGCCGAGCAGGATCCGGCGCTGGCCAACCCGTTCGAGTATGCGGTAAAAGCGCGCCGTTATATTCGGGAAACCGCCGGCATTTAAGCGACGAGGGTTAATCATGATTAAGGGGCGCCAGCGCCCCTTTTTTGGTGGCGGCGTGTTAGCCGCCGAGCGTTTGCCAGGTTGCGACCTGGCTGCCGGGCCACGGCGTAGCGGCATGCACGCCACGGGCGATCGCCCGGGCCAGGGTGTCCGCCGCCAGCGCGCCGATTTGCAGCACCGCCAGTTCGCGGCTGCCCTGCACCTCGCGCTGCCCGGTGGACAGGGCGAACACCACGTCGCCGTCAAACGGGCTGTGCAGCGGGCGGATAGCGCGCGCCATGCCGTCTTGCGCCATGATGGCCACCCGTTTCAACTCCACACGCGTCAGCGCCAGGTCGGTGGCGATGTAGGCCAGGGTGGTGTTCTTTCTACCGCCCTGCGGCTCTTGTTCCATCCAATCTTCGCCCTGCGCGCGCAGTTGCGCCAGCGCCGCTGCGCCGCCGTTGCCGAATTCACCGTCAATTTCATAGGGGGTCGCCCAGAAGGCGCGGGTGCCGGGTGCGACCACCGCACCCAAACTGTTGACCGCCACCAGTGCGCCGACGGTAGCGCCATTGGCGGCAATGATAGAGGCCGAGCCGAGGCCGCCTTTCAGCTTACCCATGCCGGTCATGGCGCCGTAGCCTGCGCCGACGGTGCCCAGCGGAAAGTCCAGCCCGGCCTTGCCGACCGCATCGATGCCCAGTTGGTGATACGGCGGCGTGAGCTGCCAGTTTTTGTCGCCGCCGTTGGCCAGATCGTACAGGCAGGCGGTGGGCACGATAGGAGAGACCGGCACGCCGGGTGCCGGGCGCAGCGCGTAGCCTCGGCCCTGTTGCCCCAGCCAGGCTGCGACGCCATCCGCCGCCGCCAGGCCGTAAACCGAGCCGCCGCTGAAGGTCAGCGCATCGACGGTCTGTACCAAATTGTCTTCACCCAGCGCGTCGGTTTCCCGGGTAGCGGGGCCGCCGCCGCGTACGTCCACAGCGGCGATCGCCGGGCTGTCCGGCAGGATAACCGTCGTGCCGGTACGCACCCGGCTGTCTTGCGCCACGCCGACCTTCAGGCCCGGCACATCGGTAATCAGGTTGCGGGCGCCTGGGCGCCCGGCGGCGGAAGTTGGCATAGCGGCACCTAACGGGGTGAGAGGAGAGAATATGCCGACGGCGGCGGTCAGGCCGGCCAGCGCTTGTAAAAAGGTTCGGCGGTTGATGCACAGGGGCCGGCGCAGCGGCCCCTGCGGGTGAGGACGATTACGCATCGCCGTGCGGCTGCCCGGAGCGCAAACGCGCCATATGGTAGGCGTCGACCAATACGCCGTCGCGCATGGCATAGGCGCGGCTGGTGCCCTCTATCTCGAAACAGAATTTGCGGTACAGCGCAATGGCCGCCGGGTTGTCGGTGAACACCGTCAGCTCAATGCGCTCGATGGCCGCCCAGTTGTCGCACAGGTCTATCATCGCCTGCATCAGGCGGCTGCCGACGCCTTTGCCGTGGTAGCGCGGATCGACGCCGATGCCGAAGGTGGCCACGTGGCGGCGGCGCACGCGCTGGTTCAGCATTACGACCAGCTGGCCGGCAAGCTGCCCGTCGATGAAGGCCGCCAGGTTATGCGTGCCCGGTTCGGGATTGGCGAGGCGCTTCTGCCAGGACTCGACGGACGGTAGAGGAAGCTGCAGCGTATCGCGATAGACGGGCGTCTGAGAATAAAGATGATGCAGGGCTTGCGCATCCGTAGTTTCCACGTGGCGTATCACGATCTCGCTCATCTCGCTGCTCCTGTTGCTTACCGGTTGAATAACCTCTGAATTTATCCGTTTACTGCCTTGAGTCAATATTATTTGAACGGGTCAAAAAAAACGCTTTACAGGTGCGAATGATAATGATTATTATTGCGATGCGTTCCGGGGAGGGCATCAACCCTTGATACTCTCGCTGCGAAGGCACGACATTGCTCACATTGCTTCCAGTGTTTACTTAGCCAGCTCGGGTGCTGGCTTTTTTTTTTGCCCTTTTTCAACCGCTTCCGCCTTCAACAAATCCGTTGCCCATCTGCCGTTTCATTCCATCGAAATTTTTGAACAGAGGCATGAGTTTTTTACGCTTTCTTATTCTGCCCGCAGGACTAGACTGTAAAAAAACATTGAGGAGAGTTGAATATGATTTATGTACGTAAAGCGGAAGACCGCGGCCACGCCAATCATGGCTGGCTGGATAGCTGGCACACCTTCTCTTTTGCCGACTACTACGATCCGAACTTTATGGGGTTCTCGGCGCTGCGTGTGATCAACGAAGACGTGATCGACGCGGGGCAGGGTTTCGGTACCCACCCGCATAAAGATATGGAAATCCTGACCTATGTGCTGAGCGGCACGGTGGAACACCAGGACAGCATGGGCAACAAGGAGCAGATCCAGGCCGGCGAATTCCAGATCATGAGCGCGGGCACCGGGGTGCGTCACTCCGAGTACAACGCCAATCAGGATCGTCCGTTGCACCTGTACCAGATTTGGATCATTCCGGATCAGGTCGGGCTGGAGCCGCGCTACGAGCAGCGCATGTTCGACGCGCCGCAGGGCCGTCAGCTGGTGCTGTCGCCGGATGCGCGCGACGGTTCGCTGAAGGTGTTCCAGGATATGACGCTGTCGCGTTGGGCGCTGAATAAAGGCGAACAGGGTGAGTACCCGATCGCCGCCGGCCGCCGCATTTGGATCCAGGTGGTGCGCGGCAAGGTCTCGGTCAACGGCCAGGCCGCCGGCATCAGCGATGCGTTTGCGGTGTGGGATGAATCGGCGCTGACGATCCAGGCCGACGAAGAGAGCGAAATCCTGCTGTTCGATCTGCCGCCGGTGTGATTAAGCGGTAAATTTCAAGGGCTCACGATGTGAGCCCTTGAGGTTAACGACAAGCCTGATGACGTTGCCCGCCTGAAAGCCGGCAGCATATAAAAACAAGGAAAATCAATTTATTGATTTTCGGTTGACAATCACAAAGGGGAAAAACCACGCTTTTTCCCTTTGTCACCGTATGAAGGGCTCACGTTGTGAGCCCTTTTTGCGTTGGCCGTCGCATAACCGACAATATCGGCCCGCCGTTTTTTTTGCTAAAATGACTGCCCATTCACGGTTAGTCAGTTCATTGATAATGAAGAAAAAACGGCCGGTACTCCAGGATGTGGCGGACAAGGTGGGCGTGACCAAGATGACGGTGAGCCGTTATCTGCGCAATCCCGACCAGGTTTCTGCCGCCCTGCAGCAAAAAATCGCCGTCGCGCTGGATGAGCTGGGCTACATCCCCAACCGCGCGCCGGACATCCTCTCCAACGCCACCAGCCGGGCGATTGGCGTGCTGTTGCCGTCGCTGACCAACCAGGTGTTCGCCGAAGTGCTGCGCGGCATCGAAAGCGTCACCGACGCGCACAACTACCAGACCATGCTGGCGCACTATGGCTACCTGTCGGAGCGTGAAGAAGAGCGTCTGACCTCGCTGCTTTCTTACAATATCGACGGCCTGATCCTGTCCGAACGGCATCACACGCCGCGCACCCTGAAAATGATCGAGGTGGCGGGCATTCCGGTGGTGGAGCTGATGGACTGCGTCTCGCCGTGCATCGATCTGGCGGTGGGCTTCAACAACTTCGAGGCGGCGCGCCAGATGACCCAACAGATCATCGCGCATGGCCATCGCCACGTGGTCTATTTCGGCGCTCGTCAGGATGAGCGAACCATCATCAAGCAGCAGGGGTATGAGCAGGCGATGCGCGAATCCGGCCTGGAGCCGTACAGCATCATGACCGCGCGCTCTTCCTCCTATTCCGCCGGCGGCGAGCTGCTGCGCTTGGCGCAGCGCGACTATCCGCAGATCGACAGTATCTTCTGCACCAACGATGACCTGGCGATCGGCGCGGCCTTCGAGTGCCAGCGGCAGGGGCTGTCGATCCCGCAGGACATGGCGATCGCCGGTTTCCACGGCCATGATATCGGCCAGGTGATGGTGCCTAAGCTGGCCAGCGTGCTGACGCCGCGCGAACGCATGGGGCAGATCGGTGCCGAGCGTTTGCTGGCCCGGCTGCGCGGCGAAACGGTGTGCCCGCGCATGGTGGACGTCGGTTTCACCGTGATCCCCGGCGGCAGTATCTGAGCCATTTTAACGTTCTGTTTTAACACCCTTTCTTTTTGCAGCGCGCCCTGAGGCGCGTGGGTTATCCCGCCTGTAAGCCCGCCGGTCGTTGCCGGCATAAGTTTGATCTCTGTCCCAGAACGCGAATTTTAGCCGCTTACCCGGTTCCGGCGCTCATGTTGTTACCGGTATCATGATACCGGTAACAACGAGCGTGCGGTCATCTTGCAGCAAGACTGAACCTCTGAATCAACAACACCTACAGCTCTTCTTAAACACCGGGAAAGAGCCTAAAAATAAAACAACCGCACGCTTTACGCCTATCGTAAAGAGAGTCGCGATAAAAGGTTGGAGAAAAATTATGCCATTAGTGATTGTTGCAGGCGGCGTAGCGCTGCTGCTGCTGCTGATGATCCGCTTCAAGCTGAACGGCTTTATCTCTTTGGTGCTGGTTGCTCTGGCGGTCGGGATCGCACAGGGTATGCCGGTCGATAAGGTCATCGGCTCCATCAAGGCCGGCGTGGGCGGCACGTTGGGCAGCCTGGCGCTGATCATGGGCTTCGGCGCCATGCTCGGCAAACTGCTGGCGGACTGCGGCGGCGCACAGCGCATCGCCACCACGCTGATCGACAAGTTCGGCAGAAAACATATTCAATGGGCGGTGGTGCTGACCGGCTTCACCGTCGGCTTCGCGCTGTTCTACGAAGTGGGCTTCGTGCTGCTGCTGCCGCTGGTGTTCACCATCGCCGCCTCCGCGCGCATCCCGCTACTGTACGTCGGCGTGCCGATGGCCGCCGCGCTGTCGGTGACCCACGGCTTCCTGCCGCCGCACCCGGGCCCGACGGCCATCGCCACCATCTTCCATGCCGATATGGGTAAAACGCTGCTGTACGGCACGCTGTTGGCGATCCCGACGGTGATCCTGGCCGGCCCGGTTTATGCCCGCTTCCTGAAAGGCATCGACAAGCCGGTGCCGGAAGGCCTGTACAACCCGAAAACCTTTACCGATGCAGAGATGCCGAGCTTTGGCGTCAGCGTCGCCACGTCGCTGGTGCCGGTGATCCTGATGGCGCTGCGCGCGGTTGCCGAAATGGTGCTGCCGAAGGGCCACAGTTTGCTGCGCTTCGCCGAGTTCTTCGGCGACCCGGTAATGGCGACCCTGATCGCCGTGCTGATCGCTATTTTCACCTTCGGCCTGAACCGCGGCCGCACCATGGATGAAGTGATGGGCACCATCACCGACTCGATTAAAATCATCGCCATGATGCTATTGATCATCGGCGGCGGCGGCGCCTTCAAACAGGTGCTGGTGGACAGCGGCGTCGAGCAGTACATCGCCGGCCTGATGGAAGGCAGCAACGTCTCGCCGATTCTGATGGCCTGGTCAATCGCCGCTGCGCTGCGCCTGGCGCTGGGTTCCGCCACCGTGGCGGCGATCACCGCCGGCGGCATCGTCGCCCCGTTGATCGCCACCACCGGCGTCAGCCCTGAGCTGATGGTGATTGCGGTCGGTTCCGGCAGCGTTATCTTCTCGCACGTCAACGATCCGGGCTTCTGGCTGTTCAAGGAGTACTTCAACCTGAGCATCATGGAAACCATCAAATCCTGGTCGGTGCTGGAAACCATCATCTCGGTGTGCGGCCTGGTGGGCTGCCTGCTGCTGGCGACGGTCGTATAATCTTTATCCGGCGCCCTGCGGGGCGTCGGCGTTTCAGGTTATCTTTATCAGTTGGGACGCATTTGGCGCGTTTGCGCCAGTACCCATAAGGGCATGACACAATGAGTAATCCGCAGAATCACGTATTTATCCTGATGGGGGTGTCCGGCAGCGGCAAATCCGCCGTGGCCAGCGCCGTCGCCCGTGAAGCCGATGCCGCCATGCTGGACGGCGATTACCTGCACCCGCGCGCCAACATCAACAAGATGGCCGCCGGGCATGCGCTGGACGATAACGATCGCGCGCCTTGGCTGGCTGCGCTCAACGACGCCATCTTCGCCATGCAACGCACCAATCCGGTGTCGCTGCTGGTGTGTTCGGCGCTGAAAAAAAGCTATCGCGACCGCCTGCGTGAAGGGAATAGCAACCTGCATTTCCTCTACCTGAAAGGGGACAAGACGGTGATTGAGGAGCGCCTGAAACAGCGCAAGGGCCACTTCTTCAAACCGCAGATGCTGGTTTCACAGTTCACCACGCTGGAAGAGCCGGGTGAGCAGGAGCCGGATGTGCAAGCGATCGACATCAACCAGCCGCTTGACGGCGTGGTCGCCGATACGCTCGCCTATATTCGCCGCGTTACCGCCTGCTAAGCGCAGGCCGTTGTCGGCGCCGCGAGGCGCCTACAGCTTCATGTAAGCCCGCACGCCGTCCAGGAACATCTGGGTCGACAGCATCACCAGAATCAGCCCCATCAACCGCTCCAGCGCGCTGACGCCTTTGCTGCCCAGCAGGCGCAGGAACAGGTTCGACATCAGTAAAATGGCCGCAGAGAGACCCCAGGCGATCAGCAGCGCCGCCACCAGATGGGGCAGCTGGTGCGGATATTGGTGCGACAGCAGCATCAGCGCCGCCAGAATCGACGGCCCGGCTACCAGCGGGATCGCCAGCGGCACCAGGAAGGGTTCTTCACCGGCGGACAGCCCCGAGCTGTTGCCCTCCTGAGACGGGAAAATCATCTTGATGGCGATCAGGAACAGAATGATGCCGCCGGAAATGGAGACGGTTTCGGTGCGCAGGTTGAGGAACGCCAGAAT
Source organism: Serratia sp. CY44782 (assembly GCF_052168715.1). Classification (NCBI taxonomy): domain Bacteria; kingdom Pseudomonadati; phylum Pseudomonadota; class Gammaproteobacteria; order Enterobacterales; family Yersiniaceae; genus Serratia; species Serratia sp. CY44782. The sequence continues at coordinate 112,567 of NZ_JBJNME010000012.1, forward strand.
TTTCTCGCCGGCGAACAGGAAGATCAGCATCAGCAGCAGGGCGATCAACAACTCGCGGATCAGCACCACCCGGCGCCTGCGCGGCTCCAGGTGCTTGAGCACCGACATGAAAATCGGCAGATTGCCCAGCGGATCCATAATTAAAAACAGCAATACCGTAGCGGAAATCATCTCTGTCATGGTGACCTCGTGATCGGGAAAACGCCTCGGCCTTTCCGGCCGCGTCCTTGCCTATAAGAAGGATTGCTGAGAAATCCCCAGCCATCGAATAAATTCACTTTGCGCCCGCGCCGACATTTTGTAAGGTGAGGAGATATTGCACACAACTCGTTATCACCTACATAGCCCTTATCCGGGCGGGACACAGATATTATGAAAAACGTTGGTTTCATCGGTTGGCGCGGAATGGTCGGCTCGGTTCTCATGCAACGCATGACGGAAGAGCGCGATTTCGACGCCATTCGCCCGGTCTTTTTCTCCACCTCGCAGCACGGTTCCGCCGCGCCGGCCTTCGGCGGCCAGCAGGGCACGCTGCAGGATGCGTATGATATCGACGCGCTGAGCGCGCTCGATATCATTATTACCTGTCAGGGCGGCGATTATACCAACGAAGTTTATCCTAAGCTGCGCGCCAGTGGCTGGCAGGGGTACTGGATCGACGCGGCCTCTTCGCTGCGCATGCAGGACGACGCCATCATTATCCTGGATCCGGTCAACCACGCGGTGATTCAGCAGGGTCTGGACAAAGGCATCAAAACCTTCGTCGGCGGCAACTGCACCGTCAGCCTGATGCTGATGTCGCTCGGCGGCCTGTTCGCCAACGATCTGGTGGAGTGGGCGTCGGTCGCTACCTACCAGGCGGCCTCCGGCGGCGGTGCGCGCCACATGCGCGAACTGCTGACCCAGATGGGCATGCTGCACGCCGACGTGGCGAAAGAGCTGCAGGACCCGGCCTCCGCCATTCTGGATATCGAGCGCAAGGTGACCGAGGCCACTCGCAGCGGCAAACTGCCGACCGATAACTTCGGCGTGCCGTTGGCCGGCAGCCTGATCCCGTGGATCGACAAGCAGCTCGACAACGGCCAGAGCCGTGAAGAGTGGAAAGGTCAGGCGGAAACCAACAAGATTCTGAACACCGGTAGCGTGATCCCGGTCGATGGCCTGTGCGTGCGCGTTGGCGCGCTGCGCTGCCACAGCCAGGCGTTCACCCTGAAGCTGAAAAAAGATGTGTCGCTGCCGGAAATCGAGCAGATGCTGGCGACGCACAATGACTGGGTGCGCGTGATCCCGAACGACCGCGAGCTGACCATGCGCGAACTGACGCCGGCGGCGGTGACCGGTACGCTGAATACGCCGGTTGGCCGTCTGCGCAAGCTGAATATGGGGCCGGAGTACCTGTCGGCGTTCACCGTGGGCGACCAGCTGCTGTGGGGCGCGGCCGAGCCGCTGCGCCGCATGCTGCGTATCCTGTTGTAAACCCGTACTTCCTGGGGGCTGGCTGATTTCAGCCCCCTAAAGCCTCGTTTTCCGCTTTTTTGTTCGCCGCGCACCGTGCCGGGCAACGTCACCGCAAGCCTCGTTTCACCGGGCTCCACCCCGCATATCTCCTCGTCGGCCGCCGCATGCAGAAGCCGCCGGGCTGGCAGTTTTCTTAATGAAGAATTTTCCTGAGCAATGCTGAGCAGTTTTTAACAGACATTGGCTATGCTTAACGCATGGGCGAACAATTTTTCACCATGACTGAAATATTTCAAAAAATAAGCATAAAGAGCGAAATTCAGGTCGGCAGAGTAAAGATTGGTCAATAACCGACCGCAATCACGCTTTAGAGTCCGAATGCATTGCATGATGACCAAAACGGCCAAGGAATAACCAACAAGCCGTGCTTAGATCATGCTGTTAATCTAAGGAAGAAGACTATGCCTGTACTTCCCGATCGTGACGTGATTGATCAGATCATCTCCGGCCATTACGCCGACCCCTTTGCTCTGCTTGGCATGCATGCGACCGATAACGGTCTGCAGGTGCGCGCGTTGCTGCCGGACGCCACCGAAGTTTGGCTGGTGGAGCAGCAAACCGGGCGGCGATTGGCGCAGCTGAACTGCGACGATCCGCGCGGCTTCTTCAGCGCCGTGGTGCCGCGGCGAAAAAATCCTTTCCGCTATCAGCTGCAGGTCAGCTGGCGCGATCATCAACAGATCGTCGACGATCCCTATCGGTTCGGCCCGCTGCTGCAGGATATCGACAGCTGGCTGCTGGCCGAGGGCACGCACCTGCGCCCCTATGAACGCCTGGGGGCTCACCTCGCCACGCTGGATGGCGTCGACGGCGTCAGCTTTGCCGTTTGGGCGCCTAACGCCCAGCGCGTCTCGGTGGTGGGGGAGTTCAACTTCTGGGACGGCCGCCGTCATCCGATGCGTCTGCGGCGTGAAAACGGCATCTGGGAGCTGTTCCTGCCCGGCGTGCGGGCCGGCCAGCTGTACAAATATGAAATCGTCGATTGCTACGGCAATACCCAGCTGAAAGCCGATCCTTACGCCTTCGAGGCGCAGATGCGCCCGGACACCGCCTCGCTGGTGGCGCCGCTGCCGGAGGTGGTGCCGTCGACGCAGGCGCGCCGCCGCGCCAACGATTTTGAACAGCCGATCGCCATCTACGAGGTGCATCTCGGCTCATGGCGTCGCCACACCGACAACCACTTCTGGCTCAGCTACGGCGAGCTGGCGGTGCAGCTTATCGACTATGTGAAGGACATGGGATTCACCCATATCGAGCTGCTGCCGATCAACGAACACCCGTTCGACGGCAGTTGGGGCTATCAGCCGCTGGGGCTGTATGCGCCGACCCGGCGCTTCGGCACGCCGGCCGATTTCAGGGCGTTCGTGGCGGCGGCGCATGAGGCGGGCATCAACGTGATCCTCGACTGGGTGCCGGGGCACTTCCCGAGCGACGCCTACGGCCTGGCAAACTTCGACGGCACGGCGCTGTACGAATACGCCGATCCGCGCGAGGGCTTCCATCAGGACTGGAATACGCTGATCTACAACTACGGCCGCCACGAGGTGCGCAACTACCTGGCGGGCAACGCGCTGTATTGGCTGGAGCGCTTCGGCATCGACGCGCTGCGGGTCGATGCGGTGGCGTCGATGATCTATCGCGACTACAGCCGCGCCGACGGCGAGTGGGTGCCGAATTACTACGGCGGCAACGAGAACCTGGAGGCGATCGCCTTCCTGCGTTATACCAACCAGACTATCGGCCAGGCGCAGCCGGGCGCGGTGACGCTGGCGGAGGAGTCCACCGACTACCCCGGCGTCACCCTGCCGCCGGACGCCAACGGTCTGGGGTTCCACTACAAATGGAACCTCGGCTGGATGCACGACACGCTCAATTACATGAAGTGCGATCCGGTGCACCGTAAGTATCACCACAACCAGATGACCTTCGGCATGCTGTATGCCTATACCGAGAACTTCGTGCTGCCGATCTCGCACGATGAAGTGGTGCACGGCAAAAAATCGATCCTCGACCGCATGCCGGGCGATGCCTGGCAAAAGTTCGCCAACCTGCGCGCCTACTACGGGTTTATGTGGGCGCATCCGGGCAAAAAGCTGCTGTTTATGGGCTGCGAGTTTGCGCAGGGGCGCGAGTGGAATTTCGATACCAGCCTCGATTGGCATTTGCTGGAAGGGCTGGATAACTGGCACAACGGCGTGCAGCGGCTGGTGCGCGATCTGAACCACTGCTACCGGCAGCAGGCGCCGCTGTATGAGCGTGACTATCGCCCGGACGGCTTCGAGTGGCTGGTGGTCGACGATCACGACAACTCGGTGTTCGCGTTCGCGCGCTACGATTCGCAGGGCAATGAACTGATCGCCATCAGCAACTTTACCCCGGTGCCGCGCTACCGCTACCGCATCGGCCTGTCGCGCGCCGGCGACTATCGCGAGATCCTCAATACCGATTCGCACCACTATCACGGCAGCAACGCCGGCAATCAGGGGCGGGTCTCTTCCGAAGCGGTCGGCAGCCACGGCCGAGACTTTTCCATCAGCGTGACGCTGCCGCCGCTGGCGACCATTTATCTGCTGCGGGAGGCGCCATGACGGAGCTGACGGCCGGCCTCGCCGCACCGCTGGGCGCGCATTACGACGGCGAAGGCATCAATTTTACCCTGTACTCGGCGCACGCCGAGCGGGTGGAGCTGTGCCTGTTCGACGGCCAGCAGCGTGAGGTGCGCCTGCCGCTGCCGGCGCGCAGCGGCGATATCTGGCATGGCTATCTGCCGGGCGGCAAGCCGGGGCAACGTTACGGTTACCGGGTCTACGGCCCGTTCGACCCGGCGAACGGACAGCGGTTCAACCCCAACAAGCTGGCGCTCGATCCGGCCGCGCGCGCGGTGGAAGGGCCGGTGGCGGACCACCCGCACCTGCACGGCGGTTACGATCGGCCGGATCCGCACGACAGCGCCGAGCTGATGCCGAAATGCGTGGTGGTGGACCAATGCTATGACTGGCAGGACGATCGCCCGCCCGCCACGCCCTGGGGGCAGACGGTGATTTACGAAGCGCACGTACGCGGCCTGACGCTGCTGCACCCGAAGATCCCGCCGGCGCTGCGCGGCAGCTTCGCCGCGCTGGGGCACCCGGTGATGATCGCCCACTTCAAACGCCTCGGCATCACCGCGCTGGAACTGCTGCCGGTGCAGCAACATACCTCCGAACCGCGTCTGCAGCGGCTGGGGCTGATCAACTACTGGGGCTATAACGTGCTGGCGCCCTATGCGCCGGACAACCGCTACGCCAGCCTGAGCACCGACGGCACGCCGCTGAACGAATTTCGCGATGCGGTCAAGGCGCTGCATCAAGCCGGCATCGAGGTGATCCTCGACGTGGTGTTCAACCACAGCGCCGAGCTGGATATGGACGGGCCGATGCTGTCGCTGAGCGGCATCGACAACCAGAGCTACTACTGGCTGACGCCGGAAGGGGACTACGTCAACGACACCGGCTGCGGCAATACCCTGCGGCTCGATCAGCCGCAGGGCGTGGCCTGGGTGATGGACTGCCTGCATTTTTGGGTGCGGGAGTGCCACGTCGACGGCTTCCGCTTCGATCTGGGCAGCGTGCTCGGCCGCACACCGGGGTTCGATCGCGATGCGCCGCTGTTTCAGGCGATGCTGGCGGACGATGTGCTGTCGCGCTGCAAGCTGATTGCCGAACCCTGGGACGTTGGCCCCGGCGGCTATCAGGTGGGGGCATTCCCCGGGCGTTTCGCAGAATGGAACGACCATTACCGCGACGACATGCGCCGTTTCTGGCTGCAGAGCGGCGTGTCGCTCGGCCAGTTCGCCCGGCGTTTTGCCGCCTCCAGCGATGTGTACAACCAGCGCGGGCGAGCGCCTTACGCCACCGTCAACATGCTGACCGCCCATGACGGTTTTACCCTGCAGGACGTGGTCAGCTTCAACGAGAAACACAATCAGCCGAACGGCGAAGGCAACCGCGACGGCAGCGATCGTAATTTCAGCAACAACCACGGCGTGGAAGGCCTGGTCGCCGACGACGCCATTGTGCAACGCCGCAGGGCCAGCCAGCGGGCGATGCTCGCCACGCTGTTGCTGTCCCAGGGAACGCCGATGCTGCTGGCCGGCGATGAACAGGGACACAGCCAGCAGGGGAACAACAACGCCTATTGTCAGGACAACGCCACCACCTGGCTCGACTGGTCCACGGCGGATGACGCGCTGACCGATTACGTCGCGGCGCTGATCGCGCTGCGCCGCCGGATCCCCGCGTTGCAACAGGACCGCTGGTGGCAGCAGGACGACGGCAGCGTGCAGTGGCTGAACGCACAAGGGCAGGCGCTCGACGCGCAGCAGTGGGAGCAAGGCGATCTGCTCATGCAGATCCTGCTGTCGCAGCGCTGGCTGCTGCTGGTCAACGCCACGCCGCAAACGGTGGAGATGAGGTTGCCGGAAGGCGATTGGCAGGTTGTCGCTCCGTTCACTCAGGAAGACTCACGGGCGGTGTTACCCGCCTGGCACCAGGACGCGCGCTCGCTTTGCGTTCTGGTACGGAAATAATAAAAGGAGTCCGCTATGGTTAGGTTTGAAAATAAAGACCCCCTGATGTTGGCGCGCCAGCTGCCGATTAAATCCGTAGCGCTGATCCTGGCCGGCGGCCGCGGCTCGCGCCTGAAAGATTTGACCTCCACCCGCGCCAAGCCCGCCGTCCACTTTGGCGGCAAATTCCGCATCATCGATTTCGCCCTGTCGAACTGCCTGAACTCCGGCATCCGCCGCATCGGCGTGATCACCCAATACCAGTCGCACACGCTGGTGCAGCACATTCAGCGCGGCTGGTCGTTTCTCAACGAGGAAATGAACGAGTTCGTCGACCTGCTGCCGGCCCAGCAGCGCCTCAGCACCGAACATTGGTACAAAGGCACCGCCGACGCGGTCTACCAGAATCTGGACATCATCCGCCGCTATGAGGCCGAATACGTGGTGATCCTGGCGGGCGACCATATCTACAAAATGGATTATTCGCGCATGCTGATCGACCACGTCGAGAAGGGGGCCCAGTGCACCGTGGCCTGCCTGCCGGTGCCGCGCAGCGAAGCCGGCGAATTCGGCGTGATGAAGGTGGATGAAAGCGACCGCATCATTGAGTTCCTGGAGAAACCCGCCGATCCGCCGGCGATGCCGGGTAACCCGGATATGTCGCTGGCCAGCATGGGCATCTATATTTTTAATGCCGCCTACCTGTTCCAGCTATTGGAAGAGGATATGTCGACCCCCGGCTCCAGCCACGATTTCGGCAAGGATCTGATCCCGAAAATCACCGCGCAGCAGGCGGCGTGGGCGCATCCGTTTACCTTGTCCTGCGTGACTTCCAACCCCGATCTGCCGCCGTACTGGCGCGACGTGGGCACGCTGGACGCCTACTGGCGCGCCAACCTCGATCTGGCGTCGGTAACGCCGGAGCTGGACATGTACGACCGCGCCTGGCCGATCCGCACCCACATGGAGCCGCTGCCGCCGGCCAAGTTCGTGCAGGATCGCTCCGGCAGCCACGGCATGACCATGAACTCGCTGGTGTCCGGCGGCTGTATCGTCTCGGGCTCGGTGGTGGTGCATTCGGTGCTGTTCCCGCGCGTGCGAGTGAACTCGTTCTGTACCATCGACTCTACCGTATTGTTGCCGGACGTGAACGTCGGCCGTTCCTGCCGCCTGCGGCGCTGCATCATCGACCGCGCCTGCCACATTCCGGAGGGCATGGTGATCGGGGAAAACGCCGATGAGGACAGCAAGCGCTTTTATCGCTCGGAAGGCGGCATCGTGCTGGTGACGCGCGAAATGTTGTCAAAATTGTGAGTTAACGTGGGCGGCAGAACGATAGCCTGCCGCCTGATGAACGGTTCGATGGCTTGCGCAACGCGGCAAACATAACAGCGGCAAGCCTGCTTTATTTCTTATCCAGAGGCCTTCGGCCGACTTTCAGGAGTGATAATGCAGGTCTTACACGTATGTTCTGAAATGTTCCCCCTGCTGAAAACGGGCGGACTCGCAGACGTGGTTGGCGCACTGCCGGCGGCGCAAATCGCCGAAGGCGCCGATGTTCGGGTGCTATTGCCCGCTTTCCCTGACGTACGCAACGGCATTCCGGACACCGTGCTGGTGGCGGAAATCGACTCGTTCGCCGGCCGGGTGGGCCTGCGTTACGGCACCTACCATGGCGTGGGCATCTATCTCATCGATGCGCCCTGGCTGTATGACCGGCCGGGCAGCCCGTACCACGACCAATCCATGTACGCCTACCCCGACAACCATCGCCGTTTTGCGTTGCTGGGCTGGATGGCCTGCGAGCTGGCCAAGGGGCTGGATCGCTACTGGCGCCCGCAGCTGGTGCACGCCCACGACTGGCACGCCGGCCTGAGCTGCGCCTATCTGGCCGCCAACGGCCACCCGGCGCGCTCGGTGTTCACGGTGCACAACCTGGCCTATCAGGGGCTGTTCTCCGCCCATCATGTGACCGAGCTGTGGCTGCCGGCGTCGTTTTACGACGTTTATGGCCTGGAGTTCTACGGCCAGATGTCGTTCCTCAAGGCCGGGCTGTTTTATGCTGACCACGTGACCGCCGTTAGCCCGACCTATGCGCGCGAGATCACCCGGCCGGAGTTCGGCTATGGCATGGAGGGGCTGCTGCAGGAACGGCAGCGGCAGGGCCGACTGAGCGGCATCCTCAACGGGGTGGACGACAAGATTTGGGATCCGGCCCACGACCCGCGGCTGAGTACCCGCTACGACGCCGACGATCTGAAAAGCAAGGTCAAAAACAAGCTGCATCTGCAAAAGGCCATGGGGCTGAAGGTGGACGAATCTCTGCCGGTGTTCGCGGTAGTGAGCCGCTTGACCAGCCAAAAAGGTCTGGACCTGGTGCTGCAGGCATTGCCTGAGCTGCTGGCGCAGGGCGGGCAGCTGGCGCTGCTGGGCGCCGGCGACGCGGTGCTGCAACAGGCGTTTCTGGCCGCCGCCGCCGACTATCCCGAACAGGTTGGGGTGCAGATCGGCTATCACGAGTCCTTCTCCCACCGCATCATCGGCGGCGCCGACGTGATTCTGGTGCCGAGCCGCTTCGAGCCCTGCGGCCTGACGCAGCTCTACGGCCTGAAATACGGCACGCTGCCGCTGGTGCGGCGCACCGGCGGGCTGGCGGACACGGTGGTGGACTGCGCGCTGGAAAATCTGGCCGACGGCACTGCCAGCGGCTTCGTGTTCGACGATTGCGATGCCGTCGCGCTGGGCAATGCTATCCGCCGTGCCATGGTGCTGTGGAGCCGGCCGAAACACTGGCGCCACGTTCAGCGTCACGCCATGAGCGTGGACTTCGGCTGGCCGGTGGCGGCGAAAGAGTATCTGTCGCTTTATCAACGTTTGTAGCCCGCGTTTCGCGTCTTGGGTTGACGCGCGGCGGGCAGCCGTTTGGGTTGATTGTCGGGGCGCGGCGTACCGCGTCCATGTTCAGCGGGGCCAGCTATTCCGCGGCGAATGGCTGGGCTCCCTAAAAGGGATCAAAAAGCCATGACTTCACCGTTTAGTTACACCTCACCTACGGTCAGTGTGGAAGCGCTGAAACACTCCATCGCCTATAAGCTGATGTTTATCGTCGGCAAGGATCCGGCCATCGCCAACCGGCACGACTGGCTGAACGCCGTGCTGTTCGCGGTGCGCGATCGCATGGTTGAACGCTGGCTGCGCTCCAACCGCGCCCAGCTGTCGCAGGACGTGCGGCAGGTGTATTACCTGTCGATGGAGTTCCTGATCGGCCGCACCCTGTCGAACGCGCTGCTGTCGATGGGCATCTATCAGGACATCGACAACGCGCTGAACGAAATGGGGTTGAGCCTGGGTGAACTGCTGGAAGAAGAGAACGACCCTGGCCTCGGCAACGGCGGTCTGGGGCGCCTGGCGGCCTGCTTCCTCGATTCGCTGGCGACGCTGGCGCTGCCGGGGCGCGGCTACGGCATTCGCTACGAGTACGGCATGTTCAAGCAAAACATCGTCAACGGCCAGCAGATGGAATCGCCGGACTATTGGCTGGAGTACGGCAATCCGTGGGAGTTTCCGCGCCACAACACCCGCTACAAGGTGCGCTTCGGCGGCCGCGTGCAGCAGGAGGGCGCCAAGGCACGCTGGCTGGAGACCGAAGAGATCGTGGCCATCGCCTACGATCAGGTGATCCCCGGTTTCGACACCGACGCCACCAACACCCTGCGGCTGTGGAGTGCGCAGGCCAGTAACGAGATCAACCTCGGCAAGTTCAACCAGGGCGATTATTTCGCCGCGGTGGAGGATAAAAACCACTCGGAGAACGTGTCGCGCGTGCTGTATCCGGACGACTCGACCTCCTCCGGGCGCGAGCTGCGGCTGCGGCAGGAGTATTTCCTGGTGTCGGCCACGGTGCAGGACATCCTCAACCGCCATTGGCTGATGCACAAAACCTTCGACAACCTGGCGGACAAGATCGCCATCCACCTTAACGACACCCACCCGGTGCTGTCGATTCCCGAACTGATGCACCGGCTGATCGACGAGCACAAATTCAAGTGGCTCGACGCCTGGGAAGTGGTGGAGCAGGTGTTTTCCTACACCAACCACACGCTGATGAGCGAGGCGCTGGAAACCTGGCCGTTGGACATGATAGGGCGCATCTTGCCGCGCCATCTGCAGCTGATTTTCGAAATCAACGATCACTTCCTCAAGATGGTGCAGGAAGTGGCGCCGGGCGACAACGACCTGCTGGCTCGGGTCTCGATCATCGACGAAACCAACGGCCGCCGGGTGCGCATGGCGTGGCTGGCGGTGGTGGCCAGCCACAAGGTCAACGGCGTTTCCGCCCTGCATTCTGAGCTGATGGTGCAGTCGCTGTTCGCCGACTTCGCCCGGCTGTTCCCCAATCGTTTCTGCAACAAAACCAACGGGGTGACGCCGCGCCGTTGGCTGGCGCTGGCCAACCCGCCGCTGGCGGCAGTGCTGGACGACTGCATCGGGCAAACCTGGCGCACCGATCTCAGCCAGCTGAGCGAGATCAAAGCCAACGTCGATTACCCGAGTTTCCTGCAGGCGGTGCAGCGCGCCAAGCGGCAGAACAAGGAACGGCTGGCGCTGTACATCGCCAAAACGCTCAACGTGGTGGTTAACCCGGATGCGCTGTTCGACGTGCAGATCAAGCGCATCCACGAGTACAAACGGCAGCTGCTCAACGTGTTGCACGTCATCACGCTGTATAACCGCCTGCTGGACGATCCGGAGATCGAGCGTGTGCCGCGGGTGGTGATCTTCGCCGGCAAGGCGGCCTCGGCCTACTATGCCGCCAAGCAGATCATCCGCTTGATCAACGACGTGGCCAAAGTGATCAACAACGATCCGCGTGTGCATACCCAACTGAAGGTGGTGTTCATTCCGAACTACGGCGTCAGCCTGGCGCAGATCATCATCCCGGCGGCGGATCTGTCGGAACAGATCTCGCTGGCGGGCACCGAAGCTTCAGGCACCAGCAACATGAAGTTTGCGCTGAACGGCGCGCTGACCATCGGTACGCTGGACGGCGCCAACGTCGAGATGCGCGAGCACGTGGGGGAGGAGAACATCTTTATCTTCGGCAATACCGCCGAACAGGTGGAGGAACTACGCCGCAACGGTTACAACCCGCATCAATACTACGAGCAGGATCCCGAGCTGCATCAGGCGCTGACGCAGATCGCCACCGGCGTGTTCAGCCCGGACGAACCGAAGCGCTACAGCAACCTGTTCGACTCGTTGGTGAACCTGGGGGATCACTACCAGCTGCTGGCGGATTATCGCAGCTACGTGGATACGCAGGACAAGGTGGACGAGGTGTATCTCAATCAGGACGAGTGGACGCGGCGCGCGGTGCTGAATATCGCCAACATGGGCTACTTCTCCTCCGATCGCACCATTCAGGAATACGCGGACGAAATCTGGCACATTCAGCCGGTGAAGCTGTAAGACGGAAGAGAAAGCGCAAAGAAAAGGGCCGGATAACCGGCCCTTTTTCGTTACGCTGCGGCTCAGGAAGCCAGAGACAGCGCTTTCGTTTTCGCGTGTTCCGCCAGCCAGGCTTTCACCCGCGCCTGCTGCGCTTCGTCCAGCCACATGCCCAGCTTGGTGCGGCGCCAGATGGCGTCGTCCAGCTCTACGACCCACTCTTTGTCGGTCAGGTAGCGCAGTTCGGCTTCATACAGATCGTGGCCGAAATCTTCGCCCAGATCGCCGAGGCCGTTGGCGCCGGCCAGGATCAGCTCGCTCTGGCTGCCGTAGGTGCGGGCATAGCGGCGCGCCAGGGCTTCCGGCAGCCAGCCGTGCGCACGGCGCAGTTTGGCTGCGTAGCCGTCGCGATCGCCGCCGATGTCACCGCCTGGCAGCGTGGCGTTTTTGGTCCACGCCGGGCCGCAGCCTGGGTAGTAGTGGGCCAGTTTTTCCATCGCGTGCTCGGCCAGCTTGCGGTAGGTGGTCAACTTGCCGCCGAAGACCGACAGCAGCGGCGCCTTGCCTTGCTCGTCGTGCACGTCCAGCGTGTAATCGCGGGTGATCGCCTGCGGCGAATCGGATTCGTCGTCGCACAGCGGACGCACGCCGGAGTATGTCCAGACGATGTCGTCGCGGCCCAGTTGCTTCTTGAAGTGATCGTTGTACACTTTCAGCAGATAAGCGATTTCGTTCTCGTCGATCTTCACGTCCTTCGGATCGCCTTTGTACTCCACGTCGGTGGTGCCGATGATGGAGAACTCGTCATTCCACGGGATCACGAACACGATGCGGTGGTCTTCGTTCTGCAGAATGTAAGACTGCGGCTGATCGTGCACGCGCGGCACCACGATGTGGCTGCCTTTGATCAGGCGGATGCCGTAAGGCGATTTCAGCTTCAGGCCGTCGTCGAAGAAGTTTTTCACCCACGGGCCGGTGGCGTTCACCAGGCCTTTGGCGCGCCAGGTGAAGGTTTTGCCGCTGTCGATATCGACCGCTTCCACCATCCACAGGCCGTTTTCACGCCATGCGCGGGTCACTTTGGTGCGGGTGCGTACTTCGCCGCCGCGTTTTTCCACTTCCTGCGCGTTCAGCACCACCAGGCGAGCATCGTCGACCCAGCAGTCGGAATATTCGAAACCGCGCTTCAGTTCAGGCTTCAGCACCGACTCTGGTCCAAAGCGCAAGCCCTTGCTGCCCGGCAGGCTGGTGCGTTTGCCCAGGTGATCGTACAGGAACAGGCCGATACGGATCATCCAGGCCGGACGCAGGTGCGGCTGGTGCGGCAGGCGGAAACGCATCGGGAACGCGATGTGCGGCGCCAGCTTCAGCAGCACTTCACGCTCGGCCAGCGCTTCGCTCACCAGACGGAATTCGTAGTGTTCCAGGTAGCGCAGGCCACCGTGGATCAGTTTGGAACTGGCGGAAGACGTAGCACAGGCCAAGTCTTGCGCTTCCAGTAGCAGTACCGACAGCCCGCGCCCGGCAGCATCCGCCGCGATGCCGGCACCGTTGATGCCGCCACCGATAACGATCAAGTCTTTGGTTTCCACGTCATCTTCCTCCAGATGTTCGAAATAGCTCTTTCATGTTCGTTTTCGCTCATGATTGTAATCAAAAACCAACAAGCAAGCCAAGACTTAACCAAACAAAAACATTTAGGCGTGATAGAGGTAACAGTTTGGTGATGATAGTCACATAAATGATGTGGATATGGTGCGGGCGCGCAAACGGCTGTCGATGAAGAGGGGCGGGGGTAGGAAACGGGGCGGCGGCGCACCCCGCAGGTTAACAGCGGATCAGCACAGCTCCAGCTGCACGTCGTACTGCTCGATGATTTTCATCACGCTCGGCGGCGGCAACTGGTCGGTAAACAGGTAGTCGATCAGATTCATGTTACCCAGGTTGACCATGGCGTTGCGGCCGAATTTGGAGTGGTCGGTGACCAGCATCACGCAGCGGGAATTTTCGATAATCGCGCGTTTGGTGCGCACTTCGTGATAGTCGAATTCGAGCAGCGAGCCGTCCATATCGATGCCGCTGATGCCGAGAATGCCGTAATCGAGGCGGAATTGGGAGATGAAGTCCAGGGTGGCTTCGCCCATGATGCCGCCGTCGCGGGTGCGCACTTCGCCGCCGGCCAGGATCAGGCGGAAGTCTTCCTTGGCGGTCAGCAGGGTGGCGACGTTGAGGTTGTTGGTGACCACGCGCAGGTTCTTGTGGTTCATCAGCGCATGGGCCACCGCTTCCGGCGTGGTGCCGATATCGATGAACAGCGTGGCGCCGTCCGGGATCTGGCTGGCGACGCGCTGCGCGATGCGGGCTTTCTCTTCCGACCACATCACCTTGCGATCGTTATAGGCAGCGTTGACCGAGCTGGAAGGCAGCGCCGCGCCGCCGTGGTGACGCTGGATCTTGTTCTGGTCGGCCAGGTCATTCAAATCGCGGCGAATCGTTTGCGGGCTGACGTCAAAATGTTCCACCAGCTCTTCCGTGCTGACGTAACCCTGCAGGCGCACCAGCTCGATAATTGCGTCATGACGCTGTGTTTGCTTCACGATAATCCCCTAAAACGCCCGCTATGCCCGCTGGGCACAGCTCCCGGCTGTTATTGTTCGTTGTGTGCGCGATGACGCGTATCCCAAAATGCCATCAATAACCCTAACACTAAACCGGCTACGTGTGCCGCGTTGGCGATCGACATTCCTAAAATATCGAAATATCCGGCCACCAGCCACAGCACCGAGAACACCATTAGCCCGCGCGGCAGCATCAGGCCACGCTCCGGCGCCCGTTCCCCCGTCAGCCACACATAGCCCATCAGCGCATAGACCACGCCAGACAGCCCGCCGAACAGCGCGCCGCTGAACAGCGATTGCGCCCAGCCGCTGAAGAAGGCCGACACCACCGCCAGCACGAACAGCTTGCCAGCGCCGAGGCGTTTTTCCATCTGGCCGCCGAGATACCACCACCACATCAGGTTAAACAGGATATGCAGCAGGGAGAAATGCAGGAACGCATGGCTGACCCAGCGCCACAGCTGCGTGTATTGGCTGCTGTCCTGCGGCCAGGAGAGCCAGTACATCACGGTGTTGTCGCCCAGCACCTGCATCAGGATGTAGACCGCGATGCACAGCACCATCACGCCGAGCGTCAGCGGCCCGGCCTTGCTGCGCAGGGTGTGCAGGTAGGATTCGCTCTGATAGTGCAGGCCGGCGTCGGTATGGCCGGTCTGCCAGCTGGCGGCCTGATAACGGCGGTTGAGCGGATCGACCAGAAACTGTTGCAGCTCGTGTTGCACCTGTTCGAGGTGGCCGTCGTCGGCCAGCCAGATTTCCGCCGCCTCGCCGCTGTTGCGCAGCTCAAGCCTGATGCCCTGGGTCGCCATATAGTCGACAAAGGCCAGCGCCAGGCGCGGGTTGGATATGGCGATTACTCTAACCATTGCTCTTCCGTCGTAAGTGAATGATTTTGGCCGCGGCTTGCTCGCCGGCGACCCTGACGGCCGATTATAACGTCGAAATCCTGAGCGCTGGCAAACGGATCTGCGAAAAACCCGCGAAAACGCGCACAAAAATGAAGGGGAAGCCCGCCGACGCGCGGCGGGCGGCGGGGATCAGGCAGAGGTTTCCACGTCTTGCGGATACTGGCGGGCCCAGGCCTCGAAGCCGCCGTCGATGCTGTAGACCGCGTCGAACCCCTGGTGCAGCAGGTACTGCGCCGCGCTGCGGCTGCTGTTGCCGTGGTAGCACATCACCATCACCGGCCGCTCGAAGTCGTTTTGTTGCATAAAGGCCGACAGGGTGGCGTTGGTGAGGTGAAAGGCGCCCGGCGTATGCCCGGCTTCAAAACTTTGCGGATCGCGGATGTCGACCAGGGCGGCGCTGCCCTCTTTCCAGCGGGTGTACGCCTGCTCAACGTTGATCGCTTCGAACTGTTCCATACTGCTGACTGCCTCGTAATTGGGGGACGCCGCTATTGTAACCAACTCTGCGGCGTTTAAGACCAGAGGGATATCAGGGTTTTTAAGCGCCGTACCCCATCATCTTCAACAGCTGCTGCGCCTGCTGCACCGCTTCCTGGCGATGGGCCACGCCGAGCTTCTGGTACAGGTTGCGGATGTGCGTCTTGATGGTGGTAGCCGCCACGTCCAGCTCGCCGGCGATCTGGTCGTTGCTGTAGCCGGAATAGATAAGCCCCAGCACCTGCCATTCGCGCTGGGTGAGCGGGCTGGTGCGGATCAGCTCCGGCACCTGCGGGTGGGTCAGCAGCTTATCGACGAAGTTCTCGTCAAAATGCGCGAACTTGTGCCGATGATGCTGGTTGATGTCGCGCAGGATGCGTTGGGCACGATGCTGTTCCAGCTCCGGCAGCGTGTTGAGCTGGATCAGCTGGCGCAGCTGCTGCGCCATCGCTTCGCCCTCGATGACGAAATGGCTGATAAAGCCGGTGCGGTTGGCCAGCGACAGCGCTTCGATCAACGCCTGCTGCGCTTCGCCCTTACGCTCTTGCAGCCAGTACAGCTGGTTGCTGAGCAGCAGGTTGCGGTTGAGATCGCTCACCAGCCGCAGCCGGCGGGCATTCTCGTTCAGTTCATCCAGCACCACGCCGGCCTCGTCATACTGGCCGAGCAGAATCTGCACCCGCGCGATGTTGCGCCACTGGCCCTGCGTGAAGTGGTTGTCCGCCATGCCGGGCTTTTCGGTGTGGCGCAGCCACTGGGCGGCAGCGGCAGTGTCGCCGGTCATCTGCCAGTGGATCACCCGCGACTTGTCGGTGTTGGTCAGCCAGTCGCGATGGTAGTGGGCGCCGTGCAGCAGGGTTTCGCAGCGCTGCAGGTGGGTATTGGCATTGTCCAGATCGCCGCGCGCCAGCGAGCATTTGGCCAGCATGGCGATGCACTGCAGCTGTTGCTGCGGCTGGTAGTTCGCCAGGATTTTCAGCCCGGAGCGCGCCGCGTCTTCCGCCTCGTCCAGCCGCGACCACGACCACAGGATTTGTGCGCGAATGCGCAGCAGGAACTCGTGCATCGGCAGCTGTTCCAGGTGTTGCTCGCGGATCAGTTCGAACGCCTTGTCCTGGGTTTCGTAAGCGGCCTGCAGGAAGCCCTGGGCGATGAGGATTTCGCTCTGCTGCAGCAGCGCCCAGAGCGCGTAATGGTTGGCCTGATGGCGACGCGCCATCTGCTCGGTTTGCTGCATCATCGGCAGCGCGCGCGCCAGCTCGCCCTTGCAGTGGTGCACTTCGCCGGTCACCGAGGTGGCGACGATGCGGCTGTAATAGCTGGACAGCGGCAGGAATTTCAACGCTTCGGTCGCCAGCCGTTCGGCCTATTCCGGTTTGCCGGCGTTGATCGCCACCTGGGCGCGCAGGGCGTCGAACTCAGCGTGCAGCGTTTGGTCTATCTCGATTTTCTGTTCGCGCATGGTGCGCTCGGCGCGCTCCAGCAGGGTGTTGACCTCGCCGTAGCGGTGCTGGCTCTGCGCCAGCCAGGCCTGCAGCAGCGCCAGCTTGGGGTTCTGGATCAGGCGCTCATAGGGCAGCGCGTTGAGGCACTCTTCCAGCAATGCCAGTTCGCTGTGGTGGAACAGCGACCAGGCGTGTTGCAGCAGGATATCGCGCAGCATGCTGACGTCGCTGGCCGCCAGCGCATGGTGAATGGCCTCTGCCGGATATCCCAGCGCCAGCCAGCCTTCGGCGGCGGCGCGGTGCAACCCCGGCAGCTCCAACGCCAGTTCCCACTGGCAACGCTGGCGCAGGAAAGAGGCGAACAGCGGGTGGAAGTTGAACCATTCGCCGGTGTCGTCCATGCGGTGGATAAACAGCCCCTGACGCTCCAGCTCCTCCAGCCGCTGCTGGCCGTTGTCTTCGCCGGTCAGCCGCACGATCAGCGCGTCGTTCATCGAGCGCAGCACCGAACAGCGCAGCAGGAAGGCGCGCGCATCGGCATCGACGTGATCCAGCACTTCGTCCACCAGGTAGTCGGACAGGTGACTGGCGTTCAGCCCCGCCAGGCGCTTGGCCGACAGCTGGGCCGACGAGGCGGACTGACGGGCCGACAGCGCGATCAGCTGCAGCGCGGTGGCCCAGCCTTCGACTTCGTCGCACAGGCGGCTGCTGTCCTGCTGTTCCATCGGCGCCGCCAGGCGGCAGTCGAAGAACTGTTTGGCTTCCTGATGGGTAAACGCCAGCTGCTGCGTGCCCATTTCCAGCAACTGATCGCGCACCCGCAGATTGGCGATGCCGAGCGGCGGCAGGGTGCGCGAGAGCAGGATCAGCGTCAGGTTTTCCGGCTGATGGCGCAGGAAAAAGCGCATGGCTTCGTGGATGGCGTCGTTGGTGATCAGGTGGTAGTCGTCGATCACCAGGTACAGCGGCTGGTGCCAGTCGGCCAGCTCGATAAACAGCTGGGCGAACAGCGCCGACAGGCTGGCGTACTGATGCTTCTGGCTCAGCGCCTCGCTCTTGACGCAGCGGCCGCCGCTGGCCTGCTGCAGCGCGGCGATCAGGTAGCTGGCGAAGCGCTCCGGCTGGTTGTCGCTCTCATCCAGGGAATACCAGCCCAGATCGGCCTTGCCGGCCGCCCATTGGGCGATCAGCGTGGTTTTCCCGTATCCCGCCGGGCAATTGACCAGTGTCAGGCGATAGTTGCCCGCGCTGGCCAGTTTGGCCAGCAGGCGATCGCGGATCACGGTATTTTGCAGCCGTACCGGGCGGCTCAGTTTTGATGGGATCAGCATAGTATTCCAGGGTATAAATCGCGGTTCCCGCCGGGATTGGAGTGGCGCTAATTATTTTATGGTTCGTAATTAATAGCTCCCCCTAACTTCTGCCAACCCTAAACGTATTGCAACAAGCTTCCGCATCGGCTTGGAGTTAAGTTGCTATCGATCACACTTTTTTACGTTTGGCGCCGGCGCGCGGCGATGCGGTTGCAGATCGCATTTCCGGCCATGGACAAAACTTCAGCAGTGCGAATACTTGTGCTAACGTCATGGTTAACGTTCTCAGTGCTCGCCGCACGCGTTGGCGGGCTTTTTTGCATCGTTGCAAGGGAGTCAAAAAGTGCCTGAGATCACAATTCCAGCTACGCCCCAATCCTCCTCCCCAGCTAATCCCCAGGCGGGATGATGCCGTCAGGCTTTCTCACCGGCACGATAGCGGCAATTTGACCCACTTACTGGATAGAGAGTTTTCCTTATGTCACAGCCTACGCTCAAGAAGGATGCTTTTCTGGCGGCGCTTGCCCGCCAGTGGCAACGGTTCGGCCTCAGTTCCGCACAGCAGATGACGCAGCATCAATGGTGGGAAGCCGTCAGTGCAGCACTGGCCGAGCAGTTGGCCGCGCAGCCGGCGCCGCGCAAAAGCGCCAAACCGCTGCGCCATGTGAACTACATCTCGATGGAGTTTCTGATCGGCCGGCTGACGGCGAACAACCTGATCAACCTGGGCTGGTACGACACCGTCGAGCAGGCGCTGGCGGAGCAGAACGTCAAGCTGGCGGATTTGCTGGAGCAGGAAACCGATCCGGCGCTGGGCAACGGCGGGCTGGGGCGCCTGGCGGCCTGTTTCCTCGACTCGATGGCGACGGTGGAGCAACCCGCCACCGGCTATGGGCTGAACTACCAGTACGGGCTGTTCCGCCAGTCGTTCCAGGGCGGGCAGCAGCAAGAGGCGCCGGATAACTGGCAGCGCGAGAGCTACCCGTGGTTCCGCCACAACGCCGCGCTGGCTGTGGATGTAGGCATCGGCGGCAAGCTGGAAAAGCAGGCCGACGGCCGCGAACTGTGGCGCCCGGCCTTCACCCTGCGCGGCGAAGCCTGGGATCTGCCGGTGCTGGGGTATCGCAACGGCGTGGCGCAGCCGCTGCGCCTGTGGCAGGCGACCCATCAGCATCCGTTCAACCTGAGCGATTTCAACGACGGCAAATTCCTGCAGGCGGAGAAGCAGGGCGTAGAAGCCGACAAGCTGACCAAGGTGCTCTACCCGAACGACAACCATCAGGCCGGCAAGCGCCTGCGCCTGATGCAGCAGTATTTCCAGTGCGCCTGCTCGGTGGCGGACATTTTGCGCAAGCACCATCAGGCCGGCCGCAAGATTGAAGAGCTGCCGAAGTACGAAGTGATCCAGCTGAACGACACCCACCCGACCATCGCCATTCCGGAAATGCTGCGCATTCTGCTGGACGAACACCAGCTGGAGTGGGAGGCGGCCTGGGCGATCACCAGCAACACCTTCGCCTATACCAACCACACCCTGATGCCGGAAGCGCTGGAGTGCTGGGATGAAAAACTGGTGCGCAGCCTGCTGCCGCGCCATTTCTCCATCATCAAACAGATCAACGCCAGGTTCAAAAAGCAGGTGGATAAGCACTGGCCGGGCGACGAGGCGGTGTGGGCCAAACTGGCGGTGCATCACAACAAGCAGGTGCGCATGGCCAACCTGTGCGTGGTCAGCGGCTTTGCAGTCAACGGCGTGGCTCAGCTGCACTCGGATCTGGTGGTGAAGGATCTGTTCCCGGAATATCACCAGCTGTGGCCGAACAAATTCCATAACGTCACCAACGGCATCACGCCGCGTCGCTGGCTGAAACAGTGCAACCCGGCGCTGTCGGGCCTGATCGACGAGACGCTGAAGGTGGAATGGGCGAACGATCTCGACGCGTTGCGCGGGCTGGAAAAATTCGCCGACGACGCGGCGTTCCGCCAGCGTTATCAGCAGATCAAACGCGACAACAAGGTGGCGCTGGCCCATTACGTGCACGGCGTGATGGGGTTGACTCTCGATCCGGACGCGATTTTCGACGTGCAGATCAAGCGTCTGCACGAGTACAAACGCCAGCACCTGAACCTGCTGCACATCCTGTCGCTGTATCGCCAGCTGCGCGACAACCCGAATCTGGACATCGTGCCGCGCGTCTTCCTGTTCGGCGCCAAGGCGGCGCCGGGCTACTACCTGGCGAAAAACATCATTTACGCGATCAACCAGGCGGCCGAGAAGATCAATAACGATCCGTTGGTGAAAGATCGCCTGAAAGTGGCGTTCATTCCTGACTACCGCGTGTCGGTGGCCGAACTGATGATCCCGGCGGCGGATATCTCCGAGCAGATCTCCACCGCCGGCAAAGAGGCCTCCGGCACCGGCAACATGAAGCTGGCGCTGAACGGCGCGCTGACGGTCGGCACGCTGGACGGCGCCAACGTCGAAATCGCCGAGCAGGTGGGCGAAGACAATATCTTTATCTTCGGCAATACCGTGGAGCAGGTGAAGGCGATACTGGCGAAGGGCTACGATCCGCTCAGCTACCGCAAGAAAGACAAGCACCTGAAGGCGATTTTGGACGAGCTGGCGAGCGGCGCGTTCAGCCACGGCGACAAGCACGCGTTCGACATGATGCTGCACAGCCTGCTGGAAGGCGGCGATCCCTATCTGGTGCTGGCGGACTTCGCCTCGTACTGCCAGGCGCAGCGCCGGGTCGACGAACTGTACCGCGACCGGGACGAATGGACGCGGCGGACTATCCTTAACACTGCGCGCGTCGGCATGTTCAGCTCGGATCGCTCGATTCGCGATTACCAGCAGCGCATCTGGCAAGCCAAACGTTAAGGAGAGCGAATGGATCGTAAGCGTATCGATCAGGCGGCAGTGCAGGCGGGGATCGCTGCCGATTTCATCAATGCCCACGGCAAGCGGCAGGCGATTGAGCCGGAGACCAAGCGCAAGTTGCTGGCGGCCATGAACCGGGCCGATGCCGCGCAGGAAGGGGCGGCATCGCCGTTGCCGGCGGTCAAGGTGTTCTATCAGGGCGCGCCGCTGGCGCTGACCCCGGCGGGCGAAGGCGACTACCTGTGGGTGCTGCAGCGTGAAGACGGCGAATGCCTGCAGGGGCGCGTCGGCGCGCGCAAGACCCTGACGCTGCCCGGCGACCTGCCGGCGGGGTATCACCAATTGACGCTGAGCCAGGGCGCACGGCAGTGGCCATGCCGAGTGATCGTCGCGCCGAGGCGCTGCTTCGAGCCGGACGCCTTGCTGACCGGCAAGAAACTGTGGGGCGCCTGCGTTCAGCTGTATACGCTGCGTTCCGATCGCAACTGGGGCATCGGCGATTTCGGCGATCTGCGTCTGATGGTGGAGCAGGTGGGGGAGCGCGGCGGTGCCTTCGTCGGCCTCAATCCGATCCATGCGCTGTATCCGGCCAACCCGGAGAGCGCCAGCCCTTACAGCCCCTCGTCGCGCCGCTGGCTGAATCTGGCGTATATCGACGTCAACGCGGTGGAGGATTTCCAGCGCAGCGACGCGGCGCAGCGCTGGTGGCAGAAGCCGGCGACGCAGAAGCAGTTGGCCAAGGCGCGCGCCGCGGAGTGGGTGGATTACACCGCCGTGATGCAGCTGAAGCTGGCGGCGCTGAAGCTGACGTTCCCGCTGTTTCAGGCGCGCAAGCCGAACGACGCGCAGCGTCAGGCGTTCGAACGGTTCGTGACTGAGGGCGGCGACAGCCTGTATCAGCAGGCGGCGTTCGACGCGCTGCATGCCCACCTGGCGGCCAAAGACGCCAGCCAGTGGGGATGGCCGGCCTGGCCCGAGGGCTATCGGCGGGGGCAGAGCGAAGCGGTGCGGCAGTTCTGCGACGAACATCAGGACGCGGTCCGCTTTTACCTGTGGCTGCAATGGCTGGCGGCCACGCAGTTTGCGCAGTGTTTTGAGCAGAGCCGGCAGCAGCAGATGCCGATTGGTCTGTATCGCGATCTGGCGGTCGGGGTGGCGGAAGGCGGGGCGGAAACCTGGTGCGACCGCGAGCTGTACTGCCTGAAAGCGTCGGTCGGCGCGCCGCCGGACATCCTGGGGCCGCTGGGGCAAAACTGGGGCCTGCCGCCGATGGATCCGCACGTGATGGCGGCGCGCGGTTATCAGCCGTTCATCGATCTTTTGCGCGCCAACATGACCAGCTGCGGCGCGTTGCGTATCGATCACGTCATGGCGCTGCTGCGGCTGTGGTGGATCCCTTATGGCGAAACCGCCGATCGCGGCGCCTACGTCAAATATCCGGTGGACGATCTGCTGGCGGTGCTGGCGCTGGAAAGCCAGCGCCACCGCTGCATGGTGATCGGCGAGGATCTCGGCACCGTGCCGGTAGAGATCGTCGGCAAGCTGCGCGACAGCGGCGTCTATTCCTACAAGGTGCTGTATTTCGAAAGCGACGGTGAACACCATTTCCGCGCGCCGCAGGCCTATCCGGTGCAGGCGATGGCGACCATCACTACCCACGATCTGCCGACGTTGCGCGGCTATTGGCAAAGCGGCGATCTGACGCTGGGCAACCGACTGGGGCTCTATCCGGACGCGGAGATCCTGCGGGCGCTGTTCGCCGATCGGGAACGCGCCAAGCAAGGGCTGCTGGACGGGTTACATCGCTATGGCTGCGTGCCGCAGAAGGTGGGCAAGAGGGCGGCGCTGCTCGGCATGAGCCCGCTGCTTAACCGCGGCCTGCAGCGTTATGTCGCCGACAGCGCCAGCGCCCTGCTCGGCCTGCAGCCGGAAGACTGGCTGGACATGGCCGATCCGGTCAATATTCCCGGCACCAGTGACCAGTACCCTAACTGGCGGCGCAAGCTGACCCAAACGCTGGAGGAGATGTTCGCCGATCCGCGGATAAACCGGCTGCTGAAGGATTTGGACAAACGGCGGCGCAAAGTGTCGGTGGGCTAAAAACGACAATGCCGGAACGGGTTCCCCCTTCCGGCATTGCGTTATCTACCGTGGCGCGAGCGCCGGATATCAGTAGTAAGAGTGCTCGCCGCGCTGGTGCTCGGTCAAATCACGCACGCCCTTCAGCTCCGGGAACTTCTGCAGCAGCTCTTTCTCGATGCCTTCTTTCAGCGTGACGTCGACCATCGAACAGCCGTTGCAACCGCCGCCGAACTGCAAGATCGCCATGTTGTCGTCGGTGATCTCCATCAGCGTCACGCGGCCGCCGTGGCCCGCCAGCTGTGGGTTGATCTGCGACTGCAGCACGTATTCCACGCGCTCCATCAGCGGCGCGTTGTCATCGACCTTGCGCATTTTGGCGTTCGGCGCCTTCAGCGTCAGCTGAGAACCCAGCTGGTCGGTTACGAAGTCGATTTCGGCGTCTTCCAGATACGGCGCGCTCAGTTCATCGACATAGGCGGACAGTTTGTCGAACTTCAGTTCGGTATCCGTCGCTTCTACCGCGTCCGGCGGGCAATAAGAGACACCGCATTCGGCCGTCGGCGTGCCCGGGTTGATCACGAATACGCGGATTTGGGTGCCTTCTTCTTGATTTGCCAGCAGTTTGGCAAAGTGTTCCTGTGCAGCATCTGTTATACGGATCATAGCATTAGCTCAATAGTTGACTTCTATAGTCGGTTATAATACGCCCATTGCCGTGGCACTACAACGTGCGGCAAACGCACCAGATCTGCACCGAGGCGGCGCCTTGCCGCCGCAGCAGTGCCGCGATCTCCGCGACGGTGCTGCCGGTGGTCACCACGTCATCCACCAGGGCGATATGCCGGCCGGCGACCGAGACGGTGCAGACGAACGCGCGCTGCAGATTGCGCCTGCGCGCTCCGGCGCTCAGCCGCTGTTGCAGGGCGGTCTTGCGTACCCGGCGCAAGGCGGCGGGCCGATAGGGGCAGCCCAGCCAGCGCGCCAGCGGCCGGGCCAGCAGATCGCTCTGGTTATAGCCGCGGCGCCAGCAGCGTGATGCATGCAAGGGTACCGCTAAAATCAGGTCGGGTCTGTTCAGATACTGCTCTCTGCGCGCCTGCTGCCAGCGCAACAGCATCAGGCGCGCCAACGCCGGGGCCAGCTCGGGCGCGTGGTGAAACTTGAACCTCTTTACCAGTTGGCTGAGGGGCGCAACGTAGTCGCCGACGAACACCAGCCGTTGCCAGGGCGGCGGCCGTTGCAGGCAGCGGCCGCAGGGCGTTTGCGTCCCCCCGGCGGGCAACCCGCAGCGCGGGCAACACGGGGGGCTGGCCGGCAGATGGCGCAGGCAGCAGCTGCAGATGCCATGACGCATCAGGCTCAACGGCTGTCGGCATAGCCAACAGCGGCTGCGGATTGATAGCATAGAGCCTCCGAGACGGATAAGCATGAAAGGACAATAACCAATGACAGCGCTGTACTGGCAAACAATAGGTGAAGGCGAACGCGATCTTGTGCTGCTGCACGGCTGGGGATTGAACGCCGAAGTGTGGAGTTGCATTCAGGCGCGACTGGCGCCGCATTTTCGCCTGCACCTGGTCGATCTGCCGGGGTACGGCCGCAGCCAGGGGTTCGGCGCCCTGTTGCTGGAGCAGATGACGGAAATCGTGCTGGCGGCCGCCCCGCCGCAGGCCTGGTGGCTAGGCTGGTCGCTCGGCGGGCTGGTGGCCAGCCAGGCGGCGTTGATGCAACCTGAGCGGCTCAAGGGCTTGATCACCGTGGCCTCTTCGCCTTGCTTTGCCGCCCGCGATGAGTGGCCGGGGATCCGCCCGGACGTGCTGAGCGGTTTTCAGCACCAGCTGAGCCTGGATTTCCAGCGCACCGTCGAGCGTTTTCTGGCGTTGCAGACGCTGGGCACCGAGAGTGCGCGTCAGGATGCGCGCCAGCTGAAAGCGGTGGTGCTCAACCAGCCGACGCCGAGCGTCGAGGTGTTGAACGGCGGGCTGGAGATTCTGCGCACCGCCGATCTGCGCGCGCCGTTGGCCGCGCTGGAGCTGCCGCTGCTGCGGATTTACGGCTATCTGGACGGGCTGGTGCCGCGCAAGGTCGCCGAGCTGCTCGACGCCGCCTGGCCGAATTCTACGTCGCAGGTCGTGGCCAAAGCCGCCCATGCGCCGTTTATCTCTCATCCCGACGAATTTGTGACGATGATCGAAGCGTTTATTGCAGCACATTGAATGCGGCGGGAAAACGCACGATAGGGCGCGAAAAAAAACGCCGCCGGGTGGATAAAAGACAAAGCTGTTCGATACTTAGTGAGTCAATGCGTTGGCTGCAAAATGAAAAGACCGCGCGCGGCGCTTTTCATTTTGGCGTTTCGTCTCTGGGAAACAGGCCCCGTCAGGGAAAGCAACGAGGCCTGAGGATGTCGCGGCAGCCTGCTGTACTACGCATGGATTCTTGACGGCTTTCATAACAGATAAATTATCCATTGAGAGGTTAGTGTCATGAAATCATTGAAGATGATTATTGCAGCGGCAGTGCTGGGTTCGGTGTCTTTCGGCTCCATGGCGGCAACCCTGCTGACCAAGGAAGATCTGGATAAGAACCCGGGTAAATACGAGAAGATCGGCACCGTGACCACCACGGCGCAGACCACCTCGCCGATGGATGCCAAGGATGAGCTGTCCAAACTGGCGGACGAAAAGGGCGGTCAATACTACGTGATCCTGGCAGGCCGCGAGCACGGTAAATTCAGCGCCATCGCTGAAGTTTACAAAGACAAGCAATAAGCCTTCAACGGCAAGGGGCGCCGCAGTGGCGCCCCTGATCGTCAGGCCTTCAGCCGGTAGAACACCGTACTGCACCCCTGGCCCTGCGGGCAGCCTTTGCAACTGCCGCTCAGACAGGCGCCGTCATCCTGTTCGATACGTTCGACTTTTCCCATCGCCGCCAATCGGTCCAGCATCGCCTGCACCAACGGCAGCGGCGTCGCCAGCGATTGGCTGAGCTGCTGCGCCTGAGCGCTGCCAAGCAGCGCCAGCGCATCGCGCACCTGCAGCAGCCCGGCCATCAGTGACAGCTCCCCTTGGCGCCCTGGCAACAGGCCGCCGGCGTAGCGTTGCCCAGGCGCACCGTAACGCGGCTGCGCGCCCGGCGCAGGCCGAACAGCACCAGCAGGTTCACCGCCAGCACCACCAGGATCGCCGTCAGGCTGTACTGCGGGTGTTGGTTGAAGGTGGCCACCTGATAGAACAGCGTCGCCAGCGAGTAGGCCACGTTCAGCCCCCACAGAATAGAGAAGGTCATCCAGCCGCGGCTCGATTCACGGGCGATGGCGCCCATCACCGAGACGCAGGGCACATACAGCAGCACGAAGATCAGGTAGCTGTAGGCGGAGATGCCGGAGCCGAATTTACTGCTCATCACGCCCATCGAGCCGACGCCCATCTCGCCGTCGCCCTTGCTGGCTTCGATTGGGTTGGAGAGCACGCTCAGGCTAAAGGTGTTTTTCAGGCCGTCCCAGGTTTCGTTCAGCGCGCCGCCCAGCTCATCGAGCAGGTTGAAGTTGGCGGCGTCGAACGCCTCTTTGTTGATGTGCTCGGCGGTGTACAGCGTGTTCAGCGTGCCGACCACCACTTCTTTCGCCATCGCGCCGGTCACCAGACCGACGGTGGCCTGCCAGTTATCGCTGTGGACGCCCATCGGTTGCAGCAGCGGCGTCAATACCTTGGAGACCGAGGCCAGCGCGGAGTCGTTGATATTGTCGACCGTCTTGCCGCTGAACGAGAAGCTGTTCAGGCCGCCGATGAACATGCTGGCCACCACGATCACCTTACCGGCGCGCAGTACGAAGCCTTTCAGCCGCTGCCAGGTTTGCAGCAGCAGGCTTTTCAGGTGCGGCACGTGGTAGACCGGCAGCTCCATCACGAACGGCGAGGCTTCGCCACGCATGATGGTGTATTTGAGCACCAGACCGGTGAGGATCGCCACCACAATGCCGAGCATGTACAGCGAGAACACCACCCCGGCGCCGTCCTGGCCGAAGAAGGCGGCGGCGAACACCGCAAAGATCGCCAGACGGGCACCGCACGACATGAACGGCGCCATCATGATGGTGATCAGGCGTTCGCGCTGGGCGTCCAGCGTCCGGGCACCCATGATGGACGGCACGTTGCAGCCGAAGCCGACGATCAGCGGCACGAAGGATTTGCCCGGCAGCCCGAGCGCCTGCATCAGGCGGTCCATCACGAACGCCGCGCGCGCCATGTAGCCGGAATCCTCCAGGAAGGACAGGAACAGGTACATCATGCCGATCTGCGGCACCAGCGGCAGCACGGTGTTGATACCACCGCCGATGCCCTGCGCCAGGAAAACGGTCAGCCAGTCGGGGAAGTGCAGGGTGTAGCCGAGCCACTGAATGCCCTGAATGAAGATCGCCGCCGAGCCGATATCAAAGATCGGCTGCAGCGCGCCGCCGATGTTGATCGCCAGCAGGAACATCAGGTACATCACCAGCAGGAAGATCGGCACGCCCAGCCAGCGGTTGAGGATCACTTTATCCAGCATCTCGGTCAAGCGGTTGGGCATCGCCTGCTGCGAGTTGCTGACCGCGTCGCACAGGGCGGCGATAGACTGGTAGCGCGCGTCGGCGATCACCAGCGCCGGGTCTTCTTGCTGCTGCTGTTGCAATGCCCGGGTGGCCGCAGGCAGCAGTGTGACGGCGGGGCCGGCCAGCCGGTGGCTGTAGATGTCACCTTCCAGCATCTGCAGCGCCAGCCAGCGGCGCTGTACTGCCGGCAGCGTTTGCGGCATGGCGTCGCTCAGCGTGGCGACCTCTTTCAGCAACAGCGGCGGATAGTTCACCAGCGCCAGCTGTTCGTTGATGTGGTGATTGTCGATCATCTGTTTCAGCACGCCGATGCCGTCGGCGCGGGTGGAGACCATCGGCACCACCGGGCAGCCGAGGCGCGCCGACAGCGCGGCGACGTCGATATCGATATGCTGGCTTGTGGCGATGTCGAGCATGTTCAGCGCCACGATGCAGGGAATGCCCAGCTCCAGCAGCTGCAGCGTCAGATAGAGGTTGCGCTCCAGGTTGGAGGCGTCGACCACGTTGATCAGCAGATCGGCGTCGCCGCTCAAAATGTAGTGGCAGGCGATCTGCTCATCGAGCGAGGTTTGCTCTGAAATGGTGGTCAGGGAATAGGTGCCCGGCAAATCGACCAGCCGCACGTCGGACTGTGGGGTCGTGAAATGGCCTTCTTTGCGTTCGACCGTCACGCCCGCCCAGTTGCCGACCCGTTGGCGTGCGCCGGTCAGCTGGTTGAACAGCGTGGTTTTGCCGGAGTTCGGGTTACCGATTAAGCCGATGGTGAGTTTTTTCATAGTTCAGCGTGTCGTCTTCAAGGAGAACAGCGCCGGCGCAAGGGCGCGTCGGCAAACGGAGGGCGTGCCGGCTCAGGACTGGCCGTCGAGCTGCAGCAGCGCCAGATCCTTCCTGCGCAGCACCAGGCTGACGCGGCGAGTTTTAATTTCTATCGGATCGCCCAGCGGCGCGACGCGCACCACGTCGAACGAAGAGCCGGGCAGCATGCCGAGCGATAACAGTTTCTGGCGGTAGGCCGGCGCAATTTCACCGGAAAAGCCGACAATCTTATACGTGCGTTTAGGTTGAAGCTGCATGTGATTAACCTTCCGGGTGCCGATGAACATCGGGCTGATGATAATTGGACGTTGCCGGCGAAAATGCCACGCCGTCGGCGGTATTCATCCATAAGGTCATGCAATAAAGTGAGCGCAAATAATAGTAATTATCATTATCGCGTTCAATACAAAAAGTAAGGGTATTGTAACCAATTATTATGGCGACGACAGTTTTTGATGGCGTTGCCTAGATTAATGACGTTTTACCACCGCTGGCGAGCGGGAACAAATGAGAATGACGAGTTAAATCAGTTACGTATTTGTAGCCGAGTTTTCTTGTTTGCAAACTTCGATGGTTTTTTCCCTTTATTTATTTCCGCCGAAAGGTAATTCAATAACATTATTCCGGCGTAATGCGAGCGGTAACCATTTGTGTTTCGTTCACAATTCGCGAGATGAAACAGGCGTGTTAACGAAGTTGTTAATAAATGGCTGCGGAGAGGATTTTTATTGCCTGAATAATGGGAGGATGGTCACGCAGGAACGGGACGTAAAAAGATGACGGTTTATTGAGACGGGTCAAAAAATGCCGCAGGTTTTATTCATCAGAAAGGGCGGAGCAGGCTCCGCCCTGTCGGTTCCGACTTAGCGTTTCTTACCGAACGCCGCCGCCAGCGCGTCGCCCATGGCGCTGTTGCCGGCCGGCGCCGCGTTGCGTGGTTTGGCCTTGTTGGCGCCCGCCGAACGGCTGGCGTTGTCGCGTGCCTGCGCTGGCGCGTTGCCGCCGCGGCGCGGTGAACCTTCGCCCGGCTGCTCATCCAGGCGCATGCTCAGCGCGATGCGTTTACGCTGCAGATCGACTTCCATCACCTTCACTTTGACGATGTCGCCGGCCTTCACCACGGTGTGCGGATCTTCAACGAACTTGTCCGCCAGCGAGGAGATGTGCACGAGGCCGTCCTGATGCACGCCGATATCCACGAAGGCCCCAAAGTTGGTGACGTTGGTGACCGACCCTTCCAGGATCATGCCCACCTGCAGATCGTTGAGGGTTTCCACCCCTTCGGCAAAGGTCGCGGTTTTGAACTCAGGGCGCGGATCGCGGCCCGGTTTCTCCAGCTCTTTCAGGATATCGGTGACCGTCGGCACGCCGAACTTGTCGTCGGTGAAATCGACCGCTTTCAGGCTGCGCACCGCCGAAGCGTTGCCCATCAGATCCTGCAGCGTCTGCTCGGTGGCGGCCAGAATGCGCTGCACCACCGGGTAGGCTTCCGGGTGAACGGTGGAAGCGTCCAGCGGATTGTCACCGTGGTTGATGCGCAGGAAGCCGGCGCACTGTTCGAAGGCCTTCGGCCCCAGGCGGCTGACCTTCAGCAGCTGTTCACGGTTGCTGAAGCGGCCGTTCTCGTCGCGCCAGTTGACGATATTTTGCGCCATCATGCGCGTCAGGCCGGCCACGCGGGTCAGCAACGGCACCGACGCGGTGTTCAGATCGACGCCGACGGCGTTCACGCAGTCTTCCACCACCGAGTCCAGCTTCTTCGCCAGCTGGCTCTGGCTGACGTCGTGCTGATACTGGCCGACGCCGATGGATTTCGGGTCGATCTTCACCAGCTCCGCCAGCGGATCCTGCAGGCGGCGGGCGATGGACACCGCGCCGCGCAGCGACACGTCGAGATCCGGAAATTCCAGCGCCGCCAGTTCGGACGCGGAATACACCGAGGCGCCCGCTTCGCTGACGATCACTTTCTGCGCCCGGACCTCGCCGAACTGCTTTTGCAGGTCGAGATAAAAGCGCTCGGTCTCACGTGAAGCGGTGCCGTTGCCGATGGCCACCAGTTCTACATTGTGTTTGATGCACAGCGCCGCGACGATGGCGGCGGCTTTGGCCGCTTGCCCGGTGTGTGGGTAGACGGTATCTGTGGCGACCAGCTTGCCGGTCGCGTCGACCACGGCGACTTTCACCCCGGTGCGCAGGCCAGGATCGAGGCCCATGGTGGCGCGCATGCCGGCCGGCGCGGCCATCAGCAGATCGTGCATGTTGCGGGCGAACACGTTGATCGCTTCGTCTTCCGCGCGCTCGCGCACCGTGCCCATCAGCTCGGTTTCCAGGTGCAGCAGCACCTTGATGCGCCAGGTCCAGTTGACCACTGCCTTGCGCCAGGCGTCGGCCGGGGCGTTGTTCAGGCGCAGGTTGAGGTGATTGATGATGATCAGCTCCGCCTGGCTTTCGCGCGGCGCTTCCTCAAACTGCGGATCGGCGTTCAACGCCAGCTGCAGCACGCCTTCGTTGCGGCCGCGGAACATCGCCAGCGCGCGGTGCGAAGGCACCTGGGAAATCGGTTCGTGATGATCGAAATAGTCGCGGAACTTGGCGCCTTCTTCTTCCTTGCCCTCGACCACTTTGGACACCAGATGGGCGTTTTTCCACAGGTAGTCGCGCACCTTGGCCAGCAGCGTGGCGTCTTCGGCGAAGCGCTCCATCAGGATATAGCGCGCGCCGTCGAGGGCGGCTTTGACGTCCGCCACGCCCTTGTCGGCATCGACGTAGCGTTCAGCCAGCTGTTCCGGCTGCTGTTGCGGATCCTGCCACAGCGCGTCCGCCAGCGGTTCCAGACCGGCCTCGATGGCGATCTGGCCGCGGGTGCGGCGCTTCGGTTTGTACGGCAGGTAGAGGTCTTCGAGTTCGGTCTTGCTCAGCGTGGCGTTGATCGCTCCCGCCAGTTGTTCGGTCAGTTTGCCCTGTTCATCGATCGACTTCAGGATGGTCTGGCGACGATCTTCCAGTTCACGCAGATAACCCAGGCGGGTTTCCAGCTGGCGCAGTTGGGTGTCGTCCAGGCCCCCGGTGACTTCCTTACGATAGCGTGCAATAAAGGGCACGGTATTACCTTCATCCAGCAGACGGATGGCGGAGTCGACTTGCTCCGGCCGGGCCTGCAGTTCTGTTGCAATAATGCGGCTCAGTGGGTCATTCATAGGTCTGGTATCTGTATTGAGAACGGTGAATAAACAGGGGGACAGTTATACGGATTGATCGGGGAAAATGCCAGTGGAGCGGGCCGCCGCCGCGCGGCCGCGGCGTGGAGAGCAGCTCAGGCGGCGGCGTTGGCGGCGGTTCGGAAAAAGCTGAAAGCTTACTTCGGGTAGTCTATCTCGTTCACGTACCACTGTGCCTCGCCCAGCGGCGTATTGACGGTGGCGACGTCCCCGACCTCTTTTTTCAGCAGGGCGCGCGCCATCGGCGCGTCGATGGAGATGTAATCCTTGCGGCCGAAGATCTCGTCGTAACCGACGATGCGAAAGCGTTTGGTCTCGCCGTCTTCGTTCTCTACTTCCACCCAGGCGCCGAAGAACACTTTGCCTTCCTGCTGCGGGGAGTAATCGACGATCTTCAGCTGCTCCAGGCATTTGGTCAGATAGCGGACGCGGCGGTCAATTTCGCGCAGCCGCTTCTTGTTGTACTGGTAGTCGGCGTTTTCGCTTCTGTCGCCCAGGCTGGCGGCCCAGGTCACTTTCTTGGTCACCTCGGGGCGTTCTTCGCGCCAGAGGTAATCCAGCTCTTGTTTGAGCTTGTCATACCCTTCACGGGTTATCAGTTGAGTTCTCATCGTGATTTATCTTTATGGGGCCACCGCCACAGTGTACGTGAATGCGCAGGGCTTTAGAAATGGCGCGCGGGCCTGCGCGTTGTCGCACGGTTTTTATTCAGTTTGCGCAGCTTTTAACAATCGGGAGTATGCTTAGCGATAGCGGAAAAGGAATGTGATGAAAGGAGGATATCTGGCGAGAGAGACAAGGAATTTTGGCGCACAACCCAACACATTGAAGGTATTACCGCATGGAATTTAAAGATTACTACGCAACGATGGGCGTTGAGCCCAACGCCGATCTGAAAACCATCAAAACGGCCTACCGCCGGCTGGCGCGTAAATATCACCCTGACGTGAGCACCGAAGAAGACGCCGAGAGCAAATTCAAGGAGCTGGCCGAAGCCTATGAGGTGCTGAAGGACGAAGAGCGCCGCGCTGAGTACGATCAGATCCGGCTGCACCGCAACGATCCGAACTTTGGCCGCCAGGCGCGCGGCGATCACGGCGGCTATCAGCAGAGCGCTTCATGGCACGGCGGCGGTGCCGACGCGCAAGACTTCTCCGATTTCTTCGAAAGCATGTTCGGCGGGCGTGCGGCGGGTGGGCACCGCTCCGCTTCGCACTCGCACGGCGGGCATGGCTTCCGCGGCCAGGATCTCGAGATGGAGGTGCCGCTGTTCCTCGAGGAAACGCTGCATGGCCAAAGCCGCGAGATCTCCTACAAGCTGCCGGTGTACGACGAGCTGGGGCGGCAGGTGAGCGAAGCCAGCAAAACGCTGAACGTGAAAATCCCGGCCGGCGTGGGCGACGGCGAGCGCATTCGCCTCAAGGGGCAGGGCGTTGCCGGCGTGGGCGGCGGCCAGAACGGCGACCTGTATCTGGTCATCCGCCTCGCGCCGCATCCGCTGTTCGAGATTGACGGCCACAACCTGAGCATCGTGGCGCCGCTCGCCCCGTGGGAAGCGGCGCTGGGGGCCAGCATCGAGGTGCCGACGCTGACCGGCAAAATCGCGCTGACCGTGCCGGCCGGCAGCCAGAGCGGCAAACGGCTGCGGGTCAAGGGCAAGGGGCTGGCGGGCAAGAAAGAGCCCGGCGATCTGTATGTCATTCTCAAGGTTGTGATGCCGCCGAAGCCGAACGAGAAGGCCAGCGCCCTGTGGCGAGAACTGGCTGAACAGGCGGCGTTCAACCCGCGCGCGGAATGGGAGTAAAGCACATGATGAAAAAAGAGATCACATTCACCGTGGTGGAACTGTGTCAGAGGGTGGAGATTTCAGAGGATGAGCTGGTCGAGATCGTCGGCCTGGGCGTGATCGTGCCGCTGGAGCCGGCGCAGCCGAGCTGGGAGTTCGATTACCCGGCGCTGAGCCATCTGCAGCGCGCACGCAGGCTGCGGGCCGAGCTGGATCTGGATTGGCCGGGGATCGCCATGGCGCTGACGCTGCTCGATCGGGTTGATGCGCTGCAGCAAGAGAACCGGCAGCTGCGCCGGCAGCTGGCGCGTTTCTTGCAGACTTCCTGACTCGCCGTCAAAACGCCACCGTGCGGTTCGCCGGTGGCGAAATTGCGCAAAATTGGGCCGCCGCCCCACATTGCGCCGATAAAGGGCGAAATTTTGACGAACCCCCGTCGACATTCGATGAAAATTGTTGATAAATGGGGAAAAGAATAAGCTTTGTAACAATTTCGTCTAGAATACATACCATTAAACGCTGTCTCAAATGGCAAGGTTTTCTAACAATATTCGAGTCAGGCAATAAAGCCTTTGGGAGTAATACCATGCAAGAGAATCATAAGATCCTGGTTGTCGATGATGACATGCGCCTGCGCGCGCTTTTAGAACGTTATTTAACCGAGCAGGGCTTCCAGGTTCGCAGCGTTGCCAACGCTGAGCAAATGGATCGCTTGCTGACCCGTGAATCCTTCCATCTGATGGTGCTCGATCTGATGTTGCCGGGCGAAGATGGGCTGTCCATCTGCCGCCGCCTGCGCAGCCAGAGCAACCCGATGCCGATCATTATGGTCACCGCCAAAGGCGAAGAGGTCGATCGCATCGTGGGGCTGGAAATCGGCGCCGACGACTACATTCCTAAGCCGTTCAACCCGCGTGAGCTGTTGGCTCGCATCCGCGCGGTGCTGCGCCGCCAGGCTAACGAACTGCCGGGCGCGCCTTCGCAGGAAGAAGCGGTGATCGCGTTCGGCAAATTCAAACTGAACCTCGGCACCCGCGAGATGTTCCGCGAAGATGAACCGATGCCGTTGACCAGCGGCGAGTTCGCGGTCCTGAAGGCGCTGGTCAGCCACCCGCGTGAACCGCTGTCGCGCGATAAGCTGATGAACCTGGCGCGTGGCCGCGAATACAGCGCCATGGAGCGCTCCATCGACGTGCAGATCTCGCGCCTGCGCCGCATGGTGGAAGAAGATCCGGCGCATCCGCGTTATATCCAGACCGTTTGGGGTCTCGGCTACGTGTTCGTCCCGGACGGCAGTAAGGCATGAGGCGATTGCGCTTTTCACCGCGTAGCTCGTTTGCCCGAACCCTGTTGTTGATCGTCACCTTGCTGTTCGTCAGTCTGGTGACGACCTATCTGGTGGTGCTGAACTTCGCCATCCTGCCCAGCCTGCAGCAGTTCAACAAGGTATTGGCGTACGAAGTGCGTATGCTGATGACCGATCGGCTGCAGCTGGAGGACGGCACGCTGCTGGAAGTGCCGCCGGCGTTCCGCCGTGAGATCTACCGCGAACTGGGCATCTCTCTCTACACCAACTCGGCGGCGGAGGAGAGCGGCCTGCGCTGGGCGCAGCACTACCAGTTCCTCAGCCAGCAGATGGCGCAGCAGCTCGGCGGGCCGACCGATGTGCGGGTGGAGGTGAACAAGAACTCCCCGGTGGTGTGGCTGAAAACCTGGCTGCAGCCCGATATCTGGGTGCGCGTACCGCTGACGGAAATCCACCAGGGCGACTTCTCTCCGCTGTTCCGCTATACGCTGGCGATCATGCTGCTGGCGATCGGCGGCGCCTGGCTATTTATCCGCATTCAAAACCGCCCGCTGGTGGAGCTGGAACATGCGGCGCTGCAGGTGGGCAAGGGCATCATTCCGCCGCCGCTGCGCGAGTATGGCGCTTCCGAAGTGCGGTCGGTGACTCGCGCATTCAATCAGATGGCGTCGGGCGTCAAGCAGCTGGCGGATGACCGCACCTTGCTGATGGCTGGGGTCAGCCATGACCTGCGCACGCCGTTGACGCGCATCCGGCTGGCGACGGAGATGATGAGCGCCGAAGACGGCTATCTGGCCGAGTCGATCAATAAAGACATCGAAGAGTGCAACGCCATCATCGAGCAGTTCATCGATTACCTGCGCACCGGGCAGGAGATGCCGACCGAAAGCAGCGATCTGAACGCCATTTTGGGCGAGGTGGTCGCGGCGGAGAGCGGCTATGAGCGGGTGATTGAAACCGCGCTGTCGCCGGGCGAGCTGATGATGAACGTGCATCCGCTGTCGATTAAGCGGGCGGCGGTGAACATGGTGGTGAACGCGGCACGTTACGGCAACGGCTGGATCAAGGTCAGCAGCGGCCGCGAGCTGCAGCGCGGCTGGTTCCAGGTAGAGGATGACGGCCCGGGCATCAAGCCGGAAGAATTGAAGCACCTGTTGCAGCCGTTCGTACGCGGTGACAGCGCGCGCAGCACCAGCGGCACCGGTCTGGGGCTGGCGATCGTGCAGCGTATTATCGACGCGCACGACGGCGAACTGGATATCGGCACCAGCGAACGCGGCGGGCTATTGATCCGCGCGTATATTCCGTTGCCGATGGAGAAGAAAGAGTCGGCCAACGGCCATCAAACCGCCAGGGAAAACGCCTGACGCTCTTGGCGCGGGCCGCGTTGCTGCGGCCCCGTCAGGACTTCCTGCTCATCACGTAGTATTCCGCCGCATCCTCATGCAACCGACGGCCGGTCGGCGCCTGCCACGGATCGATTAACTCGATGCCGCAGTGGAGGAAGTCTTTGGTGTTGCGGGTGGCCAGGGCCGCGCCGTAATGCAGGCAGGTGGCGGCGATTTGGGCATCCGGCATGCTCATCGCTTTACCCAGAAGCCGATTCCTTGCCGTCAATTCCGCGTATTGCATCGCGCACAGACCATCAAACGGCAATATCTGCCCCTCGAACTTCAATTCAATCGCGTCCGCCAATTTGAGTTTGAGATCCCGCTGGCGCTTGCTGTCAGGCATGCAGGCGACGCCGCTGAACAGTTCGGCTAGGACAATGGCGCTCAGATAGAGCTCGTCATTGTCCTTTTCATTTAACCAGTTAATGACGTTGTAGTACGGACTGGGGCGCAGCGTCTCTGAAATGACGTTGGTGTCGAGAATAATCATGCGTTGTCATCTTCATCATCAAAGGTGACGATGCGTGGTGGCACGGCATCACGCGGTGGGATCTCCAGCTCGACGCCGCCGAATTCGGCGAAGTGCTGATGCATCCAGGTACCCAATCCATAGCGCGGCGGCTTTTTCACCAGCGCCTGTTTCAGGATCATGCGCGCTTCCTCTTCCATGGAATGGCCGTTTTTCGCCGCTGAGATACGCAGCAGCTCTTTGATTTCGTCGTCTAGATTTCTGACGGTGATAGTAGCCATTGAAACCTCCTTTGCTATCAATGATTGCATTGACTTATTTTCTCGCCTTGCTGGTTAAAAAGCAATCGCTGAAAATAAAAAAAGGCGCGGGATCCGCGCCTTAGTTGAAGAGGTAACGCTACCGAATTACAGCTTAGGGCCGGCGCTGACCAGCGCGGCGCCCGCAGGCGTGTCGGTGTATTTGTCGAAGTTGGTGATGAAGCGCTCGGCCAGATCCTGCGCTTTTTCCTGCCACTGCTCGAGGCTGGCGTAGGTATTGCGCGGATCGAGGATCTCCGGGTTCACGCCCGGCAGTGCGGTCGGCATCGCCAGATCGAAGATCGGCAGGGTAACGGTTTCCGCCTTGTCGATTTCACCGCTCAGGATGGCGTCGATGATGCCGCGCGTATCTTTGATCGAGATGCGCTTGCCGGTGCCGTTCCAGCCGGTGTTGACCAGGTAAGCCTGGGCGCCGGCGGCCTGCATGCGTTTCACCAGCACTTCGGCGTACTGCGTCGGGTGCAGCGACAGGAACGCGGCGCCGAAGCAGGCGGAGAAGGTTGGTGTTGGTTCGGTTACGCCGCGCTCGGTGCCGGCCAGCTTGGCGGTGAAGCCGGACAGGAAGTGGTACTGAGTCTGGTTGGCGGTCAGACGCGATACCGGCGGCAGTACCCCGAAGGCATCGGCGGTCAGGAAGATCACCTTGGTGGCGTGACCCGCCTTGGACACCGGCTTGACGATGTTCTGGATATGATAGATCGGGTAAGAAACGCGGGTGTTCTCGGTTTTCGAACCGTCGTTGAAGTCGATGCTGCCGTCGGCCAGCACGGTGACGTTTTCCAGCAGCGCGTCGCGTTTGATGGCGTGGTAGATGTCCGGCTCGGCTTCTTCAGACAGCTTGATGGTCTTGGCGTAGCAGCCGCCTTCGAAGTTGAACACGCCGTCGTCGTCCCAGCCGTGCTCGTCATCGCCGATCAGCTGACGCTTAGGATCGGTGGAGAGGGTGGTCTTGCCGGTACCGGACAGGCCAAAGAACACCGCCACGTCGCCTTTCTCGCCCACGTTGGCCGAGCAGTGCATCGAGGCGATGCCTTTCAGCGGCAGCAGGTAGTTCATCATTGAGAACATGCCTTTCTTCATTTCGCCGCCGTACCAGGTGCCGCCGATCAGCTGCATGCGCTCGGTCAGGTTGAAGGCGACGAAGTTCTCCGAGTTCAGGCCTTGCTGCTGCCAGTTCGGGTTGGTGCATTTGGCGCCGTTCATCACCACGAAGTCCGGCTCGAAGTCAGCCAGCTCGTCGTCGCTTGGGCGGATGAACATGTTTTTCACGAAGTGCGCCTGCCAGGCCACCTCGGTGATGAAGCGCACTTTCAGGCGCGAGTCGGCGTTGGCGCCGCAGAAGGTATCCACCACGAACAGGCGTTTGCCGGACAGTTGTTCGGTGACCAGGTGTTTCAGATCGGCCCACACTTCCGGGCTGAGGGGTTTGTTGTCGTTTTTGCCTTTGCCCTGATCGGCCCACCACACGGTATCGCGGGTGATGTCGTCGCGGACGATGTATTTGTCTTTCGGCGAGCGGCCGGTGAAGATGCCGGTATCGACGGAGACGGCACCCAGCTTGGTGACTACCCCACGCTCAAAACCTTCCAGAGATGGGTCTGTTTCTTCCTTAAACAGCAGTTCATAGCTCGGGTTGTGAACGATTTCGCTAACGTCGTGAATGCCGTAAGCGGCCAGATCCTGAGGGGTTATACCTTTAACGCGCATGTTACTACTCCTTGGTCACAGAATTTCTGGCGGCAATTGTAGGGATCTAACGGTGCGTAACCGCGATGGGTATCAAATATTTAACGTTTTAGGCGGTATTTCGTTACGATCTGAGAGATAGCACACGGAAAAAAGCAAACGTGCAAACGGCGGGCGTTGGCGGGCGCCGAGCGCGCCCGCCGAGGGGGTGTGACTTAGTGCAACTGTTCGCTTTCGCCGGTGTTACCCGCATACAAAGCGGCAACATCAACCGGGTCAAAGACATAGTGGCTGCCACAGTAGTCGCAGTGCATGTCGATATTGCCGTCCTGCTCCAGCATGTCCGCCACTTCGTCGGTCGGCAGGGTCAGCAGCGCGTCGGCGCAACGCTGGCGCGAACAGGTGCAACGGAACTGCACGTCCTGCGGTTCGTACAGGGTGACCTCTTCCTGGTGATACAGGCGGTACAGCACTTCGTTGGCCGGCAGGCCGAACAGCTCTTCGCTTTTTACCGTGTTGGTCAGTTGCACCAGATGATCGAAATCATCGAGGTTGCCGTCCTGCGCCGGCAGCACCTGCAGCAGCATACCGGCCGCCGCGGCGTTGCCTTCCGCTTCGCCGGTGCGGATGAACAGGCGGGTTGGCAGCTGCTCGGACTGGCGGAAGTAGGCTTCCAGGCATTCGGCCAGGGTTTCACCTTCCAGACCGACCACGCCCTGATAGCGCTCGCCTTCCGTCGGCGAAATGGTGATGACCATGACGCCGTTGCCGATCATCTGATGCAAGGTGCTGTCGTCGGCGATAGGTGCCTGAGTGCGCGCAACGCCGCGCATCTCCTGACGGTTGTTGCCGTTGATCACCGCCAGCTTCAGCGGGCCGTCGCCTTGCAGCTGCACGGTGATGTCGCCGTCGAACTTCAGGGTCGCGGTCAGCAGACTGGTGGCGACCAGCAGCTCGCCCAGCAGCTTTTGCACTGGCGCCGGGTAGTCGTGGTTGTTCAGGATCTGCTGATAGGTTTCGCTGACGGTAACCAGCTCGCCGCGCACCGCGTAGTTTTCAAACAGGTAACGGTGCAATTGGTCATGGTTGGACATAATCTTCTCTCATTGCGGTGAGGGGTTATTCCGGCTCACCAAATTTAAATTTCATCAGGTCGCGCCGCTCCTTTTTGTCCGGACGACGGTCCGGATGCGGCATGGTCAACGCGTTCATCTTGCGCGCCAG
The DNA here is from genome assembly GCF_052168715.1 of Serratia sp. CY44782. Classification (NCBI taxonomy): domain Bacteria; kingdom Pseudomonadati; phylum Pseudomonadota; class Gammaproteobacteria; order Enterobacterales; family Yersiniaceae; genus Serratia; species Serratia sp. CY44782. The sequence continues at coordinate 152,613 of NZ_JBJNME010000012.1, forward strand.
CGCCATCTTTTCGCGGTTGGCGATGCTGGCTTCGGTTTCCTGATACATTTGCTGCGCCTCGCCGGCGCCGCGGCGTTGGCTGGTCAGCGCCAGCACGATCACCGTGCGTTCTTCGTTGCCCTGCCGCAGCTTGAGCTCGGCGTTGAGTTCGACAATCTTGCTCGGCTTGCCGCGCTGGCCGTTGTAATGCACCTTGCCGCCGTCGATCATTTCGCGTGCCAGCGCGCGGGTCTTATAGAAGCGTGCGGCCCAGAGCCACTTATCCAGCCGTACCGCGTCGTCGCGCGTCGCTTTTTCCTTCATGCTTCCCCCTTGGCCAGCGCCGGTATCAGCAGGCGATAGTCACGCATCGACGGATGGCGCTGGAAGCTTTTCTCCGCCGTACTGGAGTCCGGGTTTTGCACGCCCAGGCAGTAACGAATGCCAAAAGTGCGTGCCGCGTCGAGGATCGGCTCGCCGTCGTCGACGAACAGCGTGCGCTGCGGATTGAATCCGGTGTGCTGTTGCACCGCCTGCCACAGACGCTGATCTTCTTTCGGATAACCAAATGTGTGGGTGGAAAACAATAAATCAAGGTGCCGATCGAGGCCGGTATGCTCGATTTTCACCGCCAGGCTGTGCGGATGGGCGTTGGTCAGCAAAATGGTTTGCAGACCGGCGTCGCGCAGCGCCTGTAAAAACGGCTCGGTGTCTTCGCGCAGCCGGGCGCGGCTGCCGACTTCGCTGGTCATGCGGTAGATATCCAGATCCAACCGCTCGCTCCAGTAATCGAAGCAATACCAGTTCATGGTGTGCTGCACCGCCTGATACTCCCGCTCAATGATATGACGGGCTTCGTCGAAAGGAATGGCGCGCCTTTCGCTCAGCGCCTGCGGCACCAGGCTGAGCCAAAAGTGGCTGTCGAACTCCAGATCCAGCAAGGTGCCGTCCATATCCAGCAGCACGGTATCGATCTGCGGCCAATCAAACTCGGGAACCATAAAAACTCCACGGGCGGACCGACGGGCGGTCCGCAGATGAGAATAATAGCGTTAGCGTAGCATAAGCAGATGACAGGGCGGAGGCCCCGGCGTCAGGTTCAGGCCATCGGCCGCATCGACATCGGATTGAGCTGCGGATTGAAGCAGCTGTCGTAATAACGCTGGATATCGGCGACGCGGTGCTGATTGATGCGCCGACGCTGCACCAGCCGCCAGGCGTTATAGCCCAGGCTGACGACCACCGCCAGCAACAGCAGACTGGTACCGAGATAGCGCCATAGGGTGATCATGTCCGGTTCGCTGTGCAGCGCCACATGACGGGTGCCGTTGGCGTCGACGCTGAGGCTGGTGATCACGCCCTGTGCCTGGAAGGGGGTGTGCAGCAGCAGAGTGGAAAGGCGCTGCAACTCATTCCACTGGTCGAGGGCGTTGTATTCGCTTTGCGGCGCCGACGGCTGCGGATGGCTGACCAGCTGGCGGCCTTCGTCGCTGCTGATCAGGAAACCGCCCGGCGGCGGGCTGTTGAGCGCTGCGGCGGCCAAACGCGTTTCATTGAAGATGAACGACGACGTGGCGACTTGGGTCAGGCTTTCCAGCGACTCGGCGCTCACCGGGCGCAGCAGGACGTTGACGCCTTGCAGTGCGCCGGACCTGGCGCGTTTCACCAGGCCGCTCCAGTTTTTGGCATTGCCCAGGTTGACCAGAGCGTTCTTCAACCGCACGCAGTCGTTTTCCGCCTGGCACAAATCCTGCGTTTTCAAAACGATATCAGAGAAGTCGTCCAACAGGATCATGCCGGATTTCTCGATGGCGCTGGCCAACTGCGGGTTGACCTTCTGATCGGCGCCGCTCGGATGCAGCTGGCTGTTGACCGTGGCCAGCAGGGCCGTCGCTTTGTCTATGACTTCAGATTCCGGCTGCGGTAGCGGGGCGGCGTTGTTCCAGTAAATGCCGGAGCAGTCGAACGGCGCGAAATTGGCGGCGCCGCCCCCATTGGCCGGCGGTGGGACATAGCACATGCCGCTGCCGCGCACTTTCAGCGTGTCGCCGATGCGCAGCGGCGTGGCTTCCAGCGCCTGCACGCTGGTCACTTCCACTTTTTGCGCGCCCTGCAGCCAGGCCATGCTGAGGGTCAGCGGCAGGTTGAGCGGGATATAGATCAGCAGTAACAGCAGCACCAGCGCCGAGCTGGCGACCAGCACCGCGTTGCGGCCCCACTGCTGCAGCGGGAAGTTTTTCACTTCGTCATGCAGCGAGAGGAAGCGCCCCTGGCGCACTACCTGCCGATTGAGGTAGACGTCCACATCGGTGGTCTTGCCCAGGTCCTGCGTCAGGTAAGGCTGCCAATGCGGCGGGTAGATAAGATCGATGATGCCGAGTGAAATGTTGCTGATCTGTCCCTGGCCGGATTCGCCGAACAGGCCCCAGCGCTTCGGCGTGCCGCGTAGGCAATGGATCTCTTTCAGCTCGCGTGACGCCGGACGGCGGAACAGGTTCCAGCATCCCCAAGCGATCATCAGCACCGCCACGAAAATCATCCAGGGGATCACCAGCACCGGGCTTATCAGGCTGAAGAACAGCAGCAGCAGCGCGGCGGAGATGATGACGGCTTCACGGATGCCGTTAGGCCGGTTCAGCGCATGCTCTTCCGGCGTTTCCTTGCGAATATTGACCAGCTCGACATGCTCGCTCTCTTCCTTGCGGATAGAGGCGTTTTTGGTCGGCGCGGCGCTCACCACCGGCGGTTGCGGCCGGTCGTGAATATGATCTTTCAGCGAGTGCCCGTTGAGCGAAATCACCAGCGGCAGCGTCTGGGTACGGATCACTTCCACATGGTTGTCGGCGGTGATATAGGGTTCCCAAAACGGCGGCAGGTGCACCTCTTCGGCATCGAGGTAATAGCGCCATTTATTGGGATCGTCGCTGGCCAGCCCATAGCGGGTGATGGCGTGCGTGACGGGATAAACGTTATCGCTTTGCGGGGTGAGCGCCAGTTTGGCTGCGGGCAAGGTAGCGCCGCCGCCGGGCAACAGCTTGTTGCTCAGCTTGTTTTGTTGATTGAGATAGAACTCGACCGCAGCACGCTCTTCGTCGGTCAGCTTACGGTGGGCAGGTTTGATAAACGGCAGCGCGTGCGCCAGCGCCGACGGGTTACGCGCCTTGAACCACAGGTACAGGCCGGCGGCAATCAGGCAGACAAGCACTAAGGCCAATATCAACACTATTGTGCTCATGCAATCCCCATCTCACACCCGTGAATTTCGCCAACCTGATGAAAAGGTGAATATTATACGGAGTAAACCGCCAGGAGGCACCCAGAACTAATGAGGGAACAAACAGATTCTCGCTCTGGATCTCATTCCTTCATGACGCAAGGCCATTTTATCACTGATTCTTGCCTGCGTGATACTAGCAACCGGCCTCTGCCGTCGATATCGGTATTATCCTATTTTCATGCGTGCTGTTTGCTGAATCAGTACGGAAAATCGCCCGCCGCTGGCTACGCTTGTTAAAAGAAAGTAAATTACTGTTCATGCTCGTTGCGGCGGAGCTTGCCCTTAACGCACAATGTGATCAAGATCGAATTTGGTCAGCGTTTGAGCGCCAACGAGCCGTGCGTTACGCCAATCATTATTTCGGTTGCCCCGTCCGCGCCTGGGTAACCTCTTTGAGGCAATCATGGATAAACACCTGCAAAAACCTAAAATTCTGAAAGTGGAAACCGTCGCGCGTTCGCGTTTGTTCAACGTCGAGTCGGTCGATTTGGAATTCAGCAACGGTGTGCGGCGGGTGTATGAGCGCATGCGGCCTTCGGATCGCGAAGCGGTGATGATCGTGCCGGTGATTGGCGATGACCTGCTGCTGATCCGCGAATATGCGGTGGGCACCGAATCCTATGAGCTGGGGTTCCCGAAAGGGCTGATCGATCCCGGTGAGGGGGTGCTGGAGGCGGCCAACCGCGAGCTGATGGAAGAGGTGGGATACGGCGCGAAGCGCTTCGATTTTCTCAGCAAGCTGACGATGGCGCCCTCTTACTTTTCCAGCAAAATGAATATCGTGCTGGCGCACGATCTCTATCCGCAGAGCCTGGAAGGGGATGAACCGGAGCCCCTGCCGCAGGTGCGTTGGCCGATCGCCGACATGATGGCGCTGCTGGCGGAACCGGATTTTCGTGAGGCGCGCAACGTCAGCGCGCTGTTCCTCTCCGAGGCATTTTTGCGCGCTTCGCGCTGATACGCTTCGCGCCAAACAAAAAAGGGCCAGATTTCTCTGGCCCTTTTCGATCAGAACAGCTCGTGGCTTTCACCGCCCGGATCGGTCAACGTGGTGCCGGTATCGCGCGATGGGTAGTCCGTCGGCTGAGTTCCTTCGATGAAGTACTCGGAACGGCTGCCGCCGCCACCGCCAGAGAGCTTGCCGCTGCTCTTGTCGATGGTGACGCTGATGATGCCCGGCGGCGGCGTGACTTTCTGCTCCGGGATGCCTTCCAGCGCGGTCTTCATGAAGTCGTCCCACGCCGGCTGGGCGCTCTTGGCTCCGCCTTCACCGCCGGAAATCTGATCCGGGATGGCGCCGGATACCGTCGAACGGCCCAGGTCGCGGCGGTGATCGTCGAAACCGATCCACACCGACGTCACGGTATCCGGGCCATAACCGGAGAACCAGGCGTCTTTGGAACTGTTGGTGGTACCGGTTTTGCCGCCGATATCATGACGTTTCAGATCGCGCCCTGCGCGCCAGGCCGTGCCCATCCAACCCGGTTCACCGAAGATGTTGCTGTTCAGCGCGTCGTGGATGAGGAAGGCCAGCGGCGTGCTGATCACGTGCGGCGCATACTGTTGGTCGCCGTCCTGCTGCACCTGAGCCGGGGTAACCTGCTCCAGCTGCGGCATCGGCACCGTGCTGTTGCTGCCTTCCTGCGAGGTGGCGACGTTTTCGATGTTGTCGTCGGACAGCACCGCCGAACGGTGGGTGTCGCCGTAGATCACCGGCAGGTTGCAGCTGCTGCACACCACTTTCGGTTTGGCTTCGAACACCGTATTGCCGTTGTCGTCTTCAATTTTGGTGATGAAGTACGGGTCAACCAGGTAACCGCCGTTCGCCAGCACCGCGTAGCCGCGCACCAGCTGCATCGGGGTGAAGGAGGCAGAACCCAGCGCTAGCGATTCGGTATGCACGATGTTCTGCGCCGGGAAGCCGAAGCGCTGCAGATATTCCGCCGCGTAGTCGACGCCCATCGCACGCATTGCGCGTACCATCACCACGTTCTTCGATTGCCCCAGCCCCTGGCGCAGGCGAATCGGGCCGTCGTAGGTCGGCGGCGAGTTCTTCGGCCGCCAGTCGGTGCCGGCGCCGGCATCCCAGCGGGTGATCGGTAGGTCGTTCAGGATGGTGGCCAGCGTCAGGCCTTTATCCATCGCGGCGGTGTACAGGAACGGTTTGATGTTCGACCCCACCTGGCGCAGAGCCTGCGTGACGCGGTTGAACTTGCTCTGGTTGAAGTCGAAGCCGCCGACCAGCGCTTTCACCGCGCCGTCGTTCGGATTGATCGAGACCAGCGCCGAGTTGACGTCCGGGACCTGCGACAGCCACCAGGCCTCGTTCACTTTACGCACCCACACCTGCTGGCCGGCCTGCACCACGTCGGTGACGCGTTTCGGCGTTGGGCCTTGCTGCGTGTCTGAACGGTATGGGCGCGCCCAGCGCATGGTCGCCATCGGCAGGGCAATGCTGCTGCCGTCGGCCAGCATCGCCGTCGCTTCCTGCGGGTTGGCGGCGGTGATCACCGCCGGCGCCAGCGGGCCGTAGTTCGGCAGATTTTTCAGCGAATCGACAATCTGTTTGCGATCCCAGGCCGCTTCGCCGACTTTCCACAACACGTTGGACGGGCCGCGGTAGCCGTGGCGCATGTCATAGGCCAGCACGTTGTTGCGCACCGACTCCTGCGCCGCCAGCTGCAGCCGTTTGGTGACGGTGGTGTAAACCTTGTAACCGTCGGTATAGGCATTTTCACCGTAGCGCTTGATCATCTCCTGACGCACCATCTCGGAGAGATACGGCGCGGAGAAGCTGATTTCCGGCGCATGGTAGTTGGCCACCAGATCTTCGGAACGCGCCTGATCGTACTGCGCCTGCGTGATGTAGTGTTCGTCCAGCATGCGCGACAGCACCACGTTGCGACGGGCAACGGCGCGATCGTGCGAATAGAGCGGGTTGAAGGTGGACGGCGCTTTCGGCAGGCCGGCGATGGTCGCCATTTCGCTCAGGGTCAGCTGGCTGACGTCTTTGCCGAAATAGACCTGCGCGGCGGCGCCCACGCCGTAGGCGCGGTAACCCAGATAGATCTTGTTCAGATACAGCTCAAGGATTTCATCCTTGGTGAGCATCTGCTCGATGCGCACCGCCAGGAAGGCTTCCTTGATTTTACGCATCAGGGTGCGTTCCGGGCTTAAGAAGAAGTTACGCGCCAGCTGTTGGGTAATGGTACTGGCCCCCTGCGAAGCGTGGCCGGAGACCAGCGCGATGGAGGCGGCGCGGAAGATGCCGACCGGATCGACGCCGTGGTGATCGTAGAAGCGGCTGTCTTCGGTGGCGATAAATGCGTGCACCATCACCGGCGGAATTTGATCCAGCTTCAGCGGAATGCGGCGCTTCTCGCCGTACTGGGCGATCAGTTCGCCATCGGCGCTGTAAACCTGCATCGGTATTTGCAGCCGCACATCTTTCAGCGTTGCGACGTCGGGCAGCTGCGGCTCGACATATTTGTACAAGCCGAAAATCGAGGCTGCTCCCAGCACGATGCAACATACTGCAAGGATTAGTAAATACTTTACGAACTTCACCTGAGATTTCCCATTTCTAAGTCATTTGGGCAGTTTATAAACAACCGCGCGGTAGTATAAAGGCAAGCCTGCGACATGGATATGTTCTTTTATCATCTGATGTTATGGAGGCTTGCGAAACATGTTCCCTCAAGCATGGCAGGTGGGGCTGGATATACAAATCGACTGCGTGCGGGCGGTGGCGGCCCAACGCCGCCGCAACGGCTGGCAGTTGCGCCACTGGTGGCAGCAGGCGCTGCCGCAGGCAGTTTTACGCGACGGCTGCCTGGAACCTTCCGAATTCCTGATCCGGGCGCTGCGGCAATGGCGCGTCCAACTGCCGCGACATATTTCCTTACGCATTGCCCTGCCGGCGCAGCGTGTGTTACAGCAGCTTATGGCACGGCCTGATGCGCGGCTGCGCGAGCCGGAACGCAGCGACTATATCGGTGGCCACGGTTTGAAGCAGTTTCCGCTCGATGGCCAGACGCTGGCGCTCGACTATCGCGCCGCACCGGGGGATGAGGCGGCGCTGCTGTTGACCGCCGCGCGGCGGCAGGAACTGCAGCAGTGGCTGCTTTGTCTGCGTCAGGCTGGCCTGCATCCGCAGGCGGTCGATATCACCCCTTGCGCGCTGCGGGTGATGGCGACGGCGGCGGGCGTGCCGCTCGCCGCGGGGCTGATGCATCGCCTCGACCGGGAATGGCTTTGGGTGGCGCCAGCCGATGGCGCCTTTGCCTTTGGTCTGGTTCCTGGCGACGATGGTGCGCAGGCGCGGCTGGCGCTGCAAGCCCTGACGCCGGCGGGCGACGATCGGCCGGTCTATGCCGGCAGCGTGCTGGCGGGAGACTTGCCCGTCGGTTGCCTTGCCTGGTCGCCGCTCAGCGCCTTTACGCAGCTGCGTCCGCCGTTACCTGTGCATCCTTCTGCGTTCGCGTTGGCCGGTGGTCTGGCGCTGCGCGAGGAGGATCGTTGATGTATCAGGTCAACTTTCTGCCCTGGCGCCAGCGCCGCGATCGGCGACGCGCCTATTTCTGGCTGGGCGTGCTGCTGTTGCAGGTAACGGCGCTGCTGCTGGCACTGTTCCTGGTCGCCGGCCAACTGCGTCACCAACAGACGCAGCGGCAGGCGCGGCAGGCGATGCTGGGTGAGGAGCTGGCGGCATTGACGTTGCTCGCCCGCCAGCAGCAGCAAGAGCGGGCGCAGCAAGCGATGCACAGTGCCCGCGCCGAATGGCAGGCAAATAACGCCCAACATAACCGGCGTTATTTGCAGCTGCTGCAGCAATTGTCTTCCAGCATTCCTCCGCCGCTGTGGCTCACGGCGTTGGACAGCAATGCGGCGAACGGCCTGCGGCTGCGTGGATTGAGCCGCTCTCCTGCGGCCATCACGCAGTTCGAACGGCGGCTGGCGGGGATGTCTGCGTTGCCACGGCTGCATTTGGCGGAGGTGGCGCAACGCGAAGACGGCCTGTACTCCTTTCATCTGGCGGCGCAGTGGGGGCGTGATGGATAGCCGTTTGTCATCCGGGTTGCGCCTTTGGCTGAGCTTGCCGGGCTGGCTATTGCTGCTGTCGCAAGGGTTGGGCATCGGCACGCTGGCGCTGTTGAGCGGCGGCTGGCTGTTGCAAGACGAATGGCGGCAGCGGGAAAACGCGGTGGAGCGGCAACAGCGCCTGCTGCAACAGATCGCTATGGTGCAGAGCCAGTTGGAAGAGATGCCGCAAACCGTTATCCCGGCGGCGCTTGCGCCGACCACCACCGGCGATCTGGCGAGCGTGCTGCAACGTGCGGGAGGCGCTTTGCTGCGCTGGCAGCGGCAGGAAAAACCGCCGCGGCAAACGCTGAGCTTGCGCATTGATTACGCCGGTTTGTTGGCGCTGCTGGAGGCGCTGCCCGCCGATTTACGCCTCGAGCAGCTGAGCGTGGAGACGCCGCCCCTTGGCATGACGGCGCGGTTGGTTTTGCAGGATGCCACCGAGGATCAGCCCGATGAGTAGAAGACCCGGCCGTGGGTGGTGGTGGCTGCTATGGCCGTGGGCCTTATGCGCTGAGCCGCGCGACCCGTTTGCGCCGCCTCCGCTGCCTGCTTGTGCCCAAACGGCGGCATCGCCGGCGGGCTGGCGACTGAAAGGCGTCATCGGGCAACCGACGTTGCGTTATGGCTGGGTGGTGACGCCAGCGGGGCAATGGTTGCGCCTGCGGCCGCAGCAGTGGGTGCTGGCCGAGCGCTGGCAGGTGACGCAGGTGCAGGCGCGCAGCCTAACGTTAACGGCGCTGGTGGCCGAACCGGATTGCCCGGCGAGCCAGGGCGACATCTCGCTCATGATGGGCGACAACAAGGATGGGAAGCCATGAAAGGACGCGCTGGATTGGGCGTGGCGCTGTGGTGTCTGACGCTCGGCGCTGCACAGGCGCAGGATAAACAGGTTATTTCGCTGGAGTTTCAGGATGCGCCGGTCACGGTCATCCTGCAGGCGCTGGCGGATTATCGGCAGATGAACCTGATCGCCGCACCCGGCGTGAGCGGCAACCTGACGCTGCGGCTGGAGAATGTGCCCTGGCCTCAGGCGCTGGCGCTGACCCTGCGCATGGGCAAACTGGCGATGACGCGGGAGGGTAACGTGATGCTGATTGCGCCGGAGCCGGACGCGCAGGAAAAAAGGCAGCAGCGAGAGGCGATGGCGCAGCGGCAACCGCTGCACAGCCTGAGCCTGACGTTACAGAACGGCGATGTGGCGGAGATTGCCGAAAGCCTCAATGCCCAACGCGGCGCCTTGCTCAGCGAGCGGGGCAGCGTGCTGGCGGATAAGCGCACCAATACGCTGCTGCTGCGCGACACCGCGCCGATCCTGGCGCAGTTGAAAAAGCGGGTAACGGAAATGGACGCGCCGCTGGCACAGGTCCAGCTGGCTGCGCATATCGTGACCATCAACAGCGAAAGCCTGCGCGAACTCGGCGTGCGTTGGGGATTGGCGCCTGACGATAGGCCGGCGCAGCCGCTGCGGCCGGGCAATCTCGGCGTCAACCTGCCGCTGGAGCGCAGCGCGGTGAACGCCGGTTTCCATCTGGCGCGCATCAGCGGGCGTTTGCTGAGCCTCGAGCTGACGGCGCTGGAGCAGGAGAATCAGGTGGAGATCATCGCCAGCCCGCGGCTGCTGACGGCGCACCTGCAAACCGCCAGCATCAAGCAGGGAACCGAGATCCCTTACGAAGTGTCAAGCGGCGCCAGCGGTGCGACCGCCATCGAGTTCAAAGAGGCGGTGCTGGGCATGGAGGTGACGCCGAAAGTGTTGCCGGACGGGCGCATCACGCTGACGTTGCACATCAGCCAAAATATGCCGGGGCGCGCCATCAGCCGGGGCGCGGGGGAAGCGCTGACCATCGATAAACAGGAGATTAAAACGCAGATCACGGTGAAAAACGGTGAAACCCTGGTGCTTGGCGGTATTTTTCAACGGCATAGCGGCAAGACGGCGGACAAGGTGCCGGGATTGGCGAATGCGCCGTTATTGGGAGGCTTGTTCCGACAAAGCGGCGCACAACAGAAAAAACGCGAGCTGGTGATCTTCATTACGCCGACCCTGATTAAGGGATAAGCGGCTACCTGTCAGCCGGACGGCAAATCTCCTAAAGTTGATGAGCAGATACACTTTTTTATCTCCTTGGGGGGATCTGCGTTTGACGCTGCGGCCGATTTAGCTTACAAGGGTTACCGAATTGAGCACCGAGGTTTTTTGTTAGCGTCAAGACGCCGTTAAAAACATATGGTTTCCCTCCCGCGGCGTGGATTGCGATTTATTCGGTTGCCAAACTACCAAGAGTGTTGAGATAATTTTTCGTCTGATCTCGCACTATCGCTCATGAGGTTTCAGTTTAGGTCCCGCCGCTGATTTGATTGGCGGGGCGGGTTAACATTAACGAATTGTCTTAGTAATACCGAAAAACATGGCAGAGAAACGCAATATCTTTCTGGTTGGGCCTATGGGTGCCGGCAAAAGCACTATTGGCCGTCAGTTAGCTCAGCAACTCAATATGGAGTTCTTCGACTCCGATCAAGAAATTGAGCGACGTACCGGAGCTGACGTGGGCTGGGTATTCGACGTGGAAGGGGAAGAAGGTTTCCGCGATCGTGAAGAAAAAGTCATTAATGAACTGACGGAAAAACAAGGGATTGTGTTGGCGACCGGCGGCGGTTCGGTGAAGTCGCGTGAAACGCGCAACCGTCTGTCCGCGCGCGGCGTGGTGGTCTATCTGGAAACCACGATCGAGAAGCAGCTGGCTCGTACCCAGCGTGATAAAAAACGCCCGCTGCTGCAGGTCGATTCTCCGCCGCGTGAAGTGCTGGAAGCCTTGGCGAAAGAGCGCAATCCGTTGTATGAAGAGATTGCCGATGTCACCATCCGCACCGACGATCAGAGCGCTAAAGTGGTTGCTAACCAGATCATCAACATGCTGGAAAGCAACTGATTGCCGATTTTCGCGTTCGCCGTCGGCCAATGCGGAAAACTGATTTGTGTTCCCCGCCGCTGCGGGGATCAACCACCGCCGCACCATACAGAGAACTGAGCGCGACATGGAGAGAATTACTGTAACGCTTGGGGAGCGCAGCTACCCGATTACCATCGCCGCCGGATTGTTTAACGATCCGGCTTCTTTTATGCCGTTGAAGGCGGGTGAGCAAGCGATGTTGGTCACCAACCAGACCCTGGCGCCGCTCTATTTGGAGCGCGTCCGGCAGGTGCTGGAGCGGGGCGGCGTCGTGGTGGATCAGGTGATCCTTCCCGATGGGGAACAGTACAAATCTCTGGCGGTGTTGGAGCAGGTGTTTTCGGCGCTGCTTGAAAAACCGCACGGGCGCGACACGACGCTGATAGCGCTCGGTGGCGGCGTTGTCGGCGATCTGACCGGTTTTGCCGCCGCATGCTATCAACGCGGCGTGCGCTTCATTCAGGTTCCCACCACGCTGTTGTCGCAGGTGGATTCTTCCGTGGGCGGCAAGACCGCCGTCAACCACCCGCTCGGCAAAAACATGATCGGCGCTTTCTATCAACCCGCTTCGGTGGTGGTTGATCTGGATTGCCTGAAAACGTTGCCGACGCGTGAACTCTCTTCCGGCCTGGCTGAAGTCATCAAATACGGGATCATTCTCGATCGCGAGTTCTTCGTCTGGTTGGAAAACAACATCGATGCGCTGATGGCGTTGGATATGCAGGCGTTGGCCTACTGCATCCGCCGCTGCTGCGAGCTGAAGGCCGAGGTTGTGGCCGCCGACGAACGCGAAAGCGGTCTGCGCGCCTTGCTGAATCTGGGCCATACTTACGGCCATGCCATCGAAGCCGAAATGGGCTACGGCGTATGGCTGCACGGCGAAGCGGTGGCTGCAGGCATGGTGATGGCGGCGGAAACCGCGCACCGTCTTGGCCAGTTCTCCGTTGAAGATATCGAACGCATCAAAACGCTGCTGCTGCGCGCCGGATTGCCGGTCTGCGGGCCGCAGGAAATGACGCCGGAGTCCTATTTGCCGCACATGCTGCGCGACAAGAAAGTGCTGGCGGGTGAACTGCGTCTGGTGCTGCCGACCGCGATCGGTGCGGCGGAAGTGCGCGGCGGCGTAGGGCATGAGCTGGTGCTGGCGTCGATCGCCGCCTGCCTGCCTGAGCAGCAGCGTAATTAAATCGGACTAAGTAACAGTGGCTTAGCCGCCATTTGCATCTATATTAATACAGTGAGCAGAGCACGACGGGTGTCGCTTTGCCATCATCGGGTTAATCTGCCCGTGCCACGGTAGGTCTACGGTGGTGGGCTTTTGCCTCTAGTTGGAGGGTTTCAGATGGACGAGTTTAAACCGGAAGACGATCTCAGACCTGATAGCAGCGATCGTCGTCCTACGCGTTCGCGCAAGCCGGCCGCCGCGCCGCGCTTCGCCGTCTCGCGCCAGCATTTGATGATTGGCATCGGCATTTTGGTGCTGTTGCTGCTGATTATCGGTATCGGTTCCGCCTTGAAGGCGCCGACCAAGCATGAGGCGGCTCAGGAGAGCGGCGCGCAAAATGGCGCGGCTCGCGACATCAACCTGTCCGGCTCTTCGTCGCTGACCACCGCCAACAACGGCGTGCCGGGCGGCACGACGGATACCCACGATAACAACGGTGTGAGCGCGACTCAGCCGCAGCAACCGCAGAACGTCAGCGTTCCGCCGATCTCCGGCACGCCGACCGAAGCGCAAACTCAGCCTCAGCAGGGCGGTGCGCAGCAGCGCGTCGATCTGCCTGGCAACATGGCGGATGCGCTGTCGCAGCAGCAGGGGCAGGTGGATGCCGCAACCCAGGGCATGACCGGCGCAGCGTCGACGTTGCCGACTGCACCGGCAACGGTGATGAGCGGCGCTGCGGCGCGCGAGGCGACGCGCCCTGTGCAAGGCACCGCGCCGCAACAGCATAAAACGCCGGCGAAAACCGCCGCCACCAAACCGACCGCGACGCAGCATAAATCACCGACTACGGTGTATACGCCGCCGGTCAAGCCGTCTTCCACCGCGAAAGCGGGGGCGGTCAGCAGCAGCGGCAGTTCACTGCAGTCTGCACCGGGCAGCCATTACACGCTGCAGCTGAGCAGCGCTTCGCGTTCCGATACGCTGAACGCCTACGCCAAACAGCAGAAGCTGCAGAACTACCTGGTATACGCCACCAAGCGTGACGGCAAGCCGTGGTATGTGCTGGTAAGCGGCAACTACGCATCTTCTGCTGAAGCGAAGCGCGCTATCGCTACGCTGCCGGCGGATGTGCAGGCGAAAAAACCATGGGTCCGACCTGTACACCAAGTGCAGCAAGATCTTAAAAAATAAATCATTTAAATTTGTGCGCTGATGTGCTGTCTGAAACAGAGTACAATCCGCCGCTCTGAATTGTATAAGTAGCTAATTGACGGCATGAAGAAAAACCGCGCTTTTTTAAAATGGGCTGGTGGAAAATACCCGCTGGTAGACGAGATTCGTCGCCATCTGCCGGCGGGAGACTGCTTAATCGAGCCCTTCGTGGGTGCGGGATCCGTCTTCCTGAATACGGATTACGACGCCTACATTCTCGCCGACATCAATAGCGATCTTATCAACCTGTATAACATCGTTAAGCTGCGCACGGATGACTTCGTGCGCGATGCCCGCACGCTTTTCGCCGATGAATTCAATAACTCGGATCAGTTTTACCTGCTGCGAGAAGAGTTCAATACTAGCACCGAGCCTTACCGTCGGGCGCTGCTGTTCCTGTACCTGAACCGCCACTGCTATAACGGCCTGTGCCGCTATAACCTGCGCGGCGAGTTCAACGTGCCGTTTGGCCGGTACAAGAAACCGTACTTCCCGGAAGAAGAGCTCTACTGGTTTGCCGAAAAATCGCGCAATGCCACTTTTGTCTGCGAGCATTACCGCGATACTATGGCGAAGGCCATGGCCGGTACCGTGGTGTATTGCGATCCGCCTTACGCGCCGCTGTCGGCGACGGCGAATTTCACGGCTTATCACACCAACAGCTTCAGCATCGCCGATCAGCAGAGTCTGGCGCATCTGGCGCACCAGCTCTCGGTAGAGAGCCAGGTACCGGTATTGATCTCCAATCACGATACTGAGCTGACGCGCGACTGGTACCAACATGCTGCGCTGTATGTGGTGAAAGCACGTCGCACGATCAGTCGCAATATTCTCGGCCGCAGCAAAGTGAACGAGCTTTTGGCGCTGTATCGCTAAGCCGGGGTGCCCCGGCGCATAACAACTCGACCCTACGTTTGGAGAAGCGGATGAAAAAGTTTTTGATTGCCCCGTCCATTCTGTCGGCAGATTTTGCCCGGTTAGGTGAAGATACCGCTAACGTGCTGGCCGCAGGCGGCGACGTGGTGCACTTCGACGTGATGGACAACCACTACGTGCCCAATCTGACCATCGGTCCGATGGTGTGCGAAGCGCTGCGCAACTACGGCATTACCGCGCCGATTGACGTGCACCTGATGGTCAAACCGGTGGACCGCATCGTGCCTGATTTCGCCAAGGCCGGCGCGTCTTATATCTCTTTCCACCCCGAAGCTTCCGAGCATGTCGATCGCACCATTCAGCTGATCAAAGAGCACGGCTGTAAAGCCGGCCTGGTGTTCAACCCGGCCACGCCGCTGAGCTATCTCGACTACGTGATGGATAAAATCGACGTGATCCTGCTGATGTCGGTTAACCCGGGCTTCGGCGGCCAGTCGTTCATCCACGGCACCCTGGACAAGCTGCGCCAGGTGCGCAAGCTGATCGACGACAGCGGTCGCGACATCCGCCTGGAAGTCGACGGCGGGGTGAAGGTGGATAACATCGCCGAAATCGCCGCCGCGGGCGCCGATATGTTCGTCGCCGGTTCCGCCATCTTTGGCCAGCCGGACTACCGCAAGGTGATCGACGAGATGCGCAGCGAGCTGGCGAAGGTTTCCCATGGCTGATTTCGGCGCGATCCGCGCATTGGCCTTCGATCTGGACGGCACGCTGGTCGACAGCGCGCCGGGCCTGGCGGCCGCCATCGATATGGCGCTGGAAGAAGCGGGCCTGCCGCAAGCGGGTGAGGAGCGGGTTGGCACCTGGATCGGCAACGGCGCCGACGTGCTGGTGCAGCGCGCGCTGCGCTGGGCGGAAGCAGAAGGCACGCCGGAACAGAGCGGCCGGCTGCGTGAACGCTTCGACCATTTCTATGCGCAGACCGTCGACAGCGGTAGCCGCCTGTTCCCGCAGGTGCAAGAGACGCTGGCCCGGCTGGCCGCGCACGGCTACCCGATGGCGCTGGTGACCAACAAACCGACGCCGTTCGTGGCGCCGCTGCTGGCGGCGCTGGGCATTGGCGACTATTTCTCGCTGGTGATCGGCGGCGACGACGTGACGGAAAAGAAACCGCACCCGGCGCCGTTGTATCTGGTGCTCGGCAAGCTTGGGCTGCGCGCGCATGAACTGCTGTTCGTCGGCGATTCACGCAACGATATTCAAGCCGCGCAGGGCGCCGGTTGCCCAAGCGTCGGCTTTACCTACGGTTATAACTACGGCGAATCGATAGCCCTGAGCCACCCCGATCGGGTGTTGGAGCGCTTCGCCGATTTGTTGCCCGCTCTTGGGCTGTCATCTTTAGAGAATCAGGAAATTTAAACATGAGTAAGCCCATCGTATTTAGCGGCGCGCAGCCGTCCGGCGAACTGACCATCGGCAACTACATGGGTGCGCTGCGTCAGTGGGTGCAGATGCAGGACGACTACGACTGCATCTACTGCATCGTCGATCTGCATGCCATCACCGTGCGCCAGGACGCCGAGAAACTGCGCAAAGCCACGCTGGATACGCTGGCGCTGTACCTGGCCTGCGGCATCGATCCGGAAAAAAGCACCATCTTCGTGCAGTCGCACGTGCCTGAGCACACGCAGCTGAGCTGGGTGCTGAACTGCTACACCTATTTCGGCGAACTGAGCCGCATGACGCAGTTCAAAGACAAATCCGCGCGCTACGCGGAGAACATCAACGCCGGGCTGTTCAGCTATCCGGTGCTGATGGCGGCGGATATCCTGCTGTATCAAACCAACCAGGTGCCGGTGGGCGAAGACCAGAAGCAGCACCTGGAACTGAGCCGCGACGTAGGGCAGCGTTTCAACGCGCTGTACGGCGACGTGTTCAAAGTGCCGGAGCCGTTTATTCCTAAATCCGGCGCGCGCGTGATGTCGCTGCAGGAACCGACCAAGAAGATGTCCAAGTCGGACGATAACCGCAACAACGTGATCGGCCTGCTGGAAGATCCGAAAGCGGTGACCAAGAAGATTAAGCGCGCAATGACCGACTCGGAAGAGCCGCCTGTCGTGCGTTACGACGTGGTCAACAAGGCGGGCGTCTCCAACCTGCTGGATATTCTCGCCGGTGTGACCGGCAAGAGCATCGCGCAGTTGGAAGCCGAGTTCGAAGGCCAGATGTACGGCCACCTGAAAGGCGCGGTGGCGGAAGCCGTCTCCGGCATGCTGGGTGAGCTGCAGGAGCGTTATCACCGCTTCCGTAACGACGAAGCCTATCTGCAGCAGGTGATGCGCGACGGTGCCGCCAAGGCCCGCGCACGCGCGCAGGAAACCCTGGCGAAGGTCTATCAGGCCGTCGGTTTCGTACCGCCGCAGGCGTAACGCCGGCGAAAATAAAAAAAGCGGCCACGGGCCGCTTTTTTTATGTCGGTATCACGCCATTTGCGCCAGACCGGCGGGTGATGCCTCGCTGGCGAACCAGTTGAGTTTGCTGCGCAGGCTGACCACGCTGCCGACGATGATCAGGCTGGGGCTGGCGGCCTGCAGTGACAGGGCGCCCAGTTGGCCAAGCTCGCCTTCGATCACCCGCTGGCGGCAGGAAGTGCCGTTTTCTACCAGCGCCACCGGCGTGGTGGCCGGCAATCTATTCGCGATCAGCTGGCGCTGGATCTCCGCCGCCTGCGACAGCCCCATATAGAACACCAGCGTCTGTTGCCCGGCGGCCAGCGTCGCCCAGTCCAATCCGCCGTCGGCCTTGGCGTGCCCGGTCACCAGGCGCACGCTCTGCGCATGGTCGCGGTGGGTGAGCGGGATGCCGCTGTAGGCGGAACAGCCGGAGGCGGCGGTAATGCCCGGCACCACCGAGAACGGCACGTTGGCGTCTGCCAGCGTCTCCAGCTCTTCGCCGCCGCGGCCAAAGATAAAGGGATCGCCGCCCTTCAGACGCACCACGCGTTTGCCTTGCTGCGCCTGCTGCAGCAGGATTTGGTTGATTTGCTCTTGCGGCACGCAGTGGTGCCCGGCGCGTTTGCCGACGAAGATACGTTCGGCGTCGCGGCGCACCAGCGTCATGATCTCTTCGGAGACCAGCCGGTCGTAAACCACCACGTCGGCCTGCTGGATCTGCTGCAGCCCTTTCAGCGTCAACAAGCCGGCATCGCCCGGCCCGGCGCCCACCAGCACCACTTCACCGCGATCTTCCGGCTGTTCACTGAACAGCTGCTCGAGCTGGCGTTCGGCCAGCGTGGCGTCGTCGTTTGCCAGCGACTGCGCCAGCCGATCGTGGGCGAATAACCGTTCCCAGAAGCGACGGCGCGCGCCGAGGCTATTGAAGCGTTGTTTTACCCGTTGCCGCAGCGAGCCGCCCAGCTGCGCCAGCTTGCCGAGGTGCTGCGGCAGCATCGCTTCCAGCTTCTCGCGCAGCAGCCGCGCCAGCACCGGCGCTTTGCCGCCGGAGGACACCGCCACCATGATCGGCGAACGATCGATGATAGACGGCATGATAAAGCTGGCGCGTTTCGGATCGTCCACCACGTTGCAGAACACCCGCTGCTGGTTGGCGCACTGATACACCAGCGCGTTGACCTCCAGCCGGTCGGTGGCGGCGATCACCAGCCATTTTTCCGCCAGCAGGGCCGGGCTGAATTCGCCTTCGGCCAGCGTCAATCGGCCTTCTTCCGCCCACAGGCGAAACTGCGGGGTGAAGTCCACGGCGTTGACGGTCAGCGCTGCGCCGGCGTCCAGCAGCAGGCGGGCCTTGCGTTCGGCGATCTCGCCGCCGCCGACCAGCAGGCAGGCTTTGTGTTGCAGTTGGCAGAAAATCGGCAGGTAGTCCATCGGCACTCCTCGGGATAATCAGTGTGGGGGCGAAGTGCGCCCCCGAAAACTCAGGCGGTCTGACGTGCGGCGGCTTTCGCCGCCTGCGGGCGTTCGGCGCGCGGCGTAGCGTACCAATACCCCAGACCCATCAGCACCGAGCCGGACAGGATATTGCCTAGCGTCACCCACAGCAGGTTGTGGCCGATGCCGGCGAGGGTGTAGGCCTCGCTGTGGTTGCCGAACCAGGAGAGGGCGAACAGCGTCATGTTGGCGACGGAGTGTTCGTAACCCGAGGCGATAAAGGCCAGCAGGCACCACCAAATGGCGATGAACTTGGCGGCGCCTTCTACGCGGATCGCCATCCAAATCGCCAGGCAAACCAGCCAGTTGCACAGCACCCCCTTGAAGAACAGCACTTCGGCCGGCGCGGTGGTTTTCGCCAGCGCGGCGCTGTGCACCAGGCTGGTATCCACCGGCAGCAGGCTGCCGCCCCCGTAGTAATACATCAGCGCCACCAGCACCGAGCCGAGCAGGTTGCCGAGCCAGGTTTGCGGCAGCACCGCCCACATCTGGCTCTGGCGGATGGTGCCGGCCTTGACGCCGAGCGTCAGGAACATCGTATGGCCGGTGAACAGCTCGGAACCGGCGATGATCACCAGCGTCAGGGCGATGCCGAAGGTGGCGCCCATCACCAGCGGGCGCACGCTGGGGTCGACCAGATTGCCGAGGGTGAAGATCAGGATGATGCCGAGGCCGACGTAGGCGCCGGCCATCGCCGAGCTGATCCAGAAGCCGAGCGGGCTCTCTTTCGCCAGGCGGACGATGCGCGCCGCGTTGGCGGCGCATTTATTGATCGTGTCGGTAAACATGTTGCCTCCCGAAAGGTTATGCCGCGACTTGCACGATGCCGTCGACCACCCGGCTGGTGAAGCTGGCGACGGAACGGCTGTCGTCTTCCAGACAGTGGCCGTCGTACAAGCGGAAATGCTGTTTCTTCAGCGGGCTGGCGACCCACAGCTCGCCCTGATGTTCGGCGATGAGGCCGCGCGACAGCACGCTGGCCTGGGCGAACGGGTCGATATTGCTGATGGCGAACACCTGCTCGTCGGCATAGGGACGGAACACTGCCACCTGCCGATCGCCGATCAGGGCGCACACGCCGGTGCCGGGCAGAATGTCGGCGACGGGACAAACGGTAATCCACTGGCTCATGCGTGGCTCTCCTCGGTATCGATCAGGGTGACGGGAATGCGCTCGTCAGGGCGTGCCGGGCGGTGCTGGTCGCGTTCGGCCACCACCTGCACATTCGGATCGCGCAGCGGGCTGTTGATGAAGTGGGAGAAGCGCAGCTGCGTTTCCGGATGCTCGACGGTCTCTTTCCACTCGCAAATCACCGCATCGCGCAGGCGGGCGATTTCCGCTTCCAACTGGTCGTTGATACCGAGCTTGTCGTCGATGATCACCTTGCGCAGGTAATCGATGCCGCCTTCCAGGCTCTCCAGCCACACCGAGGTGCGCTGCAGTTTATCGGCGGTGCGGATATAGAACATCATGAAGCGGTCGAGGTAGCGCACTAGCGTCTCGCGATCGAGGTCGGCGGCCAGCAGGTCGGCGTGGCGCGGTTTCATGCCGCCGTTGCCGCAGACGTACAGGTTCCAGCCGTTCTCGGTGGCGATGATACCGACGTCCTTGCCCTGCGCCTCGGCGCATTCACGGGTACAGCCCGAGACGCCGAACTTCATTTTGTGCGGGGTGCGGATGCCTTTGTAGCGATGTTCCAGCGTGACGCCGAAGCCGACGCTGTCGCCGACGCCATAGCGGCACCAGGTGCTGCCGACGCAGGTTTTCGCCATGCGCAGCGCCTTGGCATACGCGTGGCCGGTTTCAAAACCGGCGGCGAGCAGCTTGCGCCAGATGGCCGGCAGATCGTCTTTCTGCGCGCCGAACATGCCGATGCGCTGCGAGCCGGTCATTTTGGTATAGAGGTTGTATTCCTTGGCGATCTGGCCGATGGCCAGCAGGCCGTCCGGGGTGATTTCGCCGCCGGCGGAGCGTGGGATCACCGAATAGGTGCCGTCTTTCTGGATATTGCCGAGGAAGTTGTCGTTGGTATCCTGCAGCGGCGTATGCTGCGGCTTGAGGATGTATTCGTTCCAGCAAGAAGCCAGCAGCGAGCCGACGGTGGGTTTACACACTTCGCAGCCGTAGCCTTTGCCGTATTTGGCCAGCAGCGCCTCGAACGACTTGATGCCTTCGACGCGGATCAGGTGGAACAGCTCCTGGCGCGAGTAGGCGAAGTGTTCACACAGGTGATGGTTGACCTCGATGCCTTGCTTGCTCAGCTCGGCGTTCAGCACCTGGGTGAGCAGCGGGATGCAGCCGCCGCAGCCGGTGCCGGCCTTGGTTTCAGCCTTCAGCGCCGCTACGGTGTGGCAGCCTTTGTTGACCGCCTGGATGATGTCACCTTTGCTGACGTCGAAGCAGGAGCAGATCTGCGCGCTTTCCGGCAGCGAATCCACGCCGATGGCCGGTTTGCTGCCCGCATGGGCCGGCAGGATCAGGCCGTCCGGGTTTTCCGGCAGTTCGATGCCGTTCAACGCCAGCTGCAGCAGGTTGCCATAATCGCTGGTGTCGCCCACCAGCACCGCGCCGAGCAGGGTTTTGTTGTCGGCGCTGACCACGATGCGTTTGTAGACTTCTTTGCTTTCATCCAGATAAACGTAGCTGCGGGCGCCCTCGGTGCGGCCGTGGGCATCGCCGATGCCGCCGACGTCTACGCCCAGCAGCTTCAGCTTGGCGCTCATGTCGGCGCCCTGGAAGCCGTTTTCGCGGCCCAGCAGGTGATCGACGGCCACCTGCGCCATTTTGTACCCCGGCGCCACCAGGCCGAAGGTGCGATCGCGCCAGGCGGCGCACTCACCGATGGCGTACACGTCCGGATCCGACGTCTGGCAGCTGTCGTTGATGGCGATGCCGCCGCGGCGGCCAATCTCCAGCCCGCACTGACGCGCTAGCTTATCCTGGGCGCGGATGCCGGTGGAGAACACGATGAAATCCACTTCCAGCAGGCTACCGTCGGCGAAATGCATGGTTTTGCGCGCCGTGCCGCCGCCGTTGACGATCTCCTGGGTATTTTTGCCGGTGTGTACCTTGACGCCCATGCGCTCGATCTTGCGGCGCAGCTGGTCACCACCCATCGGGTCGAGCTGTTCGGCCATCAGCACCGGAGCGAACTCGATCACGTGCGTTTCCACCCCCAGGCTTTTCAGCGCGCCGGCGGCTTCCAGCCCCAACAGTCCGCCGCCGACTACCGCACCGCGTTTGCTGCGGCGCGCGCAGGCTTCGATGGCGTTCAGGTCTTCGATGGTGCGGTAAACGAAGCAGTCCTGGCTATCCGAGCCTTTAATCGGCGGGATCCACGGATAGGAGCCGGTGGCCATGATCAGCTTGTCGTAATAGACGGTGCGGCCGGTGTTGGAGTGGATCACCTTCTCGTCGCGATTGATGGTGATGGCGCGCTCGCCGACCAGCACCTTCACGCCGTGTTTTTCGTAAAAGCCTTCGCGCACCAGCGACAGCTCTTCGGCGGTGTGGTGCGAGAAGTAGGAGGAAAGGTGCACGCGATCGTAAGCGATGCGTGGCTCTTCGCAAAATACGGTGATTTCGAATTGGTCTTTGTCTGCTTTATCCAACAGATCTTCGATGAACCGGTGGCCGACCATGCCATTGCCGACGACGGCAAGTTTGACTCTGCTCATTATTGCCTCAAAATTCTGGTTTCCTAGGCTTACCTTATCTCTCCCGATGGGCAATTTATTGATGCAAATCAATCACACCCTTATATACCTCTAACGTGGTATATGGATGATTTTTCACGTTTTTTGATAAGTTGCGGATTTTATTCACCTTTAGCTGAAGCGAGTCAGTTTGCATGCAAATTACCCCGCAGGGAGTAAACGCAGGGGGTAGGCAGGCAACGGCGACTTTGTCAGCGCGATCCGCTGCCAGTATGATGAAGAAAACCAGCGCAACGGCAGAGGTGAAGGGTGGCGAAACGTCCATTGAAGTTTATCGACAACCTGCGTTTAAGCGGGCATGAAGGGTTGTGGCAACTGGCGATCGAACAGGGGCGCATCGCGCATCTGGTGCCGCAGCCGGAAGGGCAGGAGTGGCGCAGCGACGTGTTGGATGCGCAGGGCGGACTGGCGTTGCCGGCGTTCGTCGAACCGCATATTCACCTGGATACCACGCAAACCGCCGGTCAGCCGGCCTGGAACCAGTCCGGCACGCTGTTCGAGGGCATTGAGCGCTGGGCCGAACGTAAAGCGTTGCTGACCCATGAAGACGTCAAACAGCGCGCCTGGCAAACGCTCAAGTGGCAGATCGCCAACGGCGTGCAGTATGTGCGCACCCACGTCGACGTTTCCGATCCCACGCTGACCGCGCTGCGTGCCATGCTGGAGGTGAAGCAGGAGGTGGCGCCCTGGGTGACGCTGCAGATCGTCGCCTTCCCGCAGGAGGGGATCCTTTCCTATCCTAACGGCGAAGCGCTGCTTGAAGAGGCGCTGCGGCTGGGGGCCGACGTGGTGGGTGCCATTCCGCACTTCGAATTCACCCGCGAATACGGCGTGGAGTCGCTGCATAAGGCGTTCGCGCTGGCGCAAAAATACGATCGGCTGGTGGACGTGCACTGCGATGAAATCGACGACGAGCAGTCGCGCTTCGTTGAGACCGTGGCGGCGCTGGCGCTAAAGCTGGAGATGGGGGCGAAAGTCACAGCCAGCCACACCACGGCGATGCACTCTTACAACGGCGCTTACGCCTCGCGGCTGTTCCGCCTGCTGAAAATGTCCGGCATCAACTTCGTCGCCAACCCGCTGGTGAACATTCACCTGCAGGGGCGTTTCGACAGCTACCCGAAACGGCGCGGCGTGACGCGGGTGAAGGAGATGCTGGAGGCAGAGATCAACGTCTGCTTCGGCCATGACGACGTGTTCGATCCCTGGTACCCGCTCGGCACCGCCAATATGCTGCAGGTGCTGCATATGGGGCTGCACGTGTGCCAGCTGATGGGCTATGGCCAGATCGATGATGGGCTGAAGCTGATCACCCACCACAGCGCGCGCACCCTTAACCTGAGCGACTACGGCCTGGCGGCCGGCAACAGCGCCAACCTGGTGATCCTGCCGGCGGAAAGCGGCTTCGACGCGGTGCGCCGCCAGACGCCAGTGCGTTATTCTATTCGCCAAGGGGCGGTGATCGCCGAAACGCGGCCGGCGGAAACCACGCTGCATCTGCAGCAGGATGAGACGGTGGATTTTCGGCGCTAAGGTGCAAAAAAAGGGCGCCTTGCGGGCGCCCTTGATGTATTTGATGCGAAGACGTTAGTGCGTCACGTGACCGTGGCTGCGGTGCTTGGTCACGAAGCCCAGCAGCAGACACATCACGAACACCGCCAGGTACAGGCCGTTGGCGGTGGTCAGCGCTGCGTGAGCGCCGCCTTTCGCCACGATCGGGCCGGTGACCACGAAGGTCAGCATGGTGCCGATGGTGCCGCAGGTCAGGATAAAGTTGACCAGCTTCGGCGAGGAGACCTTGGTCTGCAGCGAGCCGAGGGTGATCAGCGTGGTGTAGATGGCGCTGGAAACGAAGCCCAGGGCCATGATGTAGTAGCCCAGGTGCTCCGGGTTGTCGGTGCTGACGAACAGGTACATCGCGCCGGTAGCCAGTGCGGCCAGCACGGTAACGATGCGCTGCAGATCGAAGAAGCGCAGGATGAAGCTGAACACCCACATGCCGACCATGTAAGAGGTCCAGAAGTCGCTCACCAGCTTACCGGCCTGGCCGATGTCCATGTTGAACGACTTGGTGGCGTACTCAGGCACCCACTGAATGAAGCCCAGCTGGCCGAGGATGTAGCACAGCGCGGCGATCGACAGGAACAGCACGCCGATGCCCCACTTTTCTTTCGCGACCGGCTGACCTGCGTCGGCGCCTTTCTTGCCCAGCACCGGGAATTCGGAGCACAGGGTCAGCACGAAGATCCCCACGTACAGCAGGCCGATGCAGGCATAAACCCAGTACCAGCCGATGTGGCGGGCCAGCAGCATTGCGGCGACGATCGGGAAGATCATTCCGGCCATGCTGAAGAAGGAGTCGGTGAACAACAGGCGCGAACCGCGCTGGCGGCCGGCATACATGTGGGTGATCAGGAAGGTGCCGATCGACATGGTGATACCGCTAACCACGCCGAGGATAAACATGCACAGCGAGAACATGGTCAGGCTCTTGCCGAGCATCAGCCCTGCGACCGCCAGCACCATCAGGACAAAGCCGAAGATCAGCTGACGCTTCAGCGGGATGATTTCCATCAGCCAGGCATTGAGGAAGATCGAAATCAAAATACCGGCGTTGAGGAAAGTAAAGGTGTTACTCATGCTGGAAACCGGCAGGTTAAAGTACTCTGCAATGTTTCCCATCACCATCCCTGTGACGATCACTAAAGCACCGGTCAGCGCGTACGAAAAGAAGCTGATCCAGGTAAGCCGTATGCGGTTACTGTCATTCATTGTATAGGCCTGAATATGTCTGTTAGAGGTTTTAAAGCTGGCATAAGGCCGCTGGCTTTTCCTGGCAAACGCAGAAAAAAGTCCCGATCAGGCCACCAGGGGGCGGATCCTAGCACAGACAACGGGATTTTTTGTGATGGCTGTCGATTTTTTGATGTAACCCATGAAGCGGTGATACGCATTATTGTGATCTATTTGCGCACCGTCACAATGGAATCACGGTTGACGATCGTCGGCTCAAACCGGTGCGCCGGGGTGGCGGGGTCGATCAGCCTGCGCGCCGCGTATTGGGCCATTTCGCTGATGGGAAAGTGGACGCTGCTCAACGCCGGGCGCACGAAAGGCGCGCGTTCGCCGCTGTCATAACAGATCAAGGAGATATCCTGCGGCACCCGCAGGCGGTGCTCGTTGATCGCCAGCAGCGCGCCGATCGCCATTTCTTCGTTGCAGCAGTAGATGGCGCTGGGCCGTGTGGCTTGCTGCAGCAGCCGATCGGCGCAGCGGTAACCGCTTTCCAGATCGTAAACGCCCTCCAGACAGGCCACCGGCTTGATGTTCGCCGCCTGCATCGCCTCTTCAAACCCCTGCAGCCGCAGGCGGCTCGATGGGCGCTCGCGCGGGCCGCTGATGCAGGCGATACGCCGATGCCCGGCGTCGAGCAGCTGTTGCGTCGCCATGCGGCTGGCGAGCGGGTGATCGAAGGTGACGCAGCGGGCTTCCAGCCCCGGCACCAGACGATCGAGCAACACGAAATCACGTTGTTCCGCCGCCAACTGGCGCAGCCGATCGTCGCTGAGAAAACGCACGTGCAGGATCACGCCGTCGCAGCGCAGGCTAAACAGGCGCTGTACCGCCTGCCATTCGTTTTCGGCGCTGTTGCGGCCCTGGGTCACCAGCAGCTGTTTGCCGTGGGATTCGGCCTCGGTCTGCACGAAGTCCATCAGCGCGCCGAAGAAGCCGCCGCGGTACGACGTGGTGACCAGCCCGAGGGTATTGCTGTGGCTGGAGGCGAGCGCGCGGGCCGCCGGGTTGGGGGTGTAACCGAGCTGGGCGACGGCGCGTTCAACCTTCTCGCGGGTCGGCGCCTTGACGTTGCTGTCGCCGTTCACCACGCGCGATACGGTGGCGCGCGAAACGCCCGCCAGCGCTGCGACATCTTCCAGTGTCACCATCGTC
Organism: Serratia sp. CY44782; assembly: GCF_052168715.1. Classification (NCBI taxonomy): domain Bacteria; kingdom Pseudomonadati; phylum Pseudomonadota; class Gammaproteobacteria; order Enterobacterales; family Yersiniaceae; genus Serratia; species Serratia sp. CY44782. The sequence goes on from NZ_JBJNME010000012.1 coordinate 178,769, forward strand.
CCACTCCTGAATTACGGCTAAATAAAGGGGTTCGGCGTGCCGAACCCTTGTCTGGCTGCGCTGCGCCGCTTACCTGAACTGCGGCAAATACGGTGCGTTTATCGTCAATACCTCTTCCAGCAACGGCTGCGCCAGATTGGCGTTGCCTACCAGCGGGTTGGCGATCAGTGCCAGCAACCCGCTGCGGCGATCGCCGTGCGCCGCGGCTTCGATGGTTAGACGTTCGTAGGCTTTCACCTGCTGCGTCAGGGCCTGCATCGGCTCCGGCAGCGGGCCGAAGGTCAGCGGGTGTGCGCCCTGAGCATCGACGATACAGTTGATTTCTATCACAGCATCGTCCGGCAGGCCATGGATTGCGCCGCGGTTTGCGGTGTTGACCACTAATTGCGTGCCGAGATTATTATGGATAGCACGAATCAGCTCCAGCGCAACTTCGGAATAGAAAGAACCGCCGCGGAAGCTGAGCTGCTCCGGTTTCGTGTTTAACTGCGGATCGGCATACAGCTCGAACAGCTCTTTCTCCACCTGCATCACCTGCTCGGCGCGGGTGCCGCGCTCGCCGGCGGCGGCCATCTCTTCCGCCAGCATCTCGCGGGTCTGGTAAAAATAGCGGTGGTAGGGGCAGGGGATCGCACCGAGCGCGCGCAGGAAGTCCGGCTGCCAGGGCTCTTCCTTGATGTTATTCATGGTCAGCGCCGCACCGTCGCACAGCATGTCGATCACCTTGGCGGTGACGTCGCGCCCCAGGTGCGTGACCCGATGCACCCAGACCATGTGGTTGAGGCCGGCGAACTGCAGCTGTACGTCGGCGTAAGGTGCCTGCAGCATGTTGGCGATCATGTGATGCATGCTGATCGGCACGTTGCACAGGCCGATGATCTTCGCTTTGGTAAAGCGAGACACCGCCTCGGTGACGATGCCGGCCGGGTTGGTGAAGTTGATGATCCAGGCGTCCGGCGCCAGCTTTTCCACCCGGCGAGCGATATCCAGCATCACCGGGATGGTGCGCAGCGCCTTGGCGAAGCCGCCGACGCCGGTGGTTTCCTGGCCGAGCAGCTGGTATTTCAGACCCAGCCGTTCATCGGCGGCGCGCGCCGGCAGTTGCCCGACGCGAAACTGGGTCAGCACGAAAGCGGCGCCGCGGATGGCGTCGTCCAGCGCGAAGTGCACGCTGACCTTCACCTGCTCCAGCCCGTGGCGCGCCAGCATGCGGCGGGTCAGGGCAGCGATGGTTTCCACTTTTTGCCGGCCCGGTTCGACGTCCACCAGTGCCAGTTCGGTGACCGGCAGCTCCTCGATGCGCTGGATCAGCCCATCGACCAGTTCGGGAGTGTAGCTGCTGCCGCCGCCGATCACGGCGATTTTGAGCGTGCTCATGGGCGGCCCTCCGTCTGCGACTGCCGGCGATAGAGCTCGATCATGTCATCGGCCAGATCCTGGATCACCATGGCGTTCATCAGATGGTCCTGCGCATGCACGGTGATCAGGTTGATCGCCAGCTTGCCGCAGCCTTCGTCCAGGCCGATCAGCTCGGTCTGGATCAGGTGCGCCTTCTTCACCCACTCTTTGGATTCGACCATGTGCTTGGCCGCGGCGGCGAAGTCGCCGGCACGCGCTTGCCGCAGCGCCATCAACGCATTGCTGCGCGCGCTGCCGGAGAACACCAGCAGTTCCATGATGGTGCTTTCAAACTCGGGGCTGACTTCAGTCATCAATTCACTCACGTCATTTCTCCAGGGGTTGCGCGGCGACGCCGCCGTGGGATGCTTCAGTATCCGTTCTTTTTATAATGAGAGCGCTCTCATTTAAATAGAGTAACGACAATGCGTGTGCAAACTGGGAGGCAGATCGCAAAAACCGCCCCAGGGTGGCGCGGGGCAAAAAATGCGTGATGCGGTTGGCAAAAAAGCCTTCTGCGCCCATACTTTTCGCAGCAAAATTCAGGGCCGCCTAGGATATGTCCCGTAATTGGGTAAATATAGGTAAATGGCTGGCACTTGCCGATACAGCTCTTTAGAATCAAAGCGCTTTTCCGTTGTTTGTCTCTCAGAGAAAGGACCCGTTAATGTTCAAACGTACTTTAGTGACCTTCGTCGCGCTGTGTTCCCTGACCGCAGTGGCGCCAGCCGCACTCGCCGCCGGTGAGACCCACGTCATGCTGACGACCTCGGCGGGGAATATCGAGTTGGCGCTCGACAGCCAGAAGGCACCGGTTTCCAGCCAGAACTTCGTCGACTACGTGAACAGCGGGTACTACAACAACACCATCTTCCACCGCGTGATCCCGGGCTTTATGATCCAGGGCGGCGGTTTCACCGCTGACATGCAGCAAAAATCCACCAAAGCGCCGATCAAGAACGAAGCCGACAACGGCTTGCGCAACCTGCGCGGCACCATCTCGATGGCGCGCACCGCCGATAAAGACAGCGCCACCAGCCAGTTCTTCCTGAACGTGGCGGATAACGCCTTCCTGGATCACGGCCAGCGCGACTTCGGTTACGCGGTGTTTGGCAAAGTGGTGAAAGGCATGGACGTGGTGGACAAAATTGCCCAGGTGCCGACCGGCAACGTCGGCCCTTACCAGAATGTGCCGACCAAACCGGTGGTGATTCTGTCGGCCAAGGTACTGCCGTAAGTTTTTTGGCCGATCCCGCCGGGGTCGGCCGCTCCTTCCTCCCGAAGCCTTGCCTTCATCACTGTTTTCTCCTGCGCCCCATGCTCTAATCGGCAGACAATAATCAGACCGGAAATCCGGCGTTCGCCCTTTGTTGTCTCTGGATGAGTTGCTGCCATGTATGAATTTAACCAGGTGCTGTTGCTGCTGCAGCAGATGTGCGTCTATCTCGTTATCGCCTATCTGCTGAGCAAAACCCCGCTGTTCATCCCGCTGATGCAGGTGACCATTCGCCTGCCGCACAAGCTGCTGTGCTACGTGATCTTCTCGGTGTTCTGCATCATGGGCACCTATTTCGGGCTGCACATTCAGGATTCGATCGCCAACACCCGTGCGATAGGCGCGGTCCTGGGCGGTCTGCTGGGCGGGCCGTCGGTGGGCTTTCTGGTCGGGCTGACCGGCGGCCTGCACCGGTATACGCTCGGCGGCATGACCGACGTGGCCTGCGCGATCTCCACGGTGTCGGAAGGCCTGGTCGGCGGCATCGTACACAGCATCGCCATGCGCCGGGGGCGCATCGAGCTGCTGTTCAATCCGCTGTTCGTCGGCGGTGTGGCGCTGGTGGCGGAAGTGCTGCAGATGGCGATCATCCTGGCGGTGGCGCGCCCCTACGACGAAGCGTTGCAGCTGGTGGAGCATATCGCGCTGCCGATGATGATCGCCAATACCGTCGGCGCGGCGATGTTCATGCAAATCCTGCTGGATAGGCGCGCGATGTTCGAAAAATACACCAGCGCCTTCTCTTCCAAGGCGCTGAAGATCGCCGAGCGCACCGAGGGCATCCTGCGGCAGGGGTTCGATCAGGAGAACAGCATGAAGGTCGCCCGGGTGATCTATCAGGAGCTGGGCATCGGCGCGGTGGCGATCACCGATCGCGACAAGCTGCTGGCCTTTATCGGCATCGGCGACGATCACCACCTGCCGGGCACGCCGATCGCCTCGGTGCATTCGCATCGCGCCATCGACAACAACGAGGTGGTGTACGCCGACGGCAATCAGCTCTCTTACTGCTGCTCGATCAATCCGGCCTGCAAGCTGGGATCGACGCTGGTGATCCCGCTGCGCGGCGAAAACCAGCGGGTGATCGGCACCATCAAACTGTACGAGCCGAAAAGCCAGCTGTTCAGCACCATCAACCGTACGCTGGGCGAAGGCATCGCCAGCCTGCTGTCGGCGCAGATCATGGCCGGACAGTACGAGCGCCACAAGCAGCTGCTGGCGCAGTCGGAGATCAAGCTGCTGCATGCGCAGGTCAATCCGCATTTCCTGTTCAATGCCCTGAACACCCTGGTGGCGGTGATCCGCCGCGATGGCGAGCGCGCCTGCGATCTGGTGCAGTCCCTCTCGACCTTCTTTCGTAAAAACCTCAAACGCTCGGATGACGAAGTCAGCCTGGCGGACGAGATTGAACACGTGAACGCCTACCTGCAGATCGAGAAAGCGCGCTTCGCCGATCGGCTGGAGATCGCGGTATCGCTGCCGGAGGCGCTGTTGGCGGTGCGGCTGCCGGCGTTCTCGCTGCAGCCGATCGTCGAAAACGCCATCAAGCATGGCACCTCGCATCTGTTGGGCGTGGGCCGCATCGAAATCGGCGCCTGCTGCGAGGGCGAGCATCTGCTGCTGCAGGTGACGGACAACGCCGGGCTGTTCCAGCCGAAACCGAACTGCAGCGGGCTGGGGATGAATCTGGTGGATAAACGCATTCGCGTGCGCTACGGCGAAGGCTATGGCGTGCAGGTGGATTGCCGGCCGGACGCCTACACCCGCATTACGCTCAATGTCCCCATGGAGAGGGCCGCCTGATGTTAAACGCACTGATTGTTGACGATGAACCTTCCGCGCGCGACAACCTGCGCCATCTGCTGGAGGCCGAGGCGGAGATCGCGATTATCGGCGAATGCGCCAACGCCATCGAAGCCATCAGCCAGATCCACCGGCTGCAGCCGGACGTGGTGTTTCTCGATATCCAGATGCCGCGCATCAGCGGGCTGGAAATGGTCGGCATGCTGGATCCCAACCGCATGCCGCACATCGTGTTTCTGACCGCCTACGACGAATACGCAGTGCAGGCGTTCGAGGAACATGCCTTCGACTATCTGCTGAAGCCGGCGGAGCCGAAGCGGCTGAGCAAGACGCTGCAACGCCTGCGGCAGCGCAGTGCGCCGCAGGACGTGGCGGCGCTGGAAGAGAGCGCCGGTTACCTGAAATATATCCCCTGTACCGGCCACAGCCGCATCTATCTGCTGCGGTTTGACGAAGTGCTGGCGATCCGTTCCAAACTGAGTGGGGTCTTCGTGGTGCGCAGCGACGGCATGGAGTGTTTCACCGAGCTGACGCTGCGCACGCTGGAAAGCCGTACGCCGCTGGTGCGCTGCCATCGGCAGTATCTGGTCAACCTGGAGCAGGTGCGCGAGATCCGCTTCGAAGAGGGCGGCGCAGCGGAGATGATCATGTCGGCCGGCGATCCGGTGCCGGTCAGCCGGCGCTATTTGAAGGCGCTGAAAGAGCAACTGGGGCTGCGGGGGTGACTATGCCGGCGGCCACCGGCGGCGAGTATGCACGATGGCCAATACGATGACGCGCTGAGCAACCCATTCATAGACCAGCAGATAGGACGGGGAGATGACCAGCTCGCGCGTGCCGGCTATCCGACCCGTTTTCCCGCTGGCGGGATGATGCACGAGGCGTGCCGCCGCGTCAGCGATTTTTGCATCATTTTCTGCGGCGGCGGCCGGATTTTTAAGTTCCAACCATTCATAAATCGCCAGACGATCGGCGATGGCGGGTTCCGTCCATGTCAGTTTCACAAAAGTCCTTTTGTGTTTTATTGCGTTGATTTCGCTCTGCGTTCGGCGAAATAAGCGGCCACCTCTTCATCGTCGGCGAACTTGCCTTCACGCAACGCCTTGCGGCTCACCTCGACCTTTTCCTTCAACCACTGGTCGTACTCTTTCTGCTGCGCCTGGCGGCTGACAAACTCGCGCATGAAATCTCGCAGCAGTTGCGAAGCCGTGCGATCGGCGGCCTTTGCCGCGCTGGCGAAAGCAGTTTTTAACTCTTCATCCACGCGAATTACCACGGTAGATTCAGACATGGTATTTACCTCGTATATACAGCGTAATGGTCACTATAGCACTGGTGCTTTATTGTTCAAACAAAGACGCTCTGACGCTAAGCGCAATCTGAATTCATCAGGCTCCGACGGTACCCATTTTGTTTGTCCTTGACGGGGTTACGCGGCGCTTATAGCTTTATTGCATCAACAGGCGCGTTTCGCGCCGCGTCAGCGTCAAAGGAACAGAAAATGAGTGAACCACGGATTATCGCCAAAGCGATGAAAGACGGAAAACCGGAGCAGGATCTGGTGATTTTGCCGGCGTTGGCCAACCGCCACGGGCTGATCACTGGGGCAACCGGCACCGGCAAGACGGTGACGCTGCAGAAAATGGCCGAACAGTTCTCGCGCATCGGCGTGCCGGTGTTCCTGTCCGACGTGAAGGGAGATCTGTCCGGCATCGGCGCCGAGGGCGTGCCTTCCGAGAAACTGCAGGCGCGCCTGGCGGCGATCGGCGTCACCGACTGGCAGCCGCAGGCCTGCACCATTATCCCGTGGGATATATACGGCGAAAAGGGCCATCCGATCCGCGCCACGATTTCCGATCTCGGGCCGCTGTTGCTGGGGCGCCTGTTGGATCTGAACGAGGTGCAAAGCGGCGTGCTGCAGCTGGTGTTCAAGATCGCCGATGACAATGCGCTGCTGTTGCTGGACATGAAGGACCTGCGCGCCATGGTGCAGTTCGTCGGCGACAACGCCAAACAATTCCAGACCCAGTACGGCAATATCTCTGCCGCGTCGATCGGCGCCATCCAGCGTGGGTTGCTGACGCTGGAAGAGCAGGGCGCCAACCAGTTCTTCGGCGAGCCGATGCTGGACATCAACGATCTGATGAAAACCGACGCCAACGGTCACGGCGTGATCAACCTGCTGGCGGCGGACAAGCTGATCAATCAGCCGAAGCTGTATTCGGTGTTCCTGCTGTGGCTGCTGGCCGAGCTGTTTGAGCACCTGCCGGAAGTGGGCGACCCTGAACAGCCGAAGCTGGTGTTCTTCTTCGATGAGGCGCACCTGCTGTTCAACGATGCGCCGGCGGCGCTGTTGACCAAGATCGAACAGGTGGTGCGCCTGATCCGCTCCAAAGGCGTCGGCATTTACTTCGTCACCCAGAACCCGCTGGACATTCCGGACAGCGTGCTGGGCCAGCTGGGCAACCGCGTACAGCATGCGCTGCGCGCCTTTACCCCGCGCGATCAGAAGGCGGTGAAGACGGCGGCGCAAACCCTGCGCGCCAATCCGGCCTTCGATGCCGAAACGGCGATCACCGAGCTGGGCGTGGGCGAAGCGCTGGTGTCATTCCTCGATGAGAAGGGCCGGCCGAACGTGGTGGAGCGGGCGATGGTGATCGCGCCGGAATCCAAAATGGGCATGCTCGGTGCAGAAGGGCTGAACAGCGCGATCAACAAGTCGCCGCTGTATGGCCGCTATGAGGATATGATCGATCGCGAATCCGCCTACGAGAAGCTGTCGTCGGGCGGTTTCGCCACCGTCGGCACCCCGCAGCAGGGGCAGCAACCGCAGGCGCAACAGCAACAACAGCAGGCGGGCGGCGGCCTGATGGACGGCCTGAACGAGCTGCTGTTCGGTTCCACCGGCCCGCGCGGCGGCAAGCGCGACGGCATCGTCCAGACCGCAGCCAAGAGCATGGCGCGCGATCTCGGCCGCCAGATCCTGCGCGGCGTGCTGGGGTCGATCACCGGCGGCCGTAAAAAGTAAGCGGAAATTATCGTCGGCAGCGGCGGGTTAAATCAGTACACTGTGGCGGCATTTTTCTCTGCAGGACCTAACATGCTGCTGCTGATCGATAACTACGACTCCTTTACCTATAACCTTTACCAGTACTTCTGCGAATTGGGCGCCGAGGTGCTGGTGAAGCGCAACGATGAGCTGCAGCTGGCCGATATCGAGCGGCTGGCGCCGCAGCATCTGGTGATTTCCCCTGGCCCCTGTACCCCGAACGAAGCGGGTATCTCGCTGGCCGCCATTCGTCATTTCGCCGGCAAGCTGCCGATCCTCGGCGTGTGCCTGGGGCACCAGGCGCTGGGGCAGGCGTTCGGCGCCGAGGTGGTGCGCGCCCGCGCGGTGATGCACGGCAAAACCTCGGCGATTCGTCACCTGGGCGTCGGCGTGTTTCGTGGCCTGAGCGATCCGCTGACCGTGACCCGCTATCACTCGCTGGTGCTGAAAGCCGATACGCTGCCGGACTGTTTTGAAGTGACCGCCTGGAGCGAGCGCGACGGCGTGCGCGACGAGATCATGGGCATCCGCCACCGCACTTTGGCGCTGGAAGGCGTGCAGTTCCATCCGGAAAGCGTGCTCAGCGAGCAGGGCCACCAGCTGCTGGATAATTTCCTCAAGCGTTAATTCCGGTGCGTTTTTTTCGCCCGCCAGGCGTTTTGCGTTTGCGCTTGATTGGTTTTTTATGCATATTTCGTGATTATGTTTTCAATCTGACATTACGATAGCGCTGAAAAACTTTCAGGGTGGAGCCGAAAATGACTGAAAAATCCGCAGTGAGCCGCAGTACCTTTGACCAAGTGATCCTGCCTGTTTATGCGCCTGCCCAGTTTGTGCCGGTGCGCGGCCAAGGCAGCCGGGTCTGGGATCAGCAGGGAAAAGAGTACATCGATTTTTCCGGCGGCATCGCGGTGACGGCGCTGGGGCACTGCCATCCGGCGCTGGTCGAGGCGCTCAAACGCCAGGGCGAAACCCTGTGGCATACCAGCAACGTCTTCACCAATGAGCCCGCGCTGCGCCTGGCAAGCAAACTGATCGACGCTACCTTCGCCGATCGGGTGTTCTTCGCCAACTCCGGCGCTGAGGCCAACGAGGCGGCGTTCAAACTGGCGCGTCATTACGCCATCACCCGCCACAGCCCGTACAAAACCAAAATCATCGCTTTCTATAACGCGTTTCACGGCCGCACGCTGTTCACCGTGTCGGTGGGCGGACAGGCCAAATACTCCGACGGGTTCGGGCCGAAGCCGGCCGACATCGTGCACGTGCCGTTCAACGATTTGGCGGCGGTGAAGGCGGTGATGGACGACCACACCTGCGCGGTGGTGATGGAGCCGATTCAGGGCGAGGGCGGTATTACGCCGGTCGACGCCGGCTTCCTCAAAGGCGTGCGCGAGCTGTGCGACCAACATCAGGCGCTGCTGGTGTTCGACGAAGTGCAAAGCGGCATGGGGCGCAGCGGCAAACTGTTCGCCTATATGCATTATGGCGTGACGCCGGACATTCTCACCACCGCCAAGGCGCTGGGCGGCGGTTTCCCGGTCAGCGCCATGCTGACCACCGAAGACATTGCGTCGGTGATGCAGGTGGGCACCCACGGCACCACTTACGGCGGCAACCCGCTGGCCTGCGCGGTGGCGGAGGCGGCGCTGGACGTGATCAATACGCCGGAGGTGCTGAGCGGCATTCAGCAGCGTCATGCGCTGTATGTGCAGGCTTTGCAGCATATCGGCGATAAATACGGTATTTTCACTGCGATTCGCGGCATGGGGCTGCTGATTGGCGCCGAGCTGACGCCGCATTATCACGGCAGGGCGCGCGACTTCCTCACCGCCGCCGCCGCGCGTGGGTTGATGATCCTCAATGCCGGGCCGAACGTGATCCGCTTCGCGCCGTCGCTGGTGGTGGAGCTGCAGGATATCGAGGCCGGCATGGCGCTGTTCGAGCTGGCGGTGCAGGATGTGATCAACGCCTGAAGCCCGCGCGGCATATAACGGGGCGCGGCATGCCGCGCCCTTATTGATCGCGCAGTTTGCGCTTGAGCCAGATGCCGTGGTGCGGGCGCTGGCGCCAGGCCAGCGACGAAATGGTGTGCATCACGCTCAGGTGCGACAAAATGCGCCGCAGATGGCGCTCCATCTCGGTAACGGGCATGTCCGGATGCAGATCCGGCGGCTGCATGATGCCGCTGCTCGGGCCGTCGTATTCCAACCGCTGCTGGCAGCTTTGCAGCGCGATTTCACAGGTCTGCAGATACTCTTCCGCCAGTTTCGGCGTCAGCATGTAGTGCTCGCGTGCCAGAATGGTCATGGCGTTCAGGTGTTCGACGATGAACTGGCTGTGAGTGACCCACAGCCGCATGTCCGCCAGATAGTTTGACGCGAACCCCGGCTCTTGCATCGCCTGATTGAGCGAGGTGAACAGCGCGTTGTGTGCCTGGTTGACCTGCATGCGGGTATAGGCCAACGCGGTGGCGTCCGGTTCCGGTTGCTTCAGCATCAGCCGCAGCGCGGCTTGATCGTTCTCCAGCGCCTGATGGGCATTCTTGCGCAGCAGCCCGCTTTGCCACTGCGGCCACAGCCAAATGGTGCCGCCGAACGCCAGCACGCAGCCGATCAGCGTATCGATCAGGCGCGGTACCAGAAAATGCGAGCCGTTCAGCGCCAGCAGCTGCAGGGTGTAAACCGCCGTGACCGTAAAGCCAATCACCGACAGCCCGTAGTTCTTGCGCGAAACCAGGTAGGCCAGCAGCGTGATCACCAGCATGATGCTCAGCGTTTCTCCTTCCGGCAACTGCAGCTGCAGCAGCCCGGCTGCCAGCAATAGCCCGGCAATCGTGCCCAGCGCACGGTGCTGAATACGCACCCGGGTGGCGTTATACCCGTTTTGGCTCACCAGCATGATGGTGAGCAGGATCCAGTAAGGCTTCGGCAGGTTGAATACCGCACCCAGGCTGCTGCCGACCGCCAGCGTTACGCCCAGCCGCGCGGCGTTGCGCAGGGCGGTGGATTTGAACGACAGATAGCTGACCAGCGCCGGCCAAAACGGCAGGCGGTGCTGGCCGGGCATCAGGTCGCGGCGGTACAGCGGATGCTGGGTGCGCAGCAGGCGGGCGATGCGGCTGAAGTGGTAATAACAAAACTGGCCGACCGGATTATCGGGATGCTGCGCCGCCATTTTTTCCAGCGCCGCCAGCTCGTGGGTCATGGAGAAGCGCTTCGAATGTTGATGATAGAGAATATCGTGCGCCACCACGCGCAGCCGGCCGGCGATCACCTGAGCATTGCGGCGAATGATCGCTTCGGCCTGGCTCTGCTCCACCAGTTTTTGCACCTCTTCCGGCAGATGCAGGCTGACGGTGATGTGCTCCTGCAGGTCCATCGCCACCTGAAAGGCGCGCTGCAGGCGCTTTTGCTCGAGATTGTTGGCGTGCGGCAGGAAATTAAGCTGTTGGTACAACAGGCTGATCAGGTCCATCACCTTTTGCTGGCGCACCAGCAGCGGCGGCAGCGCGGTCTGCGGATCGGTGTGCTGGGTCAGCAGCGAGTATTTGGCTTCGAAATAGTCCGCCAGTTCCAGGTAGAGCTGGCTCAGCGTCTCGCGCATCGGCTGCTCTTTCCACAGCTTGAACCAGAACCAGGTGAATAAGCCATACCAGGCGGTGCCGATCGCGTACAGCAGCGGCGCCTGCCAGATAGGCACCGTGCCGGCCGTGCTGAGGGCGAAGATGGCGGCCACCAGCGCCGCCGGCAACAGCCGGGCGTGCAGCGGGCTGATTTCGCCGGTGACGCCGAGCAGCAGCGCCAGGCCCAGCATCAGCGCCGGCAGCGGCACGTGCCACAGCAGGGCCTGTTGCAGCAGCACGCTGCTGAAGGCGAACAGCGAACCGCCGACGATCAGTCGTTTAAAGAAGCGCTTATGCGGCGTATCCAGTCCGGCGATATTGCAGCAGGCGGGCACGAGGGAGAACATCAGGCCGAGCTGCAGCTGGCCTATCAGCAGGCCGAACAGCACCGGCAGGCACAACACCAGCGTTTGTCGCAGTGCGTAGTTGATTTCCGGGTGGTAGATCAGGCGGCGCCACATGGCAGAGAGCAGACAAAAAAACGGCGCAGACTGCGCCGTTTTTTCAGGGATTAACGGGTGCCGTAGACGACAATGGTTTTGCCGTGGGCGGAAATCAGGTTTTGATCTTCCAGCATTTTCAGAATACGGCCAACGGTTTCACGCGAGCAGCCGACGATCTGGCCGATCTCCTGACGGGTGATCTTGATCTGCATGCCGTCCGGGTGAGTCATGGCGTCGGGTTGCTTCGCCAGATTCAGCAGGGTTTGCGCGATGCGGCCGGTAACGTCCAGGAAGGCGAGGTTGCCCACTTTTTCGGAGGTGACCTGCAGGCGGCTCGCCATTTGGGCGGACAGACGCATCAGGATGTCCGGGTTCACCTGGATCAGCTGGCGGAATTTCTTGTAGGAAATTTCGGCCACTTCACAGGCGGTTTTCGCGCGAACCCAGGCGCTGCGCTCCTGGCCTTCTTCGAACAATCCGAGCTCGCCGATGAAATCCCCCTGGTTGAGGTAGGACAGGATCATCTCTTTACCTTCTTCATCCTTGATCAGCACCGCGACGGAGCCTTTCACGATGTAGTAAAGCGTTTCGGCCTTTTCACCTTGGTGAATCAGCGTACTCTTCGATGGATATTTGTGGATATGGCAATGAGACAGGAACCATTCGAGAGTAGGGTCTGTTTGCGGTTTGCCGAGAACCATTCGCTGTTATCCTCTGTTGTTATCGCTGCCTTGTGTCACAGGGGTCAGAGTTCCCTGTAAAACCCGCCTGTAGCCGCAGTCATGAGCGAGGGCTACCGGCAAGTTTTGAGGCGTGTCATAAAAATACGCTGTCGCTCTAGCATATTAACTTGCCGTAAGCGCTGCAAGCTACATTCTGTTAACATACCGGTAAAGGAGCCTTTCTCTGGGCGTTTCCCTGAAATTCAGTGTCCCGGAAAGATTTATTGCGGCTCTGTTTGTAGCACAGAGTAAGGCGGGTGTCTCGTGTTGTCTCGCTTCAGCATGATTAGCATCAGGTTACGTTGCCTGTTTCTATGCGAAAGCGTACTCTGATTTTAAGAAATCAACCGGAGTGACCAGAATGCAGGCAAGAGTTAAATGGGTGGAAGGGTTAACGTTTTTGGGTGAATCGGCCTCCGGCCACCAGGTGCTGATGGACGGCAACGCCGGTGATAAAGCGCCCAGCCCAATGGAGATGGTGCTGATGTCGGTGGGCGGCTGCAGCGCGATCGACGTGGTGTCCATCCTGCAAAAAGGGCGCAACGACGTGCGCGACTGTGAGGTGAAGCTGACCTCCGAGCGCCGCGAAGAAGCCCCGCGGTTGTTCACCCATATCAACCTGCACTTCATCGTTACCGGCCAGGACCTGACCGACAAGATCGTCGAGCGTGCGGTGAACCTGTCGGCGGAGAAATACTGCTCGGTGGCGCTGATGCTCAACAAGGCCGCCACGGTGACCCACAGCTTCGAGATCCGCCAACCGGCGTAATCGAGACGGAGCGCGGCCCGGCGCCGCGCTCAACGCATTTATTCGATCTTCTTGCCTTCCAGCAATCGCTGCACCAGCGGCGCCATGATCAGCTCCATCGCCAGCCCCATCTTGCCACCCGGCACCACTAACGTATTGATGTGCGAGATAAACGAGCCCTGCAGCATCGCCAGCAAATAGGGGAAATCAATTTGATCCAGCCCGCGGAAGTGGATCACCACGAAGCTTTCGTCCAGTGAGGGAATCGCCTTGGCGGCGAACGGGTTGGAGGTGTCCACCGTCGGCACGCGCTGGAAGTTGATGTGGGTGCGCGAGAACTGCGGCGTGATGTAGTTGATGTAATCTTCCATCGAACGCACCACCGAATCCATCACCGCTTCGCGAGAGTGGCCGCGCTCGCCGGTATCGCGGATCAGTTTCTGAATCCACTCCAGGTTGACGATCGGCACTACGCCGACCAGCAGATCGACGTGCTTGGCCACGTCGTGGTGATCGGTGACCACGCCGCCGTGCAGCCCCTCGTAGAACAGCACGTCGGTCGGCGCCGGCAGCGGTTCCCACGGGGTGAAGGTACCCGGCACCTGATTGTAGGGCACCGCTTCGTCGTAGGTGTGAAGATACTTGCGCGAGCGCCCGGTGCCGTTCTTGCCATAGTCGATAAAGCTCTGCTGCAGCAGGCCGAAGTCGTTGGCCTCGGGGCCGAAATAGCTGATGTGTCTGCCCAGATCGCGCGCCTTGCGGATCGCCGCGTCCATTTCCGGCCGGGTGTAGCGATGGAAGCTGTCGCCCTCCAGCTCGGCGGCGCGGATGTTGAGCTGTTGGAAGATCTTACGGAACGCCACGCTGGTGGTGGTGGTGCCGGCGCCGCTGGAACCGGTCACCGCGATAACGGGATGTTTGGCAGACATGATGATTGTCACTCCGTGTTGAATGCGCCGGCGTCAGGGGATTATTGTGGCTCTTGTTGACGCTCTCTATCTCAGGAAAAAATGGCGCGCGCTGGTTTGCAATGCCCCATTGTTACCTGATTTTTTCCGTCAGTCATAGAACCGAGCGCCACTAAATTTCTTCCTGCCCGGCGCGGAACTGGCCGCGCGGCATGATGTTGACGCTCTCGTGCAGTTCCGACCACACCAGCACCACTTCGCCGTTTTTCAGCTGGCGACGCACGTCCTCCACCTTCTGTTCCAGCGAGCGTTCGTGTTCGCCGTAATCGGTGCCTTCGCGCAGTACAAAGGATTCGATCAGGCTGTTCAGGGTGTCGGTTGCCAGTTCTTGCCAGGGAATGATCACGTCGGGATGTCCAGATAAGGGGAAAGCCAGGCCGGAATGCGATGTTCCAGCCACATGTGCGGTTTTTTCAGCGTGCCGCCGACGAAGCCGACGTGGCCGCCGTACTCGGTCAGTTGATATTCGATATTGCGCGGCAGGCCGGCGACGTCGGGGATCACCTCATGGGTCATGAAGGGATCGTCCTTCGCATGGATGATCAGCAGCGGCGTCTGAATAGCCGGCAACAGCGGCAGGGCGCTGCAGCGGCGATAGTAGTCGATAGCGTCGCTAAAGCCGTGAATGCGCGAGGTAATGGCGTCGTCGAATTCGCGGATGCGCCGCAACCCGTTCAGCTGTGACAGCTTGAGCGGCAGAGTGTCCGGGTAGTGCAACAGCTTGCGGGTGGCGTTTTGTTTCAGCTGCCCCAGCAGGTAGCGCTGATAAACGCGGGAGAAGCCTTGCTCCATGCGGTAGGCACAGGGCTCCAGCATCAGCGGCGCCGAGACCACCACCGCCGCCTGCAGCAGGCTGTCGGTGCCTTGCTGCGCCAGATAGCAGGCCAGCATGTTGCCGCCGAGCGAAACGCCTACCGCCGCGGTTGGCACCTCGCCGTAGCGCTCGCGCAGCCAGCGCAGGAAGAAGCGTGCATCTTCGGTTTCACCGGAGTGGTAGATGCGCTGCTTGCGGTTGGGCACGCCGCTGCAGCCGCGAAAGTGCATCACCACGCCGAGCCAGCCACGCTCACGCCAGGCGTTGAGCAGGCCATGTGCGTAGGGGCTGTAGAAGCTGCCTTCCAGGCCGTGGAACAGCACCGCGCGCGGTTTGTCGCGCGCCTGCGCTGGATCTTCGCTCCAGGCGAGATCGACGAAATCGCCGTCGGGCAATTCCAGCCGTTGCCAATGCGGTTTCAATAACACGCGGCGGCGCACCAACCGCGGCAACAGCGTTTGCAGGTGCGGGTTACTGGCCCCGGTCAGAGGGCGAAAGGTGTTAGGCATAGGCTGAGTAAAAATGTTGTGGGCGGCTATTGTGAGATCCCTAGCGCACTGTTAGCTTCAATACCAAGAACTAACAATGATACTGCAAAAAAGCGCCTTGGGTGAGGAGCACCCGTGCCATGGAACCGAGTTTATTCCTTTCGATGCTGGGCTTCCTGTGGGTCGCCGCCATCACGCCTGGCCCCAATAACCTGCTGTTGACTACCTCCGGCGCTAACTTCGGCTTTATGCGATCGCTGTGGCTGATGGTCGGTATCATGCTCGGCATGCAAAGCATTTTGCTGCTGGTGGCCTTCGGCGTCGGCAGCCTGATCCTGGTCTACCCGTCGCTGCACCTGATCCTGAAAATCCTCGGCAGTCTGTACCTGCTGTGGCTGGCGTGGAAAGTCGCCACCGCCGCCTATGAAAAGCTGGAAACCGACGTGGCGCCGCCGCAGCCGGTGCGGCTGTATCAGGGCTGGCTGCTGCAGTTCCTCAACCCGAAAGCCTGGCTGATGGCGCTGGGGGCGGTGGCCAGCTTCAGCCTGGCGGGCGATAAGTACAACGGATCCATTGCGGCGATCGCGCTGGGCATTTTGGTGGTCAACATTGTCGCCGGCATTATCTGGCTGGCGTTCGGCACCGTGATCGGCCGCCTGCTGCGCAGCAAAAAGGCCTGGGTTATCTTCAACGGTTCCATGGGGTTGTTGACCGCAGCCTGTGTGTTACTGATCTGGCATTAAGGAGCGAACGATGGCGGAAAATTATTATCACGTGGTTGCCTTCACCGGCAAAGGGCTGCGCGGCAACCCGGCCGGGGTTTGCCTGCTGACGCAGCCGCTGCCGGCGGAGCGGCTGCAGGCGATCGCCAACGAGATCGGCCTGCCGGAAACCAGCTTTGTCTGGGATGACGGCGACATGACCGCTATCCGCTGGTTTACCCCGGAACGCGAGGTCGACCTTTGCGGCCACGGCACCCTGGCGGCGGCGCATGTGATGTTCAGCGCGATCAATCCGGCGCTGCAGGATATCCGCTTCCGTTCGGCCGGCGGCGAGCTGTTCGTCAAGCGCGATGCGCAGGACGGGGAACGGCTGGTGCTCGACTTCCCCGCACGGCCGCCGCAGAAGGTGGCTGAACCGGCGGGCCTCGCGGCGCTGCTGGGCGTGCAGCCGCAGGAGGTGTGGCAGGCGAAAGCGCTGATGGTGGTGCTGGAAAACGAGGCGCAGGTGCGCGCGCTGCGCCCGGACATCCCGGCGCTGATCGCGTTGGCCGGGCGTGCGGTAATCGTTACCGCGCCGGGTGACACCGTGGACTTCGTGTCGCGCTATTTCACGCTCGACGGCGGTGAAGATCCGGTCACTGGCTCCGCGCACTGCACGCTGATGCCTTACTGGTCGGCGCGTCTCGGCCGCCATCGGCTGCATGCGCAGCAGGTCTCGGCGCGCGGCGGTGAATTGTTCTGCGAACTGCAAGGGGATCGCACGCTGCTCGGCGGCTATGCTCATGTGTTCCTGCGCGGAAGTATCGCGCTGTAACCCGCGTTTATATTACTAAAGGTAATAAAGAAGACTTTTTTATTCTTTTATCGCTCGCCATCGCTCAGATAAAACTGTCAGCAACTGAACAGATTTTTATCAACGGAGCGGAACATGGCGGGCAAACTCTTTTCCTTACGCAACGCGGCGCTGTTGGCGCTGTCGCTCAGCGCAGCCAGCGCCTACGCGGTGGACGTGACCGTGGCGTACCAGACGTCGGCAGAACCGGCCAAGGTGGCGCAGGCGGAAAACAGCTTCGCCAAACGGTCCGGCGCGACCGTCGACTGGCGTAAGTTCGACAGCGGCTCCAGCGTGCTGCGTGCGTTGGCCTCCGGCGACGTGCAGATCGGCAATATCGGCTCCAGCCCGCTGGCGGTGGCCGCCAGCCAGAAACTCCCCATCGAAGTGTTCCTCATCGCCTCGCAGCTCGGCAGCTCCGAAGCGCTGGTGGTGAAGAATGACATCAAAAGCCCGCAGGATCTGATCGGCAAGCGCATTGCGGTGCCGTTTATCTCCACCACCCATTACAGCCTGCTGGCCTCGCTCAAGCATTGGGGCATCAAGCCTGAGCAGGTGAAAATCCTCAATCTGCAGCCGCCGGCCATCGCCGCCGCCTGGCAGCGCGGCGACATCGACGGCGCCTACGTCTGGGCGCCGGTGGTCAACGAACTGGCCAAACAGGGCAAGGTGTTGACCGACTCCGCGCAGGTGGGCGAATGGGGCTCGCCGACGCTGGACGTGTGGGTGGTGCGCAAAGACTTTGCCGAGAAACATCCCGACGTGGTGACCGCCTTTGCTGCCAGCGCCCTGCAGGCGCAAAAAGCCTACCTGGCGGCGCCGGAACAGTGGCTGAAAGATCCGAACCACCTCAGCACGCTGGCGCGCCTGAGCGGGGTGCCGGAAGCGCAGGTGCCGGAGCTGGTGAAGGGAAACCGTTATCTGCCGGTGGCGGATCAGGTTGCCCAGCTCGGCCAGCCGGTGGACAAGGCGATCCGCGATACCGCCGAATTCCTCAAGCAGCAGGGCAAGATCCCGCAGGTCGACAGCGACTACAGCGCTTACGTGACCGACCGCTTTGTGAAACAGGTGCAGGCTGCGCCGCAGTCGTAAGGAAGCAGGATGCTAAACGTCAATCATCTTTCAGCAGAGTATCAGGGGCGGCCCGCGCTGCGTGACGTGTCGTTCCAGATCGCCGCCGGGCAACTGGTGGTGGTGCTCGGCCCGTCGGGCTGCGGCAAGACCACGCTGCTGAATTTGATCGCCGGGTTTATCGAGCCTTCAGCTGGCAGCATCACACTGGATGGAACGCCCGTTCACGGCCCGAGCGCCGAACGGGGCGTGGTGTTCCAGCATGAGGGCTTACTGCCGTGGCGCAACGTGGTGGACAACGTCGAGTTCGGCCTGCAACTGGCCGGCGTCGGCAAGGCGCAGCGCCGCCAGGTGGCGGAGCAGATGCTGCAGCGCGTGGGGCTGGCGGGCTATGAACAGCACTTCATCTGGCAGCTTTCCGGCGGCATGCGCCAACGCGTCGGCATCGCCCGCGCTCTGGCCGCCGAGCCGCGGCTGTTGTTGTTGGACGAGCCGTTCGGCGCCCTGGACGCGTTCACCCGCGAGCAGATGCAGGAACTGTTGCTGACCATTTGGCGTGATACCGGCAAGCAGGTGCTGCTGATCACCCACGATATCGAAGAGGCGGTGTTCCTCGCCAGCGAACTGCTGCTGCTGTCGCCGGGGCCTGGGCAGGTGGTGGAGCGGCTGTCGCTGAACTTCGGCCAACGCTATGCCGACGGCGAAGCCTGCCGCGCCATCAAGTCAGATCCTGAATTTATCGCGCAGCGCGAATACGTGCTGGGCAAAGTTTTCCAACAGCGTGAGGCCTTGCTATGAGCCTGCATTCCACTCTGAAGGCCGCGGCGCAGCCGCAGGGCAAAGCGGCACGCCGTTTCAGCGTGCCGCGCAACGTTTGGCTGAGCGGCGCCACGCTGTTGACGGTGTTGATCGTCTGGTGGGGCGTGACGGCGCTGCAGCTGATCAGCCCGCTGTTTTTGCCGGCGCCACAGCAGGTGCTGCACCAGTTGATCACCATCGCCAGCCCGCAAGGCTTTATGGACGCCACGCTGTGGCAACATCTGGCGGCCAGCCTGGGGCGCATTCTGGTAGCGCTGTTGGCGGCGGTGATCGTCGGCATTCCGGTGGGCATCGCCATGGGGCTGAACGACACGGTACGCGGCATCCTCGATCCGCTGATTGAAATCTATCGCCCGGTGCCGCCGCTGGCCTATCTGCCGCTGATGGTGATTTGGTTCGGCATCGGCGAAACCTCAAAGATCTTGCTGATTTATCTGGCGATCTTCGCGCCGGTGACGCTCTCTGCCGTGGCCGGCGTGCGCAGCGTGGCGCAGGTGAGGGTGCGTGCTGCCCGCGCGTTGGGCGCCACGCGTTGGCAGGCGCTGCGTTTCGTGGTGCTGCCGAGTGCGCTGCCGGAGATCCTGACCGGCATTCGCATCGGGCTGGGCGTCGGCTGGTCGACGCTGGTGGCCGCCGAACTGATCGCCGCCACGCGCGGCCTGGGATTTATGGTGCAATCCGCCGGTGAGTTTCTGGCGACCGACGTGGTGTTGGCCGGCATCGGCGTGATTGCGGTGATTGCATTTGGGCTGGAGCTGGGGCTGCGTGCCCTGCAGCGCCGATTGACCCCGTGGCATGGAGTACAGCAATGAACGAACGTCTGAATATCACCCCGCTGGGGCCTTACATCGGGGCGATGGTGGAAAACGTCGAATTGGCCCGGCCGCTGGGCGACGGCCAGTTTGAACAGCTTTATCACGCCTTGCTGAAGCATCAGGTGCTGTTCTTCCGCAATCAGCCGATCACGCCGCTGCAGCAGCGCGATCTGGCCGGCCGCTTCGGCGATCTGCATATCCATCCGGTCTATCCGCATGCCACCGACGTGGAAGAGATCATCGTGCTCGATACCCACGACGACAACCCGCCGGACAACGATAACTGGCACACCGACGTGACCTTTATCGAGAACCCGCCGCTGGGGGCGATCCTGGCGGCCAAGACCTTGCCTTCCACCGGCGGCGATACGCTGTGGGCCAGCGGTATCGCGGCCTACGAGGCGCTGTCGGCGCCGTTCAGAACGCTGCTCGCAGGGCTGCGTGCGGAGCATGACTTCACCAAGTCGTTCCCGGAACACAAACATCGCGGCAGTGAAGAGGAGCATCAGCGCTGGCAGTTGGCGGTGCAGAAAAACCCGCCGCTGCTGCATCCGGTGGTGCGCACCCACCCGGTCAGCGGCCGGCAGGCGCTGTTCGTCAATGAAGGGTTCACCACGCGGATCGTCGATCTGGCGCCGAAAGAGAGCGACGCTTTGCTGAACTTCCTGTTTGCTCACATCACCAAACCGGAGTTTCAGGTGCGCTGGCGCTGGCAGAAAAATGACGTGGCGATCTGGGATAACCGCGTGACGCAGCACTACGCCAACGCGGATTATCTGCCGCAGCGGCGCATTATGCACCGCGCGACCATTCTGGGGGATAGGCCTTTTTACAAGGCCTGAGGCTTAGGCTTCGAACGCCTGCGTTAACTGTTCCAGCTGTTCCTGTGCATCCAGCCAGGTCATTTCCGTCTCCTCCAGCGCGGATTTGGCCTGGCTTTGCTTTTGCAGGCAGTCGGTCAACTCGGCCTTGCGGCTGATGTCGTACAGTGCGGAATCCGCCAGCTGTTCCTCCACCGCCGCCAGTTCGGCGCCCAGTTTTTCCATCTGCTGTTCCAGCTTGGCGATCTGCTTGCGCAGCGGCTGGGTCTGCGTACGGAACTCCGCCTCGCGGCGTTTTTGATCCTTGCGCGCCTGCGCGCTGTTGCCGCCGCTCTCTTTTTCCGGTGCGTCCTGCTGGCTTTCCTGGCGCTGCAGGTCGACAAGCCACTGCTGGTAGTCGTCGAGATCGCCCTCGAAAGGCTCGACCTGGCCGTCGTGCACCAGGTACAGATCGTCGGTGGTGGAACGCAGCAGGTGACGGTCGTGCGAGACCACCACCAACGCGCCTTCGAAATCGATCAGCGCTTCGGTCAGCGCCTGACGCATGTCGAGATCCAGGTGGTTGGTCGGTTCATCGAGCAGCAGCAGGTTAGGGCGCTGCCAGACGATCAGCGCCAGCACCAGCCGCGCCTTCTCGCCGCCGGAGAAACGTTCGGTCACTTCGCTGACCTTGTCGCCCTGGAAACCGAAACCGCCCAGATAGTCGCGCAGCTGCTGCTCCAGCACCCGTGGCGCGATGCGGCTCAGGTGCTGCAGCGGCGATTCGTCGGCGCGCAGGAATTCCAGCTGGTGCTGGGCGAAGTAACCCAGCTTGATGCCTTTCGCCAGGCCGATCTCGCCGCTCAGCGGTTCCAGAGTGCCGGCCAGCAGTTTGATCAGCGTCGATTTACCGGCGCCGTTGCGGCCGAGCAGGCCAATGCGCGAGCCGGGCACCAGGTTCAGCTTGATTGACTTCAGGATCACTTTGTCGCCATACCCGGCGCTGACTTTGTCCATGCGCAGCAGCGGATTTGGCAGGCTTTCCGGCGGACGGAAGCTGAAGGTGAACGGGTTGTCGACGTGCGCCGGGGCGATCAGCTCCATGCGCTCCAGCATCTTGATGCGGCTCTGCGCCTGCTTGGCCTTGGTGGCCTGCGCGCGGAAACGGTCGATATAGCTTTGCAGGTGCGCCACTTTTTCTTGCTGGTGCTGATACAGCGACTGCTGCTGCGCCAGTTTGGTGGCGCGCTGGCGTTCGAACGACGAATAGTTGCCGGTGTATTCATTCATCGTCTGCTGTTCGATATGCAGGATCTTGTCGACGATCGGATCGAGGAAGTCGCGGTCGTGCGAGATCAGCACCAGCGTGCCGGGATAGCTTTTCAGCCAGCGCTCCAGCCAGATCACCGCGTCGAGATCCAGGTGGTTGGTCGGTTCGTCGAGCAGCAGCAGGTCGGAACGGCACACCAGCGCCTGCGCCAGGTTGAGGCGCATGCGCCAGCCGCCGGAGAAGTCGCGCACCGGGCTTTGCAGCTGTTCGTTGGAGAAGCCGAGGCCGTGCAGCAGGCTGGCGGCGCGGGAGCGGATGGTCCAGGCGTCGATGGCGTCCAGCTTGCCGTGCAGGGTGGCGATGGCGTGGCCGTCGTTGCGATCGTTGGCCGCCTGCAATTCGGCTTCGAGTTGGCGAAACTCGCGGTCGCCGTCGATAACATACTCGATTGCCGGCACGTCCAGCGCCGGCGTCTCCTGGTTGACCCAAGCCAGCGCCCAGTTGCCGGGGAAGGTGAAGCTGCCGCCGTCCGCCGCGATCTCGCCCTTCAGCAGCGACAGCAGCGTGGATTTGCCGCAGCCGTTTTTGCCCACCAGGCCGACCTTCTGACCTGGATTAACCGTCGCCGTGGCGTTGTCCAGCAGGACGCGGATGCCGCGTCGGATTTGTAGCGAGGAGAATACAATCATAAAGCGCCGTATGTTCAGAGTATGTTAAATTATCATTAAGGTAACAGAACGCGCACCGCGCGCTGTTTTTGTCTTTGCGATGCATGGTAACGGAAAACCGCTACCCTGACGACGCTTTGGAGGGGAATGATGTCGCAGCCGCCCAAGGTCTTGCTGCTGTATGCCCATCCGGAATCCCATGACTCGGTGGCGAACCGGGTTTTGCTTCGACCGGCGCAGCAGTTGGAACATGTCACCGTGCACGATCTCTACGCGCACTACCCTGATTTTTTTATCGATATCCATCACGAACAACAGCTGCTGCGTGAGCATCAGGTCATCGTGTTTCAGCACCCCCTGTACACCTACAGCTGCCCGGCGCTGCTGAAGGAGTGGCTGGATCGCGTGCTGTCGCGCGGCTTTGCCAGCGGCGTGGGCGGCAATGCGCTGGCGGGCAAATACTGGCGTTCGGTGATCACCACCGGCGAACCGGAAGGCGCCTACCGCACCGGCGGTTATAACCACTACCCGATGGAAGATATTCTGCGGCCGTTCGAGCTGACCGCCGGGATGTGCCATATGCATTGGCTGACGCCGTTCGTGGTGTATTGGGCGCGGCGGCAAAAGCCGGAGGTGCTGCGTAGCCATGCGGACGCCTACGGCGAGTGGCTGAGCCACCCGCTGCCACGCGGAGGGCGGTGAGCATGGAAGGATCGACCTTACTGACCGCCATTTTACTGTTCCTGTTCGCCGCGGTGGTGACGGTGCCGATCGCCCGTCGCCTGGGGATCGGCGCGGTGCTGGGCTATCTGATCGCCGGCATCGCCATCGGCCCCTGGGGATTGGGCTTCATTCGCGACGTCGACGAGATCCTGCACTTCTCCGAGCTGGGCGTGGTGTTCCTGATGTTCATCATCGGCCTGGAGCTGAACCCCAGCAAGCTGTGGGAGCTGCGGCGTTCGATCTTCGGCGCCGGCGCCGGCCAGGTGTTGATCACTGCGGCGGTGCTGGGCGCGTTGCTGTACCTGACGCACTTCGCCTGGCAGGCGGCGGTGATCGGTGGTGTCGGCCTGGCGATGTCTTCCACCGCCATGGCGCTGCAGCTGATGCGCGAGAAGGGCATGAACCGCAACGAAGGGGGGCAGCTCGGCTTCTCGGTGCTGCTGTTCCAGGATATGGCGGTGATCCCGGCGCTGGCGCTGATCCCGATTCTGGCCGGCGCCGGCGGCACCAGCGACGACTGGGCGAAGATCGCGCTCAAGGTGGCGGCGTTCGGCGGCATGTTGATCGGCGGCCGTTTCCTGCTGCGGCCGCTGTTCCGCTATATCGCCGCTTCCGGCGTGCGCGAGATCTTCACCGCCGCGGCGCTGTTGCTGGTGCTCGGCTCGGCGCTGTTTATGGAAGCGCTCGGCCTGTCGATGGCGCTCGGCACCTTCATTGCCGGGGTGCTGCTGGCGGAGAGCGAATACCGCCACGAACTGGAAATTTCCATCGAGCCGTTTAAAGGGCTGCTGCTGGGGTTGTTCTTTATCTCGGTGGGCATGGTGTTGAATATCGGCGTGCTCTACACCCATCTGGCCGAGGTGTTGATCGGCGTGCTGGTGCTGGTGACGGTCAAATCCGGCGTGCTCTACGGCGTGTCGCGCCTGTTCGGCCTGCGCAGTTCGGTGCGGCTGCAGTTTGCCGGGGTGCTCAGCCAGGGCGGTGAGTTCGCCTTCGTGCTGTTTTCGGCGGCGGGCGCCCAAAAGGTGCTGCAGCCGGATCAACTCTCTTTGCTGCTGGTGGTGGTGACGCTGTCGATGATGACCACGCCGCTGTTGATGCAGGCCATCGACCGCATTTTGGCGCGGCGCTATAACGCCAAAGACGAAGACGAGGAGACGCCGTACGTGGAAGATGACGATCCGCAGGTGATCATCGTCGGCTTCGGGCGTTTCGGCCAGGTGATCGGCCGCCTGTTGATGGCCAACAAAATGCGCATTACCGTACTGGAGCGCGACGTCAGCGCCGTTGGCGTACTGCGGCGCTATGGCTACAAGGTTTATTACGGCGATGCCACCGAGCTGGAGCTGCTGCGTGCGGCGGGCGCCGAGAAGGCCAAGTCGATCGTGATCACCTGCAATGAGCCGGAAGACACCATGGAGATCGTGCGGCTGTGCCAGCAACACTTCCCGAACCTGAGCATTCTGGCGCGGGCGCGCGGCCGCGTGGAGGCGCATGAGTTGCTGCAGGCAGGGGTAAAACAGTTCAGCCGCGAAACCTTCTCCAGCGCGCTGGAACTGGGGCGCAAGGCGCTGATGGAGTTGGGGATGCACCCGCATCAGGCCTTCCGCGCCCAGCAGCATTTCCGCCGCCTGGATATGCGCATGCTGCGTGAACTGATGCCGCCGCATCAGGGCGACGTGGCGCAAATTTCCCGCGTGAAAGAGGCGCGGCGCGAGCTGGAAGAGCTGTTCCATCGCGAAATGCAAAAAGAAAGCCGCCAGTTCGACGGCTGGGACGAATACGAATAAGCGGGAGCATAACGATGTCTGCAACACGTAAAAGATTTATCGCCGGGGCGGTGTGCCCAAGCTGTAGCGCCATGGATACGCTGGCGGTATGGCGGGAGGATCAGGTGGAGGTGGTGGAGTGCGTCAAGTGCGGCCACCATCAGCGCCAGACCGAACAACAGGTGGAAAAACACGTTCGCCCGCAAGAGCAGGTGATTGGCATTTTCCAGCCGAAGTAGCGTTTTTTTATCCCGGAGGGTACAGCGAGGCAGATTTCCGTTACAATCTGTCCGGAAAAGGCGCGCATCCCGATAACGGTGTGCGTCCTAGTAGCCAACGGTAGGAGATATCATGAAAGTAGCAAAAGACTTGGTGGTCAGCCTGGCTTACCAAGTACGTACAGAAGACGGTGTTTTGGTTGATGAGTCTCCGGTGAGCGCACCGCTGGACTATCTGCACGGGCATGGTTCTCTGATCGCAGGTCTGGAAAAAGCACTCGAAGGCCACGACGTTGGCGATCGTTTTGACGTTCACGTTGGCGCGAACGACGCGTACGGCAACTACGACGAAAACCTGGTGCAGCGCGTACCGAAAGACGTCTTCATGGGCGTTGACGAACTGCAGGTCGGCATGCGTTTCCTGGCTGACACCGATCAGGGCCCGGTACCGGTTGAAATCACCGAAGTTGACGGCGACCACGTGGTGGTTGACGGCAACCATATGCTGGCCGGCCAAAACCTGAACTTCAACGTGGAAGTTGTCGCGATCCGCGAAGCGACCGAAGAAGAACTGGCGCACGGCCACGTACACGGCGAGCACGACCATCACCACGAACACGGTGAAGGCTGCTGCGGCGGTCACGGCCACAGCCACGATCACGACCATGGTCACGACCACGGTAAAGGTGGTTGCGGTAACGGCGGCTGCGGCTGCCACTAAGCAGAGCGCAGTGACGAGACAAGAGGGCGGCCATCGGCTGCCCTTTTTTATGCGCGGCGCACCGGGCGCCGAACGGCACAACAGGACATGCCATGGCCACCATGAAAGACGTTGCGCGGCGCGCCGGCGTTTCCACGGCCACCGTCAGCCGGGTGATCAATAATACCGCCTACGTTGAACCGGTGACCCGCGAACGCGTCGAGAAAGCGATGCGCGAGTTTAACTACCACCGCAACGCCGCCGCGCTGGCGCTGGCGAAAAGAAGCGGCAATATGCTGGGATTGCTGACCGGCAACCTCGACGATCCGTTTTTTTCACGCCTGGCGCGGGGCGTGGAAGACATCACGCGGCAGGCCGGCGTGCGGTTGATGTTGTGCAGCGGCGGGCATCAGGCCGAGCTGGAAAAAAGCGGCCTCGATTTTCTCATCAACCAGGGATGCGAAGCCATCGTGGCGCACGTCACGCGCATGGGGGAGGAGGAGCTGCTGCGCTACGCCGCCCACACGCCTGCGCTGGTGCTGATCAATCGTTATCTGCCCGCCATCGCCAACCGTTGCATCTGGCTCGACAACGCCAATGCGGCGCAGACGGCGACCGAGTTGCTCATACGCCAGGGGCATCGGAGAATTGCCTGCGTGACGGCGGATCTGCCGATCGACGACCGCGCGCAGCGGTTAGCGGGTTACCGCAAGGCCATGGGCGCCGCCGGCATTGAGGTACCCGGCAGCTGGATCATCAGCGTGCCCTTCAACGAGCGAGGGGGCGAACTGGCGGCCGAGCGTGTGCTGGCCAGCGATCCATGCTTCACCGCCGCAGTGACCTTCAACGACGTAATGGCCGCCGGCATGATGCGCACCTGCCACCAACGGCACATTCAGCTGCCTGAGGCGCTGTCGATCGTCGGTTTTGACGACATTACCCTGGCGAAGTATCTCCACCCCGCGTTGACTACCATGCATTATCCCATCGAGAAAATGGCTCGGCGTGCCGCGCGCCTGGCGCTACAGATCCACAGCGGCAGCGACGTCGCGCCACGGAACAACCGCTTTTCGGCCGAACTTATCCTGCGAGACTCCGTCGCCGACGGCGAACCGCATGAGCAAAGCAAGCGCTGCGAATGAGAGACGGCTCACACAACGCCATCCCATGAAACCGATTACATGGCCGGTTGCCTGCGCTCACATCCTCCGATTACCGAAGCCATTACGCTGTTGCAGTACCCCATCTTCAACAGGAGCCGTATATGGATAATAAGAAAACGCTCAACCTTGGGCTGGCGACGCTGCCGATTGTGGCCATGCTGTTGCTGCTCATCATCGGCTATGGCCAGTTTGGCCTGCGCATTGAACCGCTGCTGCTGGTTTCCGCCGCCATCGCCGCCGCGTTAGCCTGGTGGCAAGGCTATCGCTGGGACGACATCATCGAGGCCATAGTGGCCAAGCTGGCGAAGGCGATGCCGGTGATCATGATCCTGATCTGCGTGGGCGGCCTGATCGGCACCTGGATGATCAGCGGCACCATCCCTTACATGGTGTATTGGGGGCTGAAGCTGATCAGCCCGCAATACATTCTGATCGCCGCGTTCTTCATCACCAGCGTGATCTCGGTGTGCACCGGCACCTCGTGGGGGGCGGCCGGCACCGTGGGCGTGGCGCTGATGGGCGTGGCCGCCGGTCTGGACGTGCCGCTGGCCGCCGCGGCCGGGGCGGTGGTGTCCGGCGCTTACTTCGGCGACAAAATTTCGCCGTTGTCCGATTCGACGAACTTCGCGGCTATCGTTGCGGATACCGATCTCTACAGCCATATCCAGCATCTGATGTACACGACGCTGCCGAGTTTTATCCTGGCCGCCGTGGTGTACCTGATCGCCGGCCACACCGGTGCGGTGGGCAGCGTGGCAACGCCCGAAAAAGTGACCGAAATTGTCGGTGCGCTCGAGGGGCTGTACCACTTCAATCTGCTGCTGATCCTACCGCCGGTGCTGGTGCTGTGGGGCGCGGTGACCAAACGGCCGGTGATCCCCGTCATGCTGGCCGCCTGCGCGCTGGCGATCGCCATCGGCGTCGCGCTGCAGGGCTTTAGCCTGCAGCAGGGGCTGAATGCGTTGATGGACGGCTTCAATCTGTCGATGTTCGCCACTCAGGGCCATAACGTCGAAGGGATCGTCGCCGATGTGCCGCGCCTGCTGAACCGCGGCGGCATGTTCTCGATGATGAGTACGATCCTGCTGGTGTTCTGCGCCTTTTCCTTCGCCGGCGCCCTGACGCTGACCGGCGCGCTGACGGTGATCATCAGCCGGCTGCTGAAAGTGGTGCACACCACCGGCCAGCTGATCGCTGCCACCGTTGCCACCACTATCCTGGTGACCGGTGCGACCAGCGACGGCAAGCTGGCGCTGCTGATCCCGGCGGAGCTGTTCAAAGGGGCCTATCGACGCATGGGGCTGGACAACAAAAATCTGTCGCGCACCGTCGAAGATGCGGGCACCGTCATCGAACCGCTGATCCCGTGGACGGCCGCCGGCATTTACATGGCCACCACGCTGGGGGTCAGCACCCTCGATCTGCTGCCGTGGGCGATCCAATGTTATGCCGCGGTGGTGTTCGCCCTGATTTATGGGTTCACCGGCTTCGGTATCGCCAAACTCCAACCTCAGAACGACTTGCAGCGTAAGGAAGCCTGACATGACGAGTCATTTCAACGCCATCATCGATCGCCACAACACCGGCTCCGTGAAGTGGGACTTCATCGACCGCTATCTGCAACTGGACGGCAGTGAACTGTTGCCGATGTGGGTGTCCGATTTCGACTTTCCGTGCCCGCCGGAGGTGCAGCAGGCGCTGCATCAGCGGGTGGACCACGGCGTCTTTGGCTACAGCGAACGCGACGACGCTTACTATGAGGCGGCGATCGACTGGTTTGCCAAGCGGCACGGCTTGCCGCTGCGGCGCGAATGGTTCACGTCGATTGAAGGGGTAGTGCCGGGGTTGGCGATGCTGATCCAACTGCTCAGCAAGCCGGGGGACGGCGTGGTGGTGCAGGGGCCGTACTATGGCTCGTTCGCCAAGATAGTCATCATGAACGGCAGAGAGGTGATTGAAAACCCGCTGCTGGAAACCCCGCAGGGATACCGGATCGATTTCGACCAGCTGGCCGCCTGCCTGGCGCAGCGTAAACCGCCGCTGTTGTTGCTGTGCAATCCACACAACCCGACCGGCCGTTGCTGGCGCCATGATGAACTGGAGCGGCTCATGGCGCTCTGCCACGCCCACGACGTCACGGTGATCTCCGATGAAATTTGGGCCGATCTGCTGCTGCCCGGCGAGACGTTTACGTCGGTGTTGCATCTGGGCGAGGAATATCGCGAGCGGGTAATTGCGGCGACGTCCGCCAGCAAAACGTTCGGCCTTTCCTCGCTGCGCATTTCGAATTTCCTGATCCCCAATGCCCGGCTTCGGCAGGCGTTTGTCGATCGGCTGAACGCCCACGGGCTGGATGTGTTCAACGCGCTGTCGATGACGGCGGCGACCGCGGCCTATCAACGGGGCGCGGCCTGGCTTGATGAGCTGCTCGACTACCTGGCGGAGAACCGGCGTTGGTTTAAGCAGGCGCTGGCGGACGCCGCGCCCTGGTGCACGATGACCCAGGCTGAGGGGACCTATCTCGCCTGGCTGGATTGCCGCTCACTGGGTTTGAACGATGCTGACTTGCAGCAGGCGCTGGTGGCGGTGGCGAAGCTGGCGCCGTCGATGGGCAGCGGTTTCGGCCCGCAGGGGAGCGGTTTTATCCGCATCAACTTGGGGTGCCCGCGCCGGTATCTCGAGCGTGCCGTCGAAGGGCTGGCACGCCTGAAATAACCGCATGGCGGGCCCTCAATAGTGCGGCGGAGGGGTTTCTTCCGATTGCGAGGCGATCATTGAGGTTTGGGTAGAGCGCAGCTTGTCGGTCAACATGCGCAGGTGTTCGCGCATCTTCAGCATTTCCATTTGGTGCTGGATGACGGTCTGGTTGAGCTCTTCGATGGTGAGCTCTTGGAAGGCCTGACGGCTCTCCAGTTCTTCAAGCCGCTGTAGCAGGCGTTGAATGTCGGCGTTGTGCATGAGGCTACCTCTGACGCGATAAAATCCTGATTCGGCGCTATGGTAACAGCTGGCGCCGGGTTTGCTCGCGCTATTTCTCCAGACGACGCGCAACGTTGCGATCGGCAGTGTAAAGTGCTGAAAAGTTGCGCGCTCGATACGCCGTTTTTTGCTAACCTCGCCGAATATTCTGCAAGAAAAATCTGATTTATCATGCGAGTAGCACGCGGTGGGAAACTTCTTGGCAAAGTGGGAGTCACACTTTGACTCGATTGGTTACCTGTGCGACTGTTTTGTTTTGTTTCAGGCAGCTATAGTAGCCCGGTTATCTTACCTAATGATTGTTTGGGGCATTGCTTCAGACACTGGAGAAATGGATGAAATCTTTGTTTAAAGTCACGCTTCTGGCAACCACCATGGCTTTTGCTCTGAATGCGACCCAGGTCATGGCAGCCGATGCCGCCAAACCGGCAGAAGCCGCTAAACCAGCGGACGCGGCAGCAGCACCGAGCACCGGCAAGTTCAAAAACGACGACGAGCAAGCGGCTTACGCACTGGGCGCCTCTCTCGGTCGTTACATGGACAACTCTCTGAAAGAGCAAGAGAAGCTGGGCATCAAGCTGGACAAAGATCAGCTGATCGCCGGCGTTCAGGACGCGTTCGCCAACAAGAGCAAGCTGAACGATGCCGACATCGAGAAGACCCTGCAGGGCTTCGAAGCGCGCGTGAAGGCTTCCGCTCAGGCGAAGATGGAACAGGACGCCAAGGACAACGAAACCAAAGGCGCCAAGTACCGTGACAGCTTCGCTAAAGAAAAAGGCGTGAAGAAAACCGAATCCGGCCTGCTGTACCAGGTAGAGAAACCGGGCGCGGGTGAAGCACCGAAAGACAGCGACACCGTGGTAGTGAACTACAAAGGCACCCTGACCGACGGCACCGAGTTCGATAACTCCTACACCCGCGGCGAGCCGCTGTCGTTCCGTCTGGACGGCGTGATCCCAGGCTGGACCGAAGGCCTGAAGCACATCAAGAAAGGCGGCAAAATCAAGCTGGTGATCCCACCGGCGCTGGCCTACGGTAAAACCGGCGTTCCGGGCATCCCGGCTAACTCCACGCTGGTCTTCGACGTTGAGCTGCTGGACGTGAAAGCGGCGCCGAAAGCCGACGCTAAAGCCGAAAAACCGGCTGACGCGAAAGCCGCTACCAAAGCGAAATAACATCGTCGCTCTGTTTGCCACCGCCGCGGATGCCCTCCGCGGCGGTTTTCATTTCGGCAGCCGCCACCTCTCTCTCCATTGAACGCTTGACGCCTGCCGGGCATCGGGCTTAACGTCAATACCACGCGCAAACGCAAGGACTTTGCTCCGGCCGCTTTGCTAGACTAATAATTCTGATTTATCAGTCATGCGTCTGCCCCTTAGGGCGTGTACCTAAAATTGTTCCCGGCCGCCTCGCCTGCGGATGTCATCGTGCCGTTTGATGCCGCTCTCAGCCGGCCGCGCTGCGGCGTGCCGACGACGGTAGCGATCCGGTCCGAGCGGTTTTAGCTGCGCCCCCTGGCACAGGCGATCTATGAGGGTGGTATCTTCGATGTCGAATTCGCTTTTATCCAGCGAAGCCAGCGAACTTGATTTGCTGAATGAACGTCCGTTTACTCAAACGGATCATGAAATCCTGAAATCCTATGAAGCGGTGGTCGACGGGCTGGCGATGTTGATCGGCGGCCATTGCGAGATCGTACTGCACGCGCTGGAAGACCTGAACAGCTCAGCGGTACGCATCGCCAACGGCGAGCATACCGGGCGCAAAATCGGCTCGCCGATCACCGACCTTGCCCTGCGCATGCTGCATGACATGGCCGGCGACGACAGCAGCGTGTCGAAAGCCTACTTCACCCGCGCCAAGAGTGGCGTGTTGATGAAGTCGGTGACCATCGCCATTCGCAATCGCGAGCAGCGGGTGATCGGCTTGCTGTGCATCAACATGAACCTCGACGTGCCGTTCTCGCAGATCATGCAGACCTTTATGCCGCCGGCCACGCAGGACGTGCCGTCGTCGGTGAATTTCGCTTCTTCCGTCGACGATCTGGTGGCGCAGACGCTGGAGTTCACCATTGAAGAGGTGAACGCCGACCGCTCGGTGTCCAATAACGCCAAGAATCGCCAGGTGGTGCTCAATCTCTATGAGAAAGGCATCTTCGACATCAAGGATGCGATCAACCAGGTGGCGGATCGCCTGAATATCTCCAAACACACCGTGTATCTGTATATCCGCCAGTTCAAGAGCGGCGATCTGTTGGGAAGCGACCGTTGATGCTCGATTATTGTCTGTTGGTCACCGGCCCGGCTTACGGCACGCAGCAGGCCAGCAGCGCCTATCAATTCGCTCAGGCCCTGCTGGCGAAAGGGCACCGGCTTTCCAGCGTTTTTTTCTACCGTGAAGGGGTGTTGAACGCCAACCAGCTGACCGCGCCGGCCAGCGACGAGTTCGACCTGGTGCGCGGCTGGACGCAGCTGGCGCAGCAACACGGCGTGGCGCTCAACGTCTGCGTTGCTGCTGCGTTGCGCCGTGGCGTCACCGACGAGCAGGAGGCGGCGCAACAGGGGCTGGCAAGCGCCAACCTGCAGCCCGGTTTTACCCTGAGCGGGCTGGGTTCCCTGGCCGAAGCGTCGCTGAGTTGCGACCGTCTGGTGCAGTTCTGAGGATATGATGAAACGAGTCGCTTTTGTTTTCACCCACGGGCCGCACGGCGGCGCCGGCGGCAGGGAAGGGCTGGATGCGCTGCTCGCCACGTCGGCGCTCAGCGAAGACTTGGGGGTGTTTTTTGTCGGCGATGGCGTATTGCAACTGTTGCCGGGGCAGCAACCGGAAAAGATTTTGGCACGCAATTACATTGCCACCTTCGGCGTGCTGCCGCTGTATGACGTGGAGCGGTGCTATCTGTGCCAGGCTTCGCTGCAGGAACGTGGGCTGAGCCAAGTGACCGATTGGGTGCTGGATGCGGAAGTGCTGGCGCCGGACGAACTGCGCCGCGAACTGGCCGGCTACGACGCCGTGATGACGTTTTAGGATCCTCTGATGCTGTATACCCTGAGCCATTCGCCAAACCAATGTGACTTACCTGCGCTGCTGCGCCTGACGGCAGAGGGCGATGCGCTGCTGCTGCTGCAAGACGGCGTGCTCGCCGGCCTTGCCGGCAGCGCCCATATTGAATTACTGCTCGCCGCCCCCATATCCCTTTATGCGCTGCAGGACGACCTGGAAGCCCGGGGATTGGTTGGTCATTTTTCGCACAAAATCACTGCCGTCGGCTATAATCACTTCGTTGAATTAACCGAACAACACCGCAGCCAAATGGCCTGGTGATGAGAGTGATGTTGTATATTTCTTGACACCCATACTGGTCAGCCATAAAATTCTGCGTCCTCGTACTTTGCCAGTAGTGCATACGAGGGGATTTATCACATGTTTACGAAGCTAGTACGAAGCAAAAACCAGGAGCTTTTTTAATGGCAACAATTAACCAGCTGGTTCGCAAACCACGCTCTGTGAAGGCTGCTAAAAGCAACGTTCCAGCGCTGGAAGCCTGCCCGCAGAAACGTGGCGTATGCACCCGCGTATATACCACTACCCCGAAAAAACCAAACTCCGCACTGCGTAAAGTTTGCCGTGTGCGTTTGACCAACGGTTTCGAAGTAACTTCCTACATCGGTGGCGAAGGCCACAACCTGCAGGAACACTCCGTAATCCTGATCCGTGGCGGTCGTGTAAAAGACCTGCCAGGTGTGCGTTACCACACCGTCCGTGGTGCACTTGACTGCTCCGGTGTTAAAGACCGTAAGCAAGCTCGTTCCAAGTACGGCGTGAAGAAGCCAAAGGCTTAATGGTTCTCCGTTAAGTAAGGCCAAACGTTTTAACTTTAATGTCAAAATAAACTCGTAGAGTTTTGGACAATCCTGAATTAACAACGGAGTATTTCCATGCCACGTCGTCGCGTAATCGGCCAACGTAAAATCCTGCCAGATCCTAAGTTCGGATCTGAGCTGCTGGCCAAATTTGTAAATATCCTGATGGTAGACGGTAAAAAATCTACTGCAGAAGCAATCGTCTATACCGCGCTGGAGACCCTGGCTCAGCGTTCTGGTAAAGATCACCTGGAAGCTTTCGAAGTCGCTCTCGACAACGTTCGCCCGACTGTAGAAGTTAAGTCGCGTCGCGTTGGCGGTTCTACTTATCAGGTACCAGTTGAAGTCCGCCCGGTTCGTCGTAATGCTCTGGCAATGCGTTGGATCGTTGATGCTGCACGTAAACGCGGTGATAAATCCATGGCTCTGCGCCTGGCGAACGAGCTGTCTGACGCAGCAGAGAACAAAGGTTCTGCTGTTAAGAAGCGTGAAGACGTTCACCGTATGGCCGAAGCCAACAAGGCGTTCGCCCACTACCGCTGGTAATCACCCGGCTGTAGTCATGCTAACCAAGCGGGCGCGTCAAATCGGCCCGCTTGGGTTAACTGAACTTGAACGCCCTAGGAATAGAGGAATCAAATGGCTCGTACAACACCCATTGCACGCTACCGCAACATCGGTATCAGTGCTCACATCGACGCCGGTAAAACCACCACTACCGAACGTATTCTGTTCTACACCGGTGTAAACCACAAAATCGGTGAAGTTCATGACGGCGCTGCCACCATGGACTGGATGGAACAGGAGCAGGAGCGTGGTATTACCATCACTTCTGCAGCGACTACTGCTTTCTGGTCTGGTATGGCCAAGCAGTTCGAACCGCATCGCGTAAACATCATCGACACCCCAGGGCACGTTGACTTCACCATCGAAGTAGAACGTTCCATGCGTGTGCTGGATGGCGCGGTAATGGTTTACTGTGCTGTTGGTGGTGTTCAGCCACAGTCTGAAACCGTATGGCGTCAGGCTAACAAGTACAAAGTGCCACGTATCGCGTTCGTTAACAAAATGGACCGTATGGGTGCTAACTTCCTGAAAGTTGTTGGCCAGATCAAATCTCGTCTGGGCGCTAACCCTGTTCCTCTGCAGCTGGCTATCGGCGCAGAAGACAAATTCACCGGCGTTATCGACCTGGTGAAGATGAAGGCGATCAACTGGAACGAAGAAGACGCAGGCGTAACCTTCGAATACGAAGACGTGCCGGCTGACATGATGGATCTGGCTGAAGAATGGCGCCAGAACCTGATCGAGTCCGCTGCGGAAGCTTCCGAAGAGCTGATGGAAAAATACCTGGGCGGCGAAGAGCTGACCGAGGAAGAAATCAAATCCGCTCTGCGTCAGCGCGTACTGAACAACGAAATCATCCTGGTTACCTGTGGTTCTGCGTTCAAGAACAAGGGCGTGCAGGCGATGCTGGATGCGGTAATCGAATACCTGCCGGCACCAACTGACGTTCCTGCGATCAACGGTATCCTGGACGACGGTAAAGACACTCCGGCTGAGCGTCACGCAAGTGATGACGAGCCGTTCTCTGCTCTGGCGTTCAAAATCGCTACCGACCCGTTCGTAGGTAACTTGACCTTCTTCCGCGTGTACTCCGGCGTTGTTAACTCCGGCGACACCGTGCTGAACTCCGTTAAGTCTGCGCGCGAGCGTTTCGGCCGTATCGTTCAGATGCACGCTAACAAGCGTGAAGAGATCAAAGAAGTTCGCGCAGGCGACATCGCCGCTGCGATCGGTCTGAAAGACGTGACCACCGGGGACACCCTGTGTGACCCAGACT
The DNA here is from genome assembly GCF_052168715.1 of Serratia sp. CY44782. NCBI lineage: Bacteria > Pseudomonadati > Pseudomonadota > Gammaproteobacteria > Enterobacterales > Yersiniaceae > Serratia > Serratia sp. CY44782. Next base: position 214,358 of record NZ_JBJNME010000012.1, read on the forward strand.
CTCCAATCATCCTGGAGCGTATGGAATTCCCTGAGCCGGTAATCTCTATCGCCGTTGAACCGAAAACCAAAGCTGACCAGGAAAAAATGGGTCTGGCTCTGGGCCGTCTGGCTAAAGAAGACCCGTCATTCCGCGTATGGACTGACGAAGAGTCTAACCAGACCATCATCGCCGGTATGGGTGAACTGCACCTCGACATCATCGTTGACCGCATGAAGCGTGAATTCAACGTTGAAGCTAACGTGGGCAAACCTCAGGTAGCTTACCGCGAAGCGATTCGCGCGAAGATTACCGACGTTGAAGGTAAGCACGCCAAGCAGTCTGGTGGTCGCGGTCAGTACGGTCACGTTGTGATCGACATGTACCCTCTGGAGCCGGGCTCTAACCCGAAAGGTTACGAGTTCGTCAACGACATCAAAGGTGGTGTAATTCCTGGCGAATACATCCCTGCCGTTGATAAAGGCATCCAGGAGCAGCTTAAGTCTGGTCCGTTGGCTGGTTACCCGGTAGTAGACATGGGTATTCGTCTGCACTTCGGTTCTTACCACGACGTTGACTCCTCTGAACTGGCGTTTAAACTGGCCGCGTCTATCGCCTTTAAAGAAGGCTTTAAGAAAGCGAAACCAGTTCTGCTTGAGCCTATCATGAAGGTTGAAGTTGAGACTCCAGAAGAGAACACCGGTGACGTTATCGGTGACTTGAGCCGTCGTCGCGGCATGCTGCGCGGTCAGGAATCTGAAGTGACTGGCGTTAAGATCCACGCTGAAGTACCGTTGTCCGAAATGTTCGGCTACGCAACTCAGCTGCGTTCTCTGACTAAAGGTCGCGCATCATACACCATGGAATTCCTGAAGTATGATGATGCACCGAACAACGTCGCTCAGGCCGTAATCGAAGCCCGTGGCAAATAAGCCGCAGGGTTAAAACCAAAGTCCCGTGCTCTCTCCAGAAGGGGAGAGCGCTATAGTAAGGAATATAGCCGTGTCTAAAGAAAAATTTGAACGTACAAAACCGCACGTTAACGTTGGTACTATCGGCCACGTTGACCACGGTAAAACTACCCTGACTGCAGCGATCACCACCGTACTGGCTAAAACCTACGGCGGTTCTGCACGTGCTTTCGACCAGATCGATAACGCGCCAGAAGAAAAAGCTCGTGGTATCACCATCAACACCTCTCACGTTGAGTATGACACCCCGACTCGTCACTACGCGCACGTTGACTGCCCAGGGCACGCCGACTACGTGAAAAACATGATCACCGGTGCTGCTCAGATGGACGGCGCGATCCTGGTAGTAGCAGCGACTGACGGCCCAATGCCTCAGACCCGTGAGCACATCCTGCTGGGTCGTCAGGTTGGCGTTCCTTTCATCATCGTATTCATGAACAAATGCGACATGGTTGATGATGAAGAGCTGCTGGAACTGGTAGAAATGGAAGTTCGCGAACTGCTGTCCGCGTACGACTTCCCAGGCGACGACCTGCCAGTAATCCGCGGTTCCGCGCTGAAAGCGCTGGAAGGCGAAGCTGAGTGGGAAGCGAAAATCATCGAACTGGCCGAAGCCCTGGATAGCTACATCCCAGAGCCAGAGCGTGCGATCGACAAGCCGTTCCTGCTGCCAATCGAAGACGTATTCTCCATCTCCGGTCGTGGTACCGTTGTTACCGGTCGTGTTGAGCGCGGTATCATCAAAGTTGGCGAAGAAGTTGAAATCGT
>NZ_JBJNME010000013.1:0-140349 GCF_052168715.1 Serratia sp. CY44782
GCGGCAATAGCGCGGTGGTCCCACCTGACCCCATGCCGAACTCAGAAGTGAAACGCCGTAGCGCCGATGGTAGTGTGGGGTCTCCCCATGCGAGAGTAGGACACTGCCAGGCATCAAATAAAGCCGAAAGCCCTGAACTGACGTTCAGGGCTTTTTGCTATGCGTAAAACGCAAAAAAGCGCAGCTACGCTGCGCCGTTCAACCACTCGACAATAAAATCGGCAATGCTTTCCGGTTGATTGAGATCCAATTGCTTAGCCGCGATGGATAGCGGCCGATCGCTGGCTACTGCCACGACAAACTGATCCAGCATGTCTTCCAACGGTCTGCCGATCGCGGCCCGATAAAGCAGGATCTTGCTGACCGGCTCATGTTTGAACCCTTCCACCAGAATCAAATCGACCTTATCGGCATCAAAACGTTCTGCCAGGTAGCGCAGGTCCAAAGGTTGTTGTTCCGGCGTTTCGGTCATTAATGCCCAGCGGCGATCGCTGGCGACCAGCGTTTGGTCGGCACCCGCTTTGCGTAGCTCATAGCTGTCTTTGCCCGGCGTATCCACATCCATGTCATGATGCGTATGCTTTATCAACCCAACCCTTACCTGGCGCTGTTTCAGCATCGGGATCAACTGTTTGAGCAGGGTGGTTTTTCCCGTTCCACTATAGGCACCGATGGCCAGCAAGGGGGGCAATGAACGATTCATTTCTTTAGCTCTCGTGCTTGCTGCCAATTCCGGCAGTCTTCCGGCGTATTCAGATTATGAAATGCCGCTTGTTGCCCACTGAACACCACGCGTTGTGCGTTAATCTGATGCAAGAACAGCATCAGCTTACGTTCACCCTGCGCCAGATAGTTGGCCAGCTGTGGTGCTATTTGGGTATGCAATAACGCCAGCGTAGGGTGATCTCGTTCACCATCGCTGGCAAAGGCCGCTGGCGCTGCGCCTTTTTGCTGCCATAGCTGAGCGATTAAGTCGGCGGGAAAGTCGGGGACGTCACAAGGGACGAAGGCCACCCACTCGTTGGGAGATTGCTTGAGGCCGGCGAGCATCCCGGCCAACGGCCCGGCGAAATCGGGCGTCAGATCGCCAATCACCGGCAAACCGCTCGCCTGGTAGCGTGCCTGATTGCGGTTGGCGCTGATGGCGACGGAAGCCACCTGCGGCCGTAACCGGGCCAGAACATACTGATAGAGTGCGATACCGCCAATCGACACCAGGCCTTTATCCTCACCGCCCATGCGCGTGGCTCGCCCGCCGGCCAAAATTACGCCGCTGATTTCTTTATGCATCTCGTTTATCCCGCCTTGTCGATGCGCTGATTGTAGCGCTAAAGCCGGCGTGACATCAGGATTTACCTTTATTGACAAGCCGGTTCTTTCACTGCGTGGGTAAGCCTGTTACTTTGTGAGTTTATTCATGCTATTGGACGATATTGAGATGAAAACGCATCGCGTAAACGAGTTGATCGAGCTGTTGCACCCGGCCTGGCAGGAAGATCCCGATCTCAATTTGATGCAGTTTTTGCAAAAACTGGCGAAGGAAGCGGGCTTCCAGGGCGAGTTGTCCGAGCTGAGCGATGATATTCTTATTTACCACCTGAAAATGCGCGGCAGCGCCGGCACGGATCAGATCCCGGGCCTGAAGAAAGATTACGAAGAAGATTTTAAAACGGCGCTGTTGCGCGCTCGCGGGGTTATTAAGGACTGACCTTCGTGCGGTGCGAGAAAGCATAGCTCGTGAAACGCGCCATTAATGCTACTATTTCTCATTCCCGGCACCGTGCTGTCAGCGATCAAACGAACGTTATGAATAACTCTGCTTTTAATTTCGACACTCTGTCGCCCGACTTGATTATGGACGCGCTAGAAGGGGTTGGCCTGCGCGTCGACTCCGGTCTGACGGCGCTGAACAGCTACGAGAACCGCGTCTATCAGTTTATGGACGAAGATCGCCGGCGCTACGTGGTGAAGTTTTACCGCCCGGAGCGCTGGAGCGCTGCGCAGATCGGTGAGGAGCACCAGTTCGCTCTGGATCTGGCGAAGGCGGAGATCCCGGCGGTAGCGCCGTTGGCGTTGCAAGGCGCTACGCTGCATACGCACGCTGGGTTCTTCTTTACCCTGTTCCCCAGCGTGGGCGGGCGGCAGTACGAGATAGACAACCTGGATCAGTTGGAATGGGTGGGTCGTTTCTTGGGGCGTATCCATCAGGTCGGCGGTGAGCGTTTGTTCGCCGAGCGGCCGACGATGGGGGTTGAAGAGTATCTCACCGCCCCGCGTCAGGTGCTGGCCGGTTGCGAGCTGTTGCCGGCAGCGCAGCGTGAGGGGTTCCTGCAGGCGACGGATAACCTGATCGCGGCGATCAAGCTGCACTGGCATCTGAACTGGCAGCCGCGCCGTTTGCACGGTGATTGCCATCCGGGCAATATTCTGTGGCGCGACGGCCCGCTGTTCGTCGATCTTGATGACGCACGTAATGGCCCGGCGGTGCAGGACTTGTGGATGCTGCTGCACGGCGAACGCCGCGATCAACTGATGCAGCTGGACGTCTTGCTGGAGGCGTACGGTGAATTTGCCGAGTTCGATCAGCGCGAGTTGGCGTTGATCGAGCCGCTGCGGGCGATGCGCATGGTGTATTACCTGGCCTGGGTCGCCCGCCGTTGGCAGGATCCGGCCTTTCCTAAGAGTTTTCCGTGGATGGCGGAGTCTGATTTCTGGTTGTCTCAGACTGCGGCCTTCACCGAACAGGTTAAGCTGTTGCAGGAGCCTCCTCTGCAGCTGACGCCAATGTATTGAAGCTTTAACACAATGGAGAGTTTAGTCTTATGAAAAAAATATGGTTGGCGCTCGTTGGCATGGTGATGGCATTCAGTGCCTCGGCGGCACAGTTTAGCGATGGCGCTCAGTACGTGACCCTGGACAAGCCGGTGACCGGCGAGCCGCAGGTGCTGGAGTTCTTCTCCTTCTACTGCCCGCACTGCTATCAGTTCGAGCAGGTCTATCACGTGTCCGAAAACGTGAAGAAGGCGCTGCCTGCCGGCACCAAAATGACCAAGTACCACGTGGAGTTCCTGGGGCCGTTGGGCAAACAGCTGACTCAGGCATGGGCGGTCGCGATGGCGCTGGGTGTGGAAGACAAAGTAAGCCCGCTGATGTTTGAAGCGGTGCAGAAAACCCAGACCGTGCAAACGCCGGACGATATCCGTAACGTCTTCGTGAAAGCGGGCGTGACCGCCGCTGATTATGATGCGGCCTGGAACAGCTTCGTGGTGAAATCTCTGGTGGTTCAACAGGAGAAAGCCGCGGAAGATCTGCAGCTGCGCGGTGTGCCGGCGGTATTCGTGAACGGCAAATACATGGTTAAAAACGATGGCCTGGACACCAGCTCGATGGACGCGTACGTGAAGCAGTTCGCCGACGTGGTTAAATTCCTTAGCCAGCAGAAATAAGCCTGATTCAGCATGAAAAACGCCGGCATTGCCGGCGTTTTTTTACCCGTATTGCCGCTTCAATTTATCCAGCAACCGATCTTTTTCCTGCCACAGCGTATTCAGCCACAGCTGGAAGCGCCGCTTGAACTGTTTGTCGTTGAAGTAGTCCCCGTGCAGGGTTTCATCGATCGGCAGCGTTTCTATTCTTACCACGATACGCGTCAGCCGCCCACACAGCATATCCATAAAGGGCCGTTGGTTATTTTCCGGATAGAGCAGGGTAACGTTCAACACTTTGTCGAACTGATTGCCCAGCGCGCTGAGCGTAAACGCAATGCCGGCGGCTTTGGGCGCCAGCAAATTGCGATACGGCGAATTGCTTTTAATTTTCTTGGCTTCAGTGAAGCGCGAACCCTCGACGAAATTGACGATAGTGGTTGGACGCTGGCGGAATTTTTCGCAGGAACGGCGCGTCGTTTCGATATCCTTGCCGCGCTTTTCCGGATGCTTAAGCAAATAGGCGCGGGAGTAGCGCTTCATGAATGGCATGTCCAGCGCCCAGCAGGCCAGACCGACACAAGGCACCCAGGCTAACTGTTGCTTGAGGAAGTACTTGTTCATTGGGATATGATTTCTGAACAGCACGCACAATACGACAATGTCTGACCAACTTTCGTGGTTGCTGATCAGCAGATACCAGTTTTTACGATCCAGTCCTTCCAGCCCTTCAATATCCCAACGCAATTGCCCGTTAATGCGCAATAACAGCGCCAACCCCTGACACCAACACCACATCATGAAATCGGCGAAAGCCGAGATATATCGCCAAACGGCGGGAATAGGCACCAGGAGTTTCACGATGCCAGCCAGCGTGATGGGGATAGAACACAACACCGTCACCAGAATCGTGAGTATGACGGAAATGATAAAGATAACAGGCGTTAACAATCTTGGCATGGTTATGGGCTGACGGTTGTTGAGAACATCGTTGCATGCCGAAGCGCATGAACAAAAACATATTTTAACAGAAATCACCGGGGTAAAGCGCCGCTAAAAATCACTGTTTTTCGTCTCATGGGATAACCATTTGCTGAGTTTTCGTGCAACTTTTCCAGTTTGTGCTAGGGTAATTGAGGCGCCGAATTTGATTAATAGTGCGATTAAAATCCGGCGAAAGTTATATCCACAAATTCAATAAAAGCCAGTAATAAAGCGTCGCCGGAATTCGTTCTTTTAACGCGGTGATTTAAATAGGAATTTTATTCGCCGTTATAACGATAATCGCAGCGTTATAATTCGGTCTCTTTTCTATGCACAAAGTTATCCACAGGAAAGATCTTGCGGATCCTCACGCACCATCACATCATTTTCGTCCGTAATGCACGCTAAGGTTCGTCTCCGGCGGCCAGCTATGGCATGCTTACCCCTATGTCCGATCACGATAAAGAAACGCTATGGCCCAGATTGCAGAAAACCCACTAATCCTGGTTGACGGTTCCTCCTACCTCTACCGCGCTTATCACGCCTTCCCGCCGCTGACCAACTCGGCGGGCGAGCCGACCGGTGCGATGTACGGCGTGCTGAATATGCTGCGCAGCCTGTTGCTGCAGTATCAACCGAGCCACGTTGCCGTGGTGTTTGATGCCAAAGGGAAGACTTTCCGCGATGAGCTGTTCGCCGAATACAAGTCGCACCGGCCGCCGATGCCGGACGATCTGCGAGCGCAGATCGAGCCGTTGCACAGCATGGTCAAGGCGATGGGCCTGCCGCTGCTGGTGACGCCCGGCGTTGAAGCGGACGACGTTATCGGTACGCTGGCGCTGGAGGCCGAAAAGGCAGGCCATGCGGTGCTGATCAGCACCGGCGACAAAGACATGGCGCAGCTGGTGACGCCGAACGTTACTCTGATCAACACCATGAACAACACGATCCTTGGCCCGCAGGAAGTGTGCGACAAGTACGGTATTCCGCCGGAGCTGATCATCGACTTCCTGGCGCTGATGGGCGATTCATCGGACAACATTCCCGGCGTGCCGGGTGTGGGCGAGAAAACCGCCCAGGCGTTGCTGCAGGGCATCGGCGGGCTGGATGCCTTGTACGGCAATCTGGATAGCATCGCCACGCTGAGCTTCCGCGGTGCCAAAACGATGGCGGCCAAGCTGGAGCAGAATAAAGAGGTTGCGTATCTCTCCTATAAGCTGGCGACGATCAAAACCGACGTCGAGCTGGATCTGACGTGCGCTGAGCTGACGGTGTCCGAGCCGGATGTCGATACGTTGCAACAGCTGTTCAAACAGTACGAGTTCAAACGCTGGCTGGCGGACGTAGAGGCCGGCGTATGGCTGGAGAACAAGAAAGGCGCGGGTGCGAAAGCTGCCGGCGGCGCCAAACCGGCCGTCGCCGCGGAAGCGCCGAAAGCGCTGGCGGAGGCCAAGCTGTCCCAGGATGGGTATGTCACTATCCTGGATGAAGCGACCTTTACCGACTGGCTGGCGCGGCTGAAAAAGGCCGACGTGTTTGCCTTTGATACCGAAACTGACGGCCTGGATACCCTGACCGCCAACCTGATCGGCCTGTCCTTCGCGATCGCACCGGGCGAAGCGGCTTATTTGCCGGTGGCGCACGATTATCTGGATGCCCCGCCACAGCTGGACCGCGCCTACGTGCTGGAAGCGCTAAAGCCGCTGCTGGAGGACGATAAAGCGCTGAAGGTCGGGCAAAACCTGAAGTTCGACATGAGCCTGCTGGCGCGCTACGGCATTGAGATGCGCGGCATCGCCTACGACACCATGTTGGAGTCCTATGTGCTGGACAGCGTCGGCGGCCGTCATGATATGGACAGCCTGGCCGATCGTTATCTGGGCCACAAGACCATCACCTTCGAAGAGATCGCCGGCAAGGGTAAAAACCAGCTGACGTTCAACCAGATCGCCCTGGAGCAGGCGGCGCCTTACGCCGCCGAAGACGCCGATGTCACGCTGCAGTTGCACCTGGCGATGTGGCCGCAGCTGCAGCAGAGCGCAGAGCTGCTGACGGTGTTCAACGAGATTGAAATGCCGCTGCTGCCGGTGCTCTCGCATATTGAACGCACCGGGGTGCTGATCGATCCGGCAATTTTGTCGGCCCACTCCCAGGAGCTAGCCAAGCGTCTGGCGGAACTGGAGGCGCAGGCTCATGAGCTGGCGGAAGAGCCGTTCAACCTGGCGTCGACCAAGCAGCTGCAGGCGATCTTGTACGAAAAACAAAAACTGCCGGTGCTGAAGAAAACCCCGGGCGGGGCGCCCTCCACTAACGAAGAAGTGCTGGCCGAGCTGGCGCTGGACTACCCGCTGCCGAAGGTGATCCTGGAATACCGCGGCCTGGCGAAGCTGAAGACCACCTATACCGACAAGCTGCCGCTGATGATCAATCCGGTCAGCGGCCGGGTGCATACTTCGTACCATCAGGCGGTGACCGCGACCGGGCGTCTCTCCTCGAGCGATCCGAACCTGCAGAACATCCCGGTGCGCAACGATGAAGGGCGACGCATTCGCCAGGCCTTTATCGCGCCGGAAGGTTACCGCATCGTCGCGGCCGACTACTCACAGATCGAGCTGCGCATCATGGCGCATCTGTCACAGGATGAAGGGCTGCTGAAGGCCTTCGCCGAAGGGAAAGACATTCACCGCGCCACGGCGTCGGAAGTCTTCGGCGTGCCGTTGGATAAAGTGACCGGCGAACAGCGCCGCAGCGCCAAGGCGATTAACTTCGGTCTGATTTACGGCATGAGCGCCTTCGGCCTGGCGCGTCAGCTGGGGATCCCGCGTGGGGAAGCCCAGCGCTATATGGATCTGTACTTCGAGCGTTACCCGGGCGTGCTGGACTACATGGAGCGTACCCGCCAGCAGGCTTCCGAACAGGGCTATGTCAGCACGCTGGATGGGCGCCGCCTGTATCTGCCGGACGTCCGCTCCAGCAACGCCATGCGCCGCAAGGCGGCCGAGCGTGCCGCCATCAACGCCCCGATGCAGGGCACGGCGGCCGACATTATCAAACGTGCGATGATCGAGGTCGACGCCTGGCTGCAAGGGCAGGAGAAGCCGCTGGTGCGGGCGATCATGCAGGTGCACGATGAATTAGTGTTTGAGGTGCACGAGTCGGTGATCGAAGAAGCCAGCCAACGTATCCGCCAATTGATGGAGGGCAGCATGACGCTAGCGGTGCCGTTGAAGGTCGACGTGGGCGTCGGCATGAACTGGGATGAGGCGCACTGATCGCCGGTTTATCGCCGGATGTGCTAACTGGCGAGAACCTAAGCATTTTTCGTAATTAAGCTACAAGATGCGGCGATAGTTTCCCCAACTTCGCCGTTCTTGCGCCGCAAATTGTGTAAGTAAACTACAAAAAATTCTTTTGCCCTGCGAAAAAATGATGTAGAGTTACAGGCGTAGGGTACAGAGGTAAGATGTTCTATCTTTCAGACCTTTTACTTCACGTAATCGGATTTGGCTGAATATTTAGCCGCCCCAGTCAGTATTGACTGGGGCGTTTTTTATTGTAAAAACAGCAGCAAACCATACATTTTTCCTATCTTTCCGCATCGCTTTCCGTTCCCGCTTCCGCTCCCTCAACGCCGTAATCCGGCGAGATCAGCCCGCCCTGGCGATAAGTTTTTATGATAACTTTATTTCAAAACTGTAATTAGATAACAAAAATCCCGCTAGTGGCTGAACTGCGAGCATAAAAAAGCCGATGCGGTGAGGCATCGGCTCTGGCGTTCAGCCTGGGCTTATTCGCCGGCTTCGTCTTCCGGCAGCACTTCCGGCGGGATCTCGTTAAACCAGGTATCCAGCTTCTGGCGCAGCTTGTCGACGCCGATCTTCTTCAGCGACGAGAAGGCTTCAACCTGGATATCCCCCATAAACGGCAGCACCGCTTCACGCACCATATTGAGCTGCGCCTTGCGTGCGCCGGAGGCCAGTTTGTCGGCCTTGGTCAGCAGAACCAGCACCGGAGTGCCGACGTCGACCGCCCACTGGATCATCTGCTGGTCGAGATCTTTCAGCGGATGGCGGATATCCATCAGCACCACCAGGCCCTTCAGGCTGTTGCGCATCTGCAGGTATTCGCCCAGCGCGCGCTGCCATTTGCGCTTCATCTCTTCCGGCACTTCGGCGTAGCCGTAACCCGGCAGGTCGACCAGGCGGATGCCGTCTTCCACTTCGAACAGGTTGATAAGCTGGGTGCGCCCCGGCGTCTTACTGGTGCGCGCCAGGCTTTTTTGGTTGGTCAGGGTATTCAGCGCGCTGGATTTCCCGGCGTTGGAACGGCCGGCAAAGGCGACTTCAATTCCTGCATCCCCCGGCAGATGGCGAATATCGGGTGCGCTGGTGACGAAATGGGTCACATGATAGTTGTAGTTCTTGCTGGTCAAAATTTTTCGTCTCCGTGAGGATGGCTAACTGGTTGGCGATTATAACTGCATCAGCGGTAAAAATGGCGTGTTTCTCGGTTTTTAAGCGGCGGGACGCGATAAAACGACAGTTATGCCGCGCGTAGGTTGTGAGACATTTGCCATTCGAATCGCGGGTAATGTCGCTTTATTCGAAAGTGATATTTCTGTTTTTATTTTAAAAACAACATGTTGTTTTTTCGTTGTAGGGAAATGTCATCCAAATCGGCGTCAGGTGCCTTGAGCCTTCGCAACAATAACGTAAAGTAGTCGTTAACGCAGGGTTGCGCAGGATTAGGGAACATCCGGGAAGGATGACAAATCTCAGGGAATGCACAGGGCGTGCAATGAGTGCCAGGATGAACGCAAAAGGAAGTGACCCTTTCGCACCGGAATAGGCGGCAGGCACATCGGATGGTGAAGTATCGGCAATTTGGATGCCCGCAGGAAGCGCGCTCGGGAAGAGCGGATGCGAATGGATTGCGCCATGGACGATTTTTCTTTCAGGATGAAGGACGTAGTGGCAGGGAATGCGGTTATAGCAGAGGGAAAAACCGGGATGTTGCATGTACGCAAGGAGCGCGTAACAGGAATACCCTTCGCGAGAAGGTGCGAAATAGGCGGCAGGTTTAACCTGCCGCCTTTTTTCTTTGTCCGCTTTCTGCTAGATTCCGCCGCAATTCTATACTGAATCTACATACCTAAGAGCACACGCTATGAACCAGCCATCAAAAGCACCTCGCGGCAGCGCGGCGAAGTCAAAAACGAAAAAGAAAAGCCGTATGGAGCTCGATCAGGAAGCGCGCGAGCGCAAACGCCTGAAAAAGCGCCGTGGCCTCGCTTCCGGTTCGCGCACCCAGGTCGAGTCCGGCAGCCAGAAAAACAAATCGGCGGCGGCAGCCAAAGATCCGCGTATCGGCAGTAAAGTGCCGGTTGCGCTGGTGGTCGACGAGACCAAAGTGAAGGCCAAACCGCAGCCGAAACCAAAGGCCGAAGCGAAACCGCGCCTGTCGCCGGAAGAAGAGCTGGCGAAGCTGGAAAATGACGAGCGCCTGAACGCGCTGCTGGATCGCATCGACGACGGCGAAACGCTGAACGCGGAAGAGCAAGCGTATGTCGACAAGACGCTGGATCGCATCGATGTGCTGATGGAGGTGCTGGGCATCGAACTGGGCGAAGACGACGACGAAGAAGAAGAGAAGCAGGAAGATATTCTGAAGCTGCTGAAAGGCGGCAATCCGAAAGACGCTTTTTAACGCACTATGTGGCTAATCCCGACAATAGCCCTACTCTTGATGTGTTATCTGCTGTGGTTATTCGGTAAACTATGGCGGCTGTCTAAGCGCAAAGCGCGTTTTCGCAGCGCTTCCGTGGCCAGACAGCGCAGACAACCGCCCCTCTCCCGGCCCGGTAGAAAAAGATATCGGAAGGAGTGAGCATGTCAGAGCAGACGATTGTCTGGGATTTGGCCCTGATCCAAAAATATAACTACTCAGGGCCGCGTTATACCTCATACCCCACGGCGCTGGAGTTTAACCAGCGCTACGACGAAGCGGCGTTTCAACGCGCCGCTGCGCGCTACCCTGAGCGGCCGCTGTCGCTGTACGTGCATATCCCTTTCTGCCATAAGCTGTGCTACTTCTGCGGCTGCAACAAGCTGGTGACGCGCCAGACGCACAAGGCCGACGAATACCTGAACGTTTTGGCGCAAGAGATCGCCAGCCGTGCGCCGCTGTTCGCCGGCCGTAAGGTCGGCCAGATGCACTGGGGCGGCGGTACGCCGACCTACCTGGATAAAGCGCAAATCAGCCGGCTGGTGGCGTTGCTGCGCGAACACTTTGATTTCCTGCCCGATGCGGAGATGTCGATCGAGGTCGATCCGCGCGAGATAGAGCTGGATGTGCTCGATCATTTACGCGCAGAAGGCTTTAACCGTCTGAGCATGGGGGTGCAGGATTTCGACAAGCAGGTGCAGCAGTTGGTCAACCGCGAGCAGGACGAGGCCTTTATCTTCGCCCTGATTGAGCGGGCCAAAGCGCTGGGCTTCCGCTCGACCAATATCGATCTGATCTACGGCCTGCCGAAACAGACGCCGGAAAGCTTCGCTTTCACGCTGCAGCGGGTGGCTGAGCTGAATCCCGATCGCCTCAGCGTGTTCAACTATGCGCATATGCCGAACTTGTTCGCCGCCCAGCGCAAAATCAAAGACGCCGATCTGCCGGGCGCGCAGCAGAAGCTGGATATCCTGCAGCAGAGCATCGCTTTCTTGACCGGCGCCGGCTATCAGTTCATCGGCATGGATCACTTTGCGCGCCCGGACGACGAGCTGGCAATCGCTCAACGCGAAGGCAAGCTGCACCGCAATTTCCAGGGCTACACCACCCAGGGCGACAGCGATCTGCTGGGGCTGGGCGTGTCGGCCATCAGCATGCTAGGCGACAGCTATGCGCAGAACCAGAAAGAGCTGAAGCATTACTATGATAGCGTACAGGCGCAGGGTAATGCGCTGTGGCGCGGGCTGGCGTTGACGGACGACGATTGCCTGCGGCGCGATCTGATCAAAACCCTGATCTGCAATTTCCGGTTGGCGTATCAGCCGCTCGAACGGCAATACGGCATCGACTTTACCGCTTACTTCGCCGAAGACCTGCAGCTGCTGGCGCCGTTTGAACGCGATGGGCTGGTGGAGCGGGACGAGCAGGGCATCCGCGTCACGCCGCGCGGACGCTTGCTGATCCGCAATATCTGCATGTGTTTTGACCGCTATCTGCGGCAACAGGCGCGCAGCCAGCAATTCTCACGGGTGATCTGAGGATGAAAAAACAGCCGCTGATGCGGCTGTTTTTTTAACTGAAGAAGTTAATCAGCGCGGCGCACAACACCGCGGCAACCGCCGCCTGCGGGGTGTGGCTGGCGGCGGAGCCCAGCTCCGCGCCCTGAGAAATGAATACGATGAATGAGTCCAGCATCGTCAACCTCCAGAGTGTGCGACACGATCATACTGCGCCCGCACCGGCTGTAAAGCCTGCGATTGGCGTTTTTTTGTGCGCCGGACTACGTTTTTCATCATCCATCCCGCTCCTATTCCATGCCCAGCTCTTTGAGCTTGCGGGTCAGGGTATTGCGCCCCCAGCCCAGCAGGCGCGCGGCTTCCTGTTTGTGCCCCTGGGTGTGGCGCAGGGCGGTGGTGAGCAGCGTGCGCTCCATTTCCGGCTGCGCTTCCGATAGCAGGTTTTGATGACCGGAACGCAGCGCGCGATCGGCCCACTGCGCCAGCAGCGTGGCCCAGCTGTCCGGCAGACTGTGGCTGGGGCTCTCCGGCGCGGCGGTTTCGAACAGCTCACCCGGCAGATCCTGGATCAGCACTTCCTGCCCGGCGGCCATCACCGTCAGCCAACGGCAGGTGTTCTCCAGCTGGCGCACGTTGCCCGGCCAGGGCAGGCGTGTCAGCGCGGTTTCGGTTTCCGGGTGCAGGTTCTTGGCCTCGACGCCTAACTCTTTGGCGGCGATCTGCAGAAAGTGGCGTGCCAGCCGCGGGATGTCTTCACGGCGCTCGCGCAGCGGCGGCAGGTGTACGCGGATCACGTTCAGGCGGTGGAACAGATCCTCGCGGAACTTGCCTTCCTGCACCCGCAGCTCCAGGTTCTGGTGCGTGGCGGCGATGATGCGCACGTCGACCTTCACCGGCGCATAGCCGCCGACCCGGTAGAACTGGCCGTCCGCCAGCACCCGCAGCAGGCGCGTTTGCACGTCGAGCGGCATATCGCCGATCTCGTCGAGGAACAGCGTGCCGCCGTCGGCCTGTTCAAAGCGGCCCTGACGGATTTGGTTCGCGCCGGTGAAGGCGCCTTTCTCGTGGCCGAACAGCTCGGACTCGATCAGATCCTTGGGGATGGCGGCCATGTTCAGGGCGATGAACGGCGACTTGGCGCGCGGGCTGTGGCGGTGCAGCGCATGCGCCACCAGTTCCTTGCCGGTGCCGGATTCGCCGTTGATCAACACGCTGATCGACGAACGCGACAGCCGGCCGATGATGCGAAACACGTCCTGCATCGCCGGCGCTTCGCCGATGATGTCCGCCGCCGGATCGCTGGCCGGCTGGCTGCGCACCGGCTGCTGCTGCTCCTGATAATGGCTGATGGCGCGCTCGACCAGCGCCACCGCTTCGTCGATGTCGAACGGCTTCGGCAGGTAGTCGAAGGCCCCTTGCTGATAGGCGCTGACGGCGGCGTCCAAATCCGAATGCGCGGTCATGATGATCACCGGCAGCATCGGATGGCGCTGTTTGATCTGCTTGAGCAGCGCCAGGCCGTCTATACCCGGCATGCGGATATCGGACAGCAGCACGTCGGGGGTTTGCGTGGCCAAGGCTTCCAGCACGTCATTGCCGCCTTCGAAGGTGGCGCAGCTCAGGCCCGCGCCGGTGAGCGCGCGCTCAAGCACCCAGCGGATGGAGCTATCGTCATCGACGATCCAGACTATCCCTCGTTGCATAGCAAACCTCACTGACGAATGGGCAGGTAGACCGAGAATTCGGTATGACCTGGCCAACTGTTGAATTCAATTTTTCCGCAATGCTGATCGATAAGATTGCGGGCGATGGATAATCCCAGGCCGGTACCGCCTTCACGGCCGCTGACCATCGGGTAGAACAGCGTGTCCTGCAGCTGCGCCGGTACGCCGGGGCCGTCGTCTTCGACGTCGATGCGCGCCGCCAGGCGGTAGCGGGTGCCGTGCAACGTAATCTGAAACGCGGTGCGGGTGCGCAGCGTGATGGTGCCGCCCGCCTCGCCCAGCGCCTGCAGCGCGTTGCGGGTGATGTTCAGCAGCACCTGTTCAATCTGATCCGGGTCGTGGGCCATTTCCGGCAGGCTCGGATCGTAGTCGCGCACCAGCGTGACGTTATCCGGCATTTCCAGCGACACCAGCTGGCAGACGCGCTCCGCGACCTGATGAATGCTCTGGGTAATGTGCTGGCCGGGCCGCTGTGGGCCGAGCAGGCGATCCACCAGATTGCGCAGCCGATCGGCCTGCTCAATGATCACCTTGGTGTATTCGGTCAGCGCCGGATCGGGCAGCGCCTTGGCCAGCAGCTGCGCCGCGCCGCGCAGGCCGCCCAGCGGATTCTTAATCTCGTGCGCCAAACCGCGCACCAGATCGCGAGCCGCCACCTGTTGGGCATGCTGCAGCTGTTCCTGGCTCAGGCGGCGCTGATTGTCCATCGGCGCCAGCTCGACCAGGATATAGCCTTCCGGCAGCGCCTGAGCGGTCAGGGAAAGGATATGCGCGCGGCCGTCGACCACCAGGGTCACTTCGTTGTCGGTGAAGCCCTGACCGGCGCGCAGGCTTTCGCGCATCAAAGAGACGTTCAGCGAAAAATAACCGAGCAAATCGGGCAGCGGCGTGCCGAACAGCTTGCGGGAGCTTTGCGCCAGCAGCTGCTGTGCCGCCGGGTTGGCGTAGTGAACCGCCAGTGAGTCATCCAACAGCAGGATGCTGTTGATGAGTGAATTGAGGATCTGCCCAGCATCGGGCAGCTTGCCAGTTGCCATACAGCAGACTCCTGCACCTTTTTAGTGCATCTATCCTACTCCATCCGGGATCGGCGCGGTATGGAATAGTTTTGCAGAAAATACGGTGGAGAAAAAAACCCATCCGAAGATGGGCTGAAAGTTTCCACGGCAACAAAAAAGCGATAACAAAAATGTGGGCGCCGCCCGCCTGTGCAGACGGCGCGGGTAGGGCTTAGACGCTGTAGTACAGTTCGAACTCAACCGGGTGTGGCGTCATGCGAACGCGGTCCATCTCTTCTTTGCGCAGTTCGATGTAGGCATCGATCGCATCGTCGGTGAACACGCCGCCGCGGGTCAGGAACTCGCGGTCTTCGTTCAGTGCGGCCATTGCTTCGTCCAGCGAGCCGGCCACTTTTGGGATCTCGGCTTCTTCTTCCGGCGGCAGGTCGTACAGGTTTTTATCCATGGCGTCGCCAGGGTGGATCTTGTTGATGATGCCGTCCAGGCCGGCCATCAGCAGCGCGGCGAAGCACAGGTATGGGTTAGCCGCCGGATCCGGGAAGCGGGCTTCGATGCGGCGCGCTTTCGGGCTGGAGACCACCGGGATGCGGATGGACGCGGAGCGGTTACGGGCGGAGTAAGCCAGCATCACCGGCGCTTCGTAGCCTGGCACCAGACGCTTGTACGAGTTGGTGGTCGGGTTGGCCAGGGCGTTGATCGCTTTGGCGTGCTTGATGATGCCGCCGATGTAGAACAGCGCGGTTTCAGACAGGCCGCCGTATTTGTCGCCGGCGAACAGGTTGGTGCCGTTCTTGGACAGCGACATGTGGCAGTGCATGCCGGAACCGTTGTCGCCGAACATAGGCTTCGGCATGAAGGTCGCGGTTTTGCCGAAGGCGTGCGCCACGTTGTGCACCACGTATTTGTAGATCTGAATTTCGTCGGCTTTTTTGGTCATGGTGTTGAAGCGGGTTGCCACTTCGTTCTGACCGGCGGTTGCCACTTCGTGGTGGTGCGCTTCAACCACCAGGCCCATCTCTTCCATGGTCAGACACATGGTGGAACGCAGATCCTGCGAAGAGTCGACCGGTGGAACCGGGAAGTAACCGCCTTTCACCGCCGGACGGTGGCCTTTGTTGCCGCCGTCGTATTTTGTACCGGAGTTCCAGGCGCCTTCGATGTCGTCGATGGCCACGTGGGAACCGCGGATGCTGCTGCCGAAGCGGATGTCGTCGAACAGGAAGAACTCAGGCTCTGGCCCGAACAGCACGGTATCCGCGATGCCGGAGGAGCGCAGGAAGTCTTCGGCGCGTTTGGAGATGGAGCGCGGGTCGCGATCGTAGCCTTGCATGGTGCCCGGCTCGAGAATGTCGCAGCGAATGATCAGCGTAGGTTCTTCGAAGAACGGATCCAGAACCGCCGTGCTGGCGTCCGGCATCAGCACCATGTCAGATTCGTTGATGCCCTTCCAACCACCGATAGAGGAGCCGTCAAACATTTTACCTTCTTCGAAGAAGTCGGCGTTTACCTGGTGAGCCGGGATAGTCACGTGCTGTTCCTTACCCTTGGTGTCAGTGAAACGCAGGTCTACGAATTTCACTTCATGCTCATTCAGCATCGTCAAAACGTGTTCAGCGGACATACTTAACTCTCCCGGTTTATCATTGTCGTCGTCGTGGAACGAATCTGTGGAACTGGCTTTTTTTCGCCTTGAAAAGACTAAAGCGAAAAGCGTGCCAACTTTTAGAAAAGGCTTTTATCGCCTCTCTGCGTGGGTTTTACCCAGCCACAGTATGCACCATCAACGATAAATTGCACCGTTATGGTGCAATAAGGGTGAGCGTGGGCACCGAAATGGTGCAAAAGTGCAACGATTGCGGCTTTTTGCACCGTGAAAGGGATCACAAACTGACCGGTACGCGGTTGTTTATAAGAGATGGTTGTGATCTTGTTTAGTCCCTCGCTTAATACGTGTACAATAGCGCGCTATTTCTAATGCCCGAGGCAAAGCTGTGATCGAAAATTTGCGTAACATCGCCATTATTGCCCACGTTGACCATGGTAAAACCACCCTGGTTGATAAGCTGCTGCAACAATCCGGTACTTTCGGAGAGCGTGCGGAAGCGACCGAACGCGTAATGGACTCCAACGATTTGGAGAAAGAGCGTGGGATTACCATCCTCGCAAAAAACACCGCCATTAATTGGAACGGTTACCGTATCAACATCGTGGATACCCCAGGACACGCCGACTTCGGCGGCGAGGTAGAGCGCGTGATGTCGATGGTTGACTCGGTGCTGCTGGTTGTGGATGCAATGGATGGCCCTATGCCGCAAACCCGCTTCGTGACCAAGAAGGCCTTCGCCAATGGTCTGAAGCCGATCGTGGTCATCAACAAGGTTGACCGTCCTGGCGCGCGCCCTGACTGGGTTGTGGATCAGGTGTTCGACCTGTTCGTGAACCTCGACGCGACCGACGAGCAGCTCGACTTCCCGATCATCTACGCTTCTGCGCTGAACGGCATCGCTGGCGTCGACCACACCGACATGGCGGAAGACATGACCCCGCTGTATCAGGCGATCGTCGACCACGTGTCTGCGCCGCAGGTTGAGCTGGAAGCGCCATTCCAGATGCAGATCTCCCAGTTGGACTACAACAACTACCTGGGCGTTATCGGCATCGGCCGCATCAAGCGCGGTAAAGTGAAGCCGAACCAGCAGGTCACCATCATCGACAGCGAAGGTAAAACTCGCAACGGTAAAGTGGGCAAAGTGCTGGGCCACCTGGGTCTGGAGCGTATCGACAGCACCCTGGCGGAAGCGGGCGACATCATCGCCATCACCGGCCTGGGCGAGCTGAACATCTCCGACACCATCTGCGACACCAACGCCGTAGAAGCGCTGCCGGCGCTGTCCGTCGACGAGCCGACCGTAACCATGTTCTTCAACGTCAACACCTCGCCGTTCTGCGGTAAAGAAGGTAAGTACGTAACGTCGCGTCAGATCCTTGACCGTCTGAATAAAGAGCTGGTACACAACGTAGCGCTGCGCGTTGAAGAAACCGACGATGCGGACGCCTTCCGCGTATCCGGCCGTGGCGAACTGCACCTGTCGGTGCTGATCGAAAACATGCGTCGCGAAGGTTTCGAGCTGGCGGTTTCCCGTCCGAAAGTTATCTTCCGTGAAATCGATGGCCGCAAGCAGGAGCCATTCGAGAACGTAACGCTGGATATCGAAGAGCAGCATCAGGGTTCCGTGATGCAGGCGATGGGTGAGCGTAAAGCCGACCTGAAAAACATGGATCCGGACGGTAAGGGCCGCGTGCGTCTCGACTACGTGATCCCAAGCCGCGGTCTGATCGGCTTCCGTAACGAATTCATGACCATGACTTCGGGTACCGGCCTGCTGTACTCCACCTTCAGCCACTACGACGACGTGCGTCCGGGCGAAGTGGGCCAGCGTCAGAACGGCGTGCTGATCTCCAACGGCCAGGGCAAAGCGGTAGCGTTCGCGCTGTTCGGCCTGCAGGATCGCGGCAAGCTGTTCCTGGGCCACGGTGCAGAAGTGTATGAAGGCCAGATCATCGGTATTCACTCACGCTCTAACGACCTGACCGTAAACTGCCTGACCGGTAAGAAGCTGACCAACATGCGTGCTTCCGGTACTGACGAAGCGACTACCCTGGTTCCGGCCATCAAAATGACCCTGGAGCAAGCTCTGGAGTTCATCGATGACGACGAACTGGTAGAAGTGACGCCAACCTCGATCCGTATCCGTAAGCGTCACCTGACGGAAAACGATCGTAAGCGTGCCAGCCGCGGTCCTAAAGACGCTTAATCGCTGATTGAGTGTCTCATGCTTAGGGCGCGGTTCTCGCGCCCTGAGTTTTTTCCTCTGTTGTTCCTCGTTTGTGCGGCGCGCTATGCGCTTTTCCGTTCGCTCCCTGTTCAGCTGTTCCTTTTCCCGCTACAGTGAAATCTCACCGGCCCATCAGGAGAGGACTATGCTGTATATCTTTGATTTAGGTAATGTGATCGTCGATATCGATTTCAAGCGTGTGCTGGGCGTGTGGAGCAATTTGAGCGGCACGCCGTTGGCGGTGCTGTCCGATCGTTTCACCATGGGTGAGGTATTCCAGCAACATGAACGCGGTGAAATCAGCGACGAAGACTTCGCCGGCAAGCTGTGCGATGAAATGGGCATCGCGCTCAGCTTCGAGCAATTCGCCACCGGCTGGCAGGCGGTATTTGTCGCGCTGCGCCCGGAAGTGATCGACATCATGCAGCGCCTGCGCAACGAGGGTCACCGGGTGGTGGTGCTGTCGAACACCAACCGTCTGCACTGCAACTACTGGCCGCAGCACTATCCTGAAGTGGCCGCCGCCGCCGATCATCTTTATCTGTCGCAAGATCTCGGCATGCGCAAGCCGGAGGCCGATATCTATCAACATGTGCTGGCTGCGGAAAACACCGCCGCCGCCGACGCGGTGTTCTTCGACGATCACCCGGCGAACGTCCTCGCCGCGCAGGCGCTGGGGATCAAGACGGTGCACGTCACCGATCGCGACGTGGTGCCGGCCTATTTTGCCCAATGAGCGCAGGGCGCGTTAAGCTTAAGGCGTATCAACTGACATCAAGGAGTGACCATGTCGTTTTTCCGCCGCAAGAAGCTGCCCTCTGCGATTAAGCCCGGCGTCACCTTCGGACGGTTGCTGTACCAGCGTATCGATCACGATGGCCTGACGATGTTGGCGGGCCATCTCGCCTATGTTTCCCTGCTGTCGCTGGTGCCGCTGGTCACCGTGGTGTTCGCGCTGTTCGCCGCTTTCCCGATGTTTTCCGACATCAGCGAACAGCTGAAGAGCTTCATCTTTTCCAATTTCGTGCCGGCCGCCGGCAACGTCATACAGAACTACCTGGAACAGTTCGTCGCCAACTCCAACAAGATGACCGCCGTCGGCACCTGCGGGCTGATCGTCACCGCGCTACTGCTGATCTCCTCGGTGGACAGCGTGCTGAACACCATCTGGCGCAGCAAGAACAAGCGGCCGATCGTCTTCTCCTTCGCCGTGTACTGGATGGTGCTGACGCTGGGGCCGCTGCTGGTGGGTGCCAGCATGGCCATCAGCTCCTACCTGCTGTCGCTCAACTGGCTGGCACAGACCGGCGTCAACGGTTTGGTGGATCAGGTGCTGCGCATCTTCCCGCTGATTTTGTCGTGCATCTCCTTCTGGCTGCTGTATTGCATCGTGCCGACGGTGCGGGTGCCGCCCAAAGACGCGCTGATTGGCGCGGTGGTGGCCGGATTGCTGTTCGAGCTGGGCAAGAAGGGATTCGCGCTGTACGTCACCATGTTCCCCTCCTATCAGCTGATTTACGGCGTGCTGGCGGTGATCCCGATTTTATTCCTGTGGGTCTACTGGAGCTGGTGTATCGTGTTACTCGGCGCGGAAATCACCGTGACCATCGGCGAATACCGCGACTACCGCCGGCAGAAGGCGGAGCAACAGGAACAGAAACCAGAAGGGCAGCAGGAATGATTGCGTTGATTCAACGGGTGTTAAACGCCAGCGTCACGGTGGGTGGCGAGACGGTAGGCAAGATTGGCCCCGGTTTGTTAGTGTTATTGGGCGTGGAGCAGGGCGATAACGAGCAAAAAGCGCAGCGCCTGTGCGAACGCGTGTTGGGATACCGCATTTTCGGCGACGAGAACGACAAGATGAATCTCAACGTCCAGCAGGCCGGGGGCAGCGTGCTGGTCGTTTCGCAGTTCACCCTGGCGGCGGACACCCAAAAGGGCATGCGGCCCAGCTTCTCGCGCGGTGCTGCGCCGCAGGAAGCCGATCGGTTGTATCAATATTTTGTTGGCCAGTGCCGCGAACGCGGCGTAGAGACCCAGACCGGCGAGTTCGCCGCCGACATGCAGGTGGCGCTGGTCAACGATGGTCCGGTGACATTCTGGCTACAGGTCTAAGCATTCGGAGAACAGGCGTCTATGTATCACCTACGAGTACCCGTAACAGAGCAAGAACTGAAGGAGTATTACCAGTTTCGCTGGGAAATGCTGCGCAAGCCGCTGCACCAGCCGGTGGGTTCGGAAAAGGATGCCTATGACGCCATGGCCCATCACCAAATGGTGGTGGACGAGGCCGGTAAAATCGTCGCCATCGGGCGGCTGTACATCAATGCCGACAACGAGGCGGCGATCCGTTTTCTGGCGGTAGACCCGACGCTGCAGGATAAAGGGCTGGGGACGCTGGTGGCGATGACGCTGGAGTCCGTTGCGCGGCAGGAGGGCGTGAAGCGGGTGGTGTGTAGCGCTCGTGAGGACGCGGTGGACTTCTTCGCCAAGCTGGGGTTCGTCAATCAGGGGGAGATCACTGCGCCGCAGACCACCCCGATCCGCCACTTTTTGATGATCAAACCGGTAGCGACGCTGGACGATATCCTGCATCGCCCCGACTGGTGCGGCCAACTGCAGCAGGCCTGGTATGAACATATCCCGCTGAGCGAAAAGATGGGCGTGCGCATCAGCCAATACACCGGCCAGCGCTTCGTCACCACCATGCCGGAGATCGGCAACCAGAATCCACACCATACGCTGTTCGCCGGCAGCCTGTTCTCGCTGGCGACGCTGACCGCCTGGGGGCTGATTTGGCTGCTGCTGCGCGAGCGCCATCTCGGCGGCACCATCATTCTGGCGGACGCGCACATTCGCTACAGCAAACCGATCACCGGCAGGCCGCGGGCGGTGGCGGATCTCGGCTCGCTGAGCGGCGATTTGGCGCGTCTGGCGCGCGGCCGCCGCGCGCGCGTACACGCCGAAGTACATCTGTTCGGCGACGAGGATAAAGGCGCGGTGTTCGAAGGCACCTACATGGTGTTGCCGGCCGAGCCGGATGTGCCGTTGGATCAGGGCGGTTCTGAAGCGCTGGAAGAGTAAGGCGGCGGCCCTGCCCTGAAGGCGGGCCGCGCAGTGCATTACGGCAGTTGTTGGTTCACCGCTTGGCCGTCGCCGGTGGTGGCCTGCAGATTGCCCTTTAACGAGGCTTTGAACGGCCCGTCGCTGTTCAGCAGCCCTTTCAACTGCAGCTCAAGGTTGCCGTCGCCCGTCAGCGGAACCGGCTGCCATCCCCATTGCTGCAAAGTGTTGATCGGTACCGATCGGCCGTGCAGCGTCAGCTGGAACGGCTTGCCCGGCAGCTGATCGACGGTCGCTTTGGCCTCAAGCAACCCATTAGGCATAAAGGCGCTGAGCTCGGTGACGGCGATCTGATTGGCGTCGGCATTCAGCGCCAGCGAAGGGCGCCGCACGTCTATCTTGTTGAAGGTCGCTTCGCTGCCGTTCAGGTTCAGCGAGCCGGACCAGATGCCCCATTGGCGATCGCGCGCCAGCAGCAGGTTGCTGCCGTAGCCGTCCAGCGCGGTGATCTGGAACGGGAATGCCGGGTTGATATCGATGATCAGATTGCGGTTGGTGGTCAGTTTGGTGACGTACACCTCCGCCAGCCAGTCCGGCAGCGGTTTCAGCCACAGCTCGCGCCAGTCGATCGGCAGGGTGTACTCCAGCGCCGCCATGGCCACTTCATCCAGCTGCAGGCGTTTGCCGGCGCGCAGCCAGTTGCCGGAGGTGCGCAGCAGCCCGCCTTCCCAGCGGGTGGTGAATTGCTGAATGGCGATGCCGGCGGAAGAGAGCCGCAGGGTGGCGATCGGGTCGATCAGGTGGAAACTGCCGTTGATCACGTCGCCGGCGTTGACGTTGAGCGAGCCGTCTTCGCTGCGCCAGTCGCCTTTTTCGATGCTGACGTTTTGCAGCGACAGATCGAGATCGTTAAACGCCCATGCCTTGCCTTCCAGGCGCGCGTCGATCAGATCGAAACGCTTGAGGGTGACCGGCGGCAGCGTGGTAAAGCGCTGCATGAATTCCGCCAGCGTCAGCGGGGTCTGCATGCGCACGCCGCTCAGCCGCAGGCGATCCACCTGCCAACTGCCGTCGGCCGCGCGGCTGGCCACGCCGGTCAGATCGCCCTGCGCCAGATTGGCACCGAAGTTGTTCAACAGCAGCTGGCCCTGTTTTTGCTCCCCCTGCACCAACACCTTCGAGGCGGGAATGCCGTTCAGCGTCATCGAACCGGCGCTGAACTGGAACTGGTTGTTGTCCCCCAGCAGATGGCCGGCCAGCGGGCGCCACGGCGTGATGCCGGCAGTGACCTGCTGCGCGTTGAGCTGCCACTCGCTATCGTTGGACTGCAACGCCATGTTGCTCAGCTGCAGCACGTCGGCCTGTACAGGCAGCGCCGCCGCCTGCGGCTGCACGTTCAGCGTGCCGTCGCGCAGCGTAACGCTGTGGAAATAGCGCGGTTCGGTGATTTGGCGCAGGCTGAGGCCGAGATCGACGCGTTTGGCGACCAGCGCCTGCGGCTGGCCGTTGCGCGCCAGCTGCACGTCTTCCAGAGCGATCTGGTCCGGCTGGCTCCACGAATGGGTGATTTTTCCTATCGACAGGCGGTATTCGCTGTTGTCGCTGATCCAGGCGCTCAGGCGGCCTGCTGCCCAGCGAGTTTGCCCGACCAGGTACAGTACCACCACCGCCAACACGATCAGCAGCAGCAACGTCAGCAACAGCTTTCCGATAAATTTCATCGTCTACATCCGCATCGGTCAAAAAAGATACCCTGTTTATGCCGCAATTGGCCGGGCATCTCAAGGGCAATGGTCTGATAGACAATAAAAAACGGCCGCAAGCGGCCGTTTGAACATCAATGGACGGGTTACTTTTTCTCGTGTTCCTGCGGGAACACCAGGTTCAGCACGATGGCGGTAATACCGCCGGCGGCGATGCCGGAAGAGAGCAGGGTTTTCAGCCAGTCCGGCGCGAACTGCAGGATCAGCGGCTGCTGGGAGACGCCCATGCCGACGGCCAGCGACAGCGCCATGATCATGATGGCGCGGCGGTTCAGACGCTCGCGCGACACGATGCGCACGCCAGAGGCGGCGATGGTGCCGAACATCACGATGGTCGCGCCGCCCAGGACCGGCTCGGGAATGTGCTGTACGAAGCCGGCCACCGCCGGGAACAGCCCCAGCGCGATCAGCATCAGCGCCACCACGAAGCCGACGTAGCGGCTGGCAACGCCGGTCAGCTGGATCACGCCGTTGTTCTGGCCGAAGCAGGAGTTGGGGAAGGTGTTGAACACCGCCGACAGCATCGAGTTCAGGCCGTTGGCCAGCACGCCGCCCTTCAGGCGCTTCATGTACAGCGGCCCGCTGACCGGCTGTTCGGAGACGTCGGAGGTGGCGGTGATGTCACCGATGGTTTCCAGCGAGGTGACCATAAAGATCAGCATCAGCGGCAGCAGCAGGTTCCAGTCGAAGCCCAGGCCGTAATAGAGCGGCGTGGGGATGGTGATCGCCGCCGTGGGGGCCGCCGGTGCGTCGGCGGGCAGCATGTCCATCGCCCAGGCCAACAGATAGCCGACCGCCATGGCGATCACCAGCGAAGCCACGCGCAGATAAGGGTTGCGCTGGCGATTCAGCAGGATGATCACCGCCAGCACCGCGCCGGCCAGCAGCAGGTTTTTCGGCGATCCGAAGCTGTGATCGTTCATCGCGGCGTAGCCGCCGCCGATCGAGGTCAGGCCGACCTGAATCAGCGACAGGCCGATGATCATCACCACGATGCCGGAAACCAGCGGGGTGATGATGCGGCGCGCCAGATGCAGCACGCGCGACAGCAAAATTTCGGTGCAGGAAGCGACCATCAAGGTGCCGAACAGCGCGGCCATCATGGTCGGCACGTCGGCGCCGCCGTTTTTCAGCGCCAGACCGCCCATGATCAGCGGCGAAACGAAGTTGAAGCTGGTGCCCTGAATCGACAGCAGCCCGGAACCCACCGGCCCCCAGGTTTTGATTTGCAGAATGGAAGCCAGACCGGAGGCGAACAGCGACATGCTGATGATGTGCTGGGTATCCTGTGCCGGCAGGCCCAGCGCCTGGCAGATCAGCAGGGCCGGAGTGATCACCGCGACGAACATCGCCAGCAGATGCTGGCCGGCGGCAAACAGCGTCTGCGGCAGCGGCGGGCGATCTTCCAGGCGATAAATCAGTTCACTGGCGCGGGGTTCTGAGGCGGCTTGGCGCGCGGCATCAAGCTCGGAGGATGACATGCTCATGGTGTGGCGTTTCCAGATACGGCAAAGCAGGCATTTTAATGCTCCGCCCCGCAAAAGCAAACGGTTGCGCGTAAATATTATGTTGCCGACTTTCTCGTTTATGTCGCATTTTCATTCATTTTTTCTTGTCATCTCAGCGTTTTTTACTTTTAATCCCGCACTCATCAAGTTTAAAAACTAAGTGGTTTTCTATAACTTATTATTTTTATTTGGATCTTTTCCCTTACATGGAGTACCTGGATGTTTCATCTTGATACTTATGGCACGTTAGTCGCGGCGACGCTGGTTTTGCTCCTCGGGGGCAAGTGCGTCAGAACCATTCCTCTGCTGCGAAAATATACCATTCCTGCTCCCGTTGCCGGCGGTTTGCTGGTGGCCCTCCTGCTTTTAGCCCTGAAAAAGCTCGTCAACTGGGAAATCAGTTTTGACATGTCGCTGAAGGACCCGCTGATGCTGGCCTTCTTCGCCACCATCGGCCTGAACGCCAACCTGGCGCGTTTGCGCGCCGGCGGCAAGGTGCTGGTGGTGTTCCTGTTCGTGGTGCTGGGGTTGCTTATCGTGCAGAACGCCATCGGTATCGGCATGGCGAAAATGCTGGGGCTGGATCCGCTGATGGGCCTGATCGCCGGGTCGATCACCCTGTCGGGCGGGCATGGTACCGGGGCGGCCTGGAGCAAGCTGTTCATCGAGCGCTACGGTTTTGAAAACGCGACGGAAGTCGCCATGGCCTGCGCCACCTTCGGGCTGGTGCTGGGCGGCCTGATCGGCGGCCCGGTGGCGCGCTATCTGGTCAAGCACTCTTCCACGCCGGAAGGCACCCCGGAAGACAGCGTGCAGCCGAGCGGCTTCGAGAAGCCGGAAAGCGGCCGCCTGATCACTTCGCTGGTGATGATCGAAACCATCGCCATGATCGCCATCTGTCTGAGCCTGGGGCAGCTGATTGCCGGCCTGCTGAGCGGCACGGTGTTTGAACTGCCGAACTTCGTTTGCGTGCTGTTCGTCGGGGTGATCCTCAGCAACACGTTGGCCTTCACCGGTTTCTATACCGTGTTCGAGCGGGCGGTATCGGTGCTGGGCAACGTCAGCCTGTCGCTGTTCCTGGCAATGGCACTGATGAGCCTGCGCCTGTGGGAGCTGGCCTCGCTGGCGCTGCCGATGCTGGCGATCCTGGCGGTGCAGACGCTGGTCATGGCGCTGTACGCGATCTTCGTTACCTACCGGGTGATGGGTAAAAACTACGACGCGGCGGTGCTGGCTGCCGGCCACTGCGGCTTCGGCATGGGCGCCACGCCGACGGCGATCGCCAACATGCAGGCGATCACCGATCGCTTCGGCCCGTCGCACGTGGCGTTTTTGGTGGTGCCGATGGTGGGGGCGTTCTTTATCGATATCGCCAACGCCATCGTCATCAAGCTGTATCTGCTGCTGCCGGTGTTCCCGGCGGTGGGGTGATATCGCGAGTCATAATGAAAAGGGCGCCTGCGGCGCCCTTTTTTATGCGTTGGAGTAGCGTGCCTTCTCCGGCAGCCAGCGTTCGATCAGCGCCTGGGCGTGCTCCGGATAGTGCTGATGGAGATGGCGAGCGACGCGCTGCACTTCGGGTATCATCGCCTGGTCGCGCAGCAGGTCCGCCACCTTGAATTCGGCGCTACCGGTCTGGCGGGTGCCCAGCAGCTCGCCCGGGCCGCGGATCTCCAGATCGCGCTGCGCGATGACGAAGCCGTCGTTGCTGTCGCGCAGCACCTGCAGGCGCGTTTGCGCAGTCTTGCTCAGCGGCGTTTTGTACAGCAGCACGCAGTGTGAGGCCACGGCGCCGCGTCCTACGCGGCCGCGCAGCTGGTGCAGCTGCGCCAGGCCCAGCCGCTCCGGGTTTTCGATGATCATCAGGCTGGCGTTCGGCACGTCGACGCCGACTTCGATCACCGTAGTGGCGACCAACAGCTGCAGCTCGCCCTGTTTAAACGCCTGCATCACCGCCTGCTTTTCCTGCGCTTTCATGCGGCCGTGCACCAGCGCCACCTTCAGCTCCGGCAGCGCGGTTTTCAATTCTTCCCAGGTGGCTTCCGCCGCCTGCGCTTCCAGCAGTTCGGACTCTTCGATCAGCGTGCACACCCAGTAAGCCTGCCGCCCCTCTTCCAGACAGGCGCTCTTCACCCGTTGAATGATGTCGGCGCGGCGGGTATCGGGAATGGCGACGGTGGTCACCGGCGTGCGGCCCGGCGGTAGCTCGTCGATGACCGAGGTATCGAGATCGGCATAGGCGGTCATTGCCAGCGTGCGTGGGATCGGCGTGGCGGTCATGATCAGCTGATGGGCGTGGAAGCCCTGTTCTTCGCCTTTCTCCCACAGCGCCAGCCGCTGATGCACCCCGAAGCGGTGCTGCTCATCGATGATCACCAGCGCCAGGCCGTTAAATTGCACCTGCTCCTGGAAGATGGCGTGGGTGCCAACCACCATCGAAACCTGGCCGCTGGCGATGGCCTCCTGCTGCGCGATGCGCGCCTTGCCTTTCTGTTTGCCGGCCAGCCAGCCGACCTCCAGCCCCAGCGGTTCGAACCACTGGCGGAAATTGTTGGCGTGCTGCTCGGCCAGCAGCTCGGTCGGCGCCATCAGCGCCACCTGCTTGCCGTGCGCGATAGCGCGCAGCGCCGCCAGCGCCGCCACCAGCGTTTTGCCGGAGCCGACGTCGCCCTGCACCAGTCGCATCATCGGGAAGTCTTTTTGCATATCGGCTTCGATGTCGGCCACCACGCGCGTTTGCGCGCCGGTCGGCGAGAACGGCAACTGGGCGAGAAAACGGTTTTTCAGCCGATCGTCCGGCAGCAGCGGCTGCGCCTGGTAACTCTGGGCGCCGGCGCGTACCGCCAGCATGCTGAGGTTATGCGCCAGCAGCTCTTCGAGGATCAGGCGTTTTTGCGCCGGGTGTTTGCCCAGCTCCAGATCCGCCAGCTGGATGTCCGGCGGCGGGCGATGCAGGGTGTGCAGCGCCTGCGGCAGGCTCATCAGGCCGCCGCTCAACTCCGGCGGCAGCAGTTCGGCGATGGCGCAGGTATCCAGCAGCTCCAGCGCCTGATCGGTCAGCTTGCGCAGCGTGGCTTGCCGCACCCCTTCGGTGGTGGGGTAGACCGGCGTCAGCGACTCCTGCAGCTCGACTTCGCTGGCTTCGCCCTGAATGCGGTATTCCGGATGGATGATCTCCGCGCCGTGGTTGCCGCGTTTGATCTCGCCGTAGGCGGTCACGCGGCGGCCGGTGGCCAGGCTGTTCTTCATCGCGGCGTTGAAGTTGAAGAACCGCATGGTGAGGATGCCGGTACCGTCGCTGATCTGGCAGGTCAGCATGCGGCGGCGGCCGAAGCTGATGTCGCTGCGCAGCACTTCCCCTTCTACCGTGGCGTAGATGCCCGGCAGCAGATCGTTGATCGGGTAGAGGCGAGTGCGGTCTTCGTAGCGCAGCGGCAGGTGCAGCAGCAGATCCTGAATGGTCTCGAGGCCAAGCTTGGCCAGTTTGCCCGCCTGGCTGGCGCCAACCCCGGAAAGCGTGGTGAGTGGGACAGCATCCAGCAGGCGGCCTTTCATTTGCGCACCGTCGCCTGCATGGCCGCCCACCATTCGGCGCTGGCGATCACCTGGCCCTGCTCGTCAATCTGCGGGCGTGGCAGCCCTTTGCGCTTGGCCACGTTGGCCAGCACCGGGTAGCCGCCTTCGAACAGCAGACGCTGCTGCTCTTCTTCATCCAGCATACTGTTGTCGCGGCGATACAGGCCGGCGTTCTGCCGCTGGCGCTGCGCTTCATACAGGATCAGTGCTGAGGCCACGGAGACGTTGAGCGATTGCACCATGCCGATCATCGGAATGACGATGTCCTGATCGGCCAGCGCCAGCGCTTCTTCGGTGATGCCGGTTTTTTCCTGGCCGAGCAGCACGCAGGTGGGCCGGGTGTAATCCACCTCGCGGAAATCGACCGCGCGCGCAGACAGATTGGTGGCCAGAATTTGCATGCCTTGCGCTTTCAGGTGACCGACCGCGTTGCCGATGGAGCGATGGGTTTTGACGCTGACCCAGCTGTTGCTGCCGGCGGCGGAGGAAACCAGGGTGCGCATGCGGGTGGTGGGCCACACGGCGTGGACCTGATGCACGCCGACGGCGTCGGCGGTGCGGATAATGGCGGAGACGTTATGCGGTTTGTGCACTTGCTCCAGGCAGACCGTCAAATCCGGCTGCCGGGTCGCGAGCATTTCACAAATCCGCGCATAGCGTTCAGGACTCATAAGCGCTAGTTTCGGTTGCGGTTAACTTTGATCACATCCGGCATGATACGGATTTTACGCATAATGTTTGCCAAATGGATGCGATCGCGGGTGGTCAAGCGGATAAAGGCGCTATAAACCCGACCGTCTTTCTCTTCGGTGTTCAGGCTCTGAATATTGGACTCGGCTGCGTTGATCGCCGCCGTCAGGTTGGCCAGCGCGCCCTGGTGGTTGAACATGTCCACCTTGATCTCGGCGATGAACTCCTGCTCGGTCTCTTTATCCCACTCGACCGCCATGAACTTCTCAGGCTCTTTCTGATAGCCGCGAATATTGCGGCAGGATTCATGGTGGATCACCAGCCCTTTGCCCGGGCTGACGTGAGCGATAATCGGGTCGCCCGGAATCGGACGGCAGCACTTGGCGAAGGTGATCAACACCCCGTCGGCGCCCTTGATGGCCAGGTTACGCACGCCGGAGGAAGCGCCCAGGCTGGACTGATCGCCCTGCAGGTTCTTCGCCACCACCACGCTCATGGCGTTGCCGAGGCCGATTTCCGCCAGCAGATCGTCCAGCGTCGCCAGCTTCATGCGGTCCAGCTCGTGCTGAATGTTTTCCTGCGGGATTTCGGCCAGCTTGCGGCTGCCGCCCAACGCGTGGTTGAGCAGACGGCGGCCGAGGCCGACGGAGTCGTCGCGCTTGAGATTCTTCAGCATCTGGCGAATTTTGGCGCGCGCTTTCGAGCTGACTACGAAGTTCAGCCAGGCGGCGTTGGGCCGTGCGCCCGGTGCGGTGATGATCTCGACGGTCTGGCCGCTGGTCAGCGACTGCGACAGCGGGTATGGCTGACGATCGACGCGCGCGCCGACGCAGGCATGGCCGATATCGGTATGCACCGCATAGGCGAAATCGACCGGCGTGGCGCCGGCGGGCAGCTCGACGATGCGGCCTTCCGGGGTGAAAACGTAAATCTCATCCGGGAACAGATCGGATTTGACGCTCTCGATAAATTCAAACGAACTGCCGGCGCTTTGCTGCAGCTCCAGCAGGCTTTGCATCCAGCGCTGGGCGCGGATCTGCGCCGTGGTGCCGGTTTCGCCCTGTTCTCTTTCCTTGTAAGCCCAGTGCGCGGCCACCCCCATCTCAGCCATCTGATCCATGTCTTCGGTGCGGATCTGCACTTCGACCGGCACGCCGTGCGGGCCGATCAGCGAGGTATGCAGCGATTGATAGCCGTTGGCCTTGGGAATGGCGATGTAATCTTTCACTCGCCCCGGGCGTGGTTTGTACAGGCTGTGCACCTGGCCGAGCACGCGGTAGCAGGTATCGACCTCTTTCACGATCACCCGGAACGCGTAGATATCCATGATGGAATGGAAACGCTGTTCTTTGAGGTGCATCTTGAGGTAGATGGAGTAGAGGTGTTTTTCCCGCCCGCTGACGCGGCAGGCGATGCCGGCTTCGGTCAGTCGCCCTTCGATCTCGGAGAGGATTTTTTGAATCATCTCTTTGCGGTTGCCGCGCGCGGCTTTCACCACTTCCTTGATCACGCGATAACGGTTCGGGTACAGCGCCTCGAAGCCCAGCTCTTCCAGCTCGGTCTTCAGGTGATGAATACCCAGACGGTGGGCGAGCGGGCTGTAGATTTCCAGGGTTTCACGCGCGATGCGTCGGCGTTTGTCGGGGCGCAGCGAACCGAGGGTGCGCATGTTGTGCGTACGGTCGGCCAGCTTGATCAGCACGACGCGGATATCCTGCACCATCGCCATGATCATCTTGCGGAAGTTTTCCGCCTGCGCTTCTTTCTTGTCCTGGAACTTCAGCTTGTCGAGCTTGGAGACGCCCTCAACCAGTTCGGCGACGCTCTTGCCGAACAGCTGTTCCATATCTTGATAGGTGGCTGGGGTGTCTTCGATGACGTCGTGCAGCAATGCCGCCATCAGCGTCTCGTGATCGAGACGCATTTCCGCCAGGATGCAGGCCACGGCGACCGGGTGAGTAATGTAAGGCTCACCGCTGGAGCGTGTCTGGCCCTCGTGCGCGTCGCGCGCGACGAGGTATGCCTGTTTGAGGCGCTTAATCTGCTCCTCGGGCAGGTAACGTTGAATCAGCAGATTCAGGCTTTCAAACAGGTACAAGGCGGACTCGCAGTCTAATTAACGACGACCTTCAGCAATCGCGGTAACCGCTTGAATCTCTGCGGCTTCCTGCTCTTGCTGTTCCTGGCGCTCACGCACGTCGAGGATCTGGCTGGTGATCAGGCCTTCTTCGATTTCGCGCAGGGCGATAACGGTGTACTTGTCGTTCTCTTCCGGAACCAGTGCATCTTTGCCGCCGGTCTGGATCTGACGCGCCCGACGAGCAGCGACCAACACCAGGTCAAAACGGTTACCAATTTTCTCTACAGCGTCTTGAACAGTTACGCGTGCCATATTTGTGCTACTCCACAGGTGACGAAAAGACTGGGCATGATACTGAAACTGCCTTCAGTCTGCCAATAGTTTGCTGATTAAAGCGTCATGCCGCAGCAACTGGCGGCCCAAACGCAGGCGTTCGGCGCGAATGATGGTCTTCAGATCGGACAGCGCCAGATCGAAATCATCGTTCACAATCAGGTAATCGTACTCCGCATAATGCGTCATTTCCGCCACGGCCTGAGCCATGCGCTTGGCGATCACCTCTTCGGAATCCTGCCCGCGCCCGCGCAGGCGGCGGCCCAGTTCTTCCTTCGACGGCGGCAGAATGAAGATGCTGCGCGCCTGCGGCATTTTGGCGCGGATTTGCTGCGCGCCCTGCCAGTCGATATCCAGAAACACGTCTACGCC
The DNA here is from genome assembly GCF_052168715.1 of Serratia sp. CY44782. Classification (NCBI taxonomy): domain Bacteria; kingdom Pseudomonadati; phylum Pseudomonadota; class Gammaproteobacteria; order Enterobacterales; family Yersiniaceae; genus Serratia; species Serratia sp. CY44782. Next base: position 31,615 of record NZ_JBJNME010000013.1, read on the forward strand.
GGTCGCCAACACTTGTTCGATGGCGGCGCGCGAGGTGCCGTAATAGTTGCCGAACACTTCGGCGTGCTCAAGAAACGCGTCCTGCTCGATCATCCGGCGGAATTCGTCTTTCGAGACGAAGAAATAGTGTTCGCCGTGATTTTCACCCGGGCGGCTGTCGCGCGTGGTGTGCGAAACCGAAACCTGCGTGTCGTACAGCGGTTGCGTCTTTAACAAAGCCTGAATCAGACTTGATTTACCTGCGCCACTGGGAGCAGAGACAATATAAAGCGTGCCTTGAGCCATGATGATGTTCGTTGATAACGGTTGATATGCCAATAACAGCGGATGTGTATTTTCTCCGCACAGTATACACGGCTAACGCGCCGGGTGCAGCGTTAGCTCGCATTTTGCCCGCCGCTTTGCGCGGAAAAAGCGGCGAATGAGCGAATTTGCGCGTCGAAGGGCAACATTTCTGCAGTTTTGGCCTCGGCGGCGAGGCCATGTCAGATTACGGCGCGTCGGTAATGCGTGGGGCGGACGAAGGGGTTTCCCGTGCGGGGGGGCGGAGAAAGAGAAAGATAATGACGGCGGACGCCAGCGTCGTCAGGGCGAGTAAGTACAGCAGATTCTGGAAAGCCAGTTCGTAGGCGTGCTTCAGCCGTGCGGCGTCCGCATTGAGCAGGGCGGTCGCCCGCGGCATATCCCCCATGGCCAGGGCGTGCGCGCCGGCGGCGTTTGCGGTTGGGGGAGCGAGATGGCGCCCAACCAACAAGGCCAACAGGGCACCGACGATCGCCAATGCAATGCCTTCCCCCGCGACGCGAACGGTGCTGAAAATGCCGGTCGCCATGCCCGCTCGCTCTCGCGGCACGACGCTGACGGCTAAACCGTCCATCAATCCCCAGGGCAAGCTGATACCGCAACCGATGGTCAGCATCGGTAGCAGTAGCCGCGCGAGCGATTGCCCCGGCGCATAGTGCGCCAGCCATGCCAGCCCGGCGGCGCAAATCAACAAGCCTAGGCTGGAAACGGCGCCGGCGGAAAAGCGGTGAGCGAATGCCCCGGTCAGCAGCGGCAGCGCCAGCATTGGTGCGGACAACGTCAGCATCATCATGCCGGTTTCCACGGTGCTGTAACCCTCGATGCCGATAAATCGGAGGGGAAGCAGCACCAGCAACACCACGTACGAATAGGCCGGCGCTGCCGCCAACAGCTGTACGCCGACAAAGCGCGGGTAGCGAAACAGCGACAGATCGAGCATCGGCCGAGTGGTGCGGCGTTCAATCAGGATAAAAGCCAGCATAAACAGCAGCGCGCCGGCCAGCAGCGGACCGAATGCCAGCCCGATGCCGAACGTGGTGCCCAGCAGGCTGAAGGCCTTGCTTCTCTCCGGCCCGTTAAATACCTGGGCCAGGCTTGCGGTTCCGCCGGCCAGTGCGGCCGCGGCGGAGATGCCTTGCAGCGCGCGTATCGCGTCGAAGGACATAATGTCTTGCGCCGCGCTCATGAGCAGAGCGCTGAGCGCGAGCGCCGCCAATCCACAGATAAACACGCGCTTGCGGCCAAAACGATCGGCGAGCGCTCCGGCGAGCATCAGGCTGCAGCCGAAGGTCAGCATAAACGCGTTGGTGACCCAACTGAGCGCGACCAGTCCGCCGCCCAAATCTTTAGCGATTGCGGTGAGCGCGACTGCGGGGCCGGTAAAGCTCAGCGGCATGATCAGGCCTGCGAGACACACGGAAAAGAGTATGAGCCAGCGCTGCGGGGGCGCATTCCGGGATGGATGAGCGTTCATGGGCGATTCCTGATGCGGTGGTTTCGATGGGTATGGATGATAAATAAGACTGAATAGGTTAAAAATAAGGCTGAATTCCACACTTTCAGGACAAAAACGCTCTAATGGGGGCCATATGGAAAGTTTGAGCGGGCTGCTGGCGTTTGTTCGCGCTGCCGAATCGTGCAGCTTTGTCGCTGCTGGGGAGCGATTGGGGGTATCGGCCTCGGCGGTGGGTAAAAGCGTGGCGCGGCTGGAGGCGTCGTTGGGCGTTAGGCTGTTCAACCGCAGCACCCGGCGCATCAATTTGACGGAGGAAGGGGCGCTATTTTACGAACGCTGCCGGCGTATTGTTAGTGACATCGAGAACGCTGAAGCCGAGATGGCACGTATTTCAGAGGCGCCGCGCGGCAAGCTGCGCGTCAGCATGCCCGCCATCGGTTACCGCATGCTGGTGCCGCTGTTGGCTGATTTTACCGCGCGTTATCCTGAGATTGAGTTGGATGTGGACTTCAACGATCGCATCGCGGATCTGATCGCCGAGGGCGTTGATGTGGCGGTTCGAGGCGGAGAGCTGGCTGATTCCCGCCTGATGGCGCGGCGTCTTGGACCGTTTCGCCAGGTTTTGGTCGGCGCGCCGGACTACTTCCGCCGGCGCGGAACGCCGTTGAAACCGGCGGATCTGCTCGAGCATGCTTGTTTGCGTTATCGCTTCCCGGGCGGGCAGCAGTTGCAGGCGTGGCGGCTGAGCGCCGACGATGAGGCGTTGTCGTTAAGGTTGCCGGTGACGATGAGTTTCAGCAGCGTTGAGGCGCTAATCCATGCGGCGCAGCAGGGATTGGGCATCGCCTACCTGCCGGATTTCACTTTGAGCCAGGCCCTGCGCAGCGGGCAGCTGACGGCGGTGCTGCAAGACAGCACGCCCGAGCGCGGCGCGTTTTCTGCCGTGTGGCCCTCTAACCGGCACATGTTGCCGAAAGTCCGGGTGTTCGTGGATTATCTGGCGCGGTACATGCTGCCGGACGATCAGTGATCCGGATGCTGGTAGTTGAACACCGGCAGGCCGAGGCGGAAGCGCAGGGCGATCAGGCGCGCGCTCAGGCCGGCGACCAGCGTGAGGATCACCACCAGATTGTGCGGCAGGCTGAGGTGCTGCAGGCCGATATACAGCCAGGCGGCGCTGAAGGAGATGCCGGCGTAGATCTCTTTCTGGAAAACCAGCGGGATACGGTTGCAGAACATATCGCGCAGCACCCCGCCGAAGACGCCGGTGATCACCGCGGCGATGGCGGCGATAATCGCGCTGTGCCCCATGTCCAGCGCCACCTGCGCGCCGATGATGGAGAAGACGATCAGGCCGACGGCGTCGAGCACCAGGAACAGGCGGCGCAGATGGCGCATCAGGGGGGCCACCCAGGTGGTGACGATCGCCGCTATCGCGACGATGACGATGTATTCCGGGTGTTTGACCCAGCCCAATGGAAAATGCCCGAGCAGCATATCGCGCACCGACCCGCCGCCGATCGCCGTGACCGAAGCGATGATGATCACGCCGAACATGTCCATTTGGCGGCGGCCGGCCGCCAGCGCGCCGGTCATGGCTTCGGCGGTGATGCCGATGATATAAAGGATGCTCAGTAACATAAGGGATTCACAGCGTACTTGCGTCAGAATGATGGCCGGCAGGGTAATCGCCGCCGATGGCGCGCGCCACTGAGTTTTTTTCACCGATGGTGTTTCGGATTAATTTAGCTAATCCAAACTCCGTTTTTATTGCCGATAACCAGCCTTTTTTAACATCTGGCTGTTGATGAAAGCATTAGAAATTTCGCGCTGGTTTCCATCGCTGACTATGCTTTTTGCAGCTAATCCTTCAACCGAGAAACCGAGACTGCAGATGAAAAACTCCCCGAAACTGGCCGCCGGCGCCGTGGTGGCCGCCCTGCTGCTGAGCGGCTGCGTGACACCAGGCCATCAGGCTGTGTCACCCGCTCCGGCTTGCCACACCGGCGATCCGATGATGCAAACAACGCTCTACTTCGGCCTGAATCGCCCGGCGGGGCCGGCGATCACCGCCGCCGAGTGGCAAACCTTCGTCGACAGCCAGGTGACGCCGCGTTTTAAAGACGGGTTGACGGTCTTTGATGCCAAAGGGCAGTGGCTGGGCCACGACGGCAAGCTGGCGCGCGAGAACAGCAAGGCGCTGCTGTTGATCCATGCGCCGGGCAAAGAGAGCGAGGCGAATATCGAGGCGCTGCGCAGCGGCTATAAGCAGCAGTTTGCGCAGGATTCGGTGATGCGGGTGGATGCGCCGGTGTGCGTGGCGTTTTAAAGCGAACTCCCGGCCATGCGGCCGGGAGTGGGGATTACAGCACCAGGCCGGCGATGGCCGCTGACAGCAGGCTCACCAGCGTCGAGCCATAAACCAGCTTCAGGCCAAAACGGGAAACTACGTTGCCTTGCTGCTCGTTCAGCCCCTTGATGGCGCCGGCGACGATGCCGATGGAGGCGAAGTTGGCGAACGACACCAGGAACACCGACAGAATACCCAGCCCGCGCGGCGACAGCTCCGCCGCGATTTTCTTCAGCTCAATCATCGCCACGAATTCGTTGGCCACCAGCTTGGTCGCCATGATGCTGCCCGCCTTCAGGGCCTCCTCCGCCGGGATGCCGATCAGCCAGGCCAGCGGATAGAACACATAGCCGAGGATCTGCTGGAAGCTGATGCCGAGCACCGCGGAGAACAGCGCATTGACGGCGGAGATCAGCGCGATAAAGCCGATCAGCATCGCCGCGATGATCATCGCAATCTTGAAGCCGGCCAGAATGTACTCGCCCAACATTTCGAAGAAGCTCTGATCTTCATGCAGTTTGTTCAGCTTCAGCTCCGGCTCGTCTTCGACCTGATACGGGTTGATGATCGACAGAATGATGAAGGTGCTGAACATATTAAGGATCAATGCCGCCACCACGTACTGCGCGTCGATCATCGACATGTAGGCGCCGACGATGGAGAGCGATACCGTCGACATGGCGGTCGCGGCCATGGTGTACATGCGGCGCGGCGAGATATCGCCGATGATGCCTTTATAGGCGATGAAGTTCTCCGACTGCCCCAGCACCAGCGTGCTGACGGCGTTGAACGACTCCAGCTTGCCCATGCCGTTGACCTTGGATAGCAGGGTGCCGACCAGGCGGATGATCAGCGGCAGGATGCGGAAATGCTGCAAAATGCCGATCAGGGCGGAAATAAAGATGATAGGGCACAAAACGCCGAGGAAGATGAACGCCAGGCCATCCTTGCTCATGCCGCCGAACACGAACTCCGATCCTTGGGCGGCGTAGGCGAGCAGGGTGTCGAAGAAGCCGGCGACGTGTTTGATCACGCTGAGCCCGCTGGCGGAGTGCAGGAAGAAATAGGCCAGCGCGCCTTCGATCACCAGCAGCTGGATGATATAGCGCAGGCGGATTTTCTTGCGATTATTGCTGACCAGCAGCGCCAGGGCGATGATCACCACCAGAGCCATAATAAATTGCAGAATTTGTGGCATAAACGGTCCGTACGGTTCACGGGCAGAGAAAAAACACATTTAGCCACAGCATCGACGTCCTTTCATTACCTTGCGTGATAATTAGAACAAAATACTTATGGCATGCGGGATATCTTGCCAAATGTCATCCACACGTGCTGTCCGGCAGTTTTTCATAAGCTTCCCGGTGAGCCGGTTCCCCAGGGGCCTGCCGGCTCGCAACCTGATGCAATCACTGTCACTCGCGTGCAAACGCCTGGAATCTGGCTCGCAACTGGTGCTTTTTCATGGCGTAAAGCGTGGTTTTCTCGAGGGAGGCAAAGAAAAATGCCTGAACAAGGCGCCACGACCGGCGCATCTTCTCGGATAAGGCGGCGAACAATGAATACCGGCACGTTGCTCAGGGCGCTGGCCAACGGGGTTAATCCCGACACCGGTGAGCTGTTGAGACCGGCTTCGGCGGCCTGCGCGCCGGAGGCTATCCGCCTGCTGTTCGCGTTGGCCAACGAGTTCGACGGTGAAGCCGAACTGCAGAAAAAAGCCCGGCTGACGCCGGAGGAGAAGCGGCAGAAGAATCTGGCCGAGGGGCGGCCGGCCAATGCCTACTTCCCTTGGCCGGAAGAGGAAAAGCTGAGGTTGCGCGAGAGCCATGCGGCCGGGGCGACGCTGGAAGCGCTGAGCGATGAGTTTGAACGCTCAACCTGGAGCATTGCGGTGCAGCTGCAGAAAATGGGGCTGATGGGCGAAGAACAGGTGGCCGCTTATCGCTGAGCTGCAGCCATAAAAAAGCCCGCTTGGCGCGGGCTTGATGGCGTGCGGGGCAGGATCACTCGATGTTCGGATCTGAATATTGATTGGATTATTAAAATTGATGTTTTTCAATAAATTAAAACTATAATTATACGGGTTTTATGTGTTCAACCCCCGTTGTAACCCCCGCTCAAGTTTTGAGAGTTTATGTAAAATCTCTACGAGATTCGGTTCAAGAGATTTTCAAGAGTAATTTCTCTGCATTTTAAATTAAACTCTCTCATTATGAAGTTAAATTTATTTTTATTATTTTGCTCTTTGGTAATATAATATTTTGATTGACTTGCATTGCCGCAATGTTGTGCATCTCTATACATATTTACCCAACGGTTTTTTTTAGATATATCTTCACTAAAACCCTTCACTATATCTAAAGACATATATATATCAACTATCTGTTCTGGTTGTGAAAGTTTACTGAAATCTTTACCTGTAAATTTCAATGCCCATTTTCTATAGTCAACTAACTTTTCAAAAATCTGGTCTTCTTTAATTGAACCTGAAAATATCTCAAGAAATCCGACGAATTCTTTCGGAAGATTTTTAAATGTATTGTATTTTTTTGCATGAGAAATCAAGTCTTGGACTTGTTTTCTTAAGCTTTTATAAATATTTGGAGAATCCATATTTTCAGTTAAATAAGTCATTAGTAAGTTGGGAAAGTTTCCATCTAAAATCCCGTTATTTTTATCAATCATTTGGGTTAGGAATGAATCCTTGTGCATTTTCGATAATTCGATTTTATGCTTATCATAACCAGGTAAGAAAAAAATCCTGTTCTTTTTAGCTAATTCTTCATCTTTTATTTCAGTTTCTATAACAGAATTAAAAAATGGATATAGTTTTGAGTTTAGTTTTTTAATTACAAATTTACCGTTTTCGTCTATTTCATTTATTCCATACCTATCAGATATGCGTTCAAGTAGATCCAAGTCTTCAACTAAGTATTTTTCTGGGCTATTTTTTAGGTCGAATAAATGAGCGTGTGAAAAAGGGAAGTGATATTTCTTCTGTACTTTATTGAATGATTGCCATTTGTCAGGTGTGAAGGATTTGAAATCACTTATAATATTAGTGTCAATATAAATATATTTTTTCATTTTAAACTCCTTTTATTTTACTAATTAAGCAAGGGGTGCATTGATAATTAGTTATACAGTTATCTACCATGAGGTTATAGTATAGTTTTTTCTAGCTACCAAAAACATAAATTAGGTGATATATGCAAAATTGGTCAGCCGCGCATACCAAGGAAATCAAGAAGTGGTTAGATATCGATACTTATCGCAGATTTGAAGATCTGACTCTCATACAGCTTTATCATGAACTGCTTGCAAGGACATTGTTCTTCAAACCATATCATGAAGAATTTGAAGCAGAAGCCGTAAGACTCTACATCGACAGGATCTTCAGTGGCAACCCCTTTCTCATCACAGAAAAGCATCTCGGCTATCTCACAAGAGAGGATACCCTTTACCAGCCACCACACTTCTTTCTGACAACAACTGAAAGATTGGCGCAACTCAGTATTGTGGGGCTGCGAAATTCACTTTTCTTTTGGGATGGCGGTGATGAGTACTCGGTTAACCGTGAATTCCTCGAAAGCCCTGTATCAGAGTCCCTACCTCGCCTGTTCAGAGATACTGTCATGGTCGAAATCGACTTGGCGAATGGAACTGACGAGGAAATAGCTGAATCCCTGAAAGCCGCACTACCTCAGTGGCGTAAGGTCAGAGGTATCGAGGCTGACACTACTGACTCGATCCGCTTCGGTTATGGAACGATTAAGAAAATCATCAACTACAGACTGATACCACTAATTGATATCCTAGTATGGTCAAACCTGCATAAGGTACGTATATCAGAAAACCGCCTCTCGCGTCTGCTGTATACCGATGATGATGACGAAAGTGATACCCGGATGAACCACCAAATCAGGGACACGGACAGACCACTTGCTTTGAAAGCTGCGAGTATACCGTTCATCCGACAGTTTCATCTGTTTATCAACAAGAACAGCCATTTGAAAAAGATCAGAGTTTCAGAGGTGATGAAAATCTCTGATTCTGACTGAACCTAGCTTCCATAGCCCTGATGTTCTGAACCTCACTGCTTTTTTTCCATATTCATTCGTATAGTCGTTTCCATCAAAACGAAAGAAGAGGAAACGACTATGAATCAGCACAATACACGCCTTATTCGTTTACCAGAGGTTCTAAATCGAACCGGCTATGGTAAAGCCTGGATCTATCATCTAATCAGCAAAGGATGTTTCCCATCACCAGTCAAAATTGGATCTCGTGCAGTTGCTTTCATTGAAAGTGAAGTAGACGAATGGATTCAATTAACTATCGAAAATTCAAGAAAGCATGTTGCCTGAAATAAAATTACAGCCTTCTTATTTATGAGGATTAATTCTCAGACTTGTAAAGTTTAAATCTTAAAAAAAACTATATTTAACGTAATTCTTTACGTTTTTTTAGGCGAGGCTTGTGTCATAGGTATTTAAAGGTGGTTTCTTAATATTGGGTATGGATACTATCTACTAGCCGTACCTGTTTCTTTCACGTGAAAGAAATTTTTTTAAATATTTAAATTCATTATAAATAAAGCCATATATAACAAAAAAATTTGCAAAATTTAAATTGATAAAATAAAGATAAGCCGTAGTGATTACTAAATGTAAAGTTTTTGGAGGGTTATTATAATGTCATATCAAATAAAAAAATTTGTGATGAGCAATGGCGAACGAGGATGTTTGGTTCTCGATAAAGAAACACAGTTGCCTGTTTATTATCAAAATCTCTATCTTACAACCAATGTCAGGAATAGAAGTGCGACCGCATCAACGATGGAGATAGTTGCAACAAACTTACTAATACTAAGCAATTTCCTCAAAAGCAGGAAAATAAATATAATTGATAGGATTGAAATTAAGGAGTTCCTAAGTGTAGCAGAAGTGGATGACCTGATCCGTTATGCAAGGCAGAGATTTGATAAGCAAAAGATTACAAATGTAAGATTAATAAAAGGGTATCAGATTGCAAGAAGAACTTTCGGTTATAGAATTCATGTTTTTTCGAGCTATCTTAATTGGCTGTGCGGTTTACTTCATTCTATTAAGGGAATTCATGCTAGATATGAAGTCGAGAGTTTCATAGAAAGTATTAGAGCACATCTCCCGCTAAATAAATCTCTTAGCATGAATGACAGAAAAGATAAATCACTGAGCAAAGAAGAGATAAAAAAACTGTTTGAGTTATTAGAAATTGAAGGAAGCCAAAATCCTTTTCAGAAGGATGTTCAAATGAGAAACAGACTCATTTTTACCTTACTATTGAATTGTGGTTTAAGAGCAGGAGAGCTATTAAATCTAAAAGTTAATGATTTAAATCCTAGGGATTACACACTAAGTATTTTCAGAAGACATGATTGCATTGAAGATCGAAGGCTGAATCAACCTTTAGTCAAAACTGGTGAAAGGGAAATTCCATTGTCGGACGAGTTAGCATTGGAGATTTTGGATTACATAAATAACTATAGAAATAAATACACCAAAAAGAAGAAGCATGACTTCCTGTTTGTTACACACAGTTCATGTAAAACAGTTGGAGAACCTTTATCTGTTTCAGCATATGAAAAGATAATTTCGACTATTAAAAAATCAAGCCCGGAATTAAAGAATTTATCAGGTCATAAATTGAGACACTCCTGGAACTATTTCTATTCAAGTGAAATTGATGATTCGAATTTAGATATCAGCCGAAAATCAGGCTTGAGGTGCTATCTCATGGGGTGGTCAAAAGATTCAAAGATGTCTGAAAATTATAACTTCAAACACATATCAATGAAAGAAAAGGAAGTTATTGGAAGAGTTTATGACTCTTTGAGGAAAATAACTAAAGGGGAATGAAATGAAAACAAGCACTTTAAAAAAAGAGAATGTAGTTTTTGCAATGATGAAGGGGTATAGGTTCAGGATTTCAGATAATAAATGGCAATTAGATATAAATAATTGTGTTTGCCCACATAAGGTTGCCGATAAAATGCCAGAGTCGATGCGTGTTGGTTATCTTAATACCTTGGCATATTTTTCGTCTGAATATAGTGCAGGCTACATAAAGAATATAAATCACATCTTTAGCCAATGGCTAAGATTAATGGATCTTGAAATGATTAATTCCAAAGCGGTTTATCAATTTAATGTTAGCTTAGGCCCTGAGAAAAACTATAAGCTAAATTCAATAAAGAACTTTCTTAATAAATGGAAAAAACTCGGTTATGAAGGAGTAGATAACTCAGCTCTGAGAATGCTGGAAAAAATAACCATTAAACCTAATTTAACAGGGGAAGCCGTTAAACGAAGAGATCCGAATAGTGGACCACTAACGGAAGAAGAGCTGAAAATCATACTTGAAAGTATCAGAAAATTGTTGAAAGAAGATAAAATCCCTCTGTTTATGTATTGCTACGTTATTCTATTAGCAACAACGGGAAGGAGGCCATCACAGCTAACTTCGTTGAAAGCGAAAGATCTCATCAGAACGGAAGAGGGTTGTTTTCTAAATATACCGAAAGTAAAACAAAGGAAGAACTTCAGAAGTGAGTTCAGCATAATGAGAATCGACGATAGCCTGTATGAGGAACTTATAACCTTGATTGATCTGAACCAGAAACATATCGAAGATAGGGTCAAGAGGAATATTAGTCATTTAAAAAATGAATTACCTATACTCATGGACATTAAACAATATGTATTAATTGATACTGGACAAAGTTTAGATACCATCATGACAACTGATTTTTTACATATGAAGAATTCTTCTATCTCAAACAAACTAAATAATTTGACTACTAAATTCAACATGGGGTCATCAAGTAATAACGGCCCTATACGGATTAATGCAAGACGATTTAGGTATACCCTGGGAACTCGTTTAGCAAAGGAAGGTGCATCAGTTGAAGTAATAGCTAAAGCATTAGACCATAAATCTATAAACTCATCAGGGATATACGTAAAAAATTGTCCAGACAATGTTCATGATATAGACAAGATGCTTAATCCTTTTTTTGAACCGCTATCAAAGATATTTCTTGGAGAAGAACAGTCAAAAAACAAGAAGCTCTTTACTGAATATATTTTAAATTCGTTCGGATTTTTTAATGATAAAAATGACCAAATTGAATGTTTCACTTGTAAAAACTTTAGAGCCTGGAGTTCCCAATGACCAATATCATACTATTCGAGCCAGCCAATGCTAATAATCCTAGTTCAAATGTTGATGAGTTTATTGAATTTTGTAAGAGTAATATTTTCAACTCGAAGTTAGCGATTTCATGGAAAAGCAATGTATGGAAGAGATATTATAGATTCAATAAATTTGACATGAACAATAATCGAAATAGCAAAGATAGATTAGATGGTAGTTTCATTGATTTCGCTAAAGCTTATATGTTTCATATTCACTCGTTTAACAGGTCAAAGTCAAACCATAATACTTTGTCAATGTTGAAAATCATTGAGTTTGTTTTATTGAAATTATACGGAGAAGCTAATATTATTAAGTGCAATAATATCATATTTGATGAATGTGCAAGGTTAGCATCTGCCAAATATTCAAAAATACAAGCAGTTGGAATTGGTAAAGAACTTGAGAAACTATGTTCATTCTTAACAGGAAACAGAATGACGACCTCATCATACTTTTTCTGGGTAAATCCGTTAAGACATAAAATAACTCAGAGCTGGAAAGGTTATGAACCTTCACTCGAAGGACACTCAAAACTACCAGACATAAAATCCGTAATAGCTATTGCTGAGATTTTCTCAAAAGATGAAAGCCAATTGTCTACAAGGGACATTTTCACTACTTCTGTTCTTGCACTACTCATGTGTGCTCCAGGAAGAATTTCAGAAATTTTAAGTCTTCCAGCGGATTGTGAGATTACTGAAAAAGATGACAAAGGCATTGAACGATATGGTTTAAGATTTTTTTCAGCAAAGGGTTATGCTGGGGATATCAAATGGATTCCTACAGTAATGATCCCTATAGCTCAAAAGGCGATAGCCCGATTAAAAAAACTGTCCAACCATGCAAGGTCTGCCTCAAGAAAAATGGAAGGCCAAGGCACTGAGTCATCCAAATATGCACTCGTTACCACAAAGCCTCAGAATTTTCCTTGGTATGATGAGGAAAAAAGAATTAAATATTCAAATGCTTTATGTCTTTTATTTGACAGGCAACTGTGTCAGAAGACAAGAAAAGATTTTACATCTTTTTTCAGACCCACGCCTGGGTTTTTGAGAATGGATATTAATGCTATTGCAAGTATTAAAGGCACAACAAACCTGTTCAAAAGACACGGCTATGTCAATGAGGATGGTATTCCCTATTCTATTAAAACTCATCAATTAAGGCATCTGTTGAATACTTTTTCTCAAATTAATGGCATGGATGAGTTTAGCATCGCTCGATGGTCCGGGCGTAAGCTTATTTCTCAAAATGTTTCTTATGATCACCGATCGCACTTACAAATGACTAAGCTCATAAGAGAAAAAAAGACAATCGAGGCAAGTAACAGCCATAGGAAAAAAGAAATAGCTATAATGGACATAACTGATTTCGATTCTTTGAATGATGGAGCTGTGCTCGTTACTAAGCATGGTTACTGCAAGCACTCATATGCTTTTGACCTATGTGGTTATTATCCAATACAAGACTCTGGAAAGGATGATGACCGACTATTGGTAATTCATAATAAAATTATTGAAAAAACATATCATGATAAAAATGATGGGAATGTCAATGCTGAAAAATGGTATGAGTTTCAAACTAAAATTATAAAAGGAGAATAAATGGCTAAACATATTACTGGTTATGATGAAAAAAACATAACAAATGTTATAAATAACTGGAATAAAGATGAGAAGCTAACCTGGGATGCTTTATGCGACAAGTTAGTAAAGATCATTGGTAAGAGACCTTCAAGACAATCTTTAAGTAGTCATGTCAAGATTTCGGATTGTTTTAATTCAAAAAAGAAGACTCTCAAGTTTGGTATTAAAGAAAAATGCTCTATTAAGCCTGCTAATTTAGAAATCGCTTGTCAGAGAATAAAAAGACTCGAAACTGAAAACGAAGCTTTGATAGCATTAAATAACAGATATTTAGAGCAGTTCAAGATATGGCTTTATAATTCTCATTTGAAGCAAATAACGGTTGAAGAGCTTAATAGACCCTTACCTGTAAAAGATATTTAAATATAATCTGATAGGTTTTAACTATTGACATGATTAATAATTATGATATTTCTTTAATTGTCAGGATGACCACAAATAAATTGCAAGGATGCATATTATGGAGAAATTAAATAGCATGGAGCGTTTTCTAATACTCTTTGAACGCTTCATTAAAAAGCTCGAAGAGTCTGGACTGTCAGAATCAGACATAATAGACAAATCTTACCTTTTCTGTGTAGGTTTCTATATCAAGTTTAAAAATGACATTGATAATATAGAATTGGCTAATAGAGATGTTGTTTTATCTTTTATGCTTACCTCTTATTACTGCTTTATTAATAATGTTGAAAAAAGAGTAATCGATGCGGATAAAATAAGAAGAATGTGTGGATTACTCATTCACTTCATCATGAAGAACAAAATTAATTCAGAAACTGTTTTTATCACAGAAAAAAGAAAATATGATAGATCTCTGTTGGCTATGAGTTTGAGGAAAAGGGACATTGAGTATAATAAAAGTCATGGGCATAAATAGTATCTTTAACTTTTGAATTTTCAACCTGAAAGCTATGTCGTATATCCCCCACCGAAAAACGTGGCTTGACTATCATCGATAGATGAACAAGAAGTTCTCTGCAAAGCAGGATTTCTTCACACTTCTCAATTACATACCCTAAGATGAACAAAAAAAGCACCCATGAGGGTGCTTTTGCTGCTACTATACACTTGGACCACAGGTCCTTAAAATAACAATTATAAAGAAGGAGGTGGATTATGAATAATAATCTCACAAACCTGCTAAGGATAGCGATTTTTATCAGCATCCTTTTGTATAGCCAACCGGTTTACTAAGGGGTTGCTGGTATATGGCTACCAGCTAGCACTGGTAGCCATATTATTCAACTTATGACGTACCATTTTTCTGTTGTCAAATTTAATTACTATAAAATGAGAAAAGCCTGTATTCAGCTTACAGGCTTAGTCATTTATTAAAAGTGTTCTATGCAGCATTTAAATTCTGATCAAAGATCTCCATCCATTGGTTGAGCTGCGTCTTCAAATCATTTAACCCATTACTCGAATTGAAAGCATCATTACGAGGATAGAACCGGATATGCCATTCTGGTTTACGCGCGTCTTTTACACGGATAAAGAGGCCTGTATCAGCGATGTTTTGACCTAATGTTTTACCGTTCTCTCTGATACTACTTAAACCAGCACCTGCAACTTCACCACCGTATGTAATGTTGTAGCGCCATTCTTTGATATCATTAAAAGAATAGGTTTTTGCTCCTGCGCTATTTTTAAGAAATACTTCTTGTTTATTTTTGTCTAACCTAATCTCGCTGTCATTGAATTTATGAATATAGATCCCATCGTTATTTTCATTCAGATAATTGAATGTAGCATCATTGTTTTTCCTGACGACATATTTGCCATAAGCTGTTGCACATAGCATCGCACTGATAAAAAACAGGGGAACCCAATAAACTGACATGACCTTAGCGCCCCCAAAAAAAGCAACAATAACAGGGAGTGCAATCGCCAGCATTACACGCTTCATCATGAAGAATTTCATACGGTTTTTCCTGTATGATAGAACGATAATAAAAATAGGCTAGTAAAATCAGTCTATTAGCTGATAGTTCCTTCAACGTACATTTTGTACAAAGCTGTAAAGTTATCAAATCATTTGTACCGATCGATATTTTGCATTTTGATAGCCTATGACTATCATGATAGATTTATCGATCGATTTTAACGATCAATTATTTTGTCATGAAATCAGCAGCATAGGGGTTTTTAAGTTGATTTATGCTAAATTTTCAGTCTAAAAATGTTCGTTTTCACGGATTTTTCAACAGATGGAAGGCATGGCAGCTCTATATGAAGTAGTGAAGCAGAAAAAATCTTCGGAGGCTGTTTAAACGCCCTTAACAATGGATTACGTAGTTTTTTGAGGGTGATGACTATTGTGTCTATAAAAGGAATGGTTTCTATCCATCGCATCGCTACGTCCACATAGCTTTTACCTGTGGTTTTAACTTTCTCTTGGTAGATATCATCTACTACAGGCAAGACAGATAAAGGAAGCAGGGTGTTTTCTGCATCTATACCACCAAAAAAACTTACGGAATCAGCTTTCACTATCCTGATAATTTCTTCTGGGTTGGTTGCATTGAAGGCAATGGAAGCTTTTCTGTCATCTACGGCAAGGGGATCAATGATGATGAACGGCTCTAAGTTTTTCCATGAATACTTTTTTCCAAGCTGCGAAGCCTTGAATGAAATGTTGGCGTATTCAAACGAGAAACCGTTCATTTTCCCGGTTGAAGCCCTGTGGGGGATTGCTTTTATCTTCTGAGCTGCAAGCTGCTGCACAAAATCCTCTTCGTAAATCTGGTTAGTAATGAGCGTATCTATAGCTTCTTGTATGATCGTCTTTGGGCATTTCTCGCCTGTTCTGTCTTCCAGCATGGTCTCATTACGTGATTTTTTACGTTTCGATTTAGCGGAAGATGGACATGCTTTAGCCTCAGGCCCTTTTGTTCTGGTCAGTGAATAGTCGAGTTCAAGCTGCTGTATGATACTGGTGCTGATAAGGTTCTCATTTTTACCAAGGTATAGCTTCCCAGATGTTGCATCTATGCGACTTGCAACTATATGGATATGTTGGCCATCTTTATCATCATGCAGGACATAAGCTCGTAGATGCGTTTCAGAGAAGCCCATACGCTTCATATAGTCGTCGGCTAACAGCTTCCATCGTTGTATTGGTAGACTCTCACAAGCAGGCAGACGCAGAGAATTGTGCCATACAGGTTTACTGACATCGGAGCGCAGGAGCTTCGTAGCGTTGAACTCTGCACTTAGTGATTCTGCGAAGCTTTCTATCACATTGCCACCAACCACACTCGGATCTGATTTGTGGTGCGAAGCAGGTTTTAATAAATAAGAAATTAGCCCATTAAAGGTTTTTCCTCTTTTGATTTTTTGCATTCCCTTCATGAAAACTATTTACCACCTGGCAAATCAGAAGCTGTGAGGCATGAGCGAAGCTCTGATATCTGACGCTTTATAGCGAAGATTTCTGTTTTGGTAAGCTCACCTCCGCTACTTTTAGTATCAAGATGGCATATTAGGTTATTCAGCTTCTGAGATATTTCGGCTAATGATTTCCAGGCTTCTATATTTATTGGTGGAACCATTACGGGAAGCTTATCAAGAGAAGCTAATCTGAGCCATTCACCCTTGCTTTTATCACCACGTTTCGTGTTGAGAAGCTGTAGTTCTTCATGGTTGAATCGGGCGCTGACACAATGGATTCGCAATGATTTTGCTGGGACTTTGTTGTTCTTCTTACAGAATGGTAATGCTATAGTTTCTTTCATAGAAGCTCCTTTTCGTATATTAGGTTTTGTATTACTTTTATTGTGAGCAATTCCGTTGCGGCACTCTGTACATTTATATTTCAAAAATGTGATATGTCAATATTTTGAATTTGACCCGGATCTTCTTTTTCAACCGTAGGGCGAAAAACAAGGGAACTCAAAGAAGCGTAGCTTCGATGAGTTAGCCCTTGCTTATGGATTAAACTGTGGGAGACTTGACATAAATAGATATTACAAGTATTAAATGATTAAATTTAATATGAGATGATCCTTATGATAGAAAAAGAGCAATTAAAGTGGCAAGTTATATCAGCTATATATGATATGAAATTTAATATTGATAACTTAGATGATTATTTTGAAAAGAATGTTGATAAAATATCTGAGTTTATAGTTACGTATGGAGAGGAAAGCTTCCATCAGTATATATTGGGTCTTGAATATGATGCATCAATGAAAGTCATTTCATTAATATGGGAAAAATACAATAACCGTGGTGCTTTTCAATTGTATATATCAAATTCTCTACTACTTATTTGAACGTATTGAAATATCCTGAACAATAGTCCATACTCTTTTAACTTACAAAGGAGGGACTATGACAAATAAAGCATACAAATCAGGAGATAGTCAAAAAAATCTGATTCCTATAGAGGTTTGGCTGCTTGATCACAATCTTAGTATACCATGTTGTATTATTTGCGATCAGCGTTTAACTACGAAATCTAAAGCTGCTCAGAAAAGGGCGCATTTTGCCCATAAGCCTGGTTCTAGTTGTCCATCGATAAATAAAAATAATATTCCATTCTCAAATTTGATAAATATTCCAAAAGATCCATCCTTGAGGGTTGCCGCAAAGAACTGGACTAAAGAAAACTTATGGAATATTTATTTTAAGATTAGAAAAGAATTTCCCCAACTCAATTTTAATTGGTATGATATGCAAAATTGTTTAAAGAATGCTAACCAATTAGATATTTGGTCGTATAAGGGAATGCAATTTGACTACATATCTTATGTGCTACTTGTATGTTGTTCACTATTTCAATCTTACAAAACTACTAAAAATGGTCCTAGCCGAAAATCCGACATGTTTTTTGTATTAGAGCCAATACCTTCTTTAAATAATAGCCCTAATGCTCCTTGGAACTCTTTTGGATTGCAAAAGAGATATATTTACGTTGTAGATACTACTTTACAACAAGTAGACAAAATAGAGATGGTTTTATCGACTCCTGAGCCAGTTCAATACGCATTAGCAAAGAAACTGTTATAAAATAACAAGTTCCAATTCGGTTGTTTTTGTGGTATTATAAAGGGTGCATCTTTAGAAGATATAATTTAGGAATATCATGAAGAAAAACTTAGAACTGGATCTTGCCACAAGTTTCCAAGCTGTCAATAAGCAGACTGAAGATAAAATGTGCTTTAAGTCTGGCGCTATGCACATGGCGGGCTTGCTAAAGGGCGACTCCGCTTCTTGCCTGAAAAAACTTCCAGACAACGTATTCAACGTTGCCGTTACTTCTCCACCTTATTTCTGGGTAAGAGATTATGGTTATGAAGGACAATTAGGGCACGAAGCATCCGTTGAAGCTTACATTGAACAATTGATGACGGTATTCGATGAAGTAAAGCGAACTTTACATCCAGAAGGCGTATTTTTCCTTAATATTGGTGATACATATTATTCTGGCAATGGGCAGCCGCATGGTCGCGATCCTAAGTGTGCCTCCAGAGATTTTTTACGGCAGAAGGTTAGACCTGTAGACCAAAGTGGTTGGGATATACCTAAAAAAAGTTTAATCGGTATCCCGTGGAAAGTTGCGTTTGCTATGCAGAACCGTGGATGGACTTTGCGAAGTTCTATCATTTGGAACCGTTGTAATGCATTTGTCGAGCCTACGGCAAGAGATCGTCCTTACAGACAATATGAGTTCGTTTTCATGTTTTCCAAAAGCCGTTTTTATAGCTTCGATCGTTCTATGCTTGTTGAAGAAGATGTATGGAATATCCCTATCGAAAGAAGTCGTCGAGCTAATCACAACGCCTCATTTCCCTCTGAATTAGTAAGAAGATGTATTGAGATCGGTAGTCCTGTGGGTGGGCATGTGCTAGATCCATTCGTAGGTAGTGGTACTACCATTTTTACTTCTTTAGCTAATGATCGCAATGTTGTTGGTATCGATATGAGTCCCGACTACATTGATTTTATTGACACATCCCTTGAGGCAGATGGTCATCAAAGGATTGAGTTTAATAAAATTATTCAAAGAGTCTCACAGCCATCACCTTTATGGAATTCTTGGACTGGTAATAAAGCCAATTTTAGAAAGCCTGGAAATAAAAAATAAGGGATTACCATGAAATACTTCAAAATTTCATCAATTATCGAGGCGATAGAGCATCTCCAACAGTTCAATGGAAATTGGCTTTTGCCTGCTTTCGTATTTGCTTCTAATGAAGTGAATACAACAGAAGTTGTTGATATGTCTAAGAAGTTAGGTACGGATCACTTTTTGGACAGGTATTTTAATGGTAATTTATTGGATATTCCGCCAACTAAAAGAGGTAATAATCTCCTTCGCCCCCGTTTTAAAGACGTTGTTGGTTGGAAAACTGGCCCCTATAGTGGGGATTTTGTTATTCGGCAAGATACTAAGATGTGGGGTAATCTTTTTTCATCTCGTGGATATAGAGAGATGAGATTGCAGGGGTTAATTGAAGGAGAAAAATCTCTTGTTAAACTAACGGATCAGTTCCAACCAAGGTTTGAGAATGAAGTCCCAGATAGTTTCAGGTTTGAATATTTCCTCATATGGTTATTTGCATTTAAAGGATTCCCAGACAATATAGATTCGTGGGAGTTGTTATTCAATCTTCTTTTAAATCAAGAGCTTGGTATAGATAATTTTCCTCCGGCTTTCCATGAAAGATTTAGAGTTTTTGGTGATATACCTTGGCCTGAATTAGATAATGAAAAACAATCATCGAATATATTATTAGAAAATTTAGCTCCGAAATTCAAAGAGACTTTAGTAAGTGATTCTATCGCTGAAGATGAAATAGTAGAACCTGAGATAGGTGATGATGACAGTATATACTCTGAAATTATGGCATCCATCCGTAATCAGGAGAGTTTGAATTTTTTATTTGTAGGGCCCCCTGGTACTGGCAAAACTCACTATGCTCGAAAAATAGCCAATAAAATCGCCAGTGAGGAAAATGTAATATATCTTCAATTTCACCCAGCTATAAGTTATGACGACTTCGTTGAAGGGTTTAGACCAAAATATTCTGAAGTGAATCAGAATATTACCTATGAACTGGCACCAAGACTTTTTTTAGAGTTTTGTGAGAAGGCTAAGTTGAGTGATGATAAACCTCATGTCATCGTTATAGATGAATTAAATCGAGGTGATGTCCAAAGAATATTTGGTGAGGCTTTAACGTATATAGAAAGAGATTATAGGAATAAAATTTTCACCTTGCCATTCTCTGGCAAAGAAGTTTTTATACCTGAAAATATAATTATATTAGCTACAGCTAATCCCTATGACCGTTCCATTACTGAGCTTGATGATGCTCTTTTGAGACGGTTTTGGGTTATAAATTTTGAACCGGATCAACTCACTCTTGAAAAAAAATTACAAGATGAAGGGATAGAAGATTCGTTAATAAGAAAAATTATTTTTGTATTTAATTTGATAAATAATGCTTTCCCAAATGGTTTTGGTCATGCTGGATTTATGAAAGTTAAGTCTCAAGAAGATTTAATGTCTATATGGAAAGCTAAAATATCTCTTCCCTTAAAAAGAGCATTATTGCATGATCGAAGCAAGTATGAAGAGACTAAACAGAAAATAATTGAACTATTAACTGATGACAATTTCGAGTGAAAATAATTAGAGATATAATATGAATTACTCTAAAACATTGGTAATAGATTTGTTTGAAAGGGAGACTAGACGTTTCCCTAAAGAAATGCTTTACGATCAATTCGGTAATTCACTTATTTTTGAAAGTGCCAGGAAGTTATCCGTAATAGATTTAAGAGATACAATTAATGGCATTGAATTACGGGTTCTTGGCATTGTAGGGCTATTGCCTTTAACAAGCGAAATAATCATAAATATCAAACCAAAGTTCCCTATTGTCAATCTTTGGGAAATGGTCAGAATTTCAGATGTATCTTGCGATTCATTATTACCATTTCTGCGAAGCTATGAAGTTAATGATAGTGATGTTCCTTTAAAAGTGCTTTTAAAGAGTTTTTGTTTTTTCTTAAGACCTATCTTAGATAGCTCTTTTACAAGAAAATATAAATTAGAAGAAGAAGATGGTGTTTATAGGCCTAGTTTAAACTTCGGGCGAACTTTAAAAAAACATATTTTAAAAGGCAATCATTATACTGTAGCCTCAGATGTATTCATTTTCTCAAGAGATATTGTTTTAAACCAAACAATTAAGAAAAGTTGTTTGGCGTTTCTTCAAAAATCACGATTGCTTAATAACGTTGAAGAGGAGAAAAATATTCTTCTAGAAGCGCTGAGTATATTGGAAGTGCTTGAGCCGCGTCAAATGAATCCAGACTATCATACGTTGCTGAATCAGGCTGACTCTGTTAATAAAAAACATTATGATGGTCTTCTTACTACTTATGCAATTCTTTTAGGTTATAAAAAAATAGGTTTCTCTTTCAATCCAGACGGAACTAGAATGCCTTCTTTTCTCTTTAATATGGATGTTGTTTTTGAAAACTTTATAAGGAATTGCATTTCGAGTTATTTTATGAAGTTTGGAGTTCGTGTTTTTGATGGAAACCAAAAAAAACATCAAGGCATTCTCTTTTCTGATAATAAAAGGTTTCCAGTTAAACCTGATTTGATTTTTAAAAAAGAGAAGGTTCCTATCATGCTTGGTGAGGTAAAATATAAGCCTAAAATTGATGAGTCTGACCGTTATCAATTAATTAGTCATGCGACAGCACTCAAAACATCCGTGGCATTATGGATATCTCCTTCAATGGATGAAAATACTGACCTCGAATTTATTGGTACAATAAATAGTGGTATTAAATTTTACCATTGTAAGTTTAGTCTCAAAGGTGATATTAAAAAATCGATAGAACAAATGAATCAGAGTATTAAAAAATCACTTCTAAAGTTGGAATAATGAAGTGTTCAAATGGTTTTTTGATAAACTTTCTGAAAGTCTTTGCAAGGCTTCTTTTCTTTCATCAAAATAATCATATCTGTCATAAATACCTTCTACACCCTTCAACTTGTGGTTCAGACATCTTTCTGCGACATGTGGGGGGACAGACAGTGATGCAAGTAAACTTCTGCAAGTCCTTCGTAAGTCATGGACAGTGAAGTATTCAATATTTCCCATTACATTAGGTGGTTGTTTCTTCTTACCTGTTTCTACCCCGAATAGCTTCGCTATGGCTCTGTTGAGCGTGTCTTTTCCCATATGTAGATTCTTACTGGATCTGCGGTTAGGAAAGACATAATCAGAACCAAAAGCTCTGACCTTTAGCTCTTTTAACATTTCAATTGCCAGTGGTGGTAGCGGAATCACAATGCCCACTCCTGACTTACTCCTTTCTTTTGGTAAAGACCACTTTTTCTCATCAAGATCAAATTCTGACCAAGGCGCTTCCGTAAGTTCACTTTTTCGAACTGCCAGCAGTAGAAGTAGGGCACATGCAAGGTAGTTATCACGAGAGAAGCTGTCAGAGTGTTCTCTGAAAACTTTAAACACCTGACCAATTTCTTCCAGACTCAATGCTCTTTCTCTGCTTTTTTCGATTCCACCTGCATCATTGACCTTAAACGCAGAAGCTGGATTGTTTAACAATAATCCAAGCTTGATTGCATGGTCGAAGAGTTGCTTCATGTAGAGTAGGGCATCATTTGAAATAGTTGGTCTTCCGCTATCTGTAATTTTTTGCAGAATTGACCTGACATCAATGGGGGTTATCTTCGTCAATGAAAGTTGACCAATAGTAGGGGCGATATCTTTCCTGTATACCCTTTCTGGGATTTGTGGATGCTTCAACCGCTTAACCAGGTCTTTGTGCCAGTCTTCAAACAATCCATCTACAGTCGTGAGTTGCTTAGGGCGATTGAGTTTCCGTTCAGCAATAGGATCATCTCCGGTGGCAACTTTTCTTCGAGTATCCTCAGCGAGGCTACGTACCTCAGACAGAGATAGATGGGATACCTTGCCAAGTGTGAGTTCTCGTCTCTTAGAGCCGATTGTGTATCGAAGCATCCAATACGCCTCACCTTTTTGTGGGACTTTCAGGTACAAGCCTCGCCCATCTCCAAACTTCCCCGGTTCTCCTGCTTTGATGAGAGCCTGAACCGTCCTGACCGTGAGTGAGGTCATATACCTATCCTGATGAAAATCGTTGTGGGGGGTATATGGTTATAAACTGCCAGAAGAGACTAGTAAAGCAAAAACACTCCCCCATTTACTCCCCACCTGGTGGTGGTTTTTAATGGATTTTAGTGGTCTTTAATAGACTATCATTTAAATAAAAAAGCCCATTTAACATGGGCTTATGGATGTGAGTAGACTTTGAAAGAATTTACTCGATATTTTGGATCTGCTCGCGCATTTGCTCGATCAGCACTTTCAGCTCGATGGCGGAAGCGGTGACGTCGGCATTGATCGACTTGGAGGCCAGGGTGTTCGATTCGCGGTTGAACTCCTGCATCATGAAGTCGAGGCGGCGGCCGACGGCTTCTTTCTTCTTCAGGATGTTGTGCGTCTCTTTCACGTGCGCTTCCAGACGGTCCAGCTCTTCGGCGACGTCGATGCGCTGCGCCATCAGCACCAGCTCCTGCTCCAGGCGGGTGTTTTCCAGCTGTACCTGTGCCTCTTCCAGCTTGCTGACCAGGCGTTCGCGCTGCCATTGCAGGATGTTCGGCATCTGGGCGCGCACTTTGACCACTTCGGCGCTGACGCCGTCGAGGCGTTGTTCGATCAGCGTTTTCAGCGCGGCGCCTTCGCTTTCGCGTGCGACGATGAAGTCATCCAGCGCGCCGTCCAGCGCCTGCATCAGCTCGGCGCTGATGGCGTCCAGATCCTGCTCCTGTGCGGACATCACGCCCGGCCAGCGCAGCACGTCGATCGGGTTGATTTCCCCTTCGTCGCTCTGCATTTTCACCCAGTTGGCGGCTTCAACCAGCTGTTTGGCCAGTTTTTCGTTCAGGATCAGCGAGCTTTGCGCGCTTGGATCCAGTTCGAAACGCAGGTTGCATTCGACTTTGCCGCGGGTCAGGCGGCCACGGATACGTTCACGGATCACCGGCTCCAGGCTGCGGAATTGTTCCGGCAGGCGGATGTAGGTTTCTAAGTAGCGCTGGTTAACGGAACGCAGCTCCCAGGCTGCGCTGCCCCATTCACCCTTGATTTCACGCCGGGCGTAGGCGGTCATGCTGCGGATCATTGATGCGTACCCGTAATAGGAAAAGATGGGGCGATTATAGCGTCGCGGCTGCGGGCAGGATAGGCATTACGTCACGAAGCCCGTATAATGCGCAGCCAATAGTTGATTTGAAGCCGGAGAGAGCCCATGCGTCCTGCAGGCAGAGCACCACAGCAAGTTCGCCCCCTGACACTGACCCGTCACTATACCAAACACGCTGAAGGTTCAGTGCTGGTTGAGTTTGGCGATACCAAAGTCTTGTGCACCGCCACGGTAGAAGAGGGCGTTCCGCGCTTCCTGAAAGGCCAGGGGCAAGGTTGGATCACCGCCGAGTACGGTATGCTGCCGCGCTCCACCCACAGCCGCAATGCCCGTGAAGCCGCCAAAGGCAAGCAGGGTGGCCGCACGCTGGAGATCCAGCGCCTGATCGCGCGCTCGCTGCGCGCCGCGGTGGATCTGAAAAAGCTCGGTGAATTCACCATCACCCTCGACTGCGACGTACTGCAGGCCGACGGCGGTACCCGCACCGCCTCCATCTCCGGCGCCTGCGTGGCGCTGGCCGATGCGCTGAACACGCTGGTGGCCAACGGCAAGCTGAAAGCCAACCCGATGAAGGGCATGGTGGCGGCGGTTTCCGTCGGCATCGTCAATGGCGAAGCGCTGTGCGATCTGGAGTATGTG
This sequence comes from Serratia sp. CY44782, assembly GCF_052168715.1. Classification (NCBI taxonomy): domain Bacteria; kingdom Pseudomonadati; phylum Pseudomonadota; class Gammaproteobacteria; order Enterobacterales; family Yersiniaceae; genus Serratia; species Serratia sp. CY44782. The sequence goes on from NZ_JBJNME010000013.1 coordinate 56,465, forward strand.
GAGGATTCCGCGGCGGAAACCGACATGAACGTAGTGATGATGGAAGATGGCCGCATGATTGAAGTGCAGGGTACCGCCGAAGGCGAGCCGTTCAGCCACGATGAGCTGTTGGCGCTATTGGCGCTGGCCCGAGGGGGCATCGAAACCATCTTCCAGGCGCAGAAAGCGGCGCTGGCGGACTGATTTTTTAAGGCGACTGAGAAGTCGCCTTTTTTATGCCCGACGATCGGGCGGCAGTAATGACAAGACCCAAGCAGATTCAGACGAGGAGAAGCAGTAATGAAAGCCTATCAGCGCCAGTTTATCGAGTTCGCGCTTAACAAGCAGGTATTGAAATTCGGCGAGTTCACCCTGAAGTCCGGCCGCACCAGCCCGTATTTCTTCAATGCCGGCCTGTTTAATACCGGGCGCGATCTTGCGCTGTTGGGGCGCTTCTACGCCGAAGCCCTGATGGACTCCGGCATCGATTTCGACCTGCTGTTTGGCCCGGCCTATAAAGGTATTCCTATTGCCACCACTACGGCGGTGGCGTTGGCGGAACACCATGAGCGCGACGTGCCTTACTGCTTTAACCGCAAGGAAGCCAAGACCCACGGCGAAGGCGGTTCGCTGGTAGGCAGCCCGCTGCAGGGGCGCGTGATGTTGGTAGACGATGTGATCACCGCCGGCACCGCGATCCGAGAGTCGATGGAAATCATCGGCGCCAGCGGTGCTTCGCTGGCGGGCGTGCTGATCTCCCTCGACCGTCAGGAACGCGGCCGCGCGGATATCTCCGCCATTCAGGAAGTGGAACGCGACTATCACTGCAAGGTGATTTCAATCGTGACGCTGAAGGACCTGATCGCCTATCTGGAAGAGAAACCGGAAATGGCGGACCACCTGGCGGCGGTGCGCGCTTACCGCGAGCAGTACGGGGTGTAAGTAAAAACGCCGGGCATGCCCGGCGTTATCTTTATTGCAGCTGGGCCGCCAACAGCGGCCAGCGGGCGTCAAATTCCTGCGTTGGGCGATAGCGGAATTCCGAACGCACATAGCGCGACAACATGCCTTCGCAGAAGGCCAGCAGCTGGCTCGCCAGCAGCGTTTCATCGACGATAAAGCCTTTGCCTTCGCGCAATTTACGCTCTTTCAGCACCTGGCGCAGCTGCGCCTCGATGCGTTCGAACAGCTGGTTGATGCGGCCCTGCAGGCGATCCTGTTCAAACATCAGCGCGTGGCCGGTCATGATGCGCGTCAGCCCCGGGTTGCGTTCCGCAAAGCCCAGAATCAGCAGTAAAATCAGGCGCAGACGATTAAACGTCTCTTTCTCGTCCTGCAAGATCAGGTTGATGCGGGTGATCAGGCTGTCTTCGATAAACTCGATCAGGCTGTCGAACATCCGTGTCTTGCTGGGGAAATGCCGATACAGCGCAGCTTCAGAAACACCCACGTTCGCGGCGAGCTTGGCGGTGGTGATGCGTTGGCTGCCGTCGCTGGACTCCAGCATCTGGGCTAACGCTTGCAATATTTCCTCGCGCCGATTCCTTTTCGTCTTTTCTTTTTCTGCCATGTCTGATTAGACCCTTGCTAAAACTTAACTGACGGAAACCCGCGCACCGGCCGCTGCAGAGCAGGCTCTGTGCGGCTTATGTGATAGCTTTTTTACGATGCTGGGGTCAGCGGCCTTAACGGCCTTTTTCCGCGCTGCCTGGTGTGCGCTGCAATTGTCGCGGTAAAACCTTGCCGCAGAGACATCCTTCTCCCCGGAAAGGCAAGGTTCAGGCGACGTTTCCCTGCCGGCCATCGTGCATTGGGTGGCGCTTAGTGGCGCCCCGAGTGGCCGAAGCCGCCTTCGCCACGCTCGCTGCTGTCGAACTCTTCCACCAGGTTGAATTCGGCCTGCACCACCGGCACGAAGACCATCTGAGCGATACGTTCGCCCGGCTCGATGGTGAAGTGTTTCTGGCCGCGGTTCCAAACGGACACCATCAGCTGGCCCTGATAATCGGAGTCGATCAGGCCGACCAGGTTGCCCAGCACGACGCCGTGCTTGTGGCCCAGGCCGGAGCGCGGCAGGATCACCGCCGCCAGGCCGGCGTCGGCGATGTGGATCGCGAGGCCGGTAGGCAACAGCGTGGTTTCACCCGGCGCCAGCTCCACCGCGCTGTCCAGGCAGGCGCGCAGGTCGAGACCGGCGGAGCCCGGCGTGGCGTAGGTCGGTAGCGGGAAATCCTGACCGATGCGCGGGTCGAGGATCTTAACGTCGATTTTTTTCATCATAACGGCTGACTATCTCGTCTATTAAACGTTGGCCAAGGAGTGCCTTGTCGCTCAGCGCCAGGCGCTTTTCTCCATCCTGCCAAAAAAGATGCAGGGCATTGGTGTCGCTGTTGAACCCGTGCTCTGCAAGCGATACATCGTTAGCGCAAATCAAATCCAGCTTCTTACGCGCCAGTTTTTGCCGCGCGTATTCTTCCACATTCTGGGTTTCGGCGGCAAACCCCACGACAAACGGTCGATTTTTGGTCATCGCCGCCACGCCGGCGACGATATCGGGGTTTTTTACCATCTTGAGGACGATTTCATCACCCTGTTTTTTTATTTTTTCATCGGCGATCTGCTCGGGGCGGTAGTCGGCCACGGCGGCGCAGGAGATGAAAATCTGCTGCTGCGCGGCGCGCTGTTGCACCGCCTGCTCCATCTCCAGCGCACTGGTGACGTCCACTCGGGTGACCGATGGCGGCGTCGGCAGGCTGACCGGTCCGGCGATCAGCGTCACCTGCGCGCCGCGGGCGGCGGCGGCGCGGGCAATGGCGAAGCCCATTTTGCCGGAGCTGTGATTGCTGATGAAACGTACCGGATCCAGCGCCTCACGCGTCGGGCCGGCGGTGATCATAACCTGTAAATGTTGCAGATCCTGCGGGGCGGAGAAATGCGCGTTCGCCAGGTCGACGATGTCCAGCGGATCCAGCATGCGGCCCGGGCCGACGTCGCCACAGGCCTGGCTGCCGCTGTCCGGCCCCCAGAGCAGCATGCCGCGCGCCTGCAGCGTTTGCAGGTTGGCCTGCGTGGCGGCGGCGCGATACATCTGCTGGTTCATGGCCGGGGCGGCGGCGATAGGGGCGTCGGTCGCCAGGCAGACGGTGGTCAACAGATCGTTGGCCATGCCGGCGGCGACGCGCGCCAGCAGATCGGCGGTCGCCGGCGCCAGAATCACCAGATCCGCCCATTTGCCGAGTTCGATGTGGCCCATGGCGGCTTCGGCGGCGGGATCCAACAGATCGTCGGACACCGGGTAGCCGGAAACGGCCTGCAGCGTCAGTGGCGTAATGAACGCCTTGGCGGCGTGGGTCATCACCACGCGCACTTCTGCGCCCCTGTCGCGCAGGCGGCGCACCAGCTCTGGGCATTTGTAGGCGGCGATGCCGCCGCTGATGCCAAGCACAATATGTTTGCCGGAAAGTCCCGTCATCATCATTGTCCGATTGAAAGCCGAAAGATGCGCCATTTTAGCATATCCGCCGTTCAGGTGAGCGATTCCGCAATGGCTGCAGGGCGTTACATTGTGCTTTGCGAAACACTTCGCAATGTTATCAAACACCTGTCGAACGCGCCGGGCAGCACATGGCATGCTGTAGCCCTTTCAGGGAGGAACACGATGAGCAACCCGATTGTGGCGTGCTGGCCTGGCTCGCTGGCGCCGCGTGAAAAGCTGTTGATGCAGGGGGCGGCGGCGCTGTCCGACGCAGAACTGTTGGCCATTTTCTTGCGCACCGGGCTGCCCGGTGTGCACGTGATGCAGCTGGCGGAGCAGCTGCTGCGCCGGTTCGGCTCGCTTTATCACCTGATGTCGGCCGATCATCAGGCTTTTTGCAGCCAAAAAGGCCTGGGCGACGCCAGCTATACGCAGCTGCAGGCGATTGCCGAGTTGGCGCTGCGCTTCTTTTCCAGCCATTTGTCGCAGGAAAACGCCATGCACAACCCGCGCGTTACCCAGCATTATCTGCAAAGCCTGCTGGCGCACCGTGAGCGAGAGGTCTTTTTGGTATTGTTTTTAGACAATCAGCACCGGGTTATTCGCCATCAGGAGATGTTTGCTGGTACCATCAGCAGCGTCGTCGTCTACCCGAGAGAAATTGTGCGTGAAGCGTTGAAGGCTAATGCCGCCGCGCTGATTCTCGCGCATAATCACCCTTCGGGTAAGGCTGAACCCAGTCATGCCGACCGTTTGATAACGGAACAGGTGGTGAAAGCCTGTCAGTTATTGGAGATCCGAGTGCTTGATCATTTGGTGATCGGTCGGGGTGAATGCGTCTCTTTTGCCGAGCGCGGATGGCTTTAAGCGATTTTTTCGCGATCCTTGTGGGATCTTTAGCTGTTCGGGACTTGAGCACTTACGCTTCAGAGCGTATACTACGCCACCTTTGAGAATCTTGGGTTTGGCGCAAGAGCCTATCTCAGCAGGTTTCTGACCTGATGTGTGGTTTCTACCTGATGACGAGAGTCTCCTCAGTATGAAGTTTGCTGAGATGGGCTCTAAAAGCCTGACGAGGCGGCCATACCCTATACGAAGCTCGAGCTGATTTGATTTTTGGAGAATAGACATGTCCCGAGTCTGCCAAGTTACTGGCAAGCGCCCGGTGAGCGGTAACAACCGTTCCCACGCAATGAACGCGACCAAACGCCGTTTTCTGCCTAACCTGCACTCACACCGTTTTTGGGTTGAGGCTGAGAAGCGCTTTGTAACTCTGCGTGTATCTGCTAAAGGTATGCGTGTTATCGATAAGAAGGGTATTGAGACGGTTCTGGCCGATCTGCGTGCCCGTGGTGAGAAGTATTAAGGAACTGAATCATGGCTAAAGGTGTTCGCGAGAAGATCAAGCTGGTTTCTTCTGCTGGTACTGGTCACTTCTATACCACCACGAAGAACAAGCGTACTAAGCCGGAAAAATTGGAACTGAAGAAATTCGATCCAGTTGTCCGTCAGCACGTAGTATACAAAGAAGCTAAAATTAAATAATTTTAGTGGATTAATGAAAAACCCGGCCTTGGCCGGGTTTTTTGTTTTATAAAGGGTAGAAAACGTCGGAGGGGAAGCCAGATGCCTGAATTACCGGAAGTTGAGACGAGCAGACGCGGTATAGAGCCTTATCTTGTCGGCCACAGCATTCAGTATGCGGTGGTGCGCAACGCGCGCCTGCGCTGGCCGGTTTCCGAGCAGATCCTGACGCTGAGCGATCGGCCGGTGCTCAGCGTGCAGCGCCGGGCTAAATACCTGCTGATCGAGCTGGAGAACGGTTGGATTATCGTGCACCTGGGCATGTCGGGCAGCTTGCGCATGCTGCGCGAGGAAAACGAAGATGAAGCCGGCAAACACGACCACGTCGATCTGGTGATCAGCAACGGCATGATCCTGCGCTATACCGATCCGCGCCGTTTCGGCGCCTGGCTGTGGTGCGAAGATTTGGCGACCAGCAGCGTGTTGGCGCACCTGGGGCCGGAACCGCTGAGCGAAGCGTTCAACGGTGACTACCTGTATGAAAAATCACGCAATAAGCGCACGTTGATTAAACCGTGGCTGATGGATAACAAGCTGGTGGTCGGGGTCGGCAATATTTACGCCAGCGAATCGCTGTTCAGCGCCGGGATCTTGCCCGATCGTCCGGCGGGATCCTTGAGCAAAGCCGAAGCGGAACTGCTGGTGAAGACCATCAAGGTGGTATTGCAGCGCTCTATCGAGCAGGGCGGCACGACATTGCGCGACTTTTTGCAGTCGGACGGCAAACCGGGGTATTTCGCACAGGAGCTGCAGGTTTACGGGCGGGCGGGAGAACCGTGCCGCGCGTGCGGCACGCCGATCGAATCCGCCAAGCACGGGCAGCGCAGCACCTTCTTTTGCCGCCGCTGCCAGCGCTGAGCATCACTCGGCGGCGAGCTTCGCCATCAGTGCCTGGGTGACCACGTCAGGCAGGAAAGGCGCGATATCGCCGCCGTGACGGGCGACCTCCTTCACCAGTGAGGAGGAGATGAACGACCACTCTTCGGAAGGCATCAGGAACACGCTTTCCAGCGTCGGCATCAAATGGCGGTTCATGTTCGCCAGCTGCAATTCGTATTCAAAGTCAGACACCGCACGCAGGCCGCGCACCAGGATATTGGCATTTTGGTGAGCGGCAAAGTGCGCCATCAGCTCGCTGAAGCCCAGCACTTCCACATTGTCCAGATGCGAGGTGACCTGCGTCGCCAACGCCACGCGTTCATCCAGGCTGAACAGCGGCTTTTTGCTCGGGCTGGCGGCGATGGCCAGAATCACGTGATCGAACATCAGTGACGCGCGCGTCACTAAATCCAGGTGGCCGTTGGTCATGGGATCGAAGGTCCCGGGATAGATGGCTTTGCTGGTCATGATTCACTTCTCTGAGTAGTTGCGGCCCAATGCCCATAATGCGGCATATTTATTGAAGGTATATTGCGCGTTGACCACCGCTAACAGCAACCCCTGTTTGCCATCCAGGAAGCCGGCACGCAGCAGCCAGGTTTTGACGAAGGCGCCGAGCGTATGGGTCAGGATAGACAGGTAGCCGCAACGCTTGCCGGCCCGGTGGCGCTGCGTGGCCCACTCTTCGGCGTAGCGCAGCTGTTTGCGCTGGAAGGCGAAGAAGTCGCGGCAGGTCAGGTGCAGCATATCGCCGCTGAGGGGGATCACTTTGGCGCCGCCGATGTTCAGCGATTCGTGCACCAGATCGTCGTTATAACGATAGCGTTGGTTGGCGTACAGGCGGTTGACGCGGTCGGGATACCAGCCGCTGTGGCGCATGAAGCGGCCTAGAAACAGGTTGCGCCGCGCACAGCTGTAGACGGCGCCGTCGTCCGGCGCATTCAACACCCGCTCGATGGATTGCCGCAGCTCGGGCGTGACGCGTTCGTCGGCGTCGATCATCAAAACGTAGTCATGGCTGGCATAGCTTTGCGCCAGCTGACGCTGCTTGCCGAACCCTTGCCAGTCGGTGTGCGTGAAGACTTTGGCGCCCAGGCCTTCGGCGACGGCGACGCTGTCGTCCTCGCTGCCGGAGTCCAGCACGATGATTTCATCGGCCCACTCGACCGAACGCAGACAGTCCGGCAACAGCCCGGCTTCGTTTTTGGCGATCATCACCACCGACAGGCTTTTGCGGCTGCTCATTCAGTGACTCCGGGGCGGAAGATGCGGTTCCAGCAGCTGCAGCAGGCGCTGCAACGCTCCCTGATTCTGATACAACACCTCCACTGCATGGCGGCCGTAGTAGCGCCGGTAGTCTTCGTCGGTCAGCAGGGTTTCCACTTCCTTCACCAGCGAATCCACGTCGGTCACGGTGATCAGGCCTTCGGCCTGCGAGAGCTTGGCGCAGATGTCTTTGAAGTTGAAGGTATGCGGGCCCATCAGCACCGGGATGGCGTGCGCGGCGGCTTCCAGCGGGTTGTGCCCGCCGCGTTCCACCAGACTGCCGCCGACAAAGGCCAGATCGGCGATGCCGTACAGCAGCATCAGCTCGCCCATGGTATCGCCGATCACCACCTGGGTGCTGCCGGACGGGATTTCGCCGCTGCTGCGCAGGGTGTAGCTGAAGCCGGCCTTCTGCACCAGCTCTTTAGCGGTCGGGAAGCGTTCCGGATGACGCGGCACCAGGATCAGCAGCAGGTCGGGGTGTTTTTCCAGCAGTTTGCGATGCGCTTCCAGCAGGATGGTTTCTTCACCGTCATGGGTGCTGGTAGCGATCCACACCGGGCGGCGCGGCGCCCATTGGCGACGCAGCGTAACGGCGCGGGCGGCCAGTTCCGGGGTGACGGAGATATCGAACTTCAGGCTGCCGGTTACGGCCAGCTGCGAGCGCTTCAGGCCCAGTTCGATAAACCGATCGCCGTCTTCCTGGTTTTGTGCGGCGATCAGCGTAATGCGGCGCAGCATATCGCGCATGAACCCGCCAATTTTCTTATAGCCGGCGGCGGAGCGGGCCGACAGGCGCGCATTGGCGATCACCAGGGGGATCTGCCGCTGATGCAGCGCGTTAATCAGGTTAGGCCACAGCTCGGTTTCCATGATGATCACCAGCTTGGGATTCACCTGGTCGAGGAAGCGGTTCATGGAACCGGGCAGATCGTAGGGCAGATAGACATGATGTACGTCTTTGCCGAAAGCGGACTGGACGCGTTCTGAACCTGTTGGGGTCATTGTGGTCACAGTTATCGGCAAAGCGGGGTAACGGTGGCGCAGTGCCCGTACCAACGGGATGGCCGCCAGCGTTTCGCCGACGGAGACGGAATGCAGCATGATGCCGCCTGGCACGACTTTCCCGGCGCAGAAGCCATAGCGTTCCGCCCAGCGTTTACGGTAGGCTGGAGCTTTGCGGCTGCGCAGCAGTAAGCGGAGCCAGATCAGGGGTTGGATGAGGTAGAGTAGTACCTGATATAAACGCAGCAACATTCTATCAATTTCATTTATATGGGTTATTCGGAATAGTACCATAACTGGAAGGGAAAGGCGCTAATTTGGTAACCTTGGGTGTCAGTTTCAGACAACCGGCGAGCGATTTCGCCGACAGGCTCGGAATGAAGAATATTTTAATTATTCGCCGCGACAACATCGGCGATCTTGTTTGCACCACGCCTCTGATTGAAGGGGTGAAAATTGCCTATCCGGACGCTAAAGTTTATCTGCTGATCAATAAAGTCAGCCAGGACGTTGTTAAAAACAATCCTCATCTCGAGAAAGTCTTCGTCTATAAAAAGGCCAAGCACAAGGCGAAAAATGAAACGACGTTGGGCGTTTATTTCGAACGCCTGATGATCTTCCTGAAGCTGCGAAAAATAAAGTTCGATGCGGTCATTCTGGCCAACCCGGTGCCTTGCAAATACAGCCTGCGTTTAGCGAAAATGGCCGGCGCCACCCATATCATCGGCGCCGATTTGGGCACGAAAGATATCCATCGCCCGTTCCGCAAGGACGATTTCCACGGTCAACATCAGGTCGAACATACCTACAGCTATTTATCGGCGATAACCGACCAATCCATTCCGATCCCGCCGGTGCGGGTGTTTCTGACGCCTGAAGAGCGGCAATTGGCGGCGCAACGGCTACAGGAGCGTCTGCCGCCGGTCGAACGCGTATGCGCCGTGCACATCAGCAGCCGCAGCCCGAAAAGGCGTTGGCCGGTTGAACGCTATGCCGAAATCATCAACCGTCTGGTTGCCGATCCCCACACTGGCGTGCTGATCTTCTGGTCGCCGCAGGGCACGCTGGCGCCGGACGACATCGGCGACCAGCAGCGCGCCGAACAGCTGTTGGCGCTGTGCCAAAACGAACGCGTCGCGCTTTACCCGACGGCCTCGGTGCGCGAGCTGTTGGGCGGGTTCGATTTATGCGACCGGGTGCTGTGCAGCGACGGTGGGCAGATGCATCTTGCTGCCGCGCTGAATAAGGACATGGTGGTGTTCTTTGGCGATACCGATAAAGCCTCCTGGCATCCATGGACCGGCCGTCATCATATTTTGCAGAGTGAGTCGGGGCACTGTGAAGATGTTTCTGTCGATGAGGTTTGGCAGAAAATGCAGGCGCTCAGCTAACGAAGAAAATAAGGCAGTTACCCCCTGCCTTATTTATTTCTCTATTATTTTTCTTTCAGCTCAATATATTGACGGCAAATAGGCTCCAGCCCATAGCTCAGCAATTGCTGTTGATTTATCTGCGGCGGATTGGCGTAAATTTCCGCCATTTTTTCTGCCAGCGATGCTTCGTTTAATTCTGCCAGCGCGTTAGCCATGCCGGCTTTTTCCAGAATTTCCGCAGGGCCGCCCGGGCAGCGAGTGCTGACCACCGGCGTGCCGCACAGCAGCGATTCCACCAGCACGTTACCAAACCCTTCGCTGTCGGAGCTGAGCACCAGCAGCGAGGCATGGCGAATAAACGGGTAAGGATTGGCCTGGAAACCGAGGAAGAGCACGCGCTCTGCGATGCCCAGCTCTGTCGCCAGACGTTTGACCTCGGCGACTCTGGCATCATTCCCGGTGCCGATCAAGGCCAGCGGTGCCTGAATGCCCGAGTGCGCATAGGCTTTCAGCAGACGGTCATGCCGTTTGGCGGTGTGAAAGCGGCCGACGTGCACCAGGTAATCCTGGCCGGCAAGGTCGCAAGGTTCCGCCGCCTGTTGCTGAATGGCGTCGATATCGAACGGATTGTTGATCACTGCCAGCCGGCGTGGGCGGATAGGTAAATTCTGCTGCAGATCGTCGCCGACCGCCTGTGAAACGGCGACGATATTTCTCCCCTGGTAAACGTTGGCGATTTTGCGTTGCTTCAGCCAGCGGTCCAGACCCTTGCGGTGGCCGAGGTAGGAGGTGGAGAGAATGCCGTGAATGCAGAACCACAGGCGATCCGCGGCCAACCGCTTGCTGCGGCTGACGATGCGATCGGTTTTATGCAGGTTGGAGAACACCAGATCGAACGCGCCGTGTTGGCGTTCGTGTTCGGCTATTGCCCGATCCAGCGCGGCGGCGCGGCGCGACAGCTCGGTCAGCTTGCGCCAGGGAGCGCGGCTGCGATCGGCCACCACCTGATAATCAATGCCTGACGGGATAGGGTAATTGCAGACGTCGCGCAACGAGATCAGACAGACATCATGCCCCTGTTGCTGCATACCCTGGCACAGGGTCAGCACCACTTTTTCCGCGCCGCCTCCCGGCAGGCCGTCGATGATCATCAGAATACGCATAGCTAATCCAGTAACCGGCGATAGAGGGAAATCAGCTGTTCGGACAGATGCGCCGGCGTGGCCGTCATAATACGCAATCTTGCCGCTTCGCCCATGGATGATCCCAGCGCCTGGCGTGGCAACGCTCGAATGGCCTCCGTGATGGCCGGTACGTCGAGCGCGTCGGTCACGAAGCCGTTTTGGCCCGGGGTGATAAACTCGGCGCCGCCGCAGGTGGTGCTGGTGATCACCGGCAGGCCGCACGACATCGCTTCCAAAATTACATTTGGGAACGGATCGTACAGCGTCGGCAGCAGCAACGCGTCCGCGGCCTGATAGAACGGCAAGGTCTGTTTCTGCACGCCCATAAAGTGAATGCGATCGCCACAGCCCAGCGACTGCGCCAGCGCCCGGTAGCGTTTTTCGGCCTTATCCTTGCCGACCACCAGCAGGTGGCTGTTGGTCGCCGCCACGGCGCGGATGGCGGCGGCCAGCCCTTTGCGCTCGAAGCCGGAACCGACGAAGATCAGGCAGTGCGCCTGTTGTGGGATCTGATACTGCTCGCGCAGACGTTGGCGCTGGGCCTCGTCGGCGGGCGGGAATTTTTGATTATCGATGGCGTTATAGATCACCGTGATTTTGTCGGCGGGCACGCCAAAGTCGGCGATGATTTCCTGCTTGATCATCTCGGCGTTGCAGATGACGGCTTTCAGCTCCGGCGCGGCGTACATGGCGCGTTCGGCGCACATCACATAGCGGTGATAGCGATTGGAGAACAGCCATTTGCGGCGCCATTCCGGCAGCAGACGCGCACGCTGCAGCAACCAGCGGCGGTGTACGCCGTCGCCGGCGCGGTAGATGTCGCAGCCGGGAATGCGCTCGTGGCTTTGCACCAGATCGAAACGCTCTTTCTGCCACAGCGCCCTGGCTGCCACGGCGAAGCCTCGCTCGCGGCTGATGCGGCCAAGTTTTAACGGGTTGCACAGGTGGATATGCCAGTTGGGATTGGCGTCACCCTGCCATTCGCGGGTGATGACGTTCAGATCGAGATCCTGTTGCTCCAGCGCCTCCAGGGCGCGGGAAACGAAACGTTCGGCCCCGCCGTCCGGGCGGTATTTTTGGCGAACGATCGCCAAACGAAATGCTTTCATGCCAGCGTGCTCCGCGCGGCTGCAATCACCGCGTCTGTAGGAATAAGGTCGAGATACCGTTCGTCGGTGCCGGTATCAATGGCGTCCGGATCGGGCAGTTCGCCGAAGTCGCCGGCCCAGATCACGGCGCCGGTAGCCTGCCATGGCCGCCAGAAAGTCAGCTTGGAAGGGCCGAACAGCGCCACACACGGCGTTTGCAGCGCGGCGGCCATGTGCATCGGCACCGAATCCACGCCGATAAACAGCTTGGCGTGGTCGATCAGGGCGGCCAGCTGGCGCAGCGTCAGCTGGCCGGCCAACGAGATCACGCCCTGCGGCGGGCAGAGCGCCAAAATGCGTTCTACCATGGCTTGTTCTCTGGCGTCGGGGCCGGAGGTGATCACCAACTGATGGCCATCGGCCTGCAAGGCGGCGAGGGTGGCGGCCATTTTCTCTTCGCTCCAGCATTTGAAGAACCAGCGCGAGGTGGGCTGCACCACAATATAACTGCCGGCGACGCCCTGTTTCTGCAACCGTTGCTCACAGGCCTGCCAATCCTGCGGATCGTAACCCATGGTCACATGATCACTGAGCGCGGGCAGGTTCAGCGGCGCCAGCAGCGAGAGATTTTGTTCGACGGTATGCAGGTGGGCGTGATTGTCGACCGGCACCAGCTGCGTGTGGCAGTGGCGCCACAGGAAGCCGCGGCGTTTGGGGAAATCGAAGCCCAGACGGATGCGCGCGCCGGTCAGGCGCGTGATAATGGCGCTGCGCCACTGATCGGCCAGGTTGACCACCAGATCGTAGCGCTGCGCCTTCAGGCGGCGCAGCAGCGCCAGCTCGTGCCCCAGATGCGCGCGGGTGCCCTGTTTTTTCCATTGGCGGTCGATGGCGAACAGCGTCGACAGTTCCGGATTGCTGGCCAGCATCTCCTGCGTTTCCTGATACAGCAGCACATCGATCTGCGCCTGCGGGTAGTTTTGCCGCAGGCTGCTGATGACCGGCGTGACCAGCAGCATATCGCCGTGATGGCGCAGTTTTATGATCAAAATACGCTGTACGGATGGGGCGGAAGTTGGGGCTGGCGCGTCGTTCATCATGAGTCGCTTTCTGGGAAACCAATCTTTGATTCTAAATGACCCGATCGCATGTGGCTACTGTTGCAAGGTTTTCTTGCCGGGCCGCAAAAAAATCGTCGGGCCGGGGACGAATGCGCTTCAACGTTGTCCAAACCAGGCAGCAAAGTCGTTTGCCCTGGCGAAACGGCCTGCGTAACATAGTGCATTCTGTTGATATCAGGCTCGATATTCATGACTAAACCGGCGTTTCTCATCACCATTGATACCGAAGGCGATAATCTGTGGCAAAACCACGATCGCATCGCGACCGAAAACACGCGTTTCTTGCCGCGCTTTCAGGCATTGTGCGAAAAATACGCCTTCAAACCGGTTTATCTCACCAACTATGAAATGGCGATGGATCCGGCTTACGTCGAGTTTGCACGCGACGTGATCGCCCGCGGCGCGGGCGAAGTGGGTATGCACTTGCACGCCTGGAACAGCCCGCCTCTGACGCCGTTGACCGACGACGACTGGCGTCACAAGCCTTATTTAATCGAGTATCCCGCCGATCAGATCCGCGCCAAGGTCGATCATATGACCAAGCTCTTGGAAGATGCCTTCCAGACTAAAATGCTCAGTCATCGCGCCGGCCGTTGGGCGTTCAACGAATATTATGCCTCGCTGCTGTTGGAGTATGGCTATCAGGTGGACTGTTCGGTCACACCGCGGGTCAACTGGCAGTTTTCGCCGGGTAACCCGCAGGGTAACGGCGGCACGGATTACAGCCGGTTCCCGTCTCAGGCCTATTTCATCGATCCGCAAAACATCGCCAGACCGGGCGCCTCTTCGCTGCTGGAAGTGCCAATGAGCATTCAGTACAAGCACTCGGCGCTGATGAACGCGTTCAAGCAGGGCTATGATCGGCTGCGTGGCAAGCGACGGTCGCCGTCTGTCAACTGGCTGCGGCCCAGCGGCGGCAACGTAGACAAGATGAAAAACGTGGCTGAGGCATCGTTGGCGCAAGGGCATGATTACGTTGAATTTATGTTGCACTCCTCCGAGTTTATGCCGGGCGGTAGCCCGACGTTCAAAACCGAACAGGACATCGAGGGTTTGTACCGCGATCTGGAGCAATTGTTTGATTGGCTGCAGCCGCGCGCGGTGGGCATGACGCTGGCCGAGTATTATCAGAGCAAAAAGAGCTGAGCATCGATGAAAAAAAACAAGATTGACACCGTCAATCGCTTTCTGCGTTCTTACACCCGGCTTTTTGGGAACTTAAAAGACGTAAAAAGCTTGGGTGCCGAGCAAGAATTCAAGAGTATCGTTATTTACTCCAGCACAGCGCTTGGCGATCTGATGTTTAATACACCGGCTATCCACGCGTTAAAGAAACGTTACCCCAGCGCAAAGTTCACGCTGGTCTCGAGTGATAAAAATCGCCACTTGGTGATGAATAGTCGTTATTTTGACAAAATCATCTATTGGGACAATAAGGTTAAGGATATTTTCAGCCTGGTGGCACGCCTGCGGAGAATGAAGCCTGAACTTTCGGTGATCTTACACTCTTATATTCCCTATGATGTTCTAAGCGCTGTGTTATCTGGTAGCCAATATATCATTCGTGATAATTACAGCTGTGATGGTGACTATATGAACCATTGGGTATATCACCATCAGGGACAGTATGACGGGCATCTGATTCAGCGAAAGCTGGATCTGTTGAAGGTTCTTGGTTGCGATAACCAGGATACCCGCATGCATATTCCGGTGAGTTTTGACTCCTTGCCGAAGATGACTGACCAGACGTTGATCGGTTTCCAGATGGGTGCTTCCGAAGCCTCGCGCTGTTGGCCTAAAGAGCGATTTGTCGCCCTGGCCCGTCAGCTTTTTGCCGCCAATGAGAAGTACCATATTGTGTTGATTGGCAGCGGCAAAGAAAAAGAACTTGGGCAGCAGTTCCTGGCGGCATTGTCTGAGGAAGAGCGCCGGCGAGTGACCAGCCATATTGGCAAGACCTCGCTGCCGCAGCTGTTGGCGATTATCCAGCAGCTGGACGTATTGATTACCGGTGATACCGGTCCACTGCATCTTGCCGTGGCTCTACAAACGCGAACGGTTAGCCTGTTCTATACGGCTAATCCGCAGCATACCGGGCCATATCAAGATCCTGAACGGCACCGCATTATTTATATCAATCCGGATGAGAATAAGGCCTCGTTGAACGCCAAATACCCATTGGAAGTGATTGATGAAGACGTGGTTTACCGTTTGCTGCGAGAGATTTTGAACTGAAACTTCTGAGGTGCCAGGGTAACACCAGGCACCTCAGCGTTCGTTACTGCGCTTTTTTCAAAAACGGAAGTGAAAGCGCTAATGCAATAATGATCACTAATGCGCTGTTACTCTGTATCAATACCACGTCGGTAAGGCCGAAGGTGAATACAGGAATAATAACGAAAAGCAGATTGCCGTTTTCACACCTTTGTTGCCGATTCACAGCAAAATACACGCCAAAACCGTAAAAGCACAGCAGTGAGAAAATGCCGAAAATGCCCTGAAGAGACAGCGTTTCCAACATGTCATTATGCAAATGATAAACTAAATTCCGCGCTGCTTCCGGGTTATCCCGTTCATATAAACGAACATAATCCTCTACTTTCTGATAGCGGTCATCTGTGTTTTGACCGAACAGGCTAGGCTGCACGCTATACCAACCGGCTTTCCAGATAGAGAGGCGGGCACCCACTGAGGTGTCATTGTTGGTGTGATATTCTGCAATATCCGTTTGGATTTGGGAAATGCGATCCCAAGAAAAATACAATACCGTAATCGCACCTGATAATATAACCACCGTCAGCAATGACTGTACTTTTTTGCTTATTCCACGGTAATAGACCAGGAAGAACACCAGATAGAGAACCGGCGCAAAGAATATGGCTGCGCGAGTTTCCGTTAACAGTACCATGATCATGCTGAGTATAAAGATACCGAGAAAAAGCAGCAAGGAGAGTGCTGATTTTTGGAAGCATTTACGGATCAGGATAATGGCGAGCATGGAAATGCATACAACCAGATAGGCTCCGGTAGTGGCTGCATCAGTGGTCCACTTCACTCTGGGTTCGAGTTCGGTTCGAGAAAGGTAGCCAAACCAGAGCGCGGCAGCGAGGCCTATGAAAAGAACGGCGATGCTGGCTTTGAGCGTGTTCTTTTGGATTAAACAGCGACACTGATAAAAATAAAAAATCACGAAGGCCGCGAGCAGAAAGCGTTTACCGACGGTACGGTAGTTATCTCTGATATCGATAAATTGGGTATCTTTAAACAGCTGCGCCCAAATTATTTTACTGGCGGCAAAGAGCAATAGCGAGAGGCAAAAAAGCATCAGCGGTTTATTGCCGTATAACGTTTCTCTTTTACGGTATGCGACCATGACGGTATAAATAACGGCGACATAGCTGACAAGATAAAAAATCTTCTCTGGATATCCATTAATGAGAAGATTTAGAGAAATAGCACACGCCAATGCAAAAAAGCAAAGGTTAAAAATAATAGTGCTGTTACGTGATGCTGTCGGCACGTTGTTTCCTCACTTACTGTAACGAAGTTTATAATAGGCTAGATACCAACGCAGGAATGATAAGTATTTTTTCTCTCTAAGCATAAGTTTATACATTTTCTTTGCTTGAGCATCATTCTTTGGTATGTCAAAGACGTGGGAAGCCCACATCGAATTGGCATATATTCGGGTGTAGAAAACGGTGCCGGCTTGTTTATTCCATTGTTGCCACGGCTTATCTGCACCGGCATAGTGCAGAAAGACAGTGTCAGAGGGGGGCATAAGCTGATAGTCGTGTTCCGTATGTCCAAGCATAAATATCGAGTTATATTTTTTCTCAACAAACTTGACGTGTCCCGCCAAAACAATATTCAGTGCGTCTTGATCCATGTACTTGAAGGTATGGCCACGCGACTCGAGTACGGACAAAACCTGCGCGCTGATCTTTTCCTGGAGCCAACGCTGAACGTTAATGAGCAGCATGCCCGAGTTGAAATAGTTCGTTCCTGGCGGAAGGCCAATATTGGCCGCTAAGGCGGGCGCCTGTTTTTCCCCTTCACTGACGACATGAGCGATCTCTTCGCTGGATGTCCTGCTGTTATAAAAGTCAGTAAAGGCGTTCAAGCAAACCATATCTGCATCCAAATACAGGACGGTGGCTTTATCTTGGAGTAAATAAGGGGCCAACAGACGGTAGTATATCGCTTTGCTGAATAATTCGGTCGAAGGCAAACGGGAGAAAAATTGCTCGGGCAGTTGGTGTACATGAATGCTGTGTGCTGTACCCGTGACAAGCGCGCGTAAGGTGTCTGCGATGCCAACCGTCTCTTCTGAGGTAATCAGATGGCAATGAAGTTGCCCTTTATCAACCTGTCCAATGAGCGATTGAATGGTGATGCAGGCATGGCGGAGAAAATTGCCGTCCACGCCAAACGCGACGTGGTACTGTTCTTGCGCATTCTGATGTAAGTTGCCTGCATACAGCGTTTCTTTTATCGTTCCATCAGCGTTTTGCAACGACTGAAACAGGTCATCGATAGCATTACTTTCCATTGCGGACCTTCAGGTATTTCTTCTTGAAACTCAGACGAATGGCGGGATCCAGCAAGAAAGAAAGCGAGTTTATGCTTTTGATCTTGCTTATGATTTTACTTCTGCTCTCTGAATTCTCCATCGACCTGCCATAACGATGGAAGATATTGATCCAGTGGCACATGAGTAAATTGGCGTATTGTTTGCCAAACACGCGTTCCGTCTCTTCCATCGCCTCGATCAGCAGATCTATCTTTTGGTTGTCGATCTGATTTGACAGACTATTACCTCGTTTGAAGTAGAGGTAGGGGCTGTTGCGAGAGAAGACGGTGTTCTGGCTGAGCGTCAATATCGTTGGGAAGAGAAAAGCGTCTTCATAGCAACGGAAGGCTGGGAAAGGATGCGCTGACAGAAGCTCGCGTTTAACGAACTGACCGATGAAATGCGCTTGTATGTCCTTGTGGATGAGGTATTTCTTTATTGCCTGGTGGCCTGACCACGATTGGGGGCGCAGTCCGTCCCAAGAGACGTTCAGATCGCTATCGTCATGGACTTCATTAAGTTTTGTCAGCAGCACATCAGGTCGCGATGCGGCCAGGAAGGGCACGATATCGCGCAACGCACCCGGCAATAGCCAATCGTCCCCGTCGAGCATCGTGATATAGTCGCCGGAACACTGTTGAACGCCATAATTCCTGACTTTGCCGATATTGCGAAAATCGACCTGGAATAGGTGAGTATGCGCCTGGTGCTCGGCAAACTGCTGCAATATGTCCGCCGTACGATCGGTAGAAGCATCGCTAATCAGAATGATTTCATACCCTTCGTTCAGCTCGGCAAGTGAACCCACCAAACTGGCCAGCGTTTTGTCCAGGTAGTCTTCGCAGTTATGCGCGGTGAGGACAATACTGAGTAATTTCTGGTCCGCCATTATCAATATCCAGCTTAAGAAAACGAGTCTATCGCCTTTGTTCCAGCAAGGCATAAACCTGTTGTGCACCGATATCCGCCATGTCATTGCTGTTCGATGGACGACACGCATGCTGATTTTGCCCGTAGCCGCCGATCAGGCCAGGATCGGTTGGCCCGAACAACGTGATATTGGGTTTGTCGAGTGCGGCGGTCAAATGGCTGAGCCCGGTATCGACCGAGACTACGCCTTTGGCGCCGGCCAGTACTTCAGCCACCTGCTGCAGGCTAAGTTTCGGCAACACCTCGACATGTGGAAAACCTTCCGCCAAGCGCAGCGCGCGCTGGAGCTCATGCTCCGCGCCCCACGGCAGTTTGATCTTCAGCCCGCTGTCGGCCGTCAACGCGATCAGCTCGCGCCAGTTCTGCTCCGGCCAGTGCTTGTCGTCACGGGTGGTAGCGTGCAAAAACACCAGATATTGACCGGCATCGGCCGGCGGGTGGCTGAGAAAGCGCGCGGCGATGGCGTAATCGCCGTAGCTGCTCGGTTTATCGTAACCGAGGCTTTTGGCGAACAGCTCACGCGTGCGTTCCACCGCGTGCTGCTGTTTGTCTATCTCATGGCGTACATTGTAGAACCAGCTGGCGAACGGTTCGCGCGCGCTCTTGCAGTCCGGCCCATGCTTGTTGCCTTTGGCGATGCGCGTGATCAGCGCGGCGCTTTTGATCAGGCCCTGCGCGTCGATCACCACGTCGTAACGGCGTTCTTGCAGCGTGCGCTTGAAGTCGCAGCGCTGTTGCCGGGTGTCGTTGCCGAACCAGTTTTTGCGCCAGCGGCGAATGGCCACCGGGATCACGCGATCCACCGCCGGGTGCCAGGTGGGGATTTGGCTGAAGCCTTCTTCCACCACCCAGTCGAAGCGAATATCGGGAATGGCCTGCAGCGCGTCGGTCAGGGCGGGCAGCGTATGCAGCACGTCCCCCATCGAGGAGGTTTTTACAATTAACACCTGCATGACTATTCCTCGCTGGCGACAAGTAACGGCGTCAGCGCGTCCAACACTTGCTGCGGCTGAATATCGATCAAACTTTGGTGATACCCCTGCTCGGCATCGCCCTTACGCACCTTGTGATAGCCACTGATTAAGCGAATCACCCGCGCCTTGTCGGAGAGCGGCGGCGTGAAGTCGGGGCTGCTTGGGCCGTACAAGGCTATCAGCGGCTTGTTCAACGCTGCGGCAACGTGCATTAAACCGGAGTCGTTGCTGACCACTGCCCGGCAGGATGCGATCAGGATCACCGCCTGCTCCAGCTGGGTTTTTCCGGCCAGGTTAAGGCAGAAATCGCGCGCGTCTTCCTGCAGCGCGGCGCGGATCTGTTCGCCGGCCTCGTGGTCTTTCGCCGAACCGAACAGCGCTATTTGATAGCCGCTCTCGATCAGCCGCTGAGCCAGCGCCGCGTAGTGATAGTGCGGCCAGCGTTTGGCGGGGCCGAACTCCGCGCCTGGGCAGAAGCCGATGATCGGTCGGCTGTCGGTCAGGTTGAACGCTGCGGCGGTTTCGGCGATCTCTGCGTCGTTTACCTGCAGCCGCGGCCACAGCAGCGGCTGTGGCAGATCGTCGGCGCGCTGAATGCGGCCTTTATCATAGGCCAGCGCCACATAGCGCTGCACCATTAGCGGGAAGGCCGCCTTGTCGAGCACGCGGACGTCGTTCAGCAGGCCGTAACGCATTTCGCCCCGCCAGCCGGTGCGCTGCGGGATATCGGCGAAGAAGGGCACCAGCGCGGATTTGAACGAGTTGGGTAGAACGTAAGCGCGATCGTAACGGTTGGCGCGTAGGGCGCGTCCCAGGCGGCGGCGCTCGCCGAGCTCCAGCGCGCCGTGGCCCAGCGGCATCGCCAGCGCCTGATTGACTTCCGGCATGCGCGCCAGCAGCGGGCGGCACCAGGCCGGCGCCATCACATCGATCTCCGCCGACGGGTATTCGGCCTTCAGGGTGCGATAGAGACTTTGCGACATCATCATGTCGCCAACCCAAGAAGGGCCGATAACCAGTATTTTCATACCCAGCGTTAATTCCTTCAGCTTATGCGGTGCGGTTCAACCAGGCCATGTACTCTTTCACGCCTTCGGCGACCGTTTTGAACGGTGCGTCGTAGCCGGCGGCGCGCAGCTTGGTCAGATCGGCCTGGGTGTATGCCTGATAGCGGCCCTTCAGCTTCTCCGGGAACTCGATGTATTCCACCGCGCCCTTCTGGTGGAAGTCCACCACCGCGTCGGCCACCGCCTGGAAGGTTTCCGCCCGGCCGGTGCCGCAGTTGAAGATGCCGGATTTGCCGGTTTCCCAGAACCACAGGTTAACCGCCGCCACGTCGCCGACGTAGATGAAGTCACGCTTGAAGTTTTCACTGCCGGCGAACAGCTTAGGGTTTTCGCCGCGGTTGATCTGGGTATTCAGGTGGAAGGCGACGCTGGCCATGCTGCCTTTGTGGCCTTCGCGCGGGCCGTAAACGTTGAAGTAGCGGAAGCCGCAGATCTGCGAGTCCGCTTCCGGCAGGATCTCGCGCACGTACTGATCGAACAGGAATTTGGAGTAGCCGTACACGTTGAGCGGCGCTTCATACTCCCGCTCTTCGATGAACTCTTCGCGGCCGCCGTAAGTGGCGGCGGAGGAGGCGTAGAGGAACGGGATTTCGCGATCCAGGCAGTAGTGCAGCACGTCTTTGGAGTACTGATA
This sequence comes from Serratia sp. CY44782, assembly GCF_052168715.1. Lineage (NCBI taxonomy): Bacteria > Pseudomonadati > Pseudomonadota > Gammaproteobacteria > Enterobacterales > Yersiniaceae > Serratia > Serratia sp. CY44782. The sequence goes on from NZ_JBJNME010000013.1 coordinate 77,597, forward strand.
GTTATTGTCCATCATGTACTTGCCGTCCCACTCGGTGGTCGCGGAGCAGGCGCCTTCGTGGAACACCGCTTCGATATCGCCCAGATCGTCGCCGGCCACGATGCTGGCGATAAAGTCTTCTTTATCGATATAGTCGGCGATGTCCAGATCGACCAGGTTGACGAACTTGGTGCCGTCTTTCAGGTTATCCACCACCAGGATATCGCGATATCCCTTGTCGTTCAGTGCCTTAATGATGTTGCTGCCGATCATGCCGGCGCCGCCAGTGACGATAATCATTGGGTTACCCCTGCTAAGCTGCTGGCGGGGCACAATGCCCCACGCTCAATGGCGGTTATCATAGCATTTCATGCCGCGGCAAACAGCGGAAGGGCTCCGAATATCCCGCATTGCCATTGAAGCCCGCCTTTTGCCGTGATATCTGCTGCAATTTTAATATTCTCTCCCGCGCATTCTCGTCAGTTTGGTTACAAATCAGTAAAATATGCCGCAAATAGCCCAATCCTGGAGATAACCGAATGTCAGCGTCTTTTTATCAGCAGTTGGAACAACAGCTTGCCGCCACTCGCAGTGAAGGGTTGTTCAAGGAAGAACGCATCATCACCTCCGCGCAACAGGCGGATATCGCCGTCGCCGACGGCAGCCATGTGATCAACTTCTGCGCCAATAACTACCTGGGTCTGGCCAACCATCCGGCGCTGATCGCTGCCGCCAAGTCGGGAATGGACAGCCACGGTTTCGGCATGGCGTCGGTGCGCTTCATCTGCGGCACCCAGGACAGCCACAAGCAGCTGGAACAGAAGCTGGCGGCCTTTTTGGGCATGGAAGACGCGATCTTGTACTCCTCCTGCTTCGACGCCAACGGCGGGCTGTTCGAAACCCTGCTGGGCCCGGAAGACGCCATTATCTCCGATGCGCTGAACCACGCGTCGATCATCGACGGCGTGCGCCTGTGCAAGGCCAAGCGCTATCGCTACGCCAATAACGACATGACCGAGCTGGCCGCACAGCTGAAGCAGGCCAAAGCCGACGGCGCGCGTCACATCCTGATCGCCACCGACGGCGTATTCTCGATGGACGGCGTGATCGCCAACCTGAAAGGGGTCTGCGATCTGGCGGACGAGTATCAGGCGCTGGTGATGGTGGATGACTCCCACGCGGTGGGCTTTGTCGGCGCCAACGGGCGCGGCACCCATGAATACTGCGAAGTGATGGGCCGCGTCGATATCATTACCGGTACGTTAGGCAAAGCGCTGGGCGGCGCTTCCGGCGGCTACACCGCCGCCAAGAAAGAAGTGGTGGAGTGGCTGCGCCAGCGTTCGCGCCCGTACCTGTTCTCCAACTCGCTGGCGCCGGCGATCGTCGCCGCGTCGATCAAAGTGCTGGAACTGCTGGAAGAGGGCGACGCCCTGCGCGATCGCCTGTGGGCCAACGCGCGCCTGTTCCGCGAAAAAATGACCGCCGCCGGCTTCACCCTGGCCGGCGCCGATCACGCCATCATCCCGGTGATGCTGGGTGAGGCGAAGTTGGCGCAGGAATTCGCCAATGCGTTGCTCAAGGAAGGCATCTATGTGACCGGTTTCTTCTATCCGGTGGTGCCGAAAGGCCAGGCGCGCATCCGCACCCAGATGTCCGCCGACCACACCCCGGAGCAAATCGAACGCGCAGTGGCGGCGTTTACACGTATCGGTAAGGATCTTGGCGTTATTGCATAAGGTAAAACCATGAAAGCACTGTCAAAACTGAAAGCGGAAGAAGGAATTTGGATGACCGACGTGCCTCAGCCGGAGCTGGGCCACAACGACATCATGATCAAAATCCGCAAAACCGCGATCTGCGGCACCGATGTGCATATCTACAACTGGGACGAGTGGTCGCAAAAAACCATTCCGGTTCCGATGGTGGTCGGCCATGAATACGTGGGCGAAGTGGTGGCGATCGGTCAGGAAGTCAAAGGCTTCAACATCGGCGATCGCGTGTCCGGCGAAGGCCACATCACCTGCGGCCACTGCCGCAACTGCCGCGGCGGCCGCACGCACCTGTGCCGCAACACCGTCGGCGTGGGCGTGAACCGTCCGGGCAGCTTCGCGGAATACCTGGTGATCCCGGCGTTCAACGCCTTCAAGATCCCGGATAACATCTCCGACGAACTGGCTTCGATCTTCGATCCGTTCGGCAATGCGGTGCACACCGCGCTGTCGTTCGATCTGGTCGGTGAAGACGTGCTGGTCTCCGGCGCCGGCCCGATCGGCATCATGGCAGCGGCGGTGTGCAAACACGTCGGTGCCCGTCATGTGGTGATCACCGACGTTAACGAATACCGTCTGGAACTGGCGCGCAAGATGGGCGTGACCCGCGCGGTGAACGTCAGCAAGGAAAACCTCAACGACGTGATGGCCGAGCTGGGCATGACCGAAGGGTTCGACGTCGGTCTGGAAATGTCCGGCGCGCCGCCGGCGTTCCGCACGCTGCTCAATGCGATGAACCACGGCGGGCGTATCGCCATGTTAGGCATTCCGCCTTCGGACATGTCGATCGACTGGAACCAGGTCATCTTCAAAGGGCTGTTTATCAAAGGGATTTACGGCCGAGAAATGTTCGAAACCTGGTACAAGATGGCGGCGCTGATCCAGTCCGGGTTGGATTTGACCCCGATCATCACCCACCGCTTCTCGATCGACGAGTTCCAGCAGGGCTTCGACGCCATGCGCTCCGGCAAGTCGGGTAAAGTGGTGCTGAGCTGGGATTGATCTCGGCAAACGTGAAAAGGGCCGGAATTCCGGCCCTTTTTTTATGCTTGCGGTTTGGCTTGCGTCCAGTGTTGCCAATGACGCTTGATGAAGGTCACCGGCGGCGAGCTGGCGATGCTGTCGGCGATGACGCCCAGCGCGGTACCGGCGTTGGTTTTTTCCTTCGGCGGTTTGACCTTGCACTGCTTGATGCCGCCGCTGAACGGGTTCTTCGGCTGCGGTTTTTGCGGTTTGACCGGCGGCGGGACATAGCTGCCGCCAGCGTTGCCCTGCGGTTCGTTCAGCAGCGCGCTCGGCTTGACCAGCACGATATCGGCGGGCAGCGACGGCAGCATCTGCTGCAGCACCTTTACCGTCGCCGGGCGCGGGTGGCCGATGGCGATGGCGGAGCCGTTGCGCCGCGCCAATTCGACCGCGCGGTTGAACTGGCGGCGGATGTCAGCTTCGTTCGCGGTATCGTCGAGGAACACCTTGCGTTTGATCACTTTCACGCCGGTGCCGGCTGCGGCGCGGGTCGCCTGGCTGCTACCGATGGTCATGCTGTCGAGGAAGTACAGGCGGTAGCTTTCGAGCGCCTGCATCACTTTCTGCATGCCCGGCAGGCTGGAGGTCATGGCGCTGCCCATGTGGTTGTTCATGCCGACCGCGTAGGGCACGTTGTTCACCGCGTTGCGGATGATGCGCTGGATCTCGTCGCTGCTCATGGAGGGCTGCAGGGTATCGCGCTCCAGCGGCTGCTTGCTGAGCGGCGCCATCGGCATGTGGATCAAGACTTCGCGGCCCTGGCTGTGGGCGCGGGTGGCCATCAGGCGGGCATGCGGCGCGTTGGGCAACACCGCGACCGAGATCGCCGTCGGCATTTGCAGCACCGCGTTTTCTTCGTGAGGGCGGTAGCCCACGTCATCGATGACGATGGAGAGTTTTCCTGCCTGCGCAGCGTAAACCTGCAGCAGACAGCCTATTAACAGAGCTGTTCGGGTTTTGACATAGCGCAAATCTATCTTCCCAACCACGGCAGTGGGTTAACCGCCTGTCCCTGACGACGGATTTCGAAATAGAGCGACGGCGTTCCCTGGCCGCCGCTGGTGCCGACCAGAGCGATCGGCTGGCCGGCGCGCACCTGCGCCCCGACGTTGACCAACGCGCTTTGGTTGTAGCCGTACACGCTCATGTCGCCTTTACCGTGTTCGACCACCACCATCAGGCCATAGCCTTGCAGCCAGTCGGCCAGCAGCACGCGGCCATCGGCGACGGCTTTCACTTCGCTACCTTCGCGGGCTTCGATCACCATGCCTTTCCAGCGTAGCTCGCCCTGCTGCTGTTCGCCAAAGCCGTGCAGCGTGCGGCCGCGCACCGGCCACATCAGCTGGCCGGCCGGACGACCGAGGCCGCCGGTTCGCGCCATCAGCGAGCGATCGGCTTCGCTAGGTTTGTAGGTCGTGCCGGTTTTCTTCGCCTGCTGCTCCTTGATGCGCACCTGTTCGCGCACCTTGGCCGCTTCACGCGCTTCGCGTTCGGCGCGCGCACGGGCTTCGCGCTCCGCCCGGGCGATCTTGTCGCGCATGCGGGCTTCGTTCTGGCGCAGTTCCACCAGGCGTTGTTGGTCTTTTTCCAGCGAGGCTTCCAGCGCGGTCAGCGTTTTCTTGCGGGCGCCGCGCGCCTGCTCCAGCTTCTGCTGCTGCGTCTGTTGCTCGCCCAGTAAGGATTTTTGCTGGCCCTGTTTGGTCACCAGCGTGTTTTTTTGCTTCGCCAGCTCGGCGCGGGTCTGCTTCAGCTCTTCGATGGTTTTCTGACGCGCTTCGTTCAGATAGCCGAAATAGGCCAGAATACGTTCGCTGCGCTGGCTTTCTTCACCGCTGAGGATCAGTTGCACGGCGCTGTGCTGCCCTTGCCGGAAGGCGGCGTCGAGCTGTTTGGCGAGGAGGTTTTGTTGGGTCGATTGCTGCTTTTGCAGTTTGGCTATCGAGGCGTTCAGGCCGGAAATGTCTTTGCCCAGCTGGGTGAGCGTGCCCTGGGTGTCGCGCAACTGGCGGCTGGCTTGGGCGATGGTTTTTTCCTGCTGACGCAGCTGATCCTGCAGCGAGCTGCGCTGCTGTTGCTGCTGCTTCACCGCTTTTTCTTTCTCGGCGATGCTCTGCTGGATGTCTTTCAGCTGGGATTTATTGTCTTCCGCCGCCTGGCCGGCGAGCGGCAACAGCAAGACGCCAGCGCAAAATACGCTGGCGCACATGGCGGTGAACGTCCTTGGCGCGGTGCGTTCAGGCAGCGGTCGGCTGCCTGCGTTTGCGCTTCGGGTTACCCTTGATAGTGCAAAAAACGCCTTCTCCCTCATGGAGAAGGATTATTCCACGATGAACAGCGGCTTACCAGTCATCTCTTGCGGGATTTCCATTCCCATCAGCGTTAACAGGGTTGGTGCGATGTCCGAAAGCTTGCCGCCTTCGACCGCCCGCGCCGGTTTGCCGACGTAAATCAATGGCACCGGCAGGCTGGTGTGAGCGGTGTGCGCCTGGCCGGTGGCCGGATCGCGCATCTGCTCGGCGTTGCCGTGATCGGCGGTGATCAGCAGCTGGCCGTCGACGTCGCGCACCGCATCAACCACCTGGGCGATGCAGGCGTCCAGCGTCTCCACCGCTTTGACCGCCGCTTCATACACGCCGGTATGCCCTACCATGTCGCCGTTCGGGTAGTTGCAGATAATGGCATCGTATTTGCCGCTGCGGATGGCGCTCAGCAGCTTGTCGGTCAGCTCGGCGGCGCTCATCTCCGGCTGCAGATCGTAGGTGGCGACCTTCGGCGAGTTGACCAGCACGCGGTCTTCGCCCTTGAACGGCGCTTCCACGCCGCCGTTATAGAAGAAGGTGACGTGGGCGTATTTTTCGGTTTCCGAGATGCGCAGCTGGGTTTTGTCGTGCTTCATCAGCCATTCGCCGAAGGTGTTGGCCAGCGACGCCGGCGGATAGGCGCAGGCGGTCGCGATGTCGGCGGCGTATTCGGTCAGCATCACGAAATCGCCGAACTGCACCTGCTTGGCGCGTGGGAAACCGTCGAAATCCGCGTTCACGAAGGCACGGGTGATCTGGCGCGCGCGGTCGGCGCGGAAGTTCATGAAGATCAACGCGTCGCCGTCCTGCATCGCGGCATCAGCCTCACCGGCGGCGCGGATCACGGTTGGTCTGACGAACTCGTCGTTTTCACCGCGCTGATAAGCGGCCTGCAGGCCGGCGACCGCATCCTCGGCCACGGCGTCGCCTTTGGCCGCGGTCAGCAGGTCATAGGCCAGCTGCACGCGATCCCAGCGGTTGTCGCGGTCCATCGCGTAGTAGCGGCCGATCAGCGAGGCGATGCGCCCGACGCCCAGCGCGGCGAAGGCGTCACGGCAGCGTTGCAGAGGGGCTTCGGCGCTGCGCGGCGGCGTGTCGCGCCCGTCGAGGAAGGCATGCAGATAAACGGCTTTGGCGCCGCGTTGGGCGGCCAGCTTGATCATGGCCAGGATGTGCTCGTCGTGGCTGTGCACGCCGCCCGGCGACAGCAGGCCCATGATATGCACCGCCTTGCCGGCCGCTACGGCCTTATCGACGGCGGCGGTCAGCACCGGGTTGGCGAAGAAGTCGCCGTCGGCGATCGCTTTGTCCAACCGGGTCAGATCCTGGTACACGATGCGCCCGGCGCCCAGGTTGACGTGGCCGACTTCGGAATTGCCCATTTGCCCGTCGGGCAGGCCGACATCCAGCCCGGAAGCGGCGATCAGCGTATGCGGCTGCTCTCGCCACAGGCGATCCATCACCGGGGTGCCGGCGTTCAGGATCGCGTTGTCCTGCCGCTCTTCACGATGGCCGTAACCGTCCAGGATCACCAGTACCATCGGTTTTTTGTTGCTCGACATTGCATTGACCTCTTATGAACTTTTTAAGCTGCGAATAGCCATGCATCCGCCGCAGGCATGGCTATTCACCCTCGAAAAACCGGCTGATTTTACACCGCCGGCGGCGATAAATAGCCCAAAGAGATCAAGGTTGCGGCGAATCGCGCGGGCTTTTATGCTCTGACGTCGGGAATTTCTCAGCGCAGCCCGCAGTTTCTACAATCGCGCTTGCTTATTGGCTGTATTTGCCGCACTCGGCAGGTATACTCTGGAACCTTGACTTATTTATCCCTTAACTGACGGGAGTTGTTACACCCCATGCTGCAAGAAATTATGCCATTCGTAAGCAGACACCCTATTCTGAGCCTGGCTTGGATCGCTCTGCTGGTCGCCGTGATCGTCATGACCTTCAAAAGCCGTTTCTCCAAGGTTAAAGAGATCGCCCGCGGTGAAGCTATTCGCTTGATCAACAAAGAAGAAGCCGTGGTGGTCGACACCCGCAGCCGCGACGATTTCCGCCGTGGTCACCTGGCCAACGCCATCAACCTGACCGCCAGCGAAATCAAAAACGGCAGCCTGGGCGAGCTGGAAAAACACAAAGCGCAGCCGATCATCGTCGTGTGCGCCAATGGCACCGCCTCCCGCGAGCCGGCGGAGAACCTGAGCAAGGCCGGTTTTGAAAAGGTAACTATGCTGAAAGACGGCATTTCCGGCTGGAGCGGAGAAAACCTGCCGCTGGTGCGCGGTAAGTAACCGTTTAACCTATTTGAGGTGGCAATCCATGGCTAACATTGATATCTACACCAAAGCGACCTGTCCGTTCTGCCATCGCGCCAAGGCGCTGTTGAACAGCAAGGGCGCGGCGTTTAACGAGATCGCCATCGACGGCGATAACGCCAAGCGCGAAGTGATGATCGAGCGCAGCGGGCGCACCACGGTGCCGCAGATTTTCATCGATGGCCGGCATATCGGCGGCTGCGATGATTTATATGAACTCGATGCTCGCGGCGGCCTGGATCCGCTGCTTTAAGCAGCTTGCCGGTTCACCGAGTATCAATAAGGACGTTTAACCAAGGGTATTACTCACATGTCAGAACAAAACAGCACCGAAATGGCTTTCCAGATCCAACGTATTTATACCAAGGACATCTCCTTCGAAGCGCCGAACGCGCCGCAGGTTTTCCAGCAGGAATGGCAGCCGGAAGTTAAACTTGATCTGGATACCGCGTCCAGCCAACTGGCTGACGAAGTGTATGAAGTGGTACTGCGCGTAACCGTGACGGCGAGCCTGGGCGAAGAAACTGCGTTCCTGTGCGAAGTGCAACAGGCGGGCATCTTCTCGGTAGCAGGCATCGAAGGCACGCAGCTGGCGCATTGCCTGGGTGCATACTGCCCGAACATCCTGTTCCCGTATGCGCGCGAGTGCATCACCAGCCTGGTTTCCCGCGGCACATTCCCGCAGCTGAACCTGGCACCGGTCAACTTTGACGCGCTGTTCATGAACTATCTGCAGCAGCAGGCGGAAGGCGAAGGTGCCGCACCACATCAGGATGCCTGATGAACACCGTCAATGCTTCAATGACTGTCATCGGTGCCGGCTCGTACGGCACCGCATTGGCCATTACGCTGGCGCGTAACGGCCACTCCGTGGTGCTGTGGGGGCACAACCCCGCGCAAATTCAAACGTTGCAGCAAGATCGCTGCAATCAGGCGTTTCTGCCCGACGTTCCCTTCCCCGATACCCTGCTGCTTGAAGCCGATTTGGCGCGTGCGCTGGCGGCCAGCCGCGACGTGCTGGTGGTGGTGCCGAGCCACGTGTTCGGCGACGTGCTGCGCCAGCTGAAGTCGCATCTGCGCCCGGATGCCCGCATCGTGTGGGCCACCAAGGGGCTGGAAGCGGAAACCGGCCGGTTGTTGCAGGACGTGGCGCGTGAGGCGTTGGGCGAGACGATCCCGCTGGCGGTGCTCTCCGGGCCGACGTTCGCCAAAGAGCTGGCCGCCGGTTTGCCGACGGCGATCGCGCTGGCGGCGACCGATGCGCAGTTCGCCGACGATCTGCAACAGCTGCTGCACTGCGGCAAGAGCTTCCGCGTCTACAGCAATCCCGACTTCATCGGCGTGCAGCTTGGCGGCGCGGTGAAGAACGTGATCGCCATCGGCGCCGGCATGTCCGACGGCATCGGTTTCGGCGCTAACGCCCGCACCGCGTTGATTACACGCGGGCTGGCGGAAATGAGCCGTCTGGGTTCTGCACTGGGCGCCGATCCTTCGACGTTCATGGGCATGGCGGGGCTGGGGGATCTGGTGCTAACCTGCACGGATAACCAATCGCGCAACCGCCGCTTCGGCATTATGCTGGGGCAGGGCAAAGGCGTACAGGAAGCGCAGGACAGCATCGGCCAGGTGGTTGAGGGCTATCGCAATACCAAAGAGGTGTTGGCGCTGGCGCAGCGGCACGGCGTGGAAATGCCGATCACCGAACAGATTTATCAGGTGCTTTACTGCCATAAAGACGCTCGCGAAGCGGCGCTGAGCCTGCTGGGGCGAGCCCGAAAGGACGAAAAACCCAGCGCGTGACATAAAATGATATGCCGGGGCAGCGTGCTGACCCCGCAAATGACCTGGGCCGCTTCGCGCTACCGTGTGAAGCGGCCCGTTTGGCAAGGCAGAGGGGAATGTGATGTCGTCAGAAGAGTTGGAACAGGTCTGGAACAGCATTAAATCAGAAGCGCGAGCACTGGCTGATTGTGAACCGATGCTGGCCAGCTTTTTCCATGCGACGTTGCTCAAGCACGAGAACCTGGGCAGCGCGCTCAGCTATATGCTGGCCAACAAGCTGGCAACGCCGATCATGCCCGCCATCGCGGTGCGCGAGGTGGTGGAAGAGGCCTACAAGTCCGACAACCAGATGATCGTTTCGGCGGCGCGCGATATCCTCGCGGTGCGGCTGCGCGACCCGGCGGTTGATAAATACTCCACGCCGCTGCTTTACCTGAAAGGGTTCCATGCGCTGCAGGCTTACCGTATCGGTCACTGGCTGTGGCAGCAAGGGCGGCAAGCGCTGGCTATCTACCTGCAAAATCAAATTTCCGTCGCCTTCGGCGTGGACATCCACCCGGCGGCGACCATCGGCTGCGGCATCATGCTCGACCACGCCACCGGCATCGTGATCGGTGAAACGGCGGTGGTGGAGAATAACGTCTCTATCCTGCAGTCGGTCACCCTGGGCGGTACCGGTAAAACCAGCGGCGACCGTCACCCGAAAATTCGCGAAGGGGTGATGATTGGCGCCGGTGCCAAAATTCTCGGCAATATCGAAGTGGGCAAGGGCGCGAAAATCGGCGCGGGCTCGGTGGTCTTGCAGGCGATACCGCCACACACCACCGCCGCCGGCGTGCCGGCGCGCATCGTCGGGCGTCCGGAGAGCGATACGCCGTCGATGGATATGGATCAATACTTCAACGGCACCAATCACGGCTTTGAGTACGGCGACGGCATTTGAGTGCCGTCTGTGCAGCCATTCAGGGGGAGCTTCGGCTCCCCCTGTGTTTTTCAGGCGGCGGTCAGCCCTGTTTTGGGAAGTTGGTGATGTCGGTAACGATGTCGTCGATCGCCGCCTTGACGTCATCCGCCGTGACCGGCGTGCTGTCGTTGTTGACGGTTTTGCCGTAAGCCTTGCGTACCACTTCCATCACCGTTTTACCGGTATCCTGGTCGATCAGCTCGCCTTCGATATACAGCGCGGTATTTTGCGTCCGGTGTCCGGTAGCCGCCATGGTGCTGGCAACGACCGCCGCGACCGGGACCACCTCATAGAACTTCATGTCTTCGTTTTCGGCGGAAACGGCGGTGATGGCGAGTTTGGCTACCAACACGCGTGAGCCTGCCGGGCTGGGCAGAATGGTGAAGCGGTTCTGCAGCGCGGCTTTAATCCGCTGGGTCGCATACGCCTTGATTTTGTTCAGGGTGTCCTGGCTGACGCGCGTGGTCGGTTTTTCCGCCGGGAAATAGACCACCGGTTGGAAATAGAGGCCGCGGTAGTTGGATTCCTTGTAGTTTGGATCTATCCAGCGCAGCGTTTTATGGCCGCTTGGCGAGGTGGTTTCCTGCAGTTTGCTGTAATCGGACAAGAAGCCCGAATATTGAGACGTTTGGGTGACTTTGGACGAACAGCCCGCCAGCAACAGGCCCGCTGCCAGAACCGCCATGGCAACGCTCAAGCGTTGTTTCTTCATATGGTTTCCTAAGATGAGTGGTAATTACCCTTACAAAACATAGCGCATTATCTGTGCCTCATCGGGCATTTTCGGGGCCGGGCGTGCCTTGCCGCGGCCTTTTTTCAGGATCGTGATGCGCCGCCGGTTTTCGCCGTCAGCGCCGGTGATAAGGCGGCGAGTCGGGTATCCGCTCTGGCCAGCGCCTGGCGTTGCTCAACTTGCCATAGGGGTAACAACGGCCAGAGATCTGCCTGGTGCTCGGCCTGCAGGCACCAGACCTCCCGATCGTGCCAGTCGCCGAGGGCGTTTTGCGCCGCTTTGAGGCCCGCCGTCGCTTCGGCAGAGAGGGGGAGGCGTTGCGGATAGGCTTCGGCGGCGTAACGCAGGCGTTTTATCAGCAGCCGCAGACGGTGGCGATCGTAGCCGGTATCGGCCAATGCCCGGCACAGTTGCCGCTGCTGGCGCTGCAGGCGTCGGTTCAGGCGGTATTTGGCGGTGCGTCGCGCGGTGCGGTGGAAGCGGCGCGGCCAGGCGTGCAACAGCGAGGGAAAGTCGATGAGCTGCGGATGGGTGAGCAGTTGACGGCAGCGAGCCTGAAGATCGCTCCGGCGCACGTTGGCCTGCCAATCGAGGCGATGGCGCGCCAGTTCGGCGATCAGCACCTCGAGATCGCGCAGCGGCGTCGTGAGCCGCCCTAACTCGGCGGCAGCCCGATCGAGCCGCGTTGCGCCGGGGCAGCCGCGCAGCGGGCGCAGCAGGCTGCGAATGCGGCGCAGACAGACGCGCAGGTCGTGCAGCGCTTCGCTGTCTTGCGCCTGCTGCAACCGCAGCAGCGCCTCGTTCAGCGCCGTCTCGAGGCGGCGAAGCTGGGTGACAATATCCTCGATGAAAGCCATGTGCCGTTCCTGGAGAGAACATCGCAGCGATGATGCTTCCAGTATGGCGCGTGGTCGCAGATTACGCCTTGATCAGCGCACCGGCATAGTCCAGCTGCCGCCAGGCCTCATACACCACCACCGATACGGCATTCGACAGGTTCATGCTGCGGCTTTGCGCCTGCATCGGGATGCGGATTTTTTGCTGCGCAGGCAGCGCATCGAGGATGTCGGCGGGCAACCCGCGCGTTTCCGGGCCGAACAGCAGGTAGTCGCCGGCCTGATAGCTGACGGCGCTGTGCGCCGGCGTGCCTTTGGTGGTCAGGGCAAACAGCCGCTGTGGGTTTTCGGCGGCGAGAAAGGCGGCGTAATCGGCATGGCGGCTAACGCGGGTGAACTCATGGTAGTCCAACCCGGCGCGGCGCAGGCGCTTGTCGTCCCACGGGAATCCCAGCGGTTCGATCAGGTGCAGGTTAAAGCCGGTATTGGCACACAGGCGGATGATATTGCCGGTGTTGGGTGGAATTTCGGGTTCAAATAAAACGATGTTCAGCATGTTGCAGGCCCCTCGTGAACGAGGGGCGCAGGATAGCAAACTCTTACTGTTCTGTCTTATTCGACAGACGTTGATGATGCAGCGGCAGCCACAGCACCAGCCGCAGGCCGCCAAGCGGGCTGTCTTCGGCCTTCACCCAGCCGCGATGCTGGTTGACCGCCGCTTCGACGATCGCCAGGCCGAGGCCGGTGCCGCCGGATTCGCGGTCGCGCGCTTCATCGGTGCGGTAGAACGGACGGAAGATCTGCTCGCGATCTTCGGCGCTGACGCCAGGGCCGTCGTCGTCAACCTGGATGGTCACGCCCTGGTTGTCGGCGCTGAACGCTACGGCGATGCGGGTGTGCGAATAACGCAGGGCATTGCGCACGATGTTTTCCAACGCGCTGTCCAGCGCACTCGCGTTGCCGAACAGCGTCCACGGGCCGGGCGGCGCAGTGATCTCGAGCTGTTTGCCCATCTGCTCCGCTTCGAAACGGGCGTTGTCCAGCACGTCGGCCCACAGCTCGTTGGCCTTCAGCTGCTCGCGCGCCAGCTCGCCTTTTTGCTGGCCGCGCGACAGCGCCAGCAGATCGTTGATCATCGAATCCAGCCGCTGCGCTTCGGTTTCGATGCGCGCCAGCTCGTGGCCTTCGCCGTGGCGGCGGCGCATCAGCGCGGTGGCCAGCTGCAGGCGCGTCAGCGGCGTGCGCAGCTCGTGCGAGATGTCCGAGATCAGCCGTTGCTGCGCGTTCATCATGCGCTCCAGCGCGCTGACCATCTGGTTGAAGCTGGCGCCGGTGGCCAGAAACTCCTGCGGGCCGGCCTCCAGTTCCGGATGTTGCTTCAGGTTGCCACGCGCCACGTCATCGGCGGCGTTCTTCAGCTTGCGTGCCGGTTTTGCCAGGCTCCAGGCCAGCCACAGCAACAGCGGGGCGCTGATCAGCATGGTGACGATCAGCAGCAGCAGCGGCCGGTCGAACATCAGGTTGATGAAATCGGATTGCGGACTGTTGGCGGGGCGGATCAGGTACAGCTGATAGTTGTCTTCGCCGTCGCGTACCGCGAACGGCCCGACCAGCTCAACGCGGCCGTACTTTTTCTTCTTCGGATGATCCGAGTTGTCGGATTGGCCGATGAAGTTGCGGACGATCTGCATTTCATTGCGCTGCGCGCCGATCACCCGGCCCTCGCTGGTGACCAGCAGCAGGCGTTGGCCCGGCGGCGCCCATTTGTCGATGGCGCGGAACAGGCGGCGCCACCACATCAGATCGTTGGCCGGATCGTTTTGCAACTCGGCCTCGACGTGCTGTTCCAGCATCAACCCCTGCCGCTGCTCGCTGTCGAGCAGCGAGGTCATTTGGCGGGAGTCGAGCTTGGGCACCATCAGCACCAGCATTAGCACCAGGGCTAACGTAAACCAGAAAATGGCGAAGATGCGTGCCGTCAAACTGTTGATCATGTTGCAGATACCATCAAATAACCCCGCCCGCGCAGGGTTTTGAACCACGGATGCCCGTCTTTGCGATCCGGCAGCTTACGCCGCAGGTTGGAAATGTGCATGTCGATGGCGCGATCGAACGGGGTCAGGCGTTTGCCCAGCACTTCCTGGCTCAGCAGTTCGCGCGACACTACCTGGCCGAGATGCTGCGCCAGCAGGTAAAGCAGGGTGAATTCGGTGCCGGTCAGATCCAGTACCTGGCCGTCGAAGCTGGCCTCCTGGCGGCCGGGGTTCAGCTGCAGGCCATCGACATCCAGCGTCGGGGCGCCGCTGTCGACCTGCTGCTGCTGTTCGCTCCAGTTGGAACGGCGCAGAATGGCGCGAATGCGCGCGACCAGTTCGCGATCGTTAAAGGGTTTCGGCAGGTAATCATCGGCACCCAGCTCCAGACCCAGCACGCGGTCCAGTTCGCTGCCGCGCGCGGTCAGCATGATGACCGGCGTCTGGTGATGTTGGCGCAGTTCTTTCAGCGTATCGATGCCGTTTTTCTTCGGCATCATGATGTCGAGCAGCAGCAGATCGACGGAGCTGTCCAGCAGCGACAACGCCTGCTCGCCATCGTGCGCGACGACGATATTAAAACCTTCCATTTCAAGCAGTTCTTTTAACAGCGAGGTCAACTCGCGGTCGTCGTCAACTAACAGAATCTTGTTCATTATGATTTACCTCCAGACGCAAAATACGTCATCAACTGTTGCCATTCCATGACTTTACGTAGTTTTACATGCACTGACGCAGGTTTTCAGGTGTAGCGGTACACTGCTCCTCGTTGATTCGCAAAGTGAGAAAGCTTGAGGAGTTGAAATGCGTAAGGTGACCGCATTAGTTATGGCATCACTGCTGGCAATTGGTTCGACCGCTGCCTTCGCTGCCGACACTATACCGGACACAGCCCAACCTCCCGGCAATGACGCGATGACCCGAATACCCGGCCAGCACCATATGTTCGACGGTGTCAGCCTCAGTGAACAGCAGCGCCAGCAAATGCGCGATTTGATGCGCCAGGCCCGGCACGATCTGCCTGGTGTCAATGTAGCTGAAATGGAAGCCATGCATAAACTGGTGACCGCAGAGAAATTTGACGAAGCCGCCGTGTATGCCCAGGCGGAAAAGATGGCCCAACAGCAGGTCAAGCGCCAGGTCGAAATGGCCCGGGTGCGCAACCAAATGTATAACCTGCTGACGCCAGAGCAAAAAAGTGTTTTAGACCAGAAACATCAGCAGCGTATGCAGCAGATGGAGCAACAAATTTCTGGTTTGCAGCAAGCTTCTGCCCAGAAGTGAAGTACGACTGAGTAGTCCCCTGTTTTTCCTTGCCATAGACACCATCCCTGTCTTCCCCGCCATGATGGCGGGGTTTTTTTTATCCGACATTTCGCTATATTGAGCGCCACACCTTTTGACCGGGATCCCTTCATGGAACAGCGCTATGCACGCCTGGTAAAGTCCGCTGCGTTGGCCGCTACCGCGCTGGCGTCGTCGCTGCTGTTGATCAAAATCGTCGCCTGGTACCACACCGGTTCGGTCAGCCTGCTGGCGGCGCTGGTGGATTCGCTGGTCGATATTGCCGCCTCGCTGACCAACCTTCTGGTGGTGCGCTATTCGCTGCAGCCGGCCGATGCCGAGCACACCTTTGGCCACGGCAAAGCGGAGTCGCTGGCGGCGCTGGCGCAAAGCATGTTTATTTCCGGCTCCGCCCTGTTTCTGTTCCTCACCGGCTTCCAGCATTTGTATGCGCCGCAAACGCTGCGCGATCCCGGCGTCGGGGTCGTCGTGACGGTGATCGCGTTGATCAGCACCCTGATTCTGGTCACCTATCAACGTTGGGTGGTCAGAAAAACCCGCAGCCAGGCGGTGCGCGCAGATATGCTGCATTATCAGTCAGATGTCATGATGAATGGTGCTATTCTTATCGCTCTTGGGCTAAGCTGGTACGGCTTCCAGCGGGCGGACGCGCTGTTCGCGCTGGGCATCGGCGTTTACATCCTGTATAGCGCGCTGCGCATGGGCTACGAAGCTGTGCAGTCGCTGCTGGATCGGGCGTTGCCGGATGACGAACGCCAGGCGATTATCGAGGTGGTTTCCTCCTGGCCCGGGGTGAAAGGCGCGCACGATCTGCGCACGCGGCAGTCGGGGCCGACGCGTTTCATCCAGCTGCATCTGGAGATGGAAGACACGCTGCCGCTGCGTGAGGCGCATCGGTTGGCCGATCAGGTGGAACAGGCGTTGCGGCACCGTTTTGCGGGGGCGGACGTCATCATTCACCTGGATCCGTGCTCCGTGGTGCCACCGGGTAGGCAGGGGCATTGGGAGCTATAATCAGATAGAGGCATAGATCGAAGTATTATCATGAATATCTGAGTTAGCTCAGCGTGCCATGCGGTGTTTTTACCGTTATATTGCGTGACTTGAATCAATTCAGCTGGGTGTTTTTGATATAATATCCAGCAATAAGCCGTAAAGCTGGTTTTCTGCAGCCGGAGAGGTTTCAAGACGATCGGCGGAGACAGAATTCTTAAGAAATTGCATCTACACAGTTCAGAGGTAGTCATGATCAAGAAAATCGGTGTACTGACGAGCGGCGGTGATTCGCCGGGTATGAACGCTGCCATCCGCGGCGTTGTGCGTTCTGCGCTTTCAGAAGGTCTGGAAGTTTTTGGTATTTACGATGGCTACCTTGGCTTGTACGAAGATCGCATGGAGCAGTTGGACCGCTATAGCGTGTCCGACATGATCAACCGCGGCGGCACCTTCCTTGGCTCGGCCCGCTTCCCGGAGTTCAGGGATGAAAACGTGCGCGCCAAGGCGATTGAAAACCTGAAGAATCGCGGCATCGACGCGCTGGTGGTGATCGGCGGCGACGGTTCCTACATGGGCGCCAAACGCCTGACGGAAGAAGGCTTCCCGTGCATCGGCCTGCCGGGCACCATCGATAACGACGTTGCCGGCACCGACTACACCATCGGTTACTTCACCGCGCTGGAAACCGTGGTGGAAGCGATCGACCGCCTGCGCGATACCTCCTCTTCGCATCAGCGTATCTCCATCGTGGAAGTGATGGGCCGTTACTGCGGCGATCTGACGCTGGCGGCGGCGATTGCCGGCGGCTGCGAATTCATCGTGCTGCCTGAAATCGAATTCAACCGCGAAGATCTGGTGTGCGAAATCAAGGCCGGTATCGCCAAGGGTAAAAAACACGCCATCGTGGCGATCACCGAGCACATCTGCGACATCGATGAGCTGGCGCGCCACATCGAGCAGGAAACCAAGCGTGAAACCCGCGCCACCGTGCTGGGCCACATTCAGCGCGGCGGTTCGCCGGTTGCCTACGACCGCATCCTGGCCTCGCGCATGGGCGCCTACGCCATTGAGCTGCTGCTGCAGGGCTACGGCGGCCGCTGCGTCGGTATCCAGAACGAAAAAATGGTGCACCACGACATCATCGACGCGATCGAAAACATGAAGCGTCCGTTCAAGGGCGACTGGCTGGAAACGGCGAAAAAACTGTACTGATAAGCCGCTCACCGCACGACAGAAAAGCCTCCGCTCGCGGGGGCTTTTTTATGCCCGTCGGCGATATATTCCGGAATCATCTATCCCAAAATTTTTTATTCTTTAATTGCCGGGAAAGTTTCTGGCAGGCTCTGATGCTAAATCAACCGATTGAGGTTGCGCTTAATTTTCTGGGAGAGCCTGTCGATGCGTAAATGGGGTGTAGGTCTGACATTGGTGCTGTTGGCGTCCGGCGCCATGGCGAAGGATATTCAATTGCTGAACGTGTCCTACGATCCGACGCGTGAGTTCTATCAGGCTTACAACACGGCATTCAGCAAGCACTATCAGGCGGAAACCGGCGACAAGGTGACGGTGCGCCAGTCGCACGGCGGCTCCGGCAAACAGGCGACCTCGGTGATTAACGGCATCGAGGCCGACGTGGTGACGCTGGCGTTGGCCTATGACGTCGACGCCATCGCCGAACGCGGGCGCATCGAGAAAGACTGGATCAAACGCCTGCCGGACAACTCGGCGCCTTACACCTCGACCATCGTCTTCCTGGTGCGTAAAGGCAACCCGAAACAAATTCACGACTGGCCCGATTTGCTCAAGCCGGGCGTGTCGGTGATCACCCCGAACCCGAAAACCTCCGGCGGTGCCCGCTGGAACTACCTGGCCGCCTGGGGCTACGCGTTGCACCACAACAACAACGATAAGGCCAAGGCGCAGGAGTTCGTCAAAAACCTGTACAAGAACGTCGAAGTGCTGGATTCCGGCGCGCGCGGCTCGACCAACACCTTCGTTGAGCGCGGCATCGGCGACGTGCTGATCGCCTGGGAAAACGAAGCGCTGCTGGCGGAGAAAGAGCTCGGTAAAGACAAGTTCGAGATTATCACCCCGAGTGAATCGATCCTGGCCGAACCGACGGTGTCGGTGGTGGATAAGGTGGTCGATAAACGCGGTACCCGCGATGTGGCGACCGCCTACCTGAAGTATCTGTATTCGCCGGAAGGGCAGACCATCGCGGCACAGCACTATTACCGTCCGCGCGATGCGGCGGTGGCGGCCAAGTTTGCCGGGCAGTTCCCGCAGCTGAAGCTGTTCACCGTGGATGACACCTTCGGCGGCTGGACCGAAGCGCAGAAGGTGCATTTCGCCACCGGCGGCGTGTTCGATGAGATCAGCAAACGCTGATGCCGGCTGAGCGGCAATAAAAAACCCCGGCAAGCCGGGGTTTTTTTATGGCAAGCCTAAGGTAATCAGGCTTTTTTCGCTGCGGCAGCGGCTTTGACGATCACGGCGAAAGCGTCGGCTTTCAGCGAGGCGCCGCCAACCAGCGCGCCGTCGATGTCCGGCTGAGAGAACAGCTCTGCGGCGTTCTTGTCGTTCACCGAGCCGCCGTACTGGATGATGATTTCAGCGGCAACCGCGGCATCGTGTTTGGCGATGTGGTCACGGATAAATTTGTGCACGGCCTGCGCCTGCGCAGGGGTAGCGGACTTGCCGGTACCGATGGCCCAGACCGGCTCATAGGCGATCACGGTGCCTTTCATCGCCGGTGCGCCCAGCGTTTTCAGCACGGCGTCGATCTGGCGCGCGCACACTTCTTCAGTTTTGCCCGCAGCGTTTTCCGCTTCGGTTTCACCGATGCACAGCACCGGGATCAGGCCGGCTTCTTTCAGCACGGCGAATTTCTCGGCGATGACTTCGTCGCTTTCTTTGTGGTAGGTGCGACGCTCGGAGTGGCCGATGATGATGTACTGGGCGCCGACGTCTTTCAGCATGTTGGCGGAAACTTCACCGGTGAAAGCGCCGGACAGGTTAACGTCCACGTTCTGCGCGCCCAGCGCGATGCGGCTGCCGGCCAGCGCGTGCTTGGCCTGATCCAGATACATCACCGGCGGGGCGATGGCGACGCCACAGCCGTCAACGCTGCTCAGCTCATTGCGCAGGCCGGCGATCAGTTCGTTGACCATGTGGGTGCTGCCGTTAAGCTTCCAGTTACCCATAACTAATGGATGACGCATGTTTTTTTCCTCCAACTAGAAAACGCGAGAGTCGAAATGACAACTGCCGGACCGGCAGTTTACCTGCCCAACAGTATAGAGATCATTAAGCGCGAAGGCTTTGCTTTTCGTCATTAAATGCCGCGCCGTTACGGCTCGGAAAGCGCCAGCTTAATCGGTTCAACCGCGAAGGTTACCCCTTTATCGCCGTTGTCCGAGACGACATAGCGAATGGCGCCGACCTGCTGTTGGTAAAAGCGCGACCCTTTGCCTTTTTCCAGCAGGCTGTTCACCTTGTTCTGGCTCTGTTCCACCGTCAACGCCGGTTCGAACTGGCGCATCAGCGCCGCCATATAGCTGATGGCGATGGCGCGCGCGGCTTTTTCTTCATTGGCCTGCTGCAGCGGCAGGTGAGTGATCTGCAACGTTTTGATTTTACCGGTACCTTTCTCCAGCGCGGTGGAGGCGTACAGGTTTTCGTTGAGTTTGCTGGCGGCGCGCGTCAGCAGCGGCGAATCGTCTTCGGCGGCGGGAATGGCGCGGAATTCGCCAATCGGCAGCTTCGGGTTATCGCGGTTGTATTTTTCGCGGAATTTGACCACCGTCAGATCGAACGTCGGTGCCCCGGCCAGCAGGTAAGGTGCGGCGGGTGTCGCATCGGCGGGCGGCGGATCGGCCCAGGCGCTGGCGGCCACCTGCAGCAGGCAGGCGATGACGAGGGTTTTTCTCAGCATGGCGTATGGCATCAAGGACAAAGATGGCTCCGATTAAAGCGATAACCCGCGGGGCTTGTCAAAGATCCCACGCCATTATCGGTTCGCTGACGAGAAAGCTGTGCGGCGCACCGCGTTATGCGAGGCGGAAAACTCGGCCCGGCAGCGCCTATGTTACACTGCGGCGCAGAATATGGGCAGGCTTAGAGCGCAGGAATCGATGACGTTACAACAGTGGTGTTTTTCTTTTAAGGGCCGCATCGGGCGGCGCGACTTCTGGATTTGGATGGGGCTGTGGTTAGTGCTGATGGCGGCGGCGTTTACACTGGCCAATTATCAGCTGATCGCCATCCAATCCATCGCCTTCTTTATCGTGGCGTTGTTGTGGCCAACGGCGGCGGTGCTGGTCAAGCGCCTGCATGATCGCAACAAGGCCGGCTGGTGGGCGCTGTTGCTGATCCTGGCGTGGATGTTGGCAGCGGGGAACTGGCAGATGCTGGCGCCGATCTGGCAATGGGGCGTCGGGCGCTTCATTCCGACGCTGATTATCGTGATGATGATGATCGATCTGGGCGCCTTCGTCGGCACGCCGGGAGATAACCGGTTCGGCCCGGAAGCCGAACCGGTGAAGTTCCGCTGACCCTCGCCGGGTTACCAGTAGTGTTCGCTGGTGATGTGGCCCGGCTTGCGGCGCAGGTGCTTGCGCATCTGGCGGTGGTCTTTCAGCGTTTGCTGGGTGTCCCGCACCATTTGCGGGTTGCCGCACAGCATCACGTGGCTGGTTTCGGCGTCGATGCTCAAACCGATCGCCGCTTCCAGCCGGCCGTCCTCGATCAGCGCCGGCACGCGGCCGGTCAATGAGCCGGGTGCCTCTTCGCGGCTGACGACGGTCTGGATGCGCAGCTTGCCGTTGTAGCGTTGCTGCAGTTGCTGCATCAGCGGCAGGTAGCTCAGGTCACGCGCAAAGCGTGCGGCGTGCACCAGCACCAGGTTGTTGAAGCGCTCCAGGCCGGCACCCTGCTGCAGAATCGATAAATAGGGGCCGATGGCGGTGCCGGTCGCCAGCATCCACAGCGTATCGCAGTCGGGCACCTCGTCCAGCACGAAGAAGCCGGCCGCTTCTTTGGTTACCATCACGTCCGAGCCCGGCTGCAGCTGACTGAGGCGTGGGCTCAGTTTGCCTTCCGGCACGGTGACCAGATAGAACTCCAGATTGGCATCGTCGGGGGCATTGACGTAGGAGTAGGCGCGTTGCACCCGTTCGCCGTCGATCTCCAGCGCCAGCTTGGCAAATTGCCCGGCGGTGAAAGGATCGATGGGGGCATTGACCACCAGGCTGAACAGCCCGTCGGTCCATTGTTTTACCTGCGTAACCTTGCCGTTTACCCATCCAGCCATACTCTAAAGCTCCCGTGGTCGAATCAAATAAGCACAATGTCGTGAGCCGGAAATGGCGTGCGCGGTGCGCTCTACCCGGTAGTCGCTGCCGAACAGGCGGTGAAACAGCTGCAGCTCAGAATTGCACAGGCTGCTGCAGCTGGAACCGGCCACGCCGATCGGGCAGTGGTTTTCCACCAACAGCGCGCCGTGCGGGTGGTCGAGCAATTCGGCCATATAACCGTCGTGTTGCCGCAGACGCACCAGGCGGGCTAACCGGTCCTGATGGCTGCGCTCGGCGGACAGCTCTTCGGCATAACGCAGATAAAGCTGCTCTTCGCGCGCGCTGAGCAACGGTTCCACCCCGGCGCCGCCAAACAGCTGCAGCGCGGATGCCCGCAGCCGCTCCTGATCGGCGGCGGCAAAGGCGTGCCCTCGCTCGGTCAGCGACCAGTAGCGCGTCGGGCGGCCGACCTTGCTGCGCGCTTCTTCGTAACAAACCAACTCACGTTTTTCCAGGGATTGCAGATGTTGTCGGATGCCCATCGGCGTAATGTCCAGACGCTCCGCCAGCATTTTGGCCGAGTGCGGGCCGAGAGCCTTTAACTGCAATAAAATCAGCTCAGGTGTTTTCATGAACCAAATCCCTATGGTGTTATTTTATTTCAAGTTGATGAAAAGAATTATCGATTAAATGCTAAAGCGCGGCTACTGCAAGGGCGCTATTTTTAACTCGAAAGCGTTAGACGTACAGTTTAATTTACGAGCCTGGTCGGGTTTGCTGCCAGTGTGACCTGGATCAATATCTGCCTGAAACTCGCTAAAAAAATCAGATTTGATTAGTTTATGCCGCCATAGAGGGCTGCTCGCCGTTCTGGCTGCTGCAACGGCCATACCGGGACGCTGTGACGAGTTGAAACGTTAACGAAGATAATGAGAAAACTAGAGAATTTTCACCTGCTGGTGATGCTTATCCTGTTGGTCGCCGTCGGCCAGATGGCGCAAACCATTTATGTTCCCGTGATTGCTGATATCGCCCACGATCTGTCGGTTCGCACCGGCGCCGTGCAACGGGTGATGGCGGCATATCTGCTGACCTACGGTTTCTCCCAGCTGATTTACGGGCCGATATCGGACCGTATCGGGCGTCGTCCGGTGATCCTGACCGGCATGATGATCTTCCTGGTCGGTGCGCTGGGCGCGCTGCTGTCCACCAACCTGACGATGCTGGTCGCCGCCAGCGCGATTCAGGGCATGGGCACCGGCGTGGCGGGCGTGATGGCGCGCACCATGCCGCGCGATCTGTATGCTGGCACCGCGCTGCGCTACGCCAACAGCCTGTTGAACATGGGGATTCTGGTTAGCCCGCTGTTGGCGCCGGTGATCGGCGGCGCATTGGCGATGGTGTTCGGCTGGCGCGCCTGTTACGCCTTCCTGCTGGCGCTGTGCGCCTGCGTCGCCTTCGCCATGTTTCGCTGGTTGCCGGAGACCCGCCCGGTGCAGACGGAAAAACGCCGCATGCTGGCCAGTTTTCGCCAGCTGCTGGGCGACAGCACCTTCAGCTGCTATCTGGTGATGCTGATCGGCGCGCTGGCGGGGATTGCGGTATTCGAGGCCAGCTGTGGCGTGTTGATGGGCGGCGTGTTGGGGCTGAGCGGTCTGACCGTCAGCATCCTGTTCATTCTGCCGATCCCGGCGGCGTTTTTCGGTGCCTGGTACGCCGGGCGCGACGGCAAGACCTTCCACACCCTGATGTGGCATTCGGTGATTAGCTGCCTGCTGGCGGGGGCGATGATGTGGATCCCGGGCTGGTTCGGCGTGATGAACATCTGGACGCTGATCGTGCCGGCCGCGCTGTTCTTCTTCGGCGCCGGCATGCTGTTCCCGCTGGCGACCACCGGGGCGATGGAGCCGTTCCCTTACCTGGCCGGCGCGGCGGGCGCGCTGGTGGGCGGCATGCAGAACATGGGATCGGGGCTCGCGACCTGGCTTTCCGCCATGCTGCCGCAAACCGGGCAGTTCAGCCTCGGATTGCTGATGTTCGCGATGGCGCTGCTGATCCTGCTGTGCTGGTGGCCGCTGTCCAACAGGATGCAACATCAGGGACATACCGCATAACCCTCTTCCTGAACCGGCGCAGGCCTTAGTCTTGCAAGACGACTAAGGTCCTGCCGCCGGTTTGACCCAGGTTATTACTGCGCTGAGGCGATCGGTATACACTTTGCCGACAGTATTTTTCCGGGTTATTCGCTATGTCATCACTGCAGTGCATTCAACGTGTTCCCGTCGGCTTCTTTGGGATGGTTTTAGGGGTTTTCGGCCTCGGCAGCGCCTGGCGATACGCCGCCACGCTCGGCTATGGGCCCGGCTGGCTGGGTGAGTCGCTCATCTTTCTCGGCAGTGCTATCTGGCTGGCGTTGGCGCTGATCTATCTCTGCCGCTGCCTGATTGACCCACGCGCGGTGCGTGACGAGTTTCGCAGCAACACTCAGTTCAGTTTTATCAGCCTGCTTCCGGCAGGCGGCGTGTTGGTGTCCATCGGTCTGCACCCCTACAGCCTGCCACTGGCGAATGGGCTGATGGTCGCGGGCTCCGTCGGCCAGCTCATCTTCTCGGCCTGGCGCTGTGCGCCGTTGTGGCGCGGCGAGTTCGCGTCGGAGGCCACGACGCCGGGATTCTACCTGCCGACGGTGGCCGCTAACTTTATCTGCGCGATGGCGTTTGGCACCGCCGGCCACCCTGATATCGGCATGATGTTTCTTGGCGCCGGTTTGATTTCATGGCTGACCCTCGAACCCGCCATCATCCACCGTCTGCGTACCAAGGCCGCGCTGCCGGCCGCCGCCCGCGGCGTTATCGGTATTCAGCTGGCTCCGGCCTTTGTCGCCTGCTACGCGTGGTTATGCGTCAATGGCAACGACTTCGATACGTTCGCCTTAATCCTGTTGGGCTACGGCCTGCTGCAGCTGTTTTTTATGTTCCGGTTGGTGCGTTGGTTTTTTGCCGGTGGCTTCAGCCCGGGCATGTGGGCTTTCTCGTTCGGCTTATCGGCGATGGCGAACGCGTCGCTGCGGTTGTTACAGAGCCAGCGCGGGGCAGATATGCAAGTGTTGGCCTGGGGGCTGTTCGCGTTGGCTAACCTGCTGCTCATCGGCCTGATGGTGAAGACGCTGTGGCTGCTGTTGCGTGGGAAACTGCTGCCCGCCAAAACGCCGGTGGCGGGATGAACCCGCCCTCAGCGGCTGCCGGGGGCGGTCTCTTGCCGGCTTACAGCAAAAACTCATGCAGCGCCGGGTCTTTGCGATCCAGATAGTGGGTCGAACGGATGCGGCGGATGGTGCGCGACTTGCCGCGGATTAGCAGGGTTTCAGTCGTGGCCATGTTGCCCTGGCGGCTGATACCCTCCAGCAGATCGCCCTTGGTGATGCCGGTGGCGGAGAAGATCACGTTGTCGTTGCGCGCCATCTGGTCCATGCGCAGCACCTGACCGGCCTCGATACCCATTTCCCGGCAGCGCGCCAGCTCCTGTTCGCCGATGCGGCGGTTCTCGGCGCTGTCGCCTTTCACCTCATGGCGCGGCAGCAAACGCGCCTGCATGTCGCCGTCCAGCGCGCGGATCACCGCGGCGGAGATCACCCCTTCCGGCGCGCCGCCGATGCCATACATCACATCGACCTCGCTTTCCGGCATACAGGTGAGAATGGAGGCCGCCACGTCGCCGTCAGGAATGGCGAACACCCGTACGCCCAGCTGTTGCATCTGCGCGATGACGCCGTCGTGGCGCGGTTTGGCCAAGACGATCACCGTCAGCTGCGACAGCGGTTTGCCCAGCCGTGCGGCGACGTTCTGCAGGTTCTCCGCCAGCGGCAGGTCGAGATCGATGGCGCCGCGCGCCGCCGGGCCGACCACCAGCTTCTCCATGTACATGTCCGGCGCGTGCAGGAAGGTGCCGCGATCGCCCACCGCCAAAACGGCCAACGCATTGGACTGGCCCATGGCGGTCATGCGGGTGCCTTCGATCGGATCGACCGCGATGTCGACCGCGTCGCCCTGGCCGGTGCCGACCTGTTCGCCGATATACAGCATCGGCGCTTCGTCGATCTCGCCTTCGCCGATCACGATGCGGCCATCGATATCCACTTTGTTGAGCATGATGCGCATGGCGTGGACCGCCGCGCCGTCGGCGGCGTTCTTGTCGCCGCGTCCCAGCCATTTGTAGCCCGCCAGCGCGGCGGCTTCGGTAACGCGGGAAAATTCGATGGCTAATTCACGTTTCATGGCAAACCTGTCTGTGAGAAAGGGAAGAAAATATCGGCAAAGTCTATCACAGCGCGGTGGCGGCGGGGCGGAGCAAAAAAAAGCGCCGCCCGCAGGCAGCGCTTGTTGGAGAAACGGCAGCTCCGAGATTACTCGTGATCTTCCCATGCCTGAGCACGAGCCACCGCTTTTTTCCAGCCGCTGTAGCGGTAGTTGCGTTCGGTGGTTTCGATGCTTGGGCGGAATTCGCGCTCAATCACCGCTTTGCTCTTCACTTCATCCAGATCGTTCCAGTAGCCGATAGCCAGGCCCGCCAGGAACGCGGCACCCAGCGCCGTCGATTCACGCACTTCAGGGCGTTCTACGCGGGTGCCGAGGATATCGGACTGGAACTGCATCAGGAAGTTGTTGGCGACCGCGCCACCGTCCACGCGCAGCGATTGCAGGCGGGTGTTGGCGTCGGCCTGCATGGCGTCCAGCACGTCACGGGTCTGGAAGGCGATGGATTCCAGCGTGGCGCGGATGATGTGGTTGCTGTTGGCGCCACGGGTCAGGCCGAAGATGGCGCCGCGGGCATACGGATCCCAGTAAGGGGCGCCCAGGCCGGTAAAGGCCGGCACCACATAGACGCCGTTGCTGTCTTTCACCTTGGTGGCGAAGTATTCGGAGTCGGCGGCGTCGCTGATCAGTTTCAGCTCATCGCGCAGCCACTGGATAGACGCACCGCCGATGAACACCGCGCCTTCCAGCGCATAGTTCACTTCGCCGCGCGGGCCGCAGGCGATGGTGGTCAGCAGGCCGTTTTTCGAGCGCACCGCTTCTTTGCCGGTGTTCATCAGCAGGAAGCAGCCGGTGCCGTAGGTGTTCTTCGCCATGCCCGGTTGAACGCACAGCTGGCCATACAGCGCTGCCTGCTGGTCACCGGCGATACCGGCGATAGGAATACGCGTGCCGCCTTTACCGCCGATGTTGGTCTGGCCGTACACCTCGGAGGAAGGACGGACTTTCGGCAGCATGGCGCGCGGGATATCCAGCACTTCCAGCATGCGCTCATCCCAGTCCAGCTCGTGGATGTTGAACATCATGGTGCGTGAGGCGTTGGTGTAATCGGTAACGTGTACGCGCCCCTGGGTCATTTTCCACACCAGCCAGGTATCGACGGTGCCGAACAGCAGTTCGCCGCGCTTGGCGCGCTCGCGGGCGCCTTCGACATTGTCCAGGATCCACTTCACCTTGGTGCCGGAGAAGTACGGGTCAACCACCAGGCCGGTGTTGTGACGAATGTACTCTTCCAGGCCGTCGCGCTTGAGCTTCTCGCAGATGTCGGCGGTGCGGCGGCACTGCCAGACGATGGCGTTGTAAATCGGCTTGCCGGTCTCTTTTTCCCAGACGATGGTGGTTTCGCGCTGGTTGGTGATGCCAATGCCGGCGATCTGATCGGAACTGATGTCGGCTTTCGCCAGCACTTCTACCAGCGTCGAGCTTTGCGACGCCCAGATCTCCATCGGGTCGTGCTCAACCCAGCCGGCCTTTGGATAGATCTGCGGGAATTCGCGCTGCGATACCGCAACGATATTGGCGTCGTGATCGAGCACGACGGCGCGTGAGCTGGTGGTCCCTTGGTCGAGTGCGACAATGTATTTTTTTTCTACAGTCATGGTAATTATCCTGCTGTTGTTAACCGTGTAAAACTGCACCCATTACGCTTTGCGCTGCTGGGTCTTGGCATCAGGCTCTTCTTCCGTCACGCAGACGTCGCACGGCAGGTGGCGGCCAATCAGCGCGCGGTAACCGAAAGCGCCCAGGCCACAGCCGACGATAGGGGCGAAGATCGGCACCAGGAAGTACGGGATGTCGCGTGCGCCGGTGAAGGCGACTTTGCCCCAGCCGGCCAGGTAGGCGAACAGTTTCGGCCCGAAGTCACGCGCCGGGTTCAACGCAAAGCCGGTCAATGGTCCCATGGAGGCGCCGATCACGGCAATCAGAATACCGATCAGCAGCGGGGCCAGCGGGCCGCGCGGAATGCCGTTGCCGTCGTCGGTCAGCGCCAGGATCAGGCACATCAGAATGGCGGCGATCACCGTTTCTACCAGGAAGGCCTGGCCGACGGAGATGTGCGCGTTAGGGTAAGTCGAGAAGATGCCCGCCAGTTCGAGGCTTTCGTTGCTGCCGCGCACCATGTGGTGAGCCGCTTCGAAGTCGAAGAACAGGTTGTAGTACAGCCCATAGACCAGGGCAGCAGCGCAGAAGGCACCGGCGACCTGTGCAATGATGTAAGGCACCACTTTGCGCCCGTCGAAGCAGGCGAACAGCCACAGAGCGAGGGTGACCGCAGGGTTGAGATGCGCGCCGGAAATGGCAGCGGTCAGATAGATGGCCATGGCGACGCCCAGGCCCCAAATGATGCTGATTTCCCACTGGCCGAAGCTGGCACCCGCCAGTTTCAGCGCGGCAACGCAGCCTACGCCAAAGAAGATCAGCAGCGCCGTGCCGAGGAACTCGGCGATGCACTGGCCTTTTAATGTCGGACTGGTGGTTTGGCTCATAATGTTGTTGTCCTGCAAAACGGCGGTTGTTGGTTTATAGGCTCAGTTGGGTATACATCTGGCCTATGGGCACAGTTTTTTTCATCTCGTCCAATTATTGAATAAGGACGTGATGTAAATTTATCGTTAACGAACATAAACGAGAAATAGCGAAATCAAAATGTGTGTGGCGCGTCATAAAATTGAGCGATTTCGCGTCGTTTAGTGTTCTTTCTGAGCCATAAAAGTGTGATCTGACCAGTGATTTGGCGAGGGTTGTTAACAACTCGCGGCGGTGGCGGCGGGGATTTTCAGTTTTTGCTGATGGCGGGGGCAGGAAAATTGCAACAGACTGCGCGATGATCCGGTATGTTGCTAGACAGGCGGAGACTGGCTACTTACAATCGTTTTTAACGAATCGAGACTGGCGCGCCTTCCGTAACGGCGCGCGTCACTGAGCGCGATGCAATATTCGCAGTAGCTGCAGCCGACGTTGCGGCCGCTACTTATAGATGTACGCCTTGCTATCATGAGGGGACTGAAGCATGTCATTTGAAGTATTTGAGAAACTGGAAGCAAAAGTACAGCAGGCGATTGATACCATCACCTTGTTGCAGATGGAAATTGAAGAGCTGAAAGACAAAAACAACTCTCTGTCGCAGGAAGTTCAGGCTGCCTCCGGCAACCACGAAGCGCTGGTGCGCGAAAATCAACAGCTGAAAGAAGAACAGCACGTATGGCAAGATCGCCTGCGTGCTCTGCTGGGCAAAATGGAAGAGGTCTGATTCCTCACGCCAAGTAGCAACGAAAAGGGCGCCTCAGGCGCCCTTTTTCATGACCGAAAATTACTCGATGTCGAGCGGGTCTTCGGAGAGGATGATGCCGGTGTTGTCGGCATACAGGTGATCGCCGGAGAAGAAGGTGACGCCACCGAAGTTGACGCGGATATCGCTTTCGCCCACGCCTTCGCTCACGGCACCCACCGGGATCGCCGCCATCGCCTGAATGCCGATGTCGAGCTCTTCCAGATCGTCCACCTGACGCACCGCGCCGTACACCACGATGCCTTCCCATTCGTTCTGGGCGGCCAGGCGCGCCAGTTCGGCGTTGATCAGCGCCCGGCGAACCGAACCGCCGCCGTCGACCAACAGCACGCGGCCGCGGCCGTTTTCTTCAAGCAGATCGAACAACAGGCCGTTATCCTCAAAGCATTTCACCGTGGTGATCTGCCCGCCAAATGAAGTACGCCCGCCAAAATTGGAGAACAGAGGTTCAACAACGTTCACCTCTTCATGATAGATGTCGCAAAGTTCGGAAGTATCGTATTTCATAGGATTTTACGTCTGTTTGCCGCTGGAATGTTCAGTATATCCCTTTATTCGCCCTGTTGGCAAAATCATCAGTTTTTAACTGAGCGCCACGCCGATGGCGAACAGCAGGTTGGCCAGCAACGCCGCCTTGACCATGTGTTCCAGCATCGGCCGCATGCCGACCGGCGTCGGATCGCGCAGCACGCGCAGGCCGTGGCGCACCAGCAGCGGGATCGCCAGCACGAACAGCCAGCCCCACGGGCTGTGGAGATTGAACAGCGTAAACAGCGCGAAACACAGCACCGCGCCGCCGAGCAGCAGGGCATGGTAAATGCGCGCCTTGTGCGGGCCGAGACGCACCGCCAGCGTGTTCTTGCCATTTTCGCGATCGCTCTCGATATCGCGCAGATTGTTGATGTTGAGCACCGCCGTCGCCAGCAGGCCGCAGGCGGTGGCCGGCAGCATCACGACGCTGTCGAAGGTGTGCGTTTGCAAATAGTAGGTGCCGGCCACGCTCAGCCAGCCGAAGAACACCAGCACCGAGATGTCGCCCAGCCCCAAATACCCGTAGGGCTTGTTGCCGACGGTATAGGTGATGGCCGCCACGATAGACAGCCCGCCCAGCACCAGGAAGCCCACCACGTCGCTGGGTTGCTCGCAGGCGACGGCGATCAGCGAACAGCCGGCGAGGGCAATCAGCACCACCGTCACCACCAGCGCCCGTTTCATCTGCGCCTGGGTGATCATGCCTTTTTGCATGCCGCGCAAGGGCCCGATGCGATCTTCTTTGTCGCTGCCTTTGACCGCATCGCCGTAGTCGTTCGCCAGGTTGGAGAGGATCTGCAGCAGGCCGGCGGTCAACAGCGCCAGCAGCGCCACTTCAGGTTTCAGGCTGCCGTGCCAGGCGGCGATGGCCGAGCCGACCACGATGGAGGCAAAAGCCAACGGCAGGGTGCGGGGGCGTAGACTTTCCAGCCAGGCGGAGATCGGGGTGGTGGAGGTTGATGAGCTCATGTTTCGCTTCTGTCAGTGAGTTGCGGTGTCCGTTAGAAATAATTGTGGGAGGCAATGCCTCCCACACAGATGACTGACAAGACAATGATTGAGCGATTATAGGATAAAACGACTCAAATCTTCATCCGCCACCAGTTCATCCAGATGACTGCGCACGTAATCCGCATCAATTGTAATGGATTGGCCATTAATTTCACTCGCATCGTAGGAAATATCTTCCATCAGACGTTCCAGCACGGTGTGCAGACGACGCGCGCCGATGTTCTCGGTGCTTTCGTTGACCTGCCACGCGGCTTCGGCGATGCGGCGGATGCCGTCGGCGGTGAACTCGATGTTGACGCCTTCAGTGCCCATCAGCGCTTTGTACTGCTCGGTCAGCGACGCGCTCGGCTCGGTCAGGATGCGCTCGAAGTCTTCGGTGGTCAGCGCCTGCAGCTCAACGCGGATCGGCAGACGGCCCTGCAGTTCCGGGATCAGATCCGACGGATTGGCGGTCTGGAACGCGCCGGAAGCGATGAACAGGATGTGGTCGGTCTTCACCATACCGTGCTTGGTGGATACGGTGCAGCCTTCCACCAGCGGCAGCAGATCGCGCTGCACGCCTTCGCGCGAGACGTCCGGGCCGGAGCTCTGGCCGCCGCGCTTACAGATTTTGTCGATCTCGTCGATAAACACGATGCCGTGCTGTTCAACCGCTTCGATCGCCTGCTCTTTCAGCTCTTCCGGGTTCACCAGCTTGGCGGCTTCTTCTTCCACCAGCAGCTTGAAGGCTTCTTTGATCTTCACCTTGCGCGGCTTTTGCTTCTGGCCGCCGAGGTTCTGGAACATCGACTGCAGCTGGTTGGTCATCTCTTCCATGCCCGGAGGCGCCATGATTTCCACGCCCATCGGCGCCGCGGCCAGATCGATTTCGATCTCTTTGTCGTCCAGCTGGCCTTCGCGCAGTTTCTTGCGGAATGCCTGGCGAGCGGCAGACGGCTCCTGATGCTCTTCCGGCTGGCCCCAGTTGTTCTTGGCCGGCGGGATCAGCACGTCGAGGATACGCTCTTCGGCCAACTCTTCGGCACGGGTGCGGTTTTTCTCGATCGACTGCATGCGCACCATTTTGATGGCGGCATCGGTCAGATCGCGGATGATGGAATCCACTTCTTTGCCCACATAGCCCACTTCGGTGAACTTGGTGGCTTCAACCTTGATGAACGGCGCGTTGGCCAGCTTCGCCAGACGACGGGCGATTTCGGTTTTACCGACGCCGGTTGGGCCGATCATCAGAATGTTTTTCGGGGTCACTTCGTGACGCAGCATCTCGTTGAGCTGCATCCGGCGCCAGCGGTTGCGCAGGGCAATGGCGACAGCGCGTTTGGCCTTGTTTTGGCCAATGATATAGCTGTCCAGTTCGCTGACGATCTCGCGCGGGGTCATTTCAGACATGGTATTCGATCCTTACGCTTTGGAAGGCAATTCTTCAATGGTGTGGAAATGGTTGGTGTAAATACAGATGTCGCCGGCGATGTTGAGGGATTTCTCAACGATGTCGCGGGCGCTCAGCTCGGTATTTTCCAACATGGCGCGGGCTGCGGCCTGGGCGTACGGGCCGCCGGAGCCGATGGCGATCAGATCGTTTTCCGGCTGCACCACATCGCCGTTGCCGGTGATGATCAGCGAGGCGGTTTCATCGGCGACCGCCAGCAGCGCTTCGAGCTTGCGCAGCATGCGGTCGGTGCGCCAGTCTTTCGCCAGCTCGACGGCGGCTTTCACCAGGTGGCCCTGATGCATTTCCAGTTTGCGTTCAAACAGTTCAAACAGCGTGAAGGCGTCAGCGGTGCCACCGGCGAAACCGGCGATCACTTTGTCGTTATACAGGCGACGCACTTTCTTGACGTTACCCTTCATCACCGTATTACCCAGGGTTGCCTGGCCATCACCACCGATGACGACCTGGCCGTTGCGGCGTACGCTTACAATTGTTGTCACGAGCAGACCCTCGTTAAAGACGGAAAGAAGTCCCCGCAGCGCCTGCTTTCGCAGACGCTACGAGGCATATTGAGAGTATAGATGGGGGGGGATTGACGCTTTTCAACCCCCAACGGAGAGGGGAATGCAACTCGACATGCCGACGCCCTTCAGGCGCGAAAGGGTTTTGTCCGCGGCGGCGCGGCTGCTGTACGGGCCGAGCACCACGCGATTCCAACCGCCACCGGCGGTGATGCGGCTCTCGATGCCTTCGAACGCCAGGCGCGCGCGCACGGATTCAGCCTGATCGGTGGCGCGGAACGAACCGCATTGCACCATCCACTTCTGTTTCGATTCCGGTTTGGTTTCCTGCTTGGCCGTTTCCTGCTTCACTTCCGGTTTGGGCTCCGGCTTCGGTTGCGGCTTCGGCTCGGGCTGTTTCACCTGCACCGGTTGCTGGGTAGTCGGTTTTGGCTGCGGGTGCTGCTGCACCGGCGCGGTAGTGGCCCCGTTGCTGAACGGGTTGCGTGGCGGCTGGCTGACCTGCTGCTGTTGCTGTACCGGCTGCTGCTGCATTTGCTGTTGTTGCATCTGCTGCTGGCGGGTGCTGCGCGCGTTGGCCTGGCCCGGATCGTTATACGGCACTTCGTTCAGCTGCGTCGGGCGCTGCTGCATATCGGCCTGCATCTGCTCCAGCAGCTGCCGCTGTTCGGCGGTCAGCTGAGTTTTGGAATTGAGCTCGCCGCCGGCCGTCGGTTCGGTCGGGGTTTGCACGCCGATCTGCCGATTTTCCAGCTCTTTGATGTAGCGCCAGCGCTCTTCCGGCTTCGGCGGCAGGCCGTTGCCGGGGCGCGTGGTGTGCGCAGGCAACAACGGCGCGTCTTCCGGCTTGTTGTGGGTAATGAAATAGAGGCCACCGACAAAGACAACCAGCAACGCGGCGGCTAACGCCAGCACGGTTTTGGAAACCTTCGGAGAACTGCGTTTTTTACGGCTGGGGGTTTTACGCTTAGCTCCTGCTGCGCGCCCACGGCTTACATAGTCTTTTTGTGCCACTATTATTCCGCTGTGTCCTGATGAGAGGATAAGTCCGTCATGTTACTGAACCCTAAAATATTTGACTAGCGTTTCGGGGCAGCGGTGCTGCCTCTGATAATCAATTCACTGTCCAATAGCCGGGAGCCGCTGGCCACCGTCTGGCCGTTCAACTGCTCCAGCAGCAGCAACATCGCCTGCTGGCCGATCTGGAAGCGCGGCTGCGCCACCGTGGTCAGCGGCGGATCGCAATACTGCGCCAGTTTGAGGTCGTCAAAGCCGACGATCGACAGATCCTGCGGTACCCGCAGACCCATTTTCTTCGCCTGGGACAGCACGCCGATCGCCATGACGTCGCTGTGGCAGAATACCGCCGTTGGCGGTTTCGGCTGCGCCATCAGCGCCGTCAGCGCTTGCGCGCCGGCTTCGTAGGTAAAATCACCCCGGGTAATATAGCTGCTTTCGACGGTAATGCCATTACGACGTAGCGCTTGAACGTAACCCTGCAGCCGATAATGGCTCAGCGGCATCTGTTCCGGCCCGGCGACGCAGGCGATCTGCCGGTGGCCCAATTGATGCAAATAATGCACGGCTTCAAAGGCGGCGGTCAGGTTGTCGATGTGCACCGTCGGCAGTTCCAGCTCGGGGGCGAACTCGTTGGCCATCACCATCGGCGGCAGGTTGCGCTGTTCTTCCTTGCTGGCGTCGAACGGCAGGTTGGAGCCCAGCAGCAGCATGCCGTCAATCTGTTTGGTGATGATCAGATTGACGAAGGTGCGCTCTTGCTGGTTTTGCTGCGCGCAGTCGCCGATCAGCACCAGATAGCCTTGTTGGGCGGCGGTCTGTTCGATCCCCTGGATCACATCGGCGAAAAACGGATCGCAGATGTCGGGCACGATCACCAGGATGGTGCGGGATTCGTTGCGCTTGATATTGCGTGACAGAGCATGAGGAGAATAACCCACGGCCAGGACGGCCTGTTCCACTTTCTGGCGCGTCGGCGTTGACACCTTTTCCGGGTTCATCAGCGCACGCGATACGGTAGCCGTTGAAACGCCCGCCATTTCGGCGACGTCTTTCATGGTCGCCATGGATAACTCTTTCTTGTGTTCCAACGCCTTTCTCCTTGCGTCAGCCCCATGCCGACGCCACTACTGCTGTTTGCTCACAATGTCCGGCATGCGGTGGCGAGATTGTTGTCATTGAGCGCCACTCGCGTTCGGGCACTCCGTCGCGCTGCGATGTGGCGACAAAATTTGCCCTCGCAGACATTCTAAACAGAATACGCCCCGCCTTTGTTACCTAATTTGCATAAAAAATGTGACCTGAGAAGGTTTTTTAGCGTTCGCTCGCAATTTCAAGGGTAAACGTTTGCACTGCGGCAGCTAAATCGGACTTTTCCGGGATCAGCTGTCGATCGGATCGACATCCAGCGTCCATTTCACCTTGCGCGTTTGCGGCAGGGTGCCGATCAGCGGCAGCGAGCTTTTCATCAGCTGTTGCAGGACGCGCCGCGTCGGGTGCTGCAGCAGCAGCTGCCAGCGGAAACGGCCGCCGCGTTTGGACTGCAGCGCCGGCACCGGGCCCATCACCCACAGCGAATCGTCCTTCAGCGGGCTGGCTTCCAGCAGGTTGCGCAGCTGCTGCAGGAACAGCGGGGCCTGCTGGTTGTCGTGATCTTCGGCGCGCACGATGATGTGGCTGGTGTAAGGCGGCAGAAACACGCTGTTGCGCTCCGCCAGCGTCTGTTTGGCGAAGGCGTCGTAACCCTGTTGCAGTAGCACCTGCAGCAGCGGGTGCTCCGGATGGTGGGTTTGCAGCAGCACTTCCCCCTGCTTGCCCGCCCGGCCGGCCCGCCCGGAGACCTGGGTATACAGCTGAGCGAAACGCTCGGCGGAGCGGAAATCGGCGGAGAACAGCGCGCCGTCCACGTCCAGCAACGCCACCAGGGTGACGTCGGGAAAATGGTGGCCCTTGGCCAGCATCTGCGTGCCGATCAG
Organism: Serratia sp. CY44782; assembly: GCF_052168715.1. NCBI lineage: Bacteria > Pseudomonadati > Pseudomonadota > Gammaproteobacteria > Enterobacterales > Yersiniaceae > Serratia > Serratia sp. CY44782. The sequence continues at coordinate 113,022 of NZ_JBJNME010000013.1, forward strand.
AATGCGCGCTTCGCCGCGATGGATATCCGCCAGGTGCTGCTCAAGCGCGCCTTTACGGCTGGTGGTGTCGCGATCGATGCGGGTGATTGGCGTATCGGGGAACAGCGGTGCCAACTCCTGCTCCAGCTGTTCGGTGCCGACGCCGACCGACACCAGGTGGGTGGAGCCGCACTGCGGACACTGGTGCGGCACCGGCCGCTGGCTGTCGCAGTGGTGGCAGCGCAGCTGGCGCTGATGCTGGTGGAAGGTGTAGTAATGATCGCAGCGCTGGCATTCGGCGATCCAGCCGCACTCGTGGCACAGCAGCGCCGGGGCGTAACCGCGGCGGTTGAGGAACAGCATCACCTGATTGCCGGCTTTTAAATGGTGCTGCATGCTCTTCAGCAGCGGCTGCGACAGGCCGACCTTCAGCGGCAGCCCCTTCAGATCGATCAGGTGCTGCGCCGCCGGTTTGGCGTTGCCCGCGCGCTGGGTGAGCTTCAGCTGGCGGTATTTGCCCAGTTGCACGTTGTGCAGCGTTTCCAATGCCGGGGTCGCGGAGCCCATCACCATCGGGATATCCTCTTCCCGGGCGCGGAACACCGCCAGATCGCGGGCGTGGTAGCGCCAGCCTTCCTGTTGTTTGTAAGAGCTGTCGTGCTCTTCATCGATGATGATCACGCCCAGCTGACGGAACGGCGTGAACAGCGCCGAGCGGGTGCCGATGACGATGGCGGCTTCGCCGCTGCGCGCGCGCAGCCAAACCGCCAGCCGCTCGCTGTCGTTCAGGCCGGAGTGCAGTACGTCTACCGGCGCGTTGAAGCGCTCGCGAAAGCGGGCGATGGTTTGCGGCGTCAGGCCGATTTCCGGCACCAGCACCAGCGCCTGCCGGCCTTTGGCCAGCACGTTCTCCAGCACGCTGAGGTAGACCTCGGTCTTGCCGGAACCGGTCACCCCGGCCAGCAGCCAGGCGGCGAACTGCTCATCCTCGCTTCTGATCGCCCCGACGGCGGTAGCCTGTTCGGTGTTCAGCCGCAGCCGCTCGCCGAGCACCGCGAAGTTAGGGCGCCAGTCGTGCGTATCCGCGACCTGAGCGCGCAGATCGATCAGCCCTTTGGCGCGAAGCGCCTGCAGGGCGCTTTCCGTCAGCTCCAGCTGGCTGACCTGGTGGCGATAGACCGGGCGTTGCAGCAGCGCCGCCAGCGCCTGCTGCTGTTTCGGCGCGCGTTTCAGGCTTTCGGGCGGGGTGGCACGCCCCTCTTCGGTGGCGAACCATTGCCACAGCGGCGCGGCCTCGGCCGGCTTGCCTTGCCGCAGCAGGATCGGCAGCGCATGGAACAGCACTTCGCCGATGGGGTAGTGATAGTAATCGCTGGCCCAGCGCAGGATGCGCCACAGGCTGGGGGAGAACAGCGACTCGGCGTCGATCACGCTGTCGATCGGTTTGAGCTTGTCCAGCGGCAGTTCGCTGGTGTCGCTGCAGCCGGTGACGATGCCGATCGCATGCTGCCTGCCCCAGGGCACGCCCACGCGCGCGCCGGTCACCGGCTGCATGCCGGGCGGCAGCAGATAGTCGAAGGTGCGGGCGAGGGGGACCGGCAAGGCAACGTGTACGACGGGCATGATCTCATCCAAATTGAAAAAAGTGGGTATCAGTTTACACGGCGCATCGGCAAATGTACGGTTCCGATTGCGCGCCTCGGCTAATGCTGTATAATTTGCCGCCTTTGGTATAATTCGATACCAAAATTCTATTATTAACCACGTGTGGTGTCTGGCGAAACAGGGCTGGATAGCGACACGGCCTTAACTGAGGTTTCCCATGAAACAAGGTATCCACCCAAAATACGAAGAAGTTACTGCTAACTGCTCTTGCGGTAACGTGATGAAGATCCGCTCCACCGTGGGCCACGATCTGAACCTGGACGTTTGTGGCGCATGCCACCCGTTCTACACTGGCAAGCAGCGTGACGTTGCTACCGGTGGCCGCGTTGACCGCTTCAACAAGCGTTTCAGCGTACCAGGCGCTAAGAAATAAGATTTCTTATCGTCCGATGAAAAAGGCGCCTTTGGCGCCTTTTTTCGTTTCTGCCGCCGGCGTTCGCCGGACGGTTCTCAATATTCCCAGGTATCGGGATCGACACCCAGTTCGCGCATCAGCACTTTTGCGGCTTCCGGGATTTCATCGCTGCGCTCTTTGCGCAGGTCTTCATCGTTCGGCAGCGGCTGGCCGGTAAAGGCATGCAGAAACGCTTCGCACAGCAGTTCGCTGTTGGTGGCGTGGCGCAGGTTGTTCACCTGGCGACGGGTCCGTTCGTCGGTGAGGATTTTCAGGACCTTCAGCGGAATGGATACCGTGATCTTTTTGACTTGCTCGCTTTTTTTACCGTGTTCAGCGTAAGGGCTGACATACTCGCCGTTCCACTCAGCCATGGGACACCTTAACTTTGTCAGAAAAATTACAAAATTCTAAAAACCGGCCAATTATGCCCGATCTTCACTGTTCTCACTAAATAAATGTCAATTTTACGCGACCAGGGTCACTGAATGCCCCGCCTCGGCCGGACATTGTGGCTTAACATCTTATCGTCATGTCATATCGGCATAATTTTAGCGGGTATTGTGCCATTGCTCAATCTATACGCAGAGAAGTTTAGATGTCCAGATGTATTGACGTCTATCAATCCTGCGATTACTCTTTAGGCCTCATTCACCGAACCGAGAGCCGAGCGAGCCCATGACGCGTAAACCAGCCACGATTGCCGTACGCAGCGGCCTGAACGACGACGAACAGTACGGCTGCGTTGTCCCGCCGATTCATCTGTCCAGCACCTATAACTTTACCGACTTCAACCAACCCCGAGCCCATGATTATTCGCGTCGCGGCAACCCGACGCGTGACGTGGTGCAACGCGCGTTGGCGGAGCTGGAAGGCGGCGCCGGCGCGGTGATGACCGGCAGCGGGATGTCGGCGATCCATCTGGTGACCACCGTGCTGCTGAAGCCGGGCGATCTGCTGGTGGCGCCGCACGACTGCTACGGCGGCAGCTATCGGTTGTTCGACAGCCTGAGCAAGCGCGGTGCCTATCGCGTGCTGTTCGTCGATCAGGGTAATGAAGCCGCCCTGCAGCAGGCGCTGGCGCAAAAGCCGAAGCTGGTGCTGATTGAAAGCCCCAGCAATCCGCTGCTGCGCGTGGTGGACATTGAGGCGATCTGCGCCGCCGCACACGCGGCGGGCGCGTTGACGGTGGTGGACAACACCTTCCTCAGCCCGGCCCTGCAACAACCGATCGAACTCGGTGCCGATCTGGTGGTCCATTCTTGCACCAAATACCTGAACGGGCATTCGGACGTGGTGGCCGGCGCGGTGATTGCCAAAGATCCCGAGCTGGCGGTCGAATTGGCCTGGTGGGCGAACAATATCGGGGTGACCGGCGGCGCGTTCGACAGCTATCTGCTGCTGCGCGGCATGCGCACGCTCTCGCCGCGCATCAAGGCGGCGCAGCAAAACGCCGAAGCGATTGTCGGCTATTTACAGCAGCAACCGCTGGTGAAAAAGCTGTATCATCCTTCCCTGCCGGAAAACCCGGGGCATGAGGTCGCCCGCCGGCAGCAGCGCGGCTTCGGCGCGATGCTGAGTTTTGAACTGGACGGCGATGAAGCGGTGCTGCGCCGTTTTCTCTCTGCCCTTGAGCTGTTTACTCTGGCAGAATCGCTGGGCGGCGTAGAAAGCCTGATCTCGCATGCAGCGACCATGACCCACGCCGGCATGGCGGCGGAGGCGCGGGCAGCGGCCGGCATCTCCGAGAGCCTGCTGCGCATTTCCGTGGGTATTGAAGACAGTGAAGATTTGATTGCCGATCTGGAACGCGCGTTCCAGGCGGCGGCAACGAGGTAAGCATGAATGCAATTGCTGTAGCAGGGCCGGTGAGCGGGCGTCAACTGCACAAGTTTGGCGGCAGCAGTCTGGCGGATGTGAAGTGTTATCTGCGTGTGGCCGGGATTATGGCGGAATACAGCCAGCCGGGCGACATGATGGTGGTATCGGCCGCCGGCAGTACCACCAACCAGTTGATCAACTGGCTGAAGCTTAGCCAGAGCGATCGCCTGTCTGCGCACCAGGTGCAGCAGACGTTGCGTCGCTATCACAGCGATCTTATCGGCGGCCTGCTGCCGGCGGAAAGCGCCGAGCCGCTGATCGCCGAGTTCATTCAGGATCTGGAACGTCTGGCGGTGCTGCTGGACGGCAAAGTCGACGAGGTGTGCTATGCCGAAGTGGTCGGGCACGGCGAGATCTGGTCGGCGCGCCTGATGGCGGCGGTGCTCAACCACCTGGATATGCAGGCGGCCTGGCTGGATGCGCGTGATTTCCTGCGCGCCGAGCGCGCCGCGCAGCCGCAGGTGGATGAAGGCCGTTCTTATCCGCTGCTGCAACAATTGTTGGCCCAACATCCGGGCAAGCGCCTGGTGGTGACCGGCTTCATTTCGCGCAACGACGCCGGGGAAACCGTGCTGTTGGGGCGCAACGGCAGCGACTACTCTGCCACTCAGGTCGGCGCGTTGGCCGGCGCGGCGCGCGTCACCATCTGGAGCGACGTGGCCGGGGTATACAGCGCCGACCCGCGCAAGGTGAAAGACGCCTGCCTGCTGCCGCTGCTGCGCCTGGACGAAGCCAGCGAGCTGGCGCGCCTGGCTGCGCCGGTGCTGCATACCCGCACCCTGCAGCCGGTCTCCGGCAGCGATATCGATCTTCAGCTGCGCTGCAGCTACCAGCCGGAGCAGGGCTCGACGCGCATCGAGCGCGTATTGGCGTCCGGTACCGGCGCCAAGATTGTCACCAGCCACGATGACGTGTGTCTGATTGAGCTGCACGTCGCCGCTCAGCATGACTTCAAACTGGCGCAGAAAGAGTTGGATCTGGTGCTCAAGCGCGCACAGATCAAACCGCTGGCGGTGGGCATCCATCCTGACCGCAATCGGATACAGCTGTGCTACACCTCCGAGGTGGTCAACAGCGCGCTGGCGACCCTGCAGGCCTCGGCGCTGCCGGGTGAACTGCACCTGCGCGAAGGGTTGGCGCTGGTGGCGATGGTCGGCGCCGGGGTATGCAAGAACCCGCTGCACAGCCACCGTTTCTATCAGCAACTGAAAGATCAGCCGGTCGAGTTTATCTGGCAGGCCGAAGATGGCATCAGCCTGGTGGCAGTATTGCGCCAGGGGCCGACCGCGCTGCTGATTCAGGGGCTGCACCAAAGCCTGTTCCGCGCCGAGAAGCGCATCGGTCTGGTGCTGTTCGGCAAGGGGAACATCGGGTCGCGCTGGCTGGAGCTGTTCGCCCGTGAGCAGACCAATATTTCCGCGCGCAGTGGTTTCGAATTTATCCTGGCGGGGGTGGTGGACAGCCGCCGCAGCCTGCTGAATTACGACGGGCTGGACGCCAGCCGCGCATTGGCGTTCTTTGAGGACGAGGCGCAGGAACTCGACGAAGAGTCGCTGTTCCTGTGGATGCGCGCGCACCCGTTCGACGATCTGGTGGTGCTCGACGTGACCGCCAGCGAAGAGCTGGCCGGGCAGTATCTGGATTTCGCCAGCTACGGTTTCCACGTGATCAGCGCCAACAAGCTGGCGGGTGCCTCGTGCAGCGATACCTATCGCCAAATTCGCGACGCCTTCGCCAAAACCGGCCGCCACTGGCTGTATAACGCCACCGTCGGCGCCGGGCTGCCGGTCAACCATACGGTGCGCGATCTGCGCGACAGCGGCGACAGCATTTTGGCAATCAGCGGCATCTTCTCAGGCACGCTTTCCTGGCTGTTCTTGCAGTATGACGGCACGGTGCCGTTCACTGAACTGGTGGATCAGGCCTGGCAGCAGGGGCTGACCGAACCGGATCCGCGAGTCGATCTCTCCGGTCAGGACGTGATGCGCAAACTGGTGATCCTGGCGCGCGAAGCGGGCTACGACATCGAACCGAACCAGGTGCGGGTCGAGTCGCTGGTGCCGGCGGGCTGCGAGCTGGGCTCCGTCGATCAGTTCTTCGAGAACGGCGAGGCGCTGAACCAGCAGATGCAGCAGCGCTTTGAGGCCGCCAGCGAAATGGGCCTGGTGCTGCGTCACGTGGCGCGTTTCGATGCCAACGGCAAGGCGCGGGTCGGCGTGGAGGCGGTGCGTCCTGAGCATCCGCTGGCCTCGCTGCTGCCGTGCGACAACGTGTTCGCCATCGAAAGCCGCTGGTATCGCGATAATCCGCTGGTGATCCGCGGGCCGGGCGCCGGCCGCGACGTGACCGCCGGCGCGATCCAGTCAGACCTTAACCGGTTGGCACAGCTGCTTTAATCCTCTGCGGGCGCGGGTTCACCGCGCCCCTTTGCTTTTCCTGCCATACTTATCCCTGCCGCCGTCATGAAATTCCCTCGTTGAGTGGGTGAGGATTAATCATCTTATTCCCCTCATTTTCCTGTTGACTCTTTAGCCAACATGCGGCATTTTCTATCTAGACGTCTAAACGTATAGACGCTCATCAAAATGAAATAAAAACAGTGATCGATAAGAGGTGAGCAGGGTATGAGCTTTTTCCACGCAAACCAGCGGGAAGCGCTGAATCAGAGTCTGGCGGAGTTGAACGGCCAGATTAACGTATCATTCGAGTTCTTCCCGCCACGCACCAGCGAGATGGAAGAGACCCTGTGGCAGTCGATCGATCGTCTGAGCATCCTCAAACCCAAATTCGTTTCCGTCACCTACGGTGCCAACTCCGGCGAGCGCGATCGCACCCACAGCATCATCAAGGGGATCAAGGAGCGCACCGGCCTGGAGGCGGCGCCGCACCTGACCTGCATCGACGCCAGCCCGGCACAGCTGCGCGACATCGCGACCGATTACTGGAACAGCGGCATCCGCCATATCGTGGCGCTGCGCGGCGATCTGCTGCCGGGTGGCGGCAAGCCGGAAATGTACGCGACCGATCTGGTGGCGCTGCTGAAAGACGTGGGCGACTTCGATATTTCCGTCGCCGCCTACCCGGAAGTGCACCCGGAGGCGAAGAGCGCCCAGGCCGATTTGATTAACCTAAAGCGCAAGATCGACGCCGGCGCCAGCCGCGCCATCACCCAGTTCTTCTTCGACGTCGAGAGCTACCTGCGCTTCCGCGACCGCTGCGTCGCCGCCGGTATCGACGTGGAAATCGTGCCGGGCATTCTGCCGGTGTCCAACTTCAAGCAGCTGCAGCGCTTCGCCACCATGACCAACGTGCGGGTGCCAAGCTGGATGACCAGCATGTTCGAAGGGCTGGACGACGATGCGGAGACCCGCAAAATGGTCGGTGCCAACATCGCCATGGACATGGTGAAGATCCTCAGCCGCGAAGGGGTGAAAGATTTCCACTTCTATACGCTGAACCGCGCCGAGATGAGCTACGCCATCTGCCACACGCTGGGCGTGCGCCCGGTGGTCGCCGCCTGACAGGCTTGTTCCATTGAAAAAGGGCGTCGCTTTACCGCGGCGCCCTTTTTTTGTGGGGAAGACAAGACATAAAAAAACGGCCCCGATAAACGGGGCCGCGATTAGGCTCACTAGCCGGTGTTGCGCATCCCGGCGGCGACGCCGGCGATGGTGACCATCAGCGCCTGCTCGACGCGGGCGTCCGGCTGCTCCTGCTGACGCGAACGATGCAGCAGCTCGGCCTGCAAGACGTTCAGTGGGTCGGTATAAACGTTGCGCAGCGCGATGGATTCGGCGATCCACGGCAGGTCTTCCATCAGGTGCGCATCGTTGGCGATGGTCAACACCACCTTGATGTCGCTTTCCAGCTGATCGCGCAGCTGTTGGCCCAGCGGCCACAGCGATTTATCCACCAGGCGCTGATCGTAGTATTCCGCCAGCCACAGGTCGGCCTTGGCGAACACCATTTCCAGCATGGCGATGCGGGTGGAGAAGAACGGCCAGTCGCGACACATCGCCTCCAGCTCCGCCTGCTTGCCGGCTTTCACCGCTTCCTGCAATCCGGCACCGGCGCCGAGCCAGGCCGGCAGCATCAGGCGGTTCTGCGTCCAGGCGAAGATCCACGGAATGGCGCGCAGGCTTTCCACGCCGCCGTTCGGCTTGCGTTTGGCCGGGCGTGAGCCCAGCGGCAGTTTACCCAGCTCCAGCTCCGGCGTGGCCGCGCGGAAGTAAGGCACGAAGTCCGGGTTTTCACGCACGTAGCCGCGATACATCCGACAGGAAGTCTCGGACAGATCGTCCATCAACGCCCGCCATTCTTTCTTCGGTTCCGGCGGCGGCAGCAGGTTGGCCTCGAGGATCGCCCCGGCATACAGCGCCAGGCTGCTGATGGTGACTTCCGGCAGGCCGAATTTGAAGCGGATCATCTCGCCCTGTTCGGTGACGCGCAGGCCGCCCTTCAGGCTGCCTGGCGGCTGCGACAGCAGCGCCGCATGCGCCGGTGCGCCGCCGCGGCCGATGGAGCCGCCGCGCCCATGGAACAACGTCAGCGCCACGCCGGCTTTTTCACAGGTTTTGATCAACGCGTCCTGCGCACGGTACTGCGCCCAGGAAGCGGCCATCACGCCGGCGTCTTTCGCCGAGTCGGAGTAGCCGATCATTACCATCTGTTTGCCCTGAATAAAGCCGCGATACCAGTCGATGTTCAGCAGCTGGGTCATTACGTCGTCGGCGTTGTTCAGATCGTCGAGGGTTTCGAACAGCGGAGCGACCGGCAGCGCGAACGGGCAGCCGGCCTCTTTCAGCAGCAGGTGCACCGCCAGCACGTCGGAAGGCGTGCGCGCCATCGAAATCACGTAGGCGGCGATCGAGCCCTGCGGCGCTTCGGCGATCACCCGGCAGGTTTCCAGCACTTCCTGCGTGTCGGCGCTCGGTTGCCACTTCAGCGGCACCAGCGGGCGTTTGGAGTTCAGTTCGCGGATCAGGAACGCCTGTTTATCGGCTTCCGACCAGCTTTCATAGTCGCCCAGTCCCAGGTAGCGGGTCAGCTCGGCGATGGCTTCGGTATGGCGGGTGCTTTCCTGGCGCACGTCGATGCGCACCAGCGGCACGCCGAAGCAGCGCACGCGGCGCAGGGTATCCAGCAGCTGACCGTTGGCGATGATGCCCATACCGCAGGCCTGCAGCGATTGGTAGCAGGCATACAGCGGCTCCCACAGCTGCTCGTTGTTCACCAGCAGGTCGTGCGGCTTCAGCACGCGTTCGCCCTTCAGGCGGCCTTCCAGATAGGCCTGGGAGCTCATCAGCTGGCTGCGCAGCTGCTTCATGATTTCGCGGTACGGTTCCTGCACCTCGTCACCGCCGGCGCGGGCGCGCAGCTCCGGGGTGCATTCGGTCATCGACAGCTCGGAGACCAGCACCTGGATATCGCGGGTGAACAGGTCGCAGGCTTTCCAGCGGCTGAGCAGCAGTACATGGCGGGTGATTTCGGCGGTCACGTTCGGGTTGCCGTCGCGGTCGCCGCCCATCCAGGAGGTGAAACGCACCGGCACCGCTTCCGCCGGCAGGCTGTAATTGATGGAGTTTTCCAACTGCTCGTTGAACTCGCGCAGGAACGCCGGCACGCCTTCCCACAGGCTGTTTTCTACCACCGCGAAGCCCCATTTGGCTTCGTCGATCGGGGAGGGGCGATGTTTGCGAATTTCATCGGTGTGCCACGACTGGGCCACCAGCTGGCGCAGGCGGCGCATGATCTTGTTGCGCTCGTAGTCGGCCAGATCGTTGTGATCGAGCTGGCTGAGGCAGGTGTTGACCTCCACCAGCTTGTGGATCAGGGTGCGGCGGGTGATCTCCGTCGGGTGCGCCGTCAGCACCAGCTCGATGGAAAGTTGCGACACCGCGTGCTGCAGCTCTTTGTCGCTGAGCTTTTTGTCTTTGAGGCGGCTGAACAGCTGCGCCAGCGCTTCAGGATTGCTGGCGGCTTCGCCGTTGGGCGAAATGCTGTGGTACTGCTCGGCGACGTTGGTCAGGTTGAGGAACTGGCTGAAGGCGCGCGCCACCGGCAGCAGCTCGTCGTTGGACAGGTTCTGCAGGGTGGAGAGCAGCTCCTGGCGATGCGCTTCGTTGCCGGCGCGTGAAGATTTGGAAAGCTTACGGATGGTCTCAACGCGATCGAGAATATGCTCGCCCAGCGCTTCTTTGATGGTATCGCCGAGCAATTTGCCGAGCATACTGACATTACTGCGCATTGCCGAATATTGTTCGTTCATATAACCCCTGACCCAGTTCTGTATGATTTTTATCTTGTAAATAAATTTCACGCGTCAGGCGCAGACCGCCTGCCTGATCACATCGCGTTCCTGTCCAATCGTCAATTGACACTATTTTTAGCAAAAAAACATCAAAATCGGCGCATTTTCTGAAATTTAATTACGGCGCGTCGGTTATCAGCGTGGCTTATTTCGCCGTTTGCTACTTATTTTGAGGTGGGGGAAAGCATAAAACATTTCCCCTGTTAAATGTCGGGTTTATTGCCGGCAAAAGTGATTGACCAGCTGGCCCAACAGTTTGCGCGTCGGCTCGATAAAGGCGGTGTCGATGTATTCGTCCGGCTGGTGGGCCTGATCGATGGAGCCGGGGCCGAGCACCAACGTCGGGCAAACCTGCTGCACGAACGGCGCTTCGGTGCAGTAGTTGACCACCTGCGTGCGGGTGCCCAGCAGCTCCTCGATCACCGCCACCATGCGGTGGTCGGTCGGGCATTCGTAGCCCGGCACCGACGCGTGCAGCTCTTCGATGGTCAGGCGGCCCGGCCAGCGTTGGCTCACCGGCTCCAATGCCTGATGCATCAGCTCGTTGATGTTGTCGAGCGTCATGCCGGGCAGCGGGCGGATATCCAGGTGCAGCTCGCAGCAGGCGCAGATGCGGTTGGCCGCGTCGCCGCCGCTGATATGGCCGAAGTTCATGGTGGGATAAGGCACGGCGAACGCCGGATTGTTGTAGCGCTCCTGCAGGGTTTTGCGCAGCTCCATCAGGCGGCCGATGGATTCGTGCATCAGATCGATGGCGTTGACGCCGCGCGCCGGATCGCTGGAATGGCCGGACTGGCCGACGATGCGAATGGCGTTGGCCATGTGGCCCTTGTGCGCGCGCACCGGCTGCAGCGAGGTCGGTTCGCCGATGATGGCGAAATCCGGACGAATGGCGGTGGAGGCGGCGAAATAACGCGCACCGGCCATCGTCGTTTCTTCATCTGCGGTAGCCAGAATGTACAGCGGCTTGGTCAATTTGCTCGCGTCGATGTCGCGCACCGCATCCAGAATAAAGGCGAAGAAGCCTTTCATGTCGGCGGTGCCCAGGCCGTAGAGCTTGTTGTCGTGCTCGGTCAGGGTGAAGGGATCGCGCGTCCAGCGGCCTTCGTCGTAAGGCACCGTATCGGTATGGCCGGCCAGCAGCAGGCCGCCGCTGCCTTCGCCGATGCTGGCCAGCAGGTTGAATTTGTGGCGCGATTCCGGCACTGGCTGCACGTCGACGCGAAAGCCCAGGTCGGCAAACCATCCGGCCAGCAAGTTGATTAACGCCTCATTGCTCTGATCGAGGCCGGCATCGGTGGCGCTGATCGACGGAGTGGCGATCAACGCCCGGTACAGCTCAATAAATGGAGGTAATTTCATCTTCACTGTTGACAGCCTTTGGTTAGGATAGTATCAATATTCATGCATTTATTTTGAATAAAAATACAGTAAGCCGAAGCGTAAGGGAACCCGATACCCGGATGTTTATAAAAGCATCAACGCCTGGCTCCGTGGGTGAACGGCGCAACAACGCTGGCTAGCCCTGTTACCTGGGTCGCAAGCGACCGCACGTCAGTTTAGAAGGTGAAAGGCCACATGTTGAATACGCTGATCGTTGGTGCCAGCGGTTACGCCGGAGCGGAGCTCACGGCTTACCTGAATCGCCACCCACACATGAACATAACCGCTTTAGCGGTTTCAGCGCAAAGTGCAGATGCAGGAAAGTTGCTTTCCGATCTCCATCCCCAGTTGAAAGGCATCGTCGATCTGCCGCTGCAGCCGTTGACCGACGTTGCCAAGGCGGCGCAGGGCATCGACGTGGTGTTCCTCGCCACCGCCCATGAAGTCAGCCACGATATCGCACCGGCCTTCTTGGCGGCGGGCTGCGTGGTGTTCGATCTGTCGGGCGCCTTCCGCGTGCAGGACGCCGGTTTTTATAGCCAGTACTACGGTTTTGAACATCAGCATGGCGCCCTGCTGGAGCAGGCGGTATACGGCCTGGCGGAATGGCAGAGCGACAAGATTAAACAGGCGCAGCTGATTGCCGTGCCGGGCTGTTACCCGACGGCGGCGCAGCTGGCGCTGAAGCCGTTGATCGAGAAGCAGCTGCTGAACCTCGACCAGTGGCCGGTGATCAACGCCACCAGCGGCGTCAGCGGCGCCGGGCGCAAGGCCAGCATGACCACCAGCTTCTGCGAAGTGAGCCTGCAGCCGTACGGTATTTTCACTCATCGGCACCAGCCGGAGATCACCGCGCACCTGGGCGTGCCGGTTATCTTTACGCCGCACCTGGGCAACTTCCCGCGCGGCATCCTCGAAACCATCACCTGCCGCCTGAAGGCCGGCGTGACCGCGCAGGACGTCGCGGCCGCCTATCATGCCGCCTATGACGACAAGCCGCTGGTGCGGTTGTACGACCAGGGCGTGCCGGCGCTGAAAGCGGTGGTGGGGCTGCCGTTCTGCGACATCGGTTTTGCGGTGCAGGGCGAGCATCTGATCGCCGTAGCGGTGGAAGACAACCTGCTGAAAGGCGCGGCGGCGCAGGCGGTGCAATGCCTGAATATCCGTTTCGGCTTCCCGGAAACCCAGTCACTCCTTTAAACCAGCGTGAGTAAACAGCAATGAACCCGTTAATTATCAAGTTAGGTGGCGTGTTATTAGACAGTGAAGAAGCGCTGGAGCGTCTGTTTACCGCGCTGGACAGCTACCGGCAGCAGCATCAGCGCCCGCTGGTGATCGTGCACGGCGGCGGCTGCGTGGTGGACGAACTGATGAAGCAGCTCTCTTTGCCGGTGGTGAAAAAGAACGGCCTGCGGGTCACGCCGGCCGATCAGATCTACATCATCACCGGCGCGCTGGCCGGCACCGCCAACAAAACGCTTCTGGCGTGGGCGATTAAACACCAAATCAACGCCGTCGGCCTGAGCCTGGCGGATGGCGGCAGCGCGGTCGTGACCCCGCTCGATCCGGCATTGGGCCACGTCGGCAACGCGCAGCCCGGTTCGCCCGCGCTGCTCAATACCCTGCTGAGCGCCGGCTACCTGCCGGTGGTCAGCTCCATCGGTATCACTGCCGAAGGGCAGTTAATGAACGTGAACGCCGATCAGGCGTCGACGGCGCTGGCGGCGACGCTGGGGGCGGATCTGATCCTGCTGTCGGACGTCAGTGGCATCCTCGACGGCAAGGGGCAACGCATTGCGGAAATGACGGCGCAAAAAGCGGAACAACTGATCGCGCAAGGCATCATCACCGATGGTATGGTGGTGAAGGTGAATGCGGCGCTCGACGCGGCCCGCACCCTCGGCCGCCCGGTGGATATCGCCAGCTGGCGCCATGCCGATCAGCTTCCTGCTTTGTTTAACGGTGTGTCGATTGGCACCCGGATCCTCGCTTAATTTTAGAATTAGAAAGGAATAGATCATGCAAAACCAAGGCATCAAAAAAATCGTTCTGGCGTACTCCGGCGGCCTGGATACCTCGGCCATCATTCCATGGCTGAAAGAGAACTACGGCGGCTGTGAAGTGGTGGCGTTCGTGGCGGACATCGGTCAGGAGCGCAGCGATCTGGAAGGCGTGGAGCAAAAAGCCCTGCAGTCCGGTGCCTCTGAATGTCACGTGGTCGATCTGCGTGAAGAATTTATCCGCGATTACGTTTATCCGGTGCTGCAGACCGGCGCCCTGTACGAAGGCAGCTACCTGCTGGGCACGTCGATGGCGCGGCCGATCATCGCCAAGGCGCAGGTCGAGCTGGCGTTGAAAGTGGGCGCCGACGCGCTGTGCCACGGTGCGACCGGCAAAGGCAACGACCAGGTGCGCTTCGAGACCACCTACACCGCGCTGGCGCCGCAGCTGAAAGTGGTGGCGCCGTGGCGTGAGTGGAACCTGCGTTCCCGTGAAGCGCTGCTGGATTACCTGAAAGAGCGCAACATCCCGACCACCGCGTCGCTGGAAAAAATCTACAGCCGTGATGAGAACGCCTGGCACATCTCCACCGAAGGCGGCGTGCTGGAAAGCCCGTGGAATGCGCCGAACAAAGATTGCTGGGTATGGACCGTCGATCCGCAGGAAGCGCCGGATCAGCCTGAGCAGGTGACCGTTACCGTTGAGAAAGGCCGCGTTGTGGCGGTTAACGGTAAAGCGCTGTCGCCGTACCAGTGCCTGGAAACCCTGAACGCGCTGGGTGCCAAGCACGGCGTCGGCCGTATCGATATCGTGGAAAACCGCCTGGTGGGCATCAAATCCCGCGGCTGCTATGAAACCCCGGGGGGCACCATCATGGTGGCGGCGCTGCGCGCCGTCGAACAGCTGGTGCTGGATCGCGACAGCTTTAAATGGCGCGAGCAGCTGGGCCTGGAGATGTCCTATGTGGTGTACGACGGCCGCTGGTTCGCGCCGCTGCGCCGCTCGCTGCAGGCTTCTGCCGAAGCGCTGGCGGAAGAGGTGAACGGCGAAGTCGTGCTGCAGCTGTACAAAGGCCAGGTGACGGCGACCCAGAAGAAATCCGCCAACAGCCTGTACTCCGAAGAGTTCGCCACCTTCGGCGAAGACGAAGTTTACGATCACAGCCACGCGGGCGGCTTTATTCGCCTGTTCTCTCTGTCTTCACGCATCCGCGCGTTGAACGAGAAAAAGAATAAATAATCGATTGGCGTGACTCTGCAAGGGCGCAGCATGCTGCGCCCTTTCGCATAAAAATTCAGGAGTAAGATATGGCACTTTGGGGCGGACGGTTCACTCAGGCGGCGGATCAGCGGTTCAAGCAACTCAACGATTCGCTGCGGTTCGATTATCGCCTGGCGGAGCAGGATATCGTGGGCTCGGTGGCCTGGTCGAAGGCGCTGGTGACCGTTAACGTGTTGACGGCAACGGAGCAACAGCAGCTGGAGCTGGCGCTGAATGCGCTACTGACGGAGGTCCAGGCCGATCCTTTGGCGATCGTCCAAAGCGATGCCGAAGATATCCACAGCTGGGTGGAGCAGAAGCTGATCGAGAAGGTCGGCGATTTGGGCAAGAAGCTGCACACCGGCCGCAGCCGCAACGATCAGGTCGCGACCGATCTGAAGCTGTGGTGCAAACAGCAGATCGGCGATCTGCATCAGGCGATCGTCCAACTGCAGCAGGCGCTGGTGGAGACCGCCGAAGCCAACCAGGATGCGGTGATGCCGGGGTATACCCACCTGCAACGCGCGCAGCCGGTGACTTTCGCGCACTGGTGCCTGGCCTATGTCGAGATGCTGGCGCGCGATGAGAGCCGTCTGCAGGATACCCTGAAACGGCTGGACGTCAGCCCGCTGGGCAGCGGCGCGCTGGCCGGCACCGCTTATCCTATCGATCGCGAGCAGTTGGCCGGCTGGCTGGGCTTCGCCTCGGCGACCCGCAACAGCCTGGACAGCGTATCCGATCGCGATCACGTGCTGGAGCTGCTGTCCAATGCCGCCATCAGCATGGTGCACCTGTCACGCTTCGCCGAAGATCTGATCTTTTTCAACAGCGGCGAAGCGGCGTTTGTCGAGCTGTCCGACCGCGTGACCTCCGGCTCTTCATTGATGCCGCAGAAGAAAAACCCGGACGCGCTGGAGCTGATCCGCGGCAAATGCGGCCGCGTACAGGGCGCGCTGACCGGCATGATGATGACGCTGAAAGGCCTGCCGCTGGCGTATAACAAAGACATGCAGGAAGACAAAGAAGGGCTGTTCGACGCGCTCGACACCTGGATGGACTGCCTGCAGATGGCGGCGCTGGTGCTGGACGGGATCCAGGTGAAACGCCCACGCTGTCAGGAAGCGGCGGAACAGGGCTATGCCAATGCCACAGAGCTGGCGGATTACCTGGTCGCCAAGGGCGTGCCGTTCCGCGAAGCGCACCATATCGTCGGCGAGGCGGTGGTAGAAGCGATTCGCCAGGGTAAACCGCTGGAAGCGCTGCCACTGGCGGACTTGCAGCAGTTTAGCGCGACGATCGGTGACGACGTTTACCCGATCCTGGCGTTGCAATCCTGCCTGGACAAGCGTGCGGCCAAAGGCGGCGTCGCACCGCAGCAGGTGGCCGCGGCAATCGCCGCAGCGAAACAGCGTTTGGCCTGACGACGACAAGGGCGGCCCGGCGCCGCCCTTGAACCTTTACCCCGCCAGGCGTGCACACAGATAGCGGTTCAGGCTCACGCCTTCCTCCATCGCGCCGATCGCCAGCCGGCGATGCTGTTCCGGCGTCATGCGCAGCACCAGTTTTCCGCTGAAGTTCTTTTCCGCCAGCGCCTGCGGCGGCGTTTCGCCTTGCGCCAGCATATCGGCGATCGTTTCGCTCACGACTTTTTCGATACCCTCCAGTGCGCCGGTACGCGTGGCCGCCAGCCAGGACAACGAGGGGAATTCGGCGCACAGCCCGACATATTCACGATCTTCCGCTGACCAGGTGATGCGATAGGTATAGTGTTCATGCTTTTCCATGTTCTTCCTCCATTCTGGCTCCTTTCTTCATTTTAGTATCAATAATGGTATCATTTCAATGTCGACGCATAAAAAATGAGCGCAGAAGGGCCGTGAGGCAAGAGGAGGGAGGAAAATGTGGAAAGTGCTGCGCAAAAAACCGGGCCTGAAGGCCCGGTGGGTATGAGCGGAGAATGAGAGGTTATTCGCCCGGGCAGCGCTGGCAGCGCTCGATTTCGGCCGTGCCGAGTTTGAGCTTCGCCTGCAGATCGCGCAGCGCGGTGCGCAAGCCTTCTTCGATCACCGGATGATAGAACGGCATGTCCAGCATCTGATCGACGGTCATCTGTTGCTGGTGCGCCCAGGCCAGCAGGTGTGCGATGTGTTCGGCGTCCGGGCCGATCATTTCCGCGCCGAGGAAGCGGCCGGTGCCTTGCTCGCCGTAGACGTGTAGAATGCCTTTGTTGCGCAGCATCACCCGCGAGCGGCCCTGATTCTCAAACGAGACGTTGCCCACTTCAAAGCAGCCGCAGGCGCTGAACTTCTCGCTCAGCTCGCGGAAGGTTGAGCCGACCATGGCGATCTGCGGATCGGAGAACACCACCGAAATCGCGCTGCGGCGCAGGCCCGGGTTGATCTCCGGGAAGCTGCCGGCGTTGGCGCCGGCGATGCGTGCCTGATCGCTGGCCTCATGCAGCAGCGGCAGTTGGTTGCTGGCGTCGCCGGCGATGAAAATATGCGGCACGCTGGTTTGCATCGTCAGGCGGTCGGCCAGCGGTACGCCTCGGGCGTCAAGCTGTAAGCCGGTGTTTTCGAGGCCCAGCCGATCGACGTTGGGGCGGCGGCCGGTGGCGGCCAGCACGTAGTCCACCAGGATCTCCTGCGGTTGGCCCTGCAGGTCCCGATAGCGGATAAACACCTTGTCGCCTTCGCGCTGCATCATCTCTACCTTCACGTCGGCGTCGAGATAGAACTCTTCCCCCAGCGCTTTGGCGGCGTAGTCGCGCACGGCGCTGTCGGTGAGCGGCCCGACCGCGCCGCCGATACCGAAGACCTTGGTGTCGACGCCGAGGCGGTGCAGCGCTTGCCCCAGCTCGAGCCCGATGACGCCGGGGCCGAATACCGCTACGGACTGCGGCAAATCATCCCAGTTGAACAGGTCGTCGTTGACGATCAGACGATCGCCCAGTTCGCTCCACGGCGCCGGCCAGCTGGGGCGGGAACCGGTGGCGATCACAATGCGCTGCGCCACGATGCGCGTATGGTCATCGACCTGCAGCGTGTTGTCGTCGATAAAGCGGGCATAGCCCTGAATTTTGTCGCCGGCCGGGATCTCGTCCACGCCTTCCAGCACGAAGCCGACGAAGCGATCGCGTTCGCGCTTGACGCGTGCCATCACTTCACGTCCGTCGATACGGGTTTGACCGGTTGGGTGTACGCCAAAGCCCGGCGCACGTTCGATTTGATGCACCGCTTCGGCAGCGGCGATCAGCAATTTGGATGGCATACAGCCAACGCGCGCACAGGTGGTGCCGTAAGGCCCGCCTTCGATCATCACCACGCTGGGGGTAGACAGTTTGGCCGCGCGATAGGCGCCGAGCCCTGCGGTGCCGCCGCCGATGACCGCGACATCAACGTTCAACAGTTTCATATCCGCTCCTGAAAGGTAAAAAAAGGGCGGGCCGTAGCCCGCCAAAGTTCACGTTGGCTTTGTTATTACTTATTAAGCTGACAGGAAAGTTTCCAGATCGTCGCTGCCACCGATGTGACGGCCGCCGATGAACACTTGCGGCACCGTGGCGCGGCCGCTGACGGCGCGCAGGCTGACGGTGGTGGCGTCTTTGCCCAGCACGATCTCTTCATACTGAATGCCGCGTTCTTGCAGCATCTGTTTGGCTTTGGCGCAGAATGGGCAGCCTGGTTTGGTGAACAGGGAGACCGACTCTTGCACTTTGAATTCCGGCGCCAGGTATTTCAGCATGGTGTCGGCGTCGGACACCTCAAACGGGTCGCCCGGTTTGTTCGGTTCGACGAACATTTTCTCGACCACGCCGTCGCGCACCAGCATCGAGTAGCGCCATGAACGAGGGCCAAAACCCAGATCCGCTTTCTCGACCAGCATGTTCATGCCTTTGGTGAATTCACCGTTGCCGTCCGGCACGAAGGTGATGTTTTCCGCATGTTGATCGGCTTTCCAGGCGTTCATCACGAAGGTGTCGTTCACCGAGACGCACAGAATACCGTCGACGCCGTGCTGTTTGAATACGCTGGACAGCTCGTTGTAGCGCGGCAGATGGCTCGAAGAGCAGGTCGGCGTGAACGCGCCCGGCAGCGAGAACACGATGACCGTTTTGTTTTTGAACAGGTCATCAGTGGTCACATCAATCCATTGGTCGCCCTGACGGGTGTGGAAAGTAACCTGAGGAACTTTCTTGCCTTCTTGACTGGTAAACATTGATTAACCCCTTAATTAGGAAAAGTAATTTTTAGCATTTAGCGCGATATCGCTTCGTTGGGACACATTATTGTCGCTGGGGCTTGATAGATCTAATCGCTCATTGCTATCTTATCTATCGCCATGAGCTATCATGGAATGGAGGGAAACAATGAATATTCGTGATTTAGAGTATCTGGTCGCCTTGGCCGAGCACCGGCACTTCCGCCGTGCGGCCGATTCATGCCATGTGAGCCAGCCCACGCTGAGCGGGCAGATCCGCAAGCTGGAAGACGAGTTGGGCGTCATGCTGCTCGAGCGCACCAGCCGCAAGGTGCTGTTCACCCAGGCGGGTCTGTTGCTGGTGGAGCAGGCGCGTACCGTGCTGCGCGAAGTGAAAGTATTGAAGGAGATGGCCAGCCAGCAGGGCGAAGCCATGTCCGGGCCGCTGCACATCGGCCTGATCCCGACCGTGGGGCCTTATCTGCTGCCGCAGATCATCCCGACGCTGCACAAAACTTTCCCGAAACTGGAAATGTACCTGCACGAAGCGCAAACCCAGCAACTGCTGGCGCAACTCGACAGCGGCAAATTGGACTGCGCCATTCTGGCATTGGTGAAGGAAACCGAGGCGTTTATCGAAGTGCCTCTGTTCGATGAACCGATGAAGCTGGCGGTGTATTCCGATCACCCGTGGGCGCAGCGCGAGCGTGTGGCAATGCCGGATTTGGCGGGAGAGAAGCTGCTGATGCTGGAAGATGGCCACTGCCTGCGCGATCAGGCGATGGGCTTCTGCTTCCAGGCGGGCGCGGACGAGGATACCCACTTCCGCGCCACCAGTCTGGAAACGCTGCGCAATATGGTCGCGGCCGGCAGCGGCATTACCCTGCTGCCGTCACTGGCGGTGCCGCCGCAGCGCGAACGCGACGGCGTCTGCTATCTGGATTGCTACAAGCCGGAACCGAAGCGCACCATCGCGTTGGTGTATCGCCCCGGTTCCCCATTGCGCAGCCGTTATGAGCAGTTGGCCGAAGCGATCCGCGAGCACATGCAGGGCTACATCGACAACGCGTTAAAACAGGCGGTTTAAGCCGTTAAGCGCCGCCACCCGGTAGGCTTCGGCCATGGTCGGATAGTTGAAGGTCGTATTAACGAAATACTCGATAGTATTGCCTTCACCTTTCTGTTCCATGATCGCCTGACCGATGTGGATGATCTCCGCCGCACGCTCGCCGAAGCAGTGGATCCCGAGGATCTGCAGGGTGTCGCGATGGAACAGGATCTTAAGGCTGCCGACGTTCATCCCGGCGATCTGCGCGCGAGCCAGATGTTTGAACTGGGCGCGGCCCACTTCATATGGCACCTTCATCGCCGTCAGTTCCTGCTCGGTTTTGCCGACGGAGCTGATTTCCGGAATGGTGTAGATGCCGGTCGGGATATCTTCGATTAAGTGACCGCTGGCTTCGCCGGAAGCGATCGCCTGCGCGGCGATGCGGCCCTGATCGTAGGCGGCGGAAGCCAGGCTCGGATAGCCGATCACGTCACCGACCGCGTAGATGTGCGACAGCGCGGTTTGGTACATGCTGTTCACCTTCAGCAGCCCGCGGCTGTCCGATTCCAGGCCGACGTTTTCCAACCCCAGCGAATCGGTGTTGCCGGTACGGCCGTTGGCGTACAGCAGGCAGTCCGCTTTCACCTTCTTGCCGGATTTCAGGTGTACGATCACGCCGTCTTCGGTGCCTTCAATCTTCTCGAACTCCTCGTTGTGGCGGATCACCACGCCGTTGTTCCAGAAGTGGTAAGAGAGCGAATCCGACATCTCCTGATCGAGGAACGCCAGCAGGCGATCGCGGGTGTTGATCAGATCCACCTTGACGTTCAGGCCGCGGAAGATAGACGCGTATTCGCAGCCGATCACCCCGGCGCCGTAAATGATCACGTGGCGCGGTTCATGGCTCAGCTCGAGAATGGAATCGCTGTCGTAGATGCGCGGGTGATTGAAATCGACGCTGGCCGGATGGTAAGGGCGCGAGCCGCAGGCGATCACGATGTGGTCGGCGCGGATGGTGTCCTGGGTGCCGTCCATGTAGCTGACGCTGACGGTGTTGGCGTCGATGAAGCGCGCGTCGCCGGCGAACAGTTTGCACTGGTTCCGCTCATAGAAGCCTTGGCGCATGCGGGTCTGCTGGCTGATGACGTTATCGGCGTGGCGTAAAATGTCAGGGAAGGTCGCGCTGAGCGTGCGCGAGTTGTTGTAAAGCGGGTTCTGGTTGAATTCGATAATGCGGCTGACGGCGTGGCGGAGGGCTTTGGAAGGGATGGTGCCCCAGTGGGTACATCCGCCGCCTACGTTGTTGTACCGTTCGATAACGGCCACGCGGGCGCCCTGTTTCACCAGCCCCATGGCGGCACCTTCACCACCAGGGCCCGAGCCAATCACAATGGCATCAAATTGATAGTGCTGTTGCATGTAGGAGAGACCTGTTTTTTTATACAAGATTACAACGGTATCTTAACATCATAGCGCTGCTCACCCAATCACCATTAGGCTTTTTGAGGCAAAGCACAATCGGCTCAGGGCGGAAGTGTGATAGAGCGCGTTAGTATAAATGCTGTTGCAATAAAATTTGCTATATTGCCGAGTCTAGGGCGTTAGACTGAGAGAATGGAACCTATCCGGATATGCATATGGGCGTCAGAGCACAACAAAAAGAACGGACTCGTCGTTCCCTGATCGAAGCCGCATTCAGCCAGCTGAGCGCCGAACGCAGCTTCGCCAGCCTGAGCCTGCGGGAAGTTTCACGCGAGGCGGGCATCGCGCCCACGTCGTTTTACCGCCATTTCCGCGATGTGGATGAGCTGGGGCTGACCATGGTGGACGAAAGCGGCCTGATGCTGCGTCAGTTGATGCGCCAGGCGCGCCAACGCATCGCCAAGGGCGGCAGCGTGATCCGCACTTCGGTGTCCACCTTTATGGAATTTATCGGCAACAACCCGAACGCCTTCCGCCTGCTGCTGCGCGAGCGTTCCGGCACGTCGGCGGCATTCCGTGCGGCGGTGGCGCGCGAGATCCAGCATTTCATCGCCGAACTGGCGGACTACCTCGAGTTGGAAAACCACATGCCGCGCAGCTTTACCGAAGCGCAGGCGGAAGCGATGGTCACTATCGTGTTCAGCGCCGGCGCGGAAGCGCTGGATATCGACGTCGAGCAGCGGCAGCAGCTGGAAGAACGGCTGGTGCTGCAGCTGCGGATGATCTCCAAAGGGGCGTATTACTGGTATCGTCGCGAACAAGAAAAAGCTTCTGTGTCCCACGTATAAAAAGGTAAAAAATGATGGAAAAACCAGGCCGTGAAAATGGCACCTTACTGCTGGCGTTGATTGCCGGCCTTTCGATCAACGGTTCCTTTGCCGCGCTGTTCAGCTCGGTGGTGCCGTTTTCGATCTTCCCGCTGATCGCGTTGGTGCTGGCGGTGTATTGCCTGCATCAGCGTTACCTGAACCGCGCCATGCCGGACGGCATGCCGAAGCTGGCGGCGGCCTGTTTCCTGCTGGGGCTGCTGATGTACAGCGCCATCGTGCGCGCCGAATACCCGCAGATCGGTTCCAACTTTCTGCCGTCGGTCATCTGCGTGGCGCTGGTGCTGTGGATCGGGGTCAAACTGAAGGCGCGCAAGGCGCCGGATGCGCCGACTCAAGAGTCGTAATGCAACGGGGCGCCATAATGGCGCCCCTGTCGTATCAGCAGCGCTTTTCCAGCAGCACGCCGCATTCCATGTGATGGGTATACGGGAACTGATCGAACAGCGCCAGGCGGCTGACCCGATGCGTGGCCTGCAGCGTTTCCAGGTTGGCGCACAGCGTTTCCGGGTTGCATGAGATATACAGAATGCGCGGGTAGGCCTGCACCATCTTCACCGTTTCATCGTCCAGCCCGCTGCGCGGCGGATCGACGAAAATCGTCTCGCAGTTGTAACCGCTCAGATCGATGCCCTTCAACCGGTTGAATTCGCGCACCCCGTTCATCGCCTGGGTGAAATCTTCCGCCGCCATGCGGATGATCTGCACATTGTCGATATGGTTGGCAGCGATGTTGTATTGCGCCGCCGCCACCGACGGCTTGGCGATCTCGGTCGCCAGCACGCGCTCGAAATTGCGCGCCAGCGCCAGCGAGAAGTTGCCGTTGCCGCAATACAGCTCCAGCAAGTCGCCTTTGGAACCGGCGGTCACCGCCAGCGCCCATTCCAGCATCTGCACGTTCATGGCCGCGTTGGGTTGAGTAAAGCTGTTTTCCACCTGGCGGTAGATCATGTCGCGGCCGGCGACTGGCAGCACTTCGTCAACATAATCCTGGTCGAGCATGATTTTGGTCTTCGACGCCCGGCCGATCAGCTGCAGGTCGAAACCTTGCGCGCGCAGATCGTCACGCAGCTGCTCGGCGCGCCGTTGCCAAACGTCATCCAGTTTGCGGTGGTACAGCAGCGAGGCGATGATTTTGCCGCTTTGTGTCGACAGATAATCGATCTGGAACAGCTTGTGACGCAGGATCGGTTCCGGTTTCAGCGCGGCGATCAGGGCGCTCATCAGGCGGTTGATCAGTTCGCTGGCGGCCGGGAACCGATCGACGCGAATACGCTGCTTGGTCTGCTGATCGAACATGATGTGGTACATGTCGTCCGCGTCGTGCCAGATGCGGAATTCGGCGCGCATGCGGTAGTGGTCGACTGGCGAGCGGAACACTTCCGGCTCGGGTGCCGCGAACGGTGACATCAACGTCTTCAGGCGGGCGACTTTCTCCGCCAGTTGGTCATCGTAACGTTCAATAGGCAAATTCTCGGGCGTCATGTGTTTCTTCTCGTCAGGCAAATTTGATCAGCGGGGATTGTAGGGAATCAGCCCGTGAAGTCCAGTTTTGTCGCGTTTATTATTTGTAACATTAGTAGCAGTCTAGACATCTATTTGCATTGATCGTAGCATTGCCGTCCGGCCTCAAGCAGCGAGTGAAAAGGGAATCCGGTGTGAATCCGGAGCTGACGCGCAGCGGTAAGGGG
Organism: Serratia sp. CY44782; assembly: GCF_052168715.1. Lineage (NCBI taxonomy): Bacteria > Pseudomonadati > Pseudomonadota > Gammaproteobacteria > Enterobacterales > Yersiniaceae > Serratia > Serratia sp. CY44782. The sequence continues at coordinate 137,143 of NZ_JBJNME010000013.1, forward strand.
AAGTCACGGCGATAGCGTTTCGACGCAGACACTGTCCACTGCAGGATGGGAAGTCATCGCCCGTTGCCGGTCGCACCCCGCGGCCCGCAAATCCCAAGCCCGAAGACCTGCCGGTGTTACGTCGCAATGTCCGTGGCCGTCGCGAACTACCGGCCATGATCCTGCGGCATCCGCCAATTAAGTTTGGATGCTTTTCTCATGACAATTACAAAAAATACGCTGCTGGCGGTGGTCTCCTCCGTCACGGCTTTTTCTGGATGGGCGCAAGACAACACGACAGCCACGAATGGCGATAACCTGGTGGTGACCGCCAACCGCTTCCCGCAGCCGGTTTCTTCCGTGCTGGCGCCGACTTCCATCGTCACCCGTAACGATATCGATCGTTGGCAGGCCAAGAGCCTGACCGACGTGATGCGCCGTTTGCCGGGCGTGGACATCGGCCAAAACGGCGGACTGGGACAAAAGAGCTCACTGTTTATTCGCGGCACCAACTCCAGCCATGTCTTGGTATTGATCGACGGCATTCGCCTTAACCAGGCGGGCGTCAGCGGCTCTTCCGATCTCAGCCAAATCCCGATTTCGCTGGTGCAGAAAGTCGAATACATTCGCGGCCCGCGCTCGGCGGTGTACGGTTCCGACGCCATCGGTGGTGTGGTCAACATCATCACCACGCGTGAAAAGAACGGTACTACGCTCTCTGCAGGCGTCGGCTCCAACGGCTATCAGGCCTATGACGCGTCGACCCAGCAACAGCTGGGCGACAGCACCGTGGCGACGGTGGCAGGGAATTACACTTATACCAAAGGGTATGATGTGGTGGCTGAAGGCAACACCAGCATTCCGCAGCCCGATCGCGATGGCTTCATGAGCAAATCGCTATATGGGGCGGTACAGCACCGGTTCAACGAGCAAATCAGCGGCTTTGTGCGTGGATATGGCTACGACAACCGTACGGGCTACGACGGCTTTTATTCTTACGATAAAAATTTCAATATCACCGGTCTGCCGGATACGCGCAAACTGTATAGTCAAACTTGGGACACCGGGTTGCGCTATCAGGAAGGGATTTACGCCACGCAGTTAGTGGGAAGCTATAGCCACAGCAAAGACTACAATTACGATCCGCGCAAAGGGCAGTATGCGATCTCCTCCAGCCTGGATGATTCGGAGCAATACAATCTGCAGTGGGGCAATACTTTCAAGGTGGCTCAAGGCACCGTCAGTGCGGGTGCCGACTGGCAGGATCAACAGATCAAACCGGGCACCGCGTCCGTCAGCCGCGAGAGAAGCCAGCGCAATACCGGCATCTATCTGACCGGGCAGCAACTGGTGGGGCCGGTGACGCTTGAGGCTGCCGCGCGCGGCGACGATAATTCGGAGTTCGGCTGGCACGGCACGTGGCAAACCAGCGCGGCCTGGGAGTTCATCGAAGGATACCGCTTCATCGCTTCCTATGGCACCGCGTTTAAAGCGCCAAACATGAACCAGCTGTTTAGTACCACTTATGGCAATAGCAACTTGAAGCCGGAAGAAAGCAAACAGTGGGAAGGCGGCTTCGAAGGTTTGACCGGGCCGGTGACCTGGCGCGTTTCCGGTTATCGCAACGACATCGATAACCTGATTGACAGCGATCCGGTGAGTTACCGTTATTACAATATCGGTAAGGCGACCATTAAGGGCGTAGAGGCCACCGCTTCTTTTGAAACCGGTCCGTTGACGCATCAGATTGGTTACGATTATGTCGACCCGCGCAATGCTAAAACCAACGAAGTGCTGCTGCGCCGCGCGAAACAACAGGTGAAGTATGAGCTGGATTGGCAGCTGTACGACTTTGACTGGGCGGTGACCTATCAATACTTGGGTGAGCGCTACGACAAGGATTATGGCGTTTATCCAAGCCCGACGGTTAAACTTGGCGGCGTGAGCCTGTGGGATCTCGCAGTTTCGTATCCGGTCACATCTCATCTGACAGTTCGTGGTAGAATTGCCAACCTGTTTGATAAAGATTATGAGACGGCCTATGGCTACGCTACTCCAGGAAGAGAATACTACCTCACTGGAAGCTATACCTTCTAACAGCACCGCCACACCTCGCCCGACGGTGCTGGTTTTCGATTCCGGCGTCGGCGGGCTGTCGGTATATCAAGAGATTCGGCAGCTGCTGCCGGATCTCCACTATATATACGCTTTCGACAACGTGGCGTTCCCCTACGGTGAGAAGTCCGAAGAGTTTATCGTTGAGCGCGTGCTGGAGATTGTCGGCGCAGTGCAGCAGCGGCATCCTCTGGCGATTGTCGTCATTGCCTGTAACACTGCCAGCACCGTCTCCTTGCCGGCCCTGCGCGAACGTTTCAGTTTCCCGGTCGTGGGCGTGGTGCCCGCCATCAAGCCTGCCGCCCGTCTTACCGTCAATGGCATCGTCGGCCTGTTGGCGACTCGCGGCACCGTACAGCGCAGCTACACCCACGAACTGATTTCCCGTTTCGCTACCGACTGCAAGATTGAGCTGCTGGGCTCTTCAGAGCTGGTGGAGCTGGCTGAGGCCAAGCTGCACGGCGAAGCCGTGCCGCTGCCGGTGCTGAAGAAGATCCTGCATCCGTGGCTGAGCATGCGCGAGCCGCCGGATACCGTCGTGCTGGGCTGCACCCATTTCCCTCTATTAGCTGAAGAGCTGATGCAGGTGTTGCCGGAAGGCACCCGGCTGGTGGATTCCGGTGCGGCGATTGCCCGTCGTACCGCCTGGCTCATCTCGACGCAGGAAAATCTGGTCTCGAGCCAGGAAGAGAATCTGGCGTATTGCATGGCGTTAAATGAAGATACTGACGCTTTATTGCCCGTTTTGCAGGGCTACGGCTTTAAATCGTTGAAAAAACTGCCGCTTTAACAGTGTTTTGGTTAAACATTCAACGGTCGGAAAAAATATTGAAAATAGGGGTTGCGGCCCGCCGAGAACTCCCTATAATGCGCCTCCACTGACCGGGAACAACGACTGACAAGCCGCCGGGTCAGCGAGAAGAAAGCGAAATAAACGCTTGACTCTCCGGGTGAAAAGCGTAATATACGCAGCCCGCGCCGATGAGTTTCTCGGCACTGCTCTTTAACAATTTATCAGACAATCTGTGTGGGCACTCCACAAGACGATATCCAGCATCTTCGGATGCAAAAAAATATCAAGTCTTGAAGAGTGACTAACTGAAGTAAAATTCA
>NZ_JBJNME010000014.1:0-76109 GCF_052168715.1 Serratia sp. CY44782
GCAATAGCGCGGTGGTCCCACCTGACCCCATGCCGAACTCAGAAGTGAAACGCCGTAGCGCCGATGGTAGTGTGGGGTCTCCCCATGCGAGAGTAGGACACTGCCAGGCATCAAATAAAACAACAAGCCTCATGCGAAAGCATGGGGCTTTTTGTTTTGTCTGTTATCTGGCGTTCTGCACGAGCATGGGCATGCGAAAGGCCCGTCGGGAACGGGCCTTAACGCCGCGTGCGGCGGCCCCGGAGGGGAGAGTCTCAGGATGAGACGAATTGTGTAGGACAAATCCGCCGGGAGCGGATTTGAACGTTGCGAAGCAACGGCCCGAAGGGGGCGGGCAGGACGCCCGCCATAAACTGCCAGGCATCAAACAAAGCCGAAAGCCCTGAACTGACGTTCAGGGCTTTTTGCTATGCGTAAAATGGAAAATCCCCGTTGTAACCCGCTTCATCTTTCATCTCACGATTCTATATTCATCACAAAATCAATTCATTTTTTGAATGAACTCCAGATATTCTTCGTCCGCTATTAAGTTTGGCTGTTAACTTATAAGTAACAATAAAGTAACAACCAGGGCGGCAGGAAGCCGAATTTCATCATTGCTATGGCTCGGAGAACATATCATGACAGAAACAACCTCGGCTCTTGAGGGTGAGCGCGGCGTCGAACAGGGGGCGCTGGATAACAAAAAACGCATTTTCGCTATCGTTGGGGCTTCGTCAGGCAATCTGGTGGAGTGGTTTGATTTTTACGTTTACTCCTTCTGCTCAATCTACTTTGCCGCCTCATTTTTTCCAGCGGGCAACAGCACCACGCAGCTGCTGCAAACCGCTGGGGTATTCGCCGCCGGCTTCTTTATGCGGCCTATCGGCGGCTGGCTGTTCGGTTACATTGCCGACAAGCATGGCCGAAAAAACTCAATGCTGCTTTCGGTCTGCATGATGTGCGCCGGATCGCTGGTGATCGCCTGTCTGCCGACGTATGAGTCGATCGGCAGCTGGGCACCGGCGCTGTTGCTGATCGCGCGATTGTTCCAGGGATTGTCGGTAGGCGGAGAATACGGCACCAGCGCCACCTACATGAGCGAGGTGGCGATCAAGGGCCGACGCGGCTTCTATGCGTCGTTCCAATATGTCACGCTGATTGGCGGGCAACTGCTGGCGCTGCTGGTATTGGTGATCCTGCAGCAGGTCTTGTCCGCCGGTGAGCTCAAGGCCTGGGGATGGCGTATTCCGTTTGCCCTGGGTGCCGTGTTGGCGGTGGTGGCGCTGTACCTGCGCCGCTCGCTGAATGAAACCTCCGATGCGAAGACGCGTAACCACAAGGATGCCGGTTCGCTGACGGGGCTGTGGAAAAACCGCAAGGCGTTTCTGATGGTGCTGGGCTTTACCGCCGCCGGTTCGCTGACCTTCTACACCTTCACCACCTACATGCAGAAATATCTGGTGAACACCGCGGGTATGGACGCCAAGCTGGCCAGCGCCATCATGACCGTCGCGCTGTTCGTCTTCATGCTGCTGCAGCCGGCGGTTGGCGCGTTCTCGGATAAAATCGGCCGTCGCAGCTCGATGCTGATCTTCTCAGCATTGGCCACGGTGTTGACGGTGCCAATTCTGTTTGCCCTGAAAGAGGTGACCAACCCCTTTATGGCATTCGGTCTGATCGTGCTGGCGTTGTTCGTCGTCAGCTTCTACACCGCGATCAGCGGGCTACTTAAAGCCGAGATGTTCCCGCCGGAGGTGCGTGCGTTAGGGGTAGGCTTGTCTTATGCGGTAGCGAATGCCCTGTTCGGCGGTTCGGCGGAATATGTCGCGCTGTCGCTGAAATCGTTCGGCGTGGAGAACGCTTTCTTCTGGTACGTTTCCGGCATGTGCCTGCTGGCGTTGCTGGTCTCGCTCCGGCTGCATCGCAAAGGCAAGGAGATACAGCTGTAATAAAAACCCCGGCCTTGGCCGGGGTCAGAGTACATCTTACAGGATACGGCTAATCAGCCGATCGATGCGGATACGCCGCAGACGGCGAATCAGCTTGCGCACCTTGATCGGATACTGCTGAATGCTTTGCAGCTCCTGATAGTGGCCGACCACGGTGGTGTGGGTGCGGATGCATTCCAGCTCTTTTTGCCGCTGCTCGCGCATTTCCTGCTTGGGATCGTGGATCAGAATGGCGTTTTCCAGATCCAGCCGCCAGGCGCGTGGGTTGAGGTTATTGCCGGTGACCAGCTGCCACTCTTCGTCTACCCACATGCCTTTCAGGTGATAGCTGTTATCGCCATCTTTCCACAGACGCACGATCAGCTGGCCGGTGTCGACGTAACGCTGCAACCGGCTCAGGAAGCGGCGCAGGTTGATCTCGTACAGGTAGGGCAGTGCGCCGATGATTTTGAACGGCTGGTCTTCCGGAATATAGAAGTCGTTGGCGGTTTTGTCGCCGACGATGATCTCCACCTGTTTGCCCTGGCGCAGCAGATAAATGATGTTGCGTACCAGCAGCGCCGGCAGGTTGAAATAAGGGGTACACAGCGTCAGTTTCTGGTCGGTGCACGACATCAGGTGATGAATGGTTTTATTCAGCACGCTTTGCTTGCCAAGCCCAACCAGCGGCGTCACCGCCAGCTCATCGTTGCCGGCCTTGTCGCGGAAGTGGTAACCGGCGCGGCGCAGGGCGAAACGGAACAGACGGGTCTCGTTTTTGATCTCCGGGCTTTTCGGCCGATCGCTGCGATCGAGGCGCTGTACGGCGCCGGCGGTGAGCAGATGCTGCTTGATGTAATCGATCAGGGTATCGGCCAACACCTCATTGGTGATCAGCTGGTAGCGATCGTAACGGTATTTCTCATGCTGATGCAGATAGACGTCATTGATGCTGGCGCCACTGTAGATCACGGTATCGTCGACTACGAAGCCCTTCAGATGCAGTACGCCCAGCGCTTCGCGGGTATTGACCGGCACGCCGTAGATTGGCACCGACTGCTCCGGATGCTGGCTGGCCATGGCGCAGTACCAGTCGGCGTTGGTATTGGCCGCGGCGGCACCGATGCGCCCGCGCTGTGCGCGGTGCCAGTCGACCAGTACGCAGATTTCCAGCTCGGGGCGCCGCTGCTTGGCTTGATACAGCGCATTGAGGATCTCGCGCCCGGCGTCGTCATGCTCCAGATACAGGGCTACCAGATAGATGCGTTGGGTGGCGTTGGCGATGGCATCCAGCAGCGTAGTGCGAAAGTCGGACGGCGCGTACAGCGTACGAACATCAGCAACCGTCTGGGGGAGTTTGGGCAGTTGTGCAAGGTGTTGTTGATGTTTGCTACGTTTAAATTTTGACAACATCACAGTGCGTTTCTTCTCTCATGATTGATGGCCGGAACGCCACAGGCTTAAAAACAATAAACCGAATAATCGGGCGATAATACCATTAGTTGCCTCGATTGTGCGTATGTTTTGGCGTTAAGTGGTGGATTCGTAGCGCATTGCGACGCAGGTCACTGCGCGTCGGCGGCCTGCAGCGGCAGCGTCAGATTGACGATGCCGTCCTCAAGCTGCACCTCGATGCCAAAGCCCAGCCGCTGCGCCAGTGCGATCATGCCGCGGTTATTCGGCATGGTGATGCCGCTCAGGCGGGTCAGGCCATGAGCGCGCGCATAGGCGATCATTTTCTCCAGCAGCTGACGGCCCAGGCCCACGCCTTTCAGATCGGAACGCACCAGCACGGCGAATTCGGCGTCGGTGTTGTCTGGATCGGACAGCGCGCGGGTCACGCCGATGATCTCGTCTGCACGCACCGCTACAAAGGCCATTTCTCGATCGTAGTCGATCTGCGTCATGTTGGCCAAATCGTCATGGGTAAACTCGTTGATCTCGCTGAAGTAGCGATAATAGAGATCTTCCTTGGTCACTCTATCGATGAAATGCTTCAGCGCCGGCTCGTCTTCCGGCAGGATTGGGCGGAACAGGCATTGGCTGCCGTCTTTCAGCGCGATGGTCTCTTCCAGCTCCTGCGGATAAGGGCGGATCGCCAGCCGTGCCTGCGGATCGCCGCTGAACGGCGCGAGCTGCATCGAAACGTCCAGCAGGGTGAACTCGCTGCCGGAGGCCAGCACCGGGTGAATATCCAGCCGGGCGATCTCCGGGCAGTCGAGGATCAGGTTGGAGACCTGCACCAGCAGGCGGCTCAGCCCAGGGATATCCAAAGGCCGCAGCGCGCTGCGCCCGCGGATCTTGCCGCCTTTCACCGCCTGCAGCACCAGATAACGCGCCAGCGCCATGTTCAGCGGCGGCAGCGCGACCGCCACCTGATTTTCCTGGCGCCACTCTACGCCGCCTTCGCCCAGCATGATCAGCGGGCCAAAAATCGCATCCTGTTCTACCGCGATGCGCAGCTCCTGGGCGCCGGCGCGGTTGGCCATGCTCTGCACCAGCAGGCCATGGATGCGCGCCTGGGGATAGGTGCGCTTCACGCGGTCGAGGATCGCCTCCGCCGCGCGCTGCACTTCGGTCGCGGTGCGCAGGTAGAGCATGACGCCCTGAACTTCCGATTTATGCGGGATATCCGGCGAACGCAGCTTCAGCGCCACCGGGTAACCGATCTGTTCGGCAATGTGTACCGCTTCGGCGCTGTCCTCGGCAATCCAGGTCGGCAGGGTGCTCAGGTCATAGGCCTGCAGGATGGATTGCACCTCGTGGGTATCCAACTGGGTGGCGCCTTCGGCCAGCGCCTGATGGATAAGGCGGTGGGCGTCGGCGGTGTTGGCGGTCAGGCCGACCGGCAGCGCCGGCGTCTCTTTCAACTGCTTCTGGTTGCGGCGATATTCCACCATATGCATAAAGGCGGTCACCGCGCCTTCCGGCGTGCGGTAGGTGGGAATGGCGGCCTCGGTAAATAACCGGCGGGCCTCTTGCGAAGAGTATTCGCCGCACCAGTTGGTCAGCAGCGTGATGCGTTTGCCGCGCGGATGGCGGTGCAGCGCCTCGATCAGCCGTTCCGCCGTGGCGGTGCCCGGCGCCGCCGCACTTGGCGCGTGGATTAACAGCAGCGCATCATAGTCGTGGCTGTCGAGCAGCGCTTCGATTGCTGCCAGGAAGCGCTGCGGCGTGGCATCGTCGCGCAGGTCGAGCGGGTTGCCGGCGCGGATGAAATCCGGCAGCGCGTCGCTCAATGTCGCCAGGCTCTCATCGCTCAGCGTGGCCAGCTTGCCGTTGCGTCCGAGCAGTTCGTCCAGCGCCATCGCCGCCGGCGCAGCGCCGTTGCTGACGATCATCAGCCGCTCGCCGCGCAGCGGATGCATATGGCTGAGGGTTTCCACCGCCGAGAACAGCTCATGGGTATCCTGCACGCGCAGTAGGCCGGCGCGCTGGATGGCGGCGTCATAGGCGGCGTCCAGCCCCAGCTGGCTGTTGAGCAGCAGCTGCGCCTGTTGGCTGCGGCCGCTTTTGATCACCAAAATGGGCTTGTTGCGCGAGGCGCTGCGCGAGGCGGAGAGAAAGCGCCGCGCATCGCTGATGTTTTCCAGATACAGCAGAATGGCGCTGGTCTTGCTGTCGCGCGCCAAAAAGTCGAGCAGGTCGTCGACGTCGATGTCCAGGCTGTCGCCCAGCGCGATAAAGTAAGAGAAGCCGACTTCGCGCTGCTGCGCCCAGTCGAGAATGGTGTTGGCCACGGCGGCGGACTGCGAGATAAACGCCAGCTTGCCCTTTTGGATCGGCACCGGCGAGAAGCTGGCGTTGATGCCCTGCCACGGCGCCAGCAGCCCCAGGCTGTTGGGGCCCAACAGCCGCATGGCGTAGCGCTGCGCGCAGGCCTTCAGCTCGGCAAACTGTTCCGGCGGCGAAGAGAGTACGATGGCGGTTTTACAGCCGCGTTGGCCCAGCGCTTCAATCAGCGCCAGATTGCGTTTGGCGTGGGTGCAGATGATCGCCAGATCCGGCGTCAGCGGCAGGCTGGCGACGTCGGGGTAGGCCATGACGCCGCAGACCGCCTTGTAGCGCGGCGTGACCGGCAAGATGGGCCCGCCGAAACCGCCGGCCAGCAGGTTGCTCATCATCAGGTTGCCGGCGCGGCCGGGCTGCTGCGAAGCGCCCAGCACGGCGATCGATTTGGGACGTAGTAGCGCTTCTAACCCTCGCTGGCTCATGCACGGCTCCTTTTGGCAACGTTACGCCTGATTTTAGGCGCTTTCTGGCTACATTGCTGTGACCGGTGCCTCCGGCCGGGTCGGTTTTCCCGCCAGATATTGTTGACGGAAATAGCGGAAATGCTGATTCAATCCGTCGGCGGCCGGCAGATCGCCCGCCTGTTGCAGCAGGGCGGCGGCCACTTCCGCCGTGCAGTGTTGCTCGGCGCGGCTGGCTTCGCGCAGCTGGTAGTCCGATGCCGCGTCGACGTTGAGGGAAAACACCGGGAATTGATTGAGGTACGGGCTTTTACGGAACATTTTGCGCGCTTCCGCCCAGGTGCCGTCCAGCATGATGAACAGCGGCGGTTTGCCGCCGGCGGGCAGCTCGCTGAACACCGGCCGTTCGGCGTCGGCGTAGGAAGCGGGGAACACCACATAAGGCTGCCGCGCCGGATCGTTGATGGCCGCCAGCAGGGCCGGATCGACTTCGGTGCGCGACCAGAGGAACGCCTGGGTGTCCGGCAGGATATCGGCGATCAGGCGGCCGGTGTTGCTGGGCTTGAGCGGCTCGGCGCCGAACATGATCAGGCAGAAACGGCTGCCGGCCTGCTGCGGGCGAATGGTGTCGCACAGGCAGTTTTTATGCGGCAGCAGGCAACCCTGACAACGCGCCACCCGGCAACCGCGCGCCAGAAAAGGGCGGGTGGCGCGGTCTAAACGGAATTGGCGCAGGCGAAGTACGGCGTTGTCGGTCATAACGATCCTGGGGAAAAACCGCCATTGTAACGCAGAAAAAAGCCCGCCGGGAGGGGCGGGCTTAATCGGGGCGCGTTCGCGCGCGATGGCGGGATACGGCCTATACTTGCCGAATCACACTAACTCGTTGAGCCAGTTGTCAAACGGCGCTTTTGGCATCGCGCCGTTGAGCATATCGACCATCTTGCCCTGACGGAACACCATGATGGTCGGGATGCTGCGGATGCGGAAACGGGCGCTCAGCTCCGGCTCGGCTTCGGTGTTCACTTTCACGAAGCGCACTTTGCCGGCGCGCTCTTCGGCCACGTCTTCAAAGATCGGCGCAAAGCTGCGGCACGGGCCGCACCACGGCGCCCAGAAATCGACCACGACCGGCAGATCGTCCTGCAGCAACTGGTCCAGCGTGGCGGCGGTGGCATTGATCACTTCACCGTCGAAGAGCTCATGGCCGCAGCGGCCGCATTTCGCGTTGTCCGCCAAACGTTCTTCCGGCACGCGGTTGGTGGCATTGCAAGCTGCACAAACTGTATTCATGTTGACCTCGGGTACAGAGAAAGCATGGTCCCCGCAACGCAGTTGCGGAGATGTTTCTTTAATGCTGACAATTATCGGCAAAACCCGGCGCATGAACAATGAGGTTTGTTCAATGGATGTGATAGTTGGGAGCTTTTAGCGCAAGTTGGTGGCTTCGTGCACCAACATCAGGTAATCTTCGCGCCCTGCGCGTTGGTGGAGAAGACAATGAACGATTCATTTAGTGGCAAGAACGGTAAGGTCAAAGTGATGTACGTCCGCAGTGACGACGACAACGGCGACGACCGCAACAAGAATAAACGTCCGGCCGGCAAAGGCCGTCCGGCTGACGGTGCGCGCTCCGGCCGCACCGGTCAAGACAAGGCGCGCGGCGGCAACGATCGCCGCGGCGCCGACTCCCGCCGCAGTGAAAGCGATCGTCCTCGCCGTCCGGCGCGCACTGAAGATCGCGGTGGCAACGAGTCGCCGTGGAGAACCGTTTCGCGCGCGCCGAATGAAGAGCCGGCGTTCGATCACGGTGGTATCAGCGGCAAAAGCTTTATCGATCCGGAACAGCTGCGCCGTCAGCGCGCGGAAGAAACCCGCGTTTACGGTGAAAACGCCTGTCAGGCGCTGTTCGCCAGCCGCCCGGAAGCGATCGTGCGCGCCTGGTTCGTGCAGTCGGTCACCCCGCGTTTCCGCGAAGCGCTACGCTGGATGGCGGCTAACCGCAAGGCTTACCACGTGGTGGATGAGGAAGAGCTGGCCAAGGCGTCCGGCACCGAGCACCACGGCGGCGTCTGCTTCCTGATCAAAAAGCGTCAGGGCCTGGATGCGCAGACCTACCTGAAAAGCGCACCGGCGACCGACTGCGTGCTGGCGCTGGAAGAAGTGGGTAACCCGCATAACCTGGGCGCCATCGTCCGTTCTTGCGCCCACTTCGGCGTCAACGGCGTGCTGCTGCAGGATCCGGCGCTGCTGGAATCCGGCGCGGCGGTGCGTACCGCAGAAGGCGGCGCAGAGCATATCAAGGCGATCAACGCCGACGATTTCCTGTCGGTGCTGGACACCTTCCGCAAGGCGGGTTACACCATCGTTACCACCTCCAGCCATAAAGGCACCGCGCTGGCGCAGGCCAAGCTGCCGGCCAAGATGGTGTTGGTGCTGGGCCAGGAACGTGACGGTCTGAGCGACAGCGCCTGGCAGCAGGGCGACATGAACGTGTCTATCGGCGGCACCGGCAAGGTGGAAAGCCTGAACGTTTCCGTGGCGACCGGCATTCTGCTGGCGGACTGGTGGCGTCAGAATCAGGCGTAATCTGTTCTACGTCGGATAAAAAAACGGGCGCCCCAGGGCGCCCGTTTCGTTTATTGAAGCTTAGTGAGCGCCGCCGCCCCCACCGCCGCCGGAGCTGAACGGCGGTTTCGCCACCCACACCAGCACCAGCAGCACCAGGAATACCCCGGCCGACAGCCAGAAGATCTCGTTGGCGGAGATGATCAGACCCTGCGCGGTGATTTCGTTGGCGATATACGCCGACGCCTGTTGTTTGCTCATGCCGAGCTGCTCCAGCTGCCGGTACATCTCCTGCGACTGCGGGTTGTACGGATTGACGAACTCCGTCAGCTGCGAATGGTGCTGCGATTCGCGCTGCGTCCACAGGGTGGTGGTGATCGAGGTACCGATCGACCCCGCCAGCGTTCGCGTAAAGTTCGACAGGCTCGACGCCGCCGCCATGCGTTCCGGCGGCAGGCCGGACAGCGTGATGGTGGTCAACGGCATGAAGAAGCAGGCGATGGCAAAGCCCTGGACAAACTGCGGCCAGGCGGAAGCGCCGAAGTCCATGCCCGGTTCAAACGTATAGGCGCGCCAGTAGAAGCACACGGCATACATGATGAAGCTGAAGGTGACCAGCCGGCGCATGTCGAGCCGGTTGCCGAACTTGCCGATGATCGGCGACAGCAGCACCGGGATCAGCCCAACCGGCGCCGACGCCAGCCCCGCCCAGGTGGCGGTATAGCCGTACACCTCTTGCAGCAGCTGCGGCAACAGCACGATGGCGCCGAAGTACAGCATGTAGGCCAGGCTGATACACAGGCAGCCGATGGTGAAGTTGCGCGACTTGAACAGCGACAGATCCACCACCGGATGCTCGTCCGTCAGCTCCCACACCACCAGGAACAGCAGCGCCACCACCGCGACGACGGTGAGCGTGATGATCTCGGTCGAGTTGAACCAGTCCAGCTCCTTGCCCTGATCGAGCATGATCTGCAGCGAACCGATGCCGACGATCAGCAATACCAGGCCGACGGTGTCGATCGGTTTGATCTCGGTTTTGGTTTCCCGCCCCTTCAACGTCGCCATCGCCGCCACGATCACGAAGACGCCGATCGGGATGTTGATGAAGAAGATCCAGCCCCAATGGTAGTTGTCGCTGATGTAGCCGCCGAGGATTGGCCCAAAGATCGGCGCGACGATAACGGTCATCGACCAAAGCGCCAGGGCCATCGCTCGCTTGGCGGGCGGATAGTTGTTCAGCAACAGGCTCTGCGACAGCGGGATCAGCGGCCCGGCCACCACGCCCTGGATCACGCGGAAGAAGATCAGCATGCCGAGGCTGTTGGAGATGCCGCACAGCCAGGAGGCGAGGGCGAACAGCGCGGTGGACCAGAGGAACAGCCGCACTTCGCCGAAGCGCTTCGCCAGCCAGCCTGTGATCGGAATCGAGATGGCGTTCGCCACGCCAAACGAGGTGATCACCCAGGTGCCCTGCGAGTTGGAAGACCCGAGGTTACCGGAAATGGTGGGGATCGCCACGTTGGCGATGGTGGAGTCCAGCACCTGCATGAAGGTCGCCATGGCGAGCGCGACCGTCATCCAGGCAAGCTGGGCGCCTTCAAGCGGTTTCTGTGGCAAGATGGCCTCCCGCGCGCTTAGCCGGCGTTCGCATGGATCACGTCGGCGATCAGCTGGTTAACCGGCGCCAGATTCAACGCCAGCGCGTCGCTCTGGTACAGCGGTTTGTCGCGCACCACGTCGGCCAGCACGCGGCCGTCCAGGTTGGCGGTGTCGACGGTCACCAGCGTAGAAAGACCGATGCGCAGCGGATGATCGGCCACCTGCTTGGCGTCGAGCTCAATACGCACCGGCAGACGTTGCACTACTTTGATCCAGTTGCCGGTGGCGTTCTGCGCCGGCAGCAGCGAGAAGGCGCTACCGGTGCCCATGTCGATACCGGCCACTTTGCCCTGATACACCACGTCGTCACCGTAGACGTCGCTGACTACCGTCGCCGACTGGCCGATGCGCATGTTGGCGATCTGGGTTTCCTTGAAGTTGGCGTCAACCCAAATGTGATCGGCCGGCACCACCGCCATCAGCGGCGAACCGGCGGCGATCTGCGCGCCGACCTGCACGCTGCGGCGCGAGACATAGCCGGTGATCGGGCTGATCACTTTGGTACGCTGCAGCGCCAGCCAGGCATCGCGCATCTGCGCGGCGGCCTGTTGGATCGCCGGCTGCTGTTCCAGCGGGGTGTTCAGCACCATCGCCTGATTGGCGTTGTATTGCTGCACCGCCACTTCCAGCGCGGCCTTGGCACTGTCGACCGCATCGCGAGCGTGTTGCAGCTCTTCGCGGCCGATGGCGTCAACGCTGCCCAGCACCACGCGGCGCTTTAGATCGTTCTCGGCCTTGCTCAGATCGGTCTTGCGCAGGGCGATGTTGGCCTGATATTGCTTGCTGTTGATGATCAGCTGGTGGGTCTGACGCACGCTGTTGGCCAGGCCGGTCTTGGCGCGTTCAAACGCCTGCTCGGCATCGGTCGGATCGAGCGTCAGCAGCACGTCGCCCTGCTTGACGTAGTCGGTGTTGTCGAAATTGACGCTGTTCACGCTGCCGGACACCTGGGCCATGATCTGCACCTGGTTGCCGGAGACGTAGGCGTCGTCGGTTTCCTGGTGATGACGCAGCACCAGGAACCAATACACTAAGTAAGCCACCCCTATAACAATGAAAATAACCGTCAGCAACAGCAGCCAAAATTTACGCTGCTTCTTTTTGCCGTTCGGCTGCTGCGGGTTTTGGATTTCCGCGCTTGCGCTCATGGTGTTCTCCAAGCCTTATATTATTATGCTTTCGAATCCGCTGCGGCCGGGGCCTGATAGCCACCGCCCAGCGCGCGGATCAGTCCTATCTTCGCCTGCAGTAAATTGCTGCTGGCATTCAACTCCGCCTGTTGCTGCTGTAATAGCTGCGTCTGGCTGGTCAACAGATCGTCGCGCCCGATAATCCCTGCCTGGTAACGGGCGTTGGCGACCTGATACACCTGTTGCATCGACCGGGCCGCGGACGCCGCCTGCAGCTGCTGTTGCGCAGAGCTCTGCTGGATGGTGATGGCGTCGGCGGTTTCCTGTACCGCATTCAGGATGGTTTGGTTGTAGGATTCCACCGCTTCGTCATACAGCGCGGATTCCTCGCCCAGCTTGCTGCGCAGCGCCCCGGCGTGGAAGATCGGCAGCGAAATCGCCGGCATCACGTTCCAGGCCTGGCTGGCCGCTTCAAACAGATTCGGGCTGGTGCCACTGGTATTGGTGGTCATCAGGCCGGCGAAGGCTGAAATGGTCAGGCTGGGGTAAAACTCTTTACGCGCGGCGCTGACGCGCTGGCTGTAAGACTCCACCAGCTGGCGTTGCGCGGCGATGTCCGGACGTTTGCCCAGCAGATCCGCCGTCAGCTCGCCCTGTGGCGCCATCAGGTTGTCTGCGGGCAGCGGCACCTGACGCAGGTGCTGCATGGCGTTCGGCCCCTGGCCGGCCAGCGCGGCGAGCTGGTGTCTGAGCTGCTCGATCTGCGATTGCAGCTGCAGGATCTGCTGCTTGGCGACGTCGGACTGCGCCTGGGTTTGTTGCGGCACGTCGACGCCGGTCAGGCCGGCCTGATAGCGCTGTTGGCGCAGCGCGGTCAGGCGCTCATTGTTGTTCACTTCCTGCTGCAGCAGCTTCTCGAGCGCCAGATTGCTCTGCAGCTGATAGTAGGCGGACGCCACCGAACTGGTCAGCGTCAGCGCCGCCTGTTCCTGCTCGGCGCGCGCGGCGTTGACCTGCGCCTTGGCGGCGTTCACCTGGTTGCGGTATTTGCCCCACCAGTCGAACTCGTACGCCAGGTTCAGCCCCAGTGAGTTGGAGCTTTCGTAGATCGGCTTATGCGGATACCCCAGTCCCATATTGACGTTTTGCGGCACGCGCTGGCGTTGGGTGCTGGCATTCAGATCCAGGTTCGGCCCGTTGGCGGCGCTGGCTTCACCCACCACGCTCTGCGCTTCGCGCACGCGGGCGGCGGCCTGCCGCAGGGTTGGCGAGCTTTGCAGCGTCTGCGTCATCAAGGCGTCCAGCTGCGGATCCTTGAGGGCGCGCCACCACTGCGGGCTGACGGCCAGCGAACTGACTTTCGGCTGAGCCAACTGCAGGCTCTGCGGATCCATCAGCGTGGATTGCGGGGCAATATTATCGGTCGAAGCACACCCGGCCAGCAGCAACACGGCGAACAGCGGGGTGAATCTCCAGTTAAATGGGGATCGCATAAGTAGGTACCTGAACAGAAATTGTGAATTAGGATAACTGTTCTGTGATTTCCATTTGATCCAGACGTGCCAGCAATTTGCGCGTCAGCTGTTCCAGCTGTTTTTGCTCATCGTCGGTCAGCGTGGACCACAGGAAATGCAGACATTGGTGCTGCGGCGGCAGCAGTTGACTGAGAAATTCTTCCCCCTGCGGCGTCAGATGCAGATGCAGGCAGCGGCGATCGTTGTCGCTTTCCCGGCGCTCGATCCAGCCGCGTTTCTCCAGCTCGTCGGCGATGCGGGTCGCATTGGTGCGCGAGGAGCCTAAGGCAGAGCTTAGCTCAGAAGGTTGGATGCTGTGGCTTTCCTGCGCATCCAGGGTGATCAGCGCCATAAACAGTGTTTCGTTAATCCCCTGCGCCTTCAGCATCTTATTGCGGTTTTCCAGCAGCTTGCCTTGCATGTGCATGCACAGGCGGGTCAGCAGGATTTCCTGATAAGGGAAATCTTTCTGCCGTGTGGCGCGGAAATTCAGCATTTGTTCTATGGGGGCAAACGAGCTTTCCATAATTTAGGGCCTCATTAATTTCGTTCGAGATAGTAACGACGGTGACAAATAATGTAAATGTTCAGCCGTGCGGATAATTTAGCAATTCGTGTCATTTGTCAGTGTTTGTAAAGAAGTGGCGCATGAAAACGCCAAAGTGAAGCCAAACGATCGGGAGCGGCGTCAGCCTGGACCGAAAAGCATTAACAGCTTTAATGTGACGCCAAAGGCCGTCGCGCCGAGCAGCGTCGACAGAATGATGCTTTTGCTGCGGTAGAAGCACAGCGCCAACGCGGCGAACCCCACCAACGTCGGCAGCAACTTGTCCGGTTCACGCATGACGACCGGTGTGCTGGAGACCACCAGCAGGGCGCAGATCGAGGCGATGCCGATGCTGTCGAGCAGCAGGGCGGCTTTACCGCGTTTGAGGCCGGGCTGGGCGCGCGCCGGGGCCAGCCGCAGCGGCAGATAACGGAACAGGTAATTGGCGCAGCCCACCACCAGGCCGATCACCAGCACATCAGTGTTCATGGTTGGCCTCCGCAGGGGCGGGCTGGAACAGGGCGGCGACGCAGCCGGCGCCGATGCCGGCCAAAATGGCGACCGGAATGGAGAACAGCACCACGCCGAGCAGCGCGCCGGCCAATGCGGCAGCAATGGTCAGGCTCTGCGGGCGCCGGAAGGCGGCCAGCAGGAAACTGAGAAACAGCGCCGGCAGCATGAAGGCCAGCGAGGCTTCGATCACCGGGAACTGCTCCAGCGGGCCGTTGCCGAACAGCGCGCCGAGCGCGGTGCCAGCCACCCAGGAAAGCCAGGAACAGAGCGCGATGCCCAGCATCCAGTTTTCGCTCCAGCTGCGGTTATTGCGCATCAGCCTGGCGGTAGCGGCGGCGAAGACCTCATCGGTCAGGCCAAAGGCCCACATCGCCGTTTTACCGGGCGACATGCGCGAGACGATGCGGTGGCGCAGCGCCGGGCCGTAGAGCAGGTGGCGCACATCCATCGCCATCACCGTCAACGCGGAGACCCACAGCGACATCCCGGCGCTCAACAGGGCGGTGATCACGAACTGGCTGGCACCGGCGTAGATAATGCAGGAGAAGAAAATGCTTTCCAGCGGGGAAAAGCCCAGTTTGACGGCACTGAGGCCAAAGGCGAATGCCACCGGGACATACCCGATGACGATCGGCAAACTGTCGACGACGCCGTTGGCGAAGGTGGCGCTGACGGCGGGCGGATTGAGGCTGTCTGCAGCTTGGCTTTGCATGGTTGTGGGTCGCAGGGTAGATAGGACTTCAATAGTTTATGCCCAGAACATTACCAGAGAGTAAGTAATGTTTATACCCTGCACCGCTAATAAATTTCTTAAGTGACTATTTGCACGATAATCAGATTGTCGCCGGCCCCTGCGGATCGTGGTGCTTGCCGAGCCACCAGGTCAGCAGGTTGAGCAGGCATAACACCCCGCCGGCGGCGGCCACGCCGTACCAGCCGGCATGCTGATAGGCCGAGGCGGAGAGCAGTGAACCGAGGGCGCCACCGATAAAGTAGCTGGTCATGTAGCCGGCGGTCAGGCGGTTGCGCGCGTCCGGCATGATGCGGTACATCACGCTCTGGTTGGTGACGTGTACCGCCTGCACCGCCAGATCGAGGATCAGGATGCCGGCGATCAGCGCCCACAGCGATTGTTTGGCGAACGCGATAGGTATCCAGGACAGCAGCAGCAGCACCAGGCCGACGGTGGTGGTCAATCCGGCTTTGCCCTTGTCCGCCAGATGCCCGGCGCGCGAAGCGGCCAGCGCCCCGGCGGCGCCCACCAGGCCGAACAGCCCGATCACCCCTTCGGAATAGTTGAACGGCGGCGCGGCGAGCAGAAAGGCCATGGAGGTCCAGAGCACGCTGAAGTTGGCGAACGACAGAGCACCGAGGATGGCGCGGGTGCGCAGCAGCGGCGTTCGGCAGAACAGGCTGAAGATCGAGGCCAGCAGCTGCGGGTAGTTCAGCCCGGAGTGTTGCTTATAGCGCGGCAGCGCGCGCCACAGGATCAGCGCCATCAGGATCATCAGCACGCTGGCGACCCAGTAGATGGTGCGCCAGCCGCCGAACGACGCCAGCGCGCCCGCGACGGTGCGCGCCAGCAGGATGCCGAGCAGCAGGCCGCTCATGATGATGCCGACGGTCTTGCCGCGCTTTTCCGGGTGGGCCAGAGTGGCGGCCAGCGGCACCAGGATCTGCGCTACCACCGAGAACAGCCCGGTAAGCGCGGTGCCGAGGATCATCATCGGCAGCGTGGCGGAGGTGGCGGTGATCAGCATGCCACCGGCGGCCAGCAGCGTCATGAACACGATCAGCCCGCGGCGCTCGAACATATCGCCGAGCGGCACCAGCAGCAGCAGCCCGGTGGCGTAACCGAGCTGCGCGGCGGTAACGATAAAGCCGGCCTGATTGACCGACAGGTTGAAGCCGGTGGCGATGGTTTCCAGCAGCGGCTGCGCATAATAGTTGCTGGCGACCGCCAGGCCGGTAGCGATAGCGATCAGTACGGTCAGCGCCGGGCTGAGCCCTGGGTGGGCGTTTTGTTGGCTCATGGTTTTTTCATCACGGGAAGAAGATGGCGCGCAGTATCCGGCAACGCACGCCGGGAAACCAATGTATAATTTTCATTTTATTTATCTCATTTCAAGATAGATGCCATGAACCTGAAACAGATCCGCTATGCGCTGGCGGTGGCGGAAGAGCTGAACTTTACCCGGGCGGCGCAGCGCTGCCATACGGTGCAGTCGGCGCTGAGCCACCAGATCGCCAAACTGGAAGAAGAGCTG
Source organism: Serratia sp. CY44782 (assembly GCF_052168715.1). Taxonomy (NCBI): domain Bacteria; kingdom Pseudomonadati; phylum Pseudomonadota; class Gammaproteobacteria; order Enterobacterales; family Yersiniaceae; genus Serratia; species Serratia sp. CY44782. The sequence continues at coordinate 16,305 of NZ_JBJNME010000014.1, forward strand.
GGCTGTACGCTGTTTGAACGCACTTCGCGTCGGGTGCGGTTGACCCCCGCCGGCCAGGCTTTCGTGGCCCCTGCGCAGCGCCTGTTGGCGGCGCAGCAGGCGCTGGTGGAAGAGGTGACGGCGGCTGACGGCGCGGTGTCCGGCACCCTGACCATCGGCACCATTTCAACGATAAACGTGATGGCTCTGACCGAAAGGCTCGACAAGTTTCATCGCCACTATCCGGCGGTGAATATCCGCCTGTACGTCGGCATGAGCGAAGCGCTGCTGGAGGACGTACGCCAGCAAAAATGCGATATGGCGTTCGTCGGCATCTGGCCGGGTGATGCCGATCTGCTGCCGATGTCGCACCGGCAGTTGGCCGATGAGCCGCTGGTGGCGCTGGTGGCGCCGCAGCATCCGCTGGCCGGCCGCGAGCGGGTGAACCTGCAGGCGCTGGCGGAAGTGCCGCTGGTGGATTTCTACAGCGGCACCGGCGCGCGGCGCCAAACCGATCGCGCTTTTCAGGCGGCGGGCATTCGTCGGCACGTCAGTTTTGAAATCGATCATATCGAATGGCTGGAGAATTTGGTGCGGCGCGGGTTGGCGGCGGGCATCGTACCGATCTCGACCGCGCAACGCTTGAGCGCGCTGGTGTCGATTCCGATTGAAGACGGGCCGCGGCGCCAGGTGTATTGCATTTGGCCGCAGCCCATGTCGACTATCGCCGAGCGCTTTTTGCATTTCAGCGGCATCGATATGGCGGGGTAGGGGCGCGGCACTGGCGGCGCCCCTGAACGGTTACGGCTTCGCCGCTTCGGCGGCGGTTTTCACCCAGCCGTCGAAGGTGGCCTGGTGCGCCTTGATCCAACCGTTGACGTGGTTCTGGATGTCGGCTTCCGAAGCCTGGCCTTCATGCATGCGCAGGTTTTGCGCGTTGATGTCGGCGATCGGCAGCTTCATGATGGCGAACAGCTTGGCGGCCGCCGGATTGGCTTCGGCCCACTGCTTATTGGCGGCGATGCGCATGGTGTTGACCGGGAAGCCGTAGTTGGCGCCGTTAGGCAGCTTGGTGTCGACGTTCTTCTGCTCGCCCGGCAGGGAGGAGAACGGCACCTGCAGCCAGACCACGTCGCGCCCCGGCACCATCACATCGCTGACCCAGTACGGCGTCCAGGTGTAATACAGCACCGGTTTGCCCTCTTTGTAGCGGGTGATGGTGTCGGCGATCATCGCCGCGTAGTTGCCCTGGTTGTGTTCGACGGTATTGCTCAGGCCGTAGGCCTTGATGTGGTGGTTAATCACCGCTTCGCAGCCCCAGCCCGGGGTGCAGCCGGTCAGATCGGCCTTGCCGTCGCCGTTGGTGTCGAACAGCTTGGCGATCTTGGGATCCTTGAGCTGCTCGACGTTGGTGATGTGGTACTGTTCGGCGGTTTTCTTGTCGATCAGGTAGCCCTGCGCGGCGCCGTTGACGTAGACGCCTTCGCGGTAGAACTTGGCGTCGCCGCCGGCGGCCTTGTACTGATCGGCGTGCAGCGGATCCCAGTTGACCGCGATAAAGGTCGCGTCGCCGGAGGCGATCGAGGTGTAGGCGACGTTGTAATCCACTTCACGCGGTTCCTTCACGTCGTAACCCAGTTTTTCCAGCGCTTTGCTGACCAGCAGCGTCTGGAAAGTCTCTTCGGAAATGGTGCTTTGCACCGGCTGAACCGCGATCCCCTTGCCGGGTAAATCTGCCGCGCTCACGCTCTGTGAGCCGATCAGCGTCGTCAGGGCGAGAGCCCAGATGCCCGTAGTGCGCATAGTGTTTCCCCTTTTTTCGATGTGGTGGTGTCATAGCCCGCCGGGGCCGCAGCCGCCGGCGGGAAAAGCGTCAGGCTTGTTTGATGAACGGGCGAGTCAGCAGCCCGATGGGGCCGCGGCGGTACCAGCGGCCGATGCCTTTGCTGCGGCGATCGCGCCCCAGCGATTGGGTGAGGCGATCGAGAATGATCGCCAGGATCACGATGCCGACGCCGCCGACGGCGGCCAGGCCCATGTCCAGCCGGCCGATGCCGCGCAGCACCATCTGGCCCAGACCGCCGACGGCGATCATCGAGGCAATGACGACCATCGACAGCGCCAACATCAGCGTCTGGTTAACGCCGGCCATAATGGTCGGCATCGCCAGCGGCAGCTGCACCTTGAACAGCAGCTGACGCGGGCTGGCGCCGAAGGATTCGGCGGCCTCGATCAGATCCTCCGGCACCTGCTTGATGCCCAGAATGGTCAGGCGCACGATCGGTGGCAGCGCGAAGATGATGGTCACTACCACGCCCGGCACGTTGCCGATACCGAACAGCATGACGATCGGCACCAGGTAGACGAAGGCCGGGGTGGTCTGCATGGCGTCGAGCAGCGGTCTAATCACCTTGGCGGCATGCTTGCTGCGCGCCAGCCAGATGCCGAGTGGCAGGCCGATAAGAATGCAGAAGAACAGCGCGGTCAGCACCAGCGCCAGCGTGACCATCGCCTGCGACCAGGCACCGATGGCGCCGATGGCGACCAGGGAGAGCAGCGTGGCGGCGCCCATGCCGAGGCCCGATACCTGCCAGGCGAGCAGCGAAAACACCAGAATGGCGATCGGCGCCGGCATGCCCAGCAGAAGCTGCTGGAAGCCGCTCAGGATCATGTCGACCGGCACGCGGATGCCCTGGAACAGCGGGCGGAAGTGCAGCACCAGCCAGTCGATGCCTTGCGTGACCCAGGTGTCGAACGGCACCCAGGCTTTGTGGAACGGATCGAGCAGGCTGAAGTGTTCCGGCTGCGCCGGGGCGCCGCTGAGCCAATCGGCGCCTTGTCCGGCGGCGTCATGGGCGGCCGGCGGCGGCGCGCTGGACCAGGCGTCGCCGGCGTTGGCGGCGGCATCGTGAGCGGGTGCGGCGCCGGTATCGGCCGGTGCGGTAGCCCAGGGATCTTGGGTCTGCGTGGTATCACTCATTGGCTGAGCCCTCCTTGTCCAACGCCTGCAGCAGCATGGCCTTGGAGATGATGCCGAGATAGTTATGTTCTTCGCACACCACCGGCACCGCGCACGGGGCCTGGGCGACGAGGGAAATCAGATCGCTGAGCGGCGTGTCGGCCGGCACGGCGGCGGGGGCCTCGAGCAGGGCATCGTCCAGCGTTTGATTGGCGGACAGCGCCTTTTTCAGCGACTCTATCGACACTACGCCGATAAATTTCTTCCCGCGTTCAACAACATAACCATAGTCCCGGTCCTCATCGCGCAGCAGCTGCAGCGCCGAACGGGGGCCAAAACCGGGAGTTTTGCGGATCAGCGTCACCGGGCGCCGTTGGGCGATATCCTTGGCGCTGAACACATGGCTGATGTCCACGCCGCGGAAGAAGGTGCGAACATAGTCATTGGCCGGGTTATTCAGGATCTCGTCCGGCGTGCCGACCTGGATCACCTCACCGCCCTGCATGATGGCGATGCGATCGCCAATACGCATCGCCTCGTCCAAATCGTGGGAAATAAACACGATGGTGCGCTGATGCTGGGCCTGTAATTTCACCAGCTCATCCTGCATTTCGGTGCGAATTAACGGATCGAGCGCCGAGAAGGCTTCGTCCATCAATAATATGTCCGGATTATTGGCCATGGCGCGGGCTAATCCCACGCGCTGACGCATGCCGCCGGATAATTCATCCGGATAAGACAATGCATAATTCTCCAGCCCGACCTGACGCAGGGCATCCAGCGCTTTTTCCTGGCGTTCCTGCAGCGGTATGCCGGCTAATTCCATACCAAAGGCGGTATTATTCAAGACATTCATATGCGGCATTAGCGCGAATGACTGAAATACCATGCTGATCTTATTTCGCCGCACGGTGCGCAGCGCGGTATCGGATATTTTGGCGATGTCCTCACCGTCGATCAGCACCTGACCGCGGGTGGGTTCTATCAGACGATTGAGAAGGCGTACCAGGGTGGACTTGCCGGAACCGGAGAGCCCCATGATGACAAATATCTCGCCTTCTTCAATGGCCAGAGTGGCGTCTTTTACGCCGAGCGATAAGCCGGTTTTTTCAAACAACTGATCTTTTGTCAGACCTTTATCCAGCAGTTTGAATGCGCGTTCCGGGTGTTCGCCAAATATCTTATACAGGTTCTTTACTTCGAGTTTAATTGCCATGCAATTTGCTGTTTCCTCTGGTTTAATTAAAGCGATATGAGCTGTCCTTAGCAAAATAAAAGAGCTTTTTACCCTAACACAGTGAATATCTGAGACAACCCTCAATGTCGTTTAAATGGAATATTAGTGGTTTACATCAAGGTTTTAATTAGTTATGGTAATTTGGCCCATGACTCAAAATTGACGGCCGTTATTCGCCATAATGGGTTGGTTTTTGGGAGAAATAACGCGGCATGAAGCAATGGGATATTTCGCTTCTGCGTCTGCCGTTCGGATAATAAAAAACCCGACCAGAGGCCGGGCAAAAATCATCAGTATTTCATCAGTTTTAACGACAGGTGCCGATATCGAGGGGGATATCGTCGGTCGCTATGTTATCGCCGTAATATGACAGCCAGATGGCAGCCTCAGGCCTTGCGATACAGCCGCCGCGGATGGCCGATATTGCCGTACAGCATCTCCACCCGCACGAACTGGGTGGCGACGCAATATTCCAGATAACGGCGGGCGGTGGTTTTGCTGATGCCGACCTGCTCCACCACGTCTTCCACCGCATGCGCCACCGCCGGCTGGGCGATAAACAGCGCCTGCACCAGCTCGAGGGTATTGGTTTCGATGCCTTTGGCGCTCGGCTCGCTGGAGAACTGCTTCGACTGCAGGTTGTACAGCGCATCGACGTTGTCCTGATCGATGATCTTGAAGGTGCGCTGGGTCTGCACGAACTGCATGAAGCGTTCGAGCGAATTGCGCAGCCGCTTGTAAGACACCGGCTTGATGATGTAGTCGAAGGCGCCGTTGCGGATCGCCTGGCTGCAGGTATGCATGTCGCTGGCGGCGGTGATGAAGATCACCGAGCAGGCGGGGTTCTTCACCGCCGGTTCTTCCATCAGCTCGATGCCCTGGCCGTCCGGCAGAAAGTTATCCAGCAGGATCAGCCGCGGCTGATGCGCATTGGCTTTGGCCCGCGCTTCGGCCAGCGTGGCGGCATAAGCCACCACCCGCAGGTTGAAATTTTTCTCGATGAACTCCGCGTGCAGCGTCGCCAGTTGCGGCTCGTCTTCCACGATCAGAACGTCCAGTGCTTGGTGTGACATAATCGGGTGCTCAAAAAATCGGGTTATGGGTTTTATTTAGGGATAAATATAGAGAATATCGCGCCGTGCGGCTCGTTGTCCGACACTTCTATGCTGCCGTGCGCCTGCGCCACGTGGCTGGCGACCAGATGCAGGCCGATGCCGTGGTCGCTTTTATCCGCTTTGGTGGTGACGCCCTGTTCAAACAGCGTATCACGAATCTCCTCGGCGATGCCGGTGCCGCGATCCGCCACCTCGATCACCAGCTCGTCGCTGCCGTCGCTGATATAAAGCTCGATCGCTTCGTGCGGGGCCGGGCAGTGCAGCGTCGCCTCCACGGCATTATCCAGCAGATTGCCGACGATCGACATCAGTTCGGTCTCATTCAGCGCCGCCGGGATCTGCCGCAGCTGGCAGGCCGGATCGAAGCGCAGCTCAATGCCTTTTTCTCTGGCGCTGGAGTATTTGCCCAGCAGCAGGCCGCACAGCGCCGCCGAGCTGAAGCGCTGCGAGATGAAATCGAGGATCTCCTGCGCGCCCTCCGACTGGGCCTCCACGTAGCGGATAGCCTCGTCGTAGCGCTGCATATGCAGCAGCCCGGCCAGCGTCGCGGTCCAGTTCAGCTGCTCGTGGCGCATGATGCGCAGGTTGTCGGCATAGCGTTTCACCTGGCTGAGCTGGCTGCTCAGGGTATTGATATCGTTCTTGTCGCGGAAGCTGATCACCCAGCCTTGCAGCTCCTGTTCCTGCATGATGCGCACCCGGCTGGCGATCACCCGCACGTGGTTGAAGCGGCACACCTCGTCATGCGTATCCTGGCCCAGCTGCGCGGCGGCGAAGAAGTTCGGCTGCGCCTGGATCACGTCGCCGATCGGCCGCCCCAGCAAGCCGGCGGCGGGCTGGTGCAGATCCAGCAGCTCGCGCGCCGCATGGTTGATGGTGATGATCCGCATCTGCGGATCGATGGCGATCACCCCTTCATAGATGGCTTCCAGCAGCGCTTTTTGCTGGCGCACCAGCAGCGCGATCTCTTTCGGCTCCAGCCAGAACATCTGGCGCTTGAGGTTTTTCGACAGCAGCCAGGAAAAGACGAACAGGGCGATCAGCAGCAGGACGATGGAGCCGATAATTTGCGTCAACGTCCTGGCATTTAAATTATCGATATGCGATTTCAAATAGCCGACCGAAACGATGCCGATCACGCGATTATTTTCATCCACGATCGGCGCCTTGCTGCGCAATGAAACGCCAATGCCGCCCTTGCGAATGGAAATAATGCTTTTTCCTTCCAGCACCTCTTTATTATCGCCGCCGATCATCGGCGTGCCCAGGCGGCCTTCATATTCGGAATGATAAAGGTGGCGGGCATGATTATCGCCGATGACGATATAACTGGCGTCGCTGCTGGCGCGGATTTTTTTCATCAGCGCGGCGATCCGGGCGTCGTCGTTGTTCTCCACTGCGTCCACCAGCGAAGGAATGAGGGCGATTTCCCGCGCCTGTACCTGGGCGCGGGCGCCGAGATCGCGGTGCAGCTGCGCATCCAGCTGGTAATAGGTATAGGCGCCGATACAGGTCAGCAGCAGGCAGGAGAAGGCCACCAGGCACAGAAACAGCTTGATTTGAAATGAGAGTTTGAGGCGCATGGCGGTGCTTCACCGTAAAGAGATCCTGAAGCCTTACCCTATCACGAGAAGCGGGGTCTGTAATATTGAGCCCGATCAACTTGTGATCCCTCACACGGGATTAGAGTGAACCGGACGAGAATTGTTCGTCTGCGATAAAGTTGATAAGCTTTAAAATAAAAACGGTATTAACACCATTAAAACCACGCCGGTTTTTACATAATCTTAATTAACCCCATAGAAACCATAACCACCATTAAAAACCCTTTTTAACTTTGAACATAATCACAGCAGATAATCCGTGCGCTTCTCTATGATGGCTGAACAAACTAATAAGAGGCCAGATTATGAGCACAACAGATGATTCTTACCTCGTAGCCAAAGACAAGGCCGCCGATATTCCTCTGCGTGAGAAATGGTGGCGGATACTGGACAATTATAAAGTAGGGATTATTCCGTTACCGTTCTTTATTCTGGCCGGTGTATTGATTCTGCTCGACTGCCTGGAAGGCAAATTGCCGAGCGATATCGTGGTGATGGTGGCCACCCTGGCGTTCTTCGGTTTCGCCTGCGGCGAATTCGGCAAGCGCCTGCCGCTGATCGGCAAAATGGGCGCGGCGGCGATCTGCGCCACCTTCATTCCTTCCGCGCTGGTGCACTACGGTCTGCTGCCGGACGTGGTGGTGGAGTCGACCACCAAGTTCTACAAATCGACCAACATTCTTTATCTCTACATCTGCTGCATCATTGTCGGCAGCATCATGAGCATGAACCGCCAGGTGCTGATCCAGGGCTTCCTGCGCATCTTCATTCCGATGCTGTGCGGCGAGATCGTCGGCATGCTGGTGGGGATGGGCGTCGGCATGGCGCTGGGCCTGGAGCCGTTCCAGATCTTCTTCTTCCTGATCCTGCCGATCATGGCCGGCGGCGTGGGTGAAGGGGCGATCCCGCTGTCGATGGGCTACGCGGCGATCCTGCACATGGAGCAGGGCGTGGCGTTGGGGCGCATTCTGCCGATCGTGATGCTCGGCAGCCTGACTGCCATCGTCATCGCCGGCCTGCTTAACCAACTGGGCAAGCGTTATCCGCACCTGACCGGCGAAGGCAGCCTGATGCCGAGCAAGCAGGGCGACAGCGACATGAACGCGGTGGAAAAAATCAGCGGCAAGGTGGACGTCAGCACCATCGCCTGCGGCGCGCTGCTGGCCATCCTGCTGTATATGGTGGGCATGCTGCTGCACCGCCTGATCGGTCTGCCGGCGCCGGTGGGCATGCTGTTCGCCGCCGTGGCGGTGAAGCTGGCGCACGGGGTGTCGCCGCGCATTCAGGAAGGCTCGCAGGTGGTGTACAAATTCTTCCGCACCGCCGTGACTTATCCGATCCTGTTCGCGGTCGGCGTGGCCATCACGCCGTGGCAGGAGCTGGTGGACGCGTTCACCGTACAGAATCTGATCGTGATCGTCACAACCGTCAGCGCGCTGGTGGCGACCGGTTTCTTCGTCGGCAAGAAAATCGGCATGCACCCTATCGACGTGGCGATTGTCTCCTGCTGCCAGAGTGGGCAGGGCGGTACCGGCGACGTCGCGATCCTCACCGCCGGCAACCGCATGTCGCTGATGCCGTTCGCCCAGATCGCTACGCGTATCGGGGGCGCTATCAACGTCTCGCTGTCGCTGCTGGTGTTGGCCAAGTTCTTCGTATAACTCCTATAAATCCTTAGCGTTACTTTGCCTTTCCCCGCCCCCGCGGGGATTTTTTTTGCCCGCGCGCCGGCCGTACGCGCGGGCCGGGATAATGCCGGTTACGCTGCCTGTTTCATGGCGGCGTCGTACCAGGTGAAGTAGCGCTCTACGCCGCGGCGGCCGGATTCGATCAGCGCGCGTTTCTTTTCCTCGCTGATGCCGAACTCCAGCGTGCCGACGTCGAGCGTGTCGACATACACGGTGCGCTTCCAGTCGTCGCTGTCCAGGTGCACCTTGGTTTGGATGTCCAGCATCACGTTGGCCACCGCCAGGGTGAAATCAAACAGGTTGTTGACCGGCGTGCGCGGGCCGGCCTGCCCGGCGGCCTGGGCGATTTCGCCGGCGGAGTCCAGGCGAAGGCCCAGGGTGCGGGTGTTGATGCGCTGGCTGGAACTGTCGATATAAGGCGGCGTGGCGGAAAAGTCATAGTCGAACAGCCGCACCGGGTAGTTGTCGATCATGCCGCCGTCGATGCACAGATCGCCCAGGGTATTGTTCTTCGCCACGAAGGCGAACGGGAACGACATCGAAATGCGCAGGCCGTCCGCCACTTTCATGCGCGGCGTGGTGCGATGCGAATAGACCTCGCGTTGGCCGCTGTTGAGGTTGGCGCCGATAAAGTAAATCGACTTGAATCCTTTCGCCGCTTTCATCGCTTCGAACTGCTCGAAGGTAATATCCGGGTTGCCGGTATATTGCTTGATAATATCGCGCGACCATTGATAGAAATAATCGCCGGGCGCGATGCCGTATTGATTGAACAGACGATAGGCATCCTGGATCGTACCGAAAAAGCCGCCGTTATAATCGAGGAATTTTTTAAAATCCATCGCCGACAGAATTTTAGTGACGTCCGCCGAGCTGCAGCCCAGGCCGACCAGCAGCGCGGCGATGGCGCCCGCCGAGGCGCCGGAGGTTTGCTTGATCTGCGGCATGATGCCTTTGGCTTCCAGCAGTTCCAGCGCGCCGCCATAGGCGATGCCTTTTACGCCGCCGCCTTCAAAGACCAGATTTTCGAATTGATAGTTCATGATATTTCCTCACTCTTGGTTTAGGGAGTAAGAAAAATAACCAAGTGGCGAGCGAGAAAATATGGATTGGGGTTGTGTGGCTCGGCAAACAAAATTATTCATAATAAATATATTATTTATATATTTATCAAAGGCATTTATTAAACAGGCGCATCGGACCTTTTGCGTCAATACTTAGCGCTGTCCAATTATCGCAAGGAGTCATCATGTTCTGGAAACGTTGTCTGCTGGGCGCGGCGCTGGCCGTTATGTCATTACAGGCCGGGGCCGCCGCGCCGCAGGCCAAAACCCCGACGCCGGGATTTTACCGCATCATGCTGGGCAGCTTTGAAGTGACCGCGTTGTCCGACGGCGTCATTCGCCTGCCGGCGGACAAGCTGTTGCTGAACACCACGCCGCAGCAGATCGCCGCCGGGTTGGCCGAGCGGCATCAAAGCCTGCCGGTGGTCACCTCGGTCAATGCCTATCTGATCAATACCGGCGACAAGCTGGTGATGATCGACAGCGGCGCCGGCCAGCTGCTGGGCGACGGCCTGGGCAAGCTGGTGGATAACCTGCGCGCGGCGGGCTACCAACCGGAGCAGGTGGATGAGATCTACCTGACCCACATGCACCCGGATCACCTCGGCGGCCTGACGCACGACGGCAAGGCGGTATTCCCCAATGCGGTGGTGCGCGCCGCCAGCCAGGACGCGGACTTCTGGCTGAGCGCCGACCAGCTGAAACGGGCCAACGCGGAAAATAAAAGCAACTTCGAAAGAGCCCAGGCGGCGATCAAGCCTTATCAGGCAGCCGGGCACTTTAAGCCATTCAACGGCGACGGCGAGCTTTCGCCGGGCATCGCCGCCTTTGCCGCCCACGGGCATACGCCGGGCCACAGCGTCTATCAGGTGACGAGCCAGGGCAAAAAGCTGCTGTTGCTGGGGGATCTGATCCACGTAGCGGCGGTGCAGATGCCGCATCCGAAGGTGGCTATCAGCTTTGACAGCGACGCCAAGGCGGCGGTCGCTCAACGGCTGCGGGTGTTCGGCGACAGCGCGCGGCAGAGCGAGCTGGTGGGCGGCGCGCACCTGTCGTTCCCAGGATTGGGCTACCTGAACCGCCAGGGCGAAGGGTACAACTGGGTGCCGCTGAATTACGGCGCGCTGTAACGCACTCGGTCGCTACCGGTTGCGCTCGGCGAACACCCGGCTGAACCAATCGAGAAACACGCGCACCCGCGGCGAGAGCTGGCGGTTGCGCGGATAAAGCAGCGAGACCGGCATCGGCGGAGAAGGCCAATCCGGCAGCAGCGGCAACAGGCTGCCGTCGGCCAGATCGCCGCGCAGGTGATAGCGCGGCACCTGAATGATGCCCAACCCGGCGCGGGCGGCGGCGACCAGGCTCTCCGCCGCGCTGACCGACACCGTCGCCGGCAGCGTGATGGGCTGCGCTTGCCCCGCCACCGTGAACGCCAGCGGCATCAGCGCACCGGTCGCCGAAGAGCGAAAGCCCACCATGTGGTGATGGCGCAGATCGTCCAGGCTTTGCGGCGTGCCGAAGCGCTGCAGGTAGGCCGGGGCGGCACAGGTCACCTCTTCCAGCTCGCCCAGGCGGCGCGCCACCATGTCGCTGTCCCGCAGTTTGCCGACGCGCACCACGCAGTCGATGCCTTCCCGCAGCGCGTCCACCAGCCGATCGCCTTCGCTCATATAGAGCTCGATATCCGGGTATTGCGCTAAAAAATCGGGCAAGTCGGGCAACAGAAAATGGCGCGCCAGCGTGCCGTGCACCTCGATGCGCAGCAGCCCGCGCGGTTTGGCGCCGGCGAACGCCATCTCCGCCTCTTCGATGTCCGCCAGAATGCTCAGGCAGCGCTGATAGTAGGCTTCGCCGTCCAGCGTCGGGCTGACGTGGCGGGTGGTGCGCTGCAGTAGCCTGACCTGCAGCCGGGCTTCGAGCTGTTTGATGGCGTCGGTCACGGTGGAGCGCGGCAGGTTCAGATCCTGCGCCGCCTGGGTAAAGCTGCGTTGTTCTACCACGCGGGTGAACAGGCGCATGGCGTCGATTCTGTCCATAATTGTTCGTTTATTTCGGATAGTGATAACGAAGAATAGGGGATTATTCGCCGTGCCGAAAGGTGCATGATGACAACTCACTGACCCAGGAGGAGAGACTTATGCAGCACGCCACTCAACGCGTCGCCATCGTCACCGGCGCATCTCGCGGCATCGGCGCCGCTATCGCCGAGCGTCTGGCCGCCGACGGTTTTACCGTCATCGTCAACTATTCAGGCAACCCGGCGCCGGCTGATGAACTGGTGCGCAAGATAGAACAAGCGGGCGGCCGCGCGCTCGGCGCCAAAGCCGACGTCAGCGATGCGGCTGCGGTTTCCCGATTGTTCGACAGCGCCGAACAGGCGTTTGGCGGCGTCGACGTGCTGGTCAACAACGCCGGGGTGATGGCGTTGGCACCGGTGGCGGACATGCGCGATGAAGACGCGGATCGCCTGATCGATATCAACCTGAAAGGCAGCTTCAACACGATGCGCGAGGCGGCGAAGCGCCTGCGCGACAATGGTCGCATCATCAACTTCTCCTCCAGCGTGGTGGGGCTGCTGCAGCCGGGGTACGGCATGTATGCCGCCAGCAAGGCGGCGATCGAGGCGCTGACCAGCGTGCTGGCAAAAGAGCTGCGCGGCCGCAATATCACGGTGAACGCCGTTGCGCCGGGGCCGACTGCGACCGGGCTGTTCCTCGACGGTAAAACCCCGGAGCTGATCGAGCGGCTGGCGAAGATGGCGCCGCTGGAGCGCCTGGGCACGCCGGAAGATATCGCCGCGGCGGTGGCCTTCCTCGCCGGGAACGACGGCGGCTGGATCAACGGCCAAACCCTGCGTGCCAACGGCGGCATCATCTGATTGACGACGCGCCGTCGCCGGATCGGGTATCCTGTGGCGGCACACATCACATCAAGGGCGGTTTATGGCGGGCGACAATCAGCAATTCCAGCACGGCGTGAGATCGCCCTGCGTCAGCCTGTGCCGCATCGACGACGAAACCCAGCGGTGCCGAGGATGTCGGCGCACGCGGGCGGAGATCGCCGCCTGGCCGACCGCCAGCGACGCGGAGAAACGCGCTATTTGGCGGCGGCTTGAGCTGCGTGTGGCCTTCAAGCAAAACACATAGTCGCGGGAGCACGACACGTCGCACTCCCGCGAAAGCCTTTTCCTGATACGGCCAGCCAGCCCTCAGAAATCCCAGTCCTCATCCTCGGTGTTGACCGCCTTGCCGATGACGTAAGACGAACCGGAGCCGGAGAAGAAGTCGTGGTTTTCATCGGCGTTCGGCGACAATGCCGATAGGATAGCCGGGTTGACCTCCGCCATCGCCGGTGGGAACAGCGCTTCATATCCCAGATTCATCAGCGCCTTGTTGGCGTTGTAGTGCAGGAAGGTTTTCACGTCTTCCGTCCAGCCGACGCCGTCGTACAGTTCCTCGGTGTAACGCACCTCGTTGTCGTACAAATCCTGCATCAGGTCGAAGGCGAAGTTTTTCACCTGCCGGCGCCGCGCGGCGTCCACTTTCTCCAGCCCTTTCTGGAACTTATAGCCGATGTAGTAGCCGTGCACCGCCTCGTCGCGGATGATCAGGCGGATCAGATCGGCGGTGTTGGTCAGCTTGGCGCGGCTCGACCAGTACATCGGCAGGTAAAAGCCCGAATAGAACAGGAACGACTCGAGGAATACGCTGGCAACCTTCTTCAACAGCGGATCGTCGCTGCGGTAGTGGGCCAGAATGATGCCGGCCTTTTTCTGCAGCGCGCGGTTTTCCTCGCTCCAGCGGTAGGCGTCGTCCACGTCCGGCGTTTGGCACAGGGTGGAGAAGATTGAGCTGTACGAGCGGGCGTGCACCGCCTCCATAAAGCTGATGTTGGAGTACACCGCCTCTTCGTGCGGCGTCAGCGCATCGGCGATCAGGGCCGGCGCGCCGACGGTGTTCTGGATGGTGTCCAGCAGCGTCAGCCCGGTAAACACCCGAATGGTCAGCTGCTGCTCTTTCGGCGTCAGCGTGGCCCAGGAGGGGATATCGTTGGACAGCGGCACCTTCTCCGGCAGCCAGAAGTTGGAGGTCAGGCGGTTCCATACCTCCAGATCCTTGTCGTCTTCGATGATGTTCCAGTTGATGGCGCGCGCCAGCGGCGCCGATGTTAGGGTCGTCATAAGTTGCCTCACAGCGAGCAGGACACGCAGCCCTGCACCTCGGTGCCTTCCAGCGCCATCTGGCGCAGGCGGATGTAGTAAATGGTCTTGATGCCTTTGCGCCAGGCGTAGATCTGCGCGCGGTTGATATCGCGGGTGGTGGCCGTATCGCGGAAGAACAGCGTCAGCGACAGCCCCTGATCGACGTGCTGCGTGGCGGCGGCGTAGGTATCGATGATCTTTTCCGGGCCAATCTCGTAGGCATCCTGGTAATACGCCAGGTTGTCGTTGGTCATGTAGGGCGCCGGGTAGTAAACGCGGCCGATCTTGCCTTCCTTGCGGATCTCGATGCGCGAGACGATCGGGTGGATGCTGGAGGTGGCGTTGTTGATGTACGAGATGGAACCGGTCGGCGGCACCGCCTGCAGGTTCTGATTGTACAGCCCGTGCAGCATCACCGACTGGCGCAGCGCGCGCCACTCGTCGCGGCCTGGAATGGCGATGCCGGCGGCGGCGAACAGTTCGCGCACCCGCTCGGTCTGCGGCAGCCAGTCGCGTTCGGTGTACTTGTCGAAGTACTCGCCGCTGGCATAGCGGGAGTGTTCAAAACCGTCGAAGGCGCCGCCGCGCTCGATCGCCAGCCGGTTCGAGGCGCGAATGGCGTGATAGGCCACGGTATAGAAATAGAGGTTGGTGAAGTCGATGCCTTCTTCCGAGCCGTAGAAAATGCGCTCGCGCGCCAGGTAACCGTGCAGGTTCATCTGGCCCAGGCCGATGGCGCGGGCGCTGCGGTTGCCCTCGGCGATCGACGGCACCGAGCGGATATCGCTCATGTCGGCCACCGCAGTCAGCGCGCGGATCGCGGTCTCGATCGCCTTGCCGAAGTCCGGCGCGTCCATGGTTTTGGCGATGTTCAGCGAGCCGAGGTTGCAGGAGATGTCCTTGCCGATGCGATCGTAGCTCAGATCCTCGTGATACGTGCTGGCGCGGTTGACCTGCAGGATCTCCGAACACAGGTTGCTCATGTTGATGCGCCCGGCGATCGGGTTCTCCCGGTTGACGGTGTCCTCGAACATCACGTACGGGTAGCCGGATTCGAACTGGATCTCCGCCAGCACCTGGAAGAACTCGCGCGCGTTGATGCGCGACTTGCGGATGCGCTTGTCGTCCACCATCTCGCGATATTTCTCGCTGACGGCAATCTCCGAAAACGGCACGCCGTACACCCGTTCGACGTCGTAGGGTGAGAACAGGTACATCTCTTCGTTGTTCTTCGCCAGCTCGAAGGTGATATCCGGGATCACCACCCCCAGCGACAGCGTTTTGATGCGGATCTTCTCGTCGGCGTTTTCCCGTTTGGTGTCGAGGAAACGCAGAATGTCCGGGTGGTGGGCGTTGAGATACACCGCGCCGGCCCCCTGGCGCGCGCCGAGCTGGTTGGCGTAGGAGAAGGCGTCTTCGAGCATTTTCATGATCGGAATGACGCCGGAGGACTGGTTCTCGATGCGCTTGATTGGCGCGCCCACCTCGCGAATATTGCTCAGCAGGAAGGCCACGCCGCCGCCGCGTTTCGACAGCTGCAGCGCGGAGTTCACCGCCCGCCCGATCGATTCCATATTGTCTTCGATACGCAGCAGGAAGCAGGAGACCAGCTCGCCGCGCTGGCGTTTGCCGCAGTTGAGGAAGGTTGGGGTGGCCGGCTGGAAGCGGCCGGAAATCATCTCCTCCACCAGATCCTGCGCCAGCCCGGTGTCGCCCGCCGCCAGCGTCAGCGCCACCATGCATACCCGATCTTCGTAGCGCTCCAGATAGCGTTTGCCATCGAAGGTTTTGAGCGTATAGCTGGTGTAATACTTAAAGGCGCCGAGGAAGGTCTCGAAGCGGAATTTTTTGGCGTAGGCCTGCTGGAACAGCTGCTTGATAAATGGGAATTCGTACTGCGCCAGCACCTGCGGCTCGTAGTAGCCTTCCTCCACCAGATAGCGCAGCTTTTCCTCCAGGTTATGGAAGAACACGGTGTTTTGGTTGACGTGCTGCAGGAAGTAGTGCCGCGCCGCCAGCCGATCTTTATCGAACTGGATCCGGCCTTCCGCATCGTAAAGATTGAGCATCGCGTTGAGCGAATGGTAATCCAGCGCGCCCGTCTCGGGCCTGGTCAGTTCTGTCGTTGCCAAAATGCGGTTACTCCCTGTCGAACGTTTTCAACGTCTTGCGCGGTGCCGAGCAGCTCGAAGCGGTACAAAAAAGGCACCTGGCATTTTTTGGCGATGATGTCGCCGGCGATGCCGTACGCTGCGCCGAAGTTGGTGTTCCCGGCGGCGATGACGCCGCGCAGGTATGAACGGTTTTGCGGAACGTTGAGAAAGCGGATGACCTGGATCGGCACCGCGCCGACGGCGCTGCCGCCGCCATAGCTGGGCACGATCAAGATATAGGGTTGTTCCATCAGCAATTTGCTGCGGGCTCCGGCGATCGGAATGCGGATCGCCGGCAGGCCCAGTTTCTCAACGAACCGATGGGTGTTCTCCGAGCTGCTGGAGAAATAGACCAGCGGATTCATCGGCGGGCCTCAGCAGGTGAGCGCCAGCGCGCCGATCTTGTCCGGCCGGAACCCGGACCAGTGATCGTCACCGGCGATAATCACCGGAACTTGCTGATAACCTAAGGATTTAACGTGATTCAGCGCCTGCTGATCCTGGGTGAGATCGATCACCTGATAATCAATCCCCTGTTTATCAAATGCGCGATAGGTGGCGTTGCACTGGACACAGTCCGGCTTACTGTAAATAATAATGCTCATGATTCGCATTTACCTTTAGGCTGAAGGAAAGGCGGACAAGTCAGATAACGGAGCATCGTTCCTGGCGTTTCTGACGGCGTTATCAACCGAACGACACTCCCTGCGGCTGACCCATAAAATACTATATGTTGATATTTGTTTTATCAACCACGCTATATATGGTGTTTTGTCGGGTTGGAGGCGCAGGCCGCGCCGGGGCTGGAAAAGGCGAGGGAAAAAATTTTTGCGGGTGAGAAATTCCCCCTCTCAGTGAAGAGGGGGAATCGAGCGCATTACTGACGCATGCTGACGGCCAGCCGGTTGAAGGCGTTCATGATGCTGATGGCGAAGGTCAGATCGGCGATCTCGGTATCGCTGAAGTGCACTTTCAGCGCCTCGAAAGCGCTGTCCGGTGCGCCGGTGGCGGCGATCAGCGTCACCGACTCTGCCCATTCCAGCGCGGCGCGTTCGCGCTCGCTGAACTCATGGCTGACGCGCCAGCCCGCCAGCGTATCCAGCTTGGCATGGCTGAAGCCGCTTTCGCGCAGCGCTTTGCCGTGCATATCCAGGCAGTAGGCGCAGCCGTTGATCTGCGAAACGCGCATAAACATCAACTCGATGGTCGCCTTGTCCAGGGCACCTTTCTCCAGCGCCATCAGCGCGCTTACCATATTTTTGTACGGGGCGGGCGCCAGCTCGGCATAGTTCAAACGTTGCTTAATCATGGTCAACCTCAATCGGTAGTAACGAAATCATGACGCTACTTTAGCGGCCTTATGGTCTATGCTATAGGGCCATAAAATGATTATTTAACCGGGCCATGATGCCATCTTTCCTGACCTCGCTGCGGCTGGACAACCAGCTGGCGGAACCGCTGTACCGGCAGATCTACCTGCGGATTAAAGACGCCATCGCCCAGGGCAGCCTGGCGGCGGGCAGCCGATTACCCTCAGTGCGCGGGTTGGCGAGCGATCTGGGCGTGGCGCGCGCCACGGTGGAAAGCGCCTACGCGCAACTTATTGCCGAAGGTTTCTTGCAGAGCCGTGGGCAGGCGGGCACCTATGTCTCGCCGCAGCTGCCGCACGTGCCGCCGGGTGCGGTATCCGCTGCGCCGCCGCTGGCGGCGATGGCGCCCGATCCGCTGCAGCCGCAGGGCATGCTGCAGCCTTTCCAACTGGGCGTGCCGGCGCTGGACGCGTTTCCCCGGGCGTTATGGCAGCGCATTGTCGCCCGCCAGCTGCGCGGTTCCACGGTGTCTTCCCTGGCGCTGCCGCCGGCCGGCGGCCTGCCTGAGCTGCGTGAGGCGATCGCCCATTATCTGCATTTGTCGCGCGGCATCAGCTGCAGGCCGGAGCAGGTTTTCCTCTGCGCTGGCTATCCGGCGCTGTTGGACTGGGTGGTGGAGACGCTGTTGCACGCCGGCGACGCGGTATGGATCGAAGATCCCGGCTATCCGGTCACGCGCCCGCTGCTGCGGGCCGCCGGCGTCAGGCCGATCGCCGTGCCGGTGGATGAACAAGGCATGGACGTGGCCGCCGGTAGGCTGACGGCGCCTGAGGCGCGGCTGGCGGTGGTGACGCCAACCCATCAAAGCCCGCTCGGCGTCACGCTCAGCCTGGCGCGGCGCATGGCGCTGCTCGACTGGGCGCAGCAGCGCAGGGCCTGGATCCTGGAAGATGACTACGACAGCGAGTTTCGCTATCACGGGCGGCCATTGCCGCCGCTGAAAAGCCTCGATGTTCAGGGGCGGGTGCTGTACGCCGGCACCTTCAGCAAAACGCTGTTCCCGGCGCTGCGCATGGCTTACCTGGTGGTGCCCGCCGGCCTGACGGAGGCCTTTGCGCGCAGCAGTCGGCTACGTGGCTGCGGCTGCCCGCCGCTGCTGCAGGCCGGCGTGGCGGATTTTATCCGGCAAGGGCATTTCTACCGCCACCTGAAACGCATGCGGCCGCTGTACCGCCAACGGCGTGAGTGGCTGACGCAGGCGCTGGAACGGCAGCTGGGGACGTGGCTGACGGCGGTGCCGCAACAGGGCGGCATTCAGCTGTTGGCCCGGCTTCACGACGGCGTAGCGGATGCGCCGTTGGCGGCGCAAGCCTGGCAACAGGGGCTGGCGGCGCAGGCGTTGTCGGACTGGCGAATCGATCATCCGGCGGGGCAAGGATTGCTGCTGGGCTTCGCCAATTTTACTCGGCAAGAGGAGACGGAGCGGGCGGTGCAGGGGCTGGCGCAGCTGTTCAAACGCCTCAATTAAACGGCCCGCGATTTCCGCGGGCCAGACGCACATCTGTTTTATCTTTATGACTGCAGGGGTGTTAACGCCGGGCCAGCAGCACGCCGAGCACGATGCCGACGGCGGCACCGATCCCTACGCCCTGCCAAGGTTTGTCACGCACATAGCTGTCGGCTTGATCGACCGCGTCGCGCGCATGCTGTGTCAGACTGGTGGAGCCATTGAACCGCGCCCGGGCGTCGCGCAGCACGCCTTTCGCCTTGCTGTGCAGCTCTTTCAGTTCCTCTTTGGTCTTGTCACCGGACTCGCGCAACACTTCATCCAGCGTATCGGCCAACAGAGTGACGTCCTGATCGATGTCGCGTTCTGTTCTTTCCGCTTTCTTAAACATTCAGCTCTCCATTTCGACACATGTCTTTTAAGTGTAGACCATGCCGAGATTTGTGTGGTCGATCACGCAAAAAAACGATGATTTCACCGGCGTTAGCAGCCGGCGGCGATAAAATCGCCGTTGGCGCTGACCGGGATCACCGAATTGAACAGCACCAGCGCGAACAGGATCAGGATCACGCCGCCGAGCATCACGGCGATACGCGACGCCTGTGCCAGATAGTAGCCTGTCAGGCCGGGTTGATGGGCCAGAAAGCGCTCGCGCGCGTGGTGCACCAGCGTGGCGAGGATCATGATCGACAGCCCGGTACCCAGTGCCATGCTCATGGCGGAGATCACCCCCCAGGTGAACATGCCGATGGCGTTGGCGAACACCAGAATCAGGATGGCGCCGCTGCACGGACGAATACCGATGGAGACGATCAGCCACAGCGCGTTGCGCCAGCCGCCGGTCAGTTCGGCCGCGCTGGGTTGATGCCGGTGGCCGCACTCGCACGCCGCGCTATGCGCGTGGTCCGCCGGGTGCAGCGCCTGAATGACCGGCGCGCGGCGCCGACGCCAGCGCCAGCCGCTGGCGCGCAGGATCACCATCAGGCCGAAGGCGGCGATGAAGACCGCGCTGCCTTTTTCCACCCAATAACGGCTGAGGCTGAGATCGCCCATCGACAGGTTGAGCGCCACCGCCAGCACCACCACGAACACAATGGCGACCACGCCTTGCATCAGGCTGCCCAGCAGGGTGATCGCCCGGCTGGCGTTCAGCCGTTCGCGGTGGGTGGCCAGATAAGTGGTGATGACGAACTTGCCGTGGCCGGGGCCGATGGAGTGCAGGAAGCCGTAAGCGAAACTGGCCAGCGTCAGCATTAGCCCGCCGCTGTATTGCTGGTTACGCTGCTGCAGCAGATAGAGCACCAGATAGCGGTGCATGTAAATCTGGAAGTTGATGCAATACTGCACAAACTCGGCCCAGTGCCGCACGAACAGGTAGAGCAGCGTCAGCAGCAGCAGACCGGCGAGGGCCAGACCGGCGTAGCGGCCCGGCGCGTGTTTCAGCGAGACGGTTTTCATAGCGTGAGCGAGCCTGTACGAGGGGCATCTTCCTTCAGCATATACCCGCCGATGCGGTTCACAAGCGCCGTTCACAAACGTTGTACATTTGGTTACTCGGCGAAACCAATCACTCACGGAAACGGCAGTTTGATTCCACTAGTATCTGTTTCAACGGCTCCACCGGAGCTTACCGAAACAACACTCTGAGGATTTAAAGATGAAAAAAGTATTAGCGCTGATCGTTGCTGCCACTATGGGTCTGTCTTCTGTTGCTTTCGCTGCTGATACTGCAGCTACTGCTCCGGCTACCACCACCGCGCCAGCTGCGACCACCACTACCGCTGCGCCAGCGGCTGCTGCTGAAAAAGCACCAGCTAAAGCAACGCACCACAAGAAAGCTAAGCACCACAAAAAAGCGCCAGCCCAGAAAGCTCAGGCCGCTAAAAAGCACCACAAAAAAGCGCCAGCTCAGAAAGCCCAGGCTGCTAAAAAACACCACAAAAAAGCGCCAGTGCAGAAAGCTCAGGCCGCTAAAAAACACCACAAAAAAGCCGGTAAAAAAGCTTAATTAAGTGATGTTTGCGGAACCGAAAGGTTCCGCACTCTCCAGCCCGTACTCCAGACACCCGGTTCTTCCGGGTGTCTTCTTTTGAGGCGACGAACGATGATCAATCGCTATCTGTTTGAAGTCATTTTCAGTGCGGTAACCCTGTGCGGGGTGATCGTCGGTTGGGAACTGTTTTTGGCCGGCAGCTTTTTGTAATTATTGCGCCGCGGCGGTTTCGTGCAAATGCCGCCAGCCGAGTACGTTGGGCTGACGTTCAAAGACCACCGTGGAATAGCGCAGCGTGGCGCTTTGCCCCGGCAGGCTCTGTTTTTCCCGGTAGCTGACTACTGCGCCCGTCGGCCATTCGGCCACCAGCTTCATCTCTTCTATCTCGATTTCCAATCCCGGTTTGGCGGCGCGATGCGCGCGGAAAAAGGCGCACAGCGCGGCAAAATCCAGCGGAGCGCCGCTCAGCGCGATCATGCTGAAATCCGGCGTAAAGCGCGCCAGCAGCGCCTGTTCTTCTCCAGCCCCTTTGCCCAGCCAGCGTTCAATGGCGATGTGGGCGTCGATCACTTCGGTAAAGTACGGGTTCATAAAGCATCCTGTTGAGCGTTGAGTTGGCGCACGATGGCGCGGTTGGCGAGGCGCAGGCACAGCAGCAGCGGGATAAATACGCTGGCGCCCGCCAGAATGAAGCAGGTGCGGTAGGCCGCCGCGGGCGGCAGCCCGGTCAGCAGCAAATTCAGCAGCAGGCTGAGCAGCGCCACGCCGAGGCAAAAACTGAGCTGGCGATTGATGTTCCACAGCGCGCTGGCGTCCGCCAGCTGAGCGTCGGGGATCTGCAGGAACGCGCTGCTCTGCGCGGTGCTGCTGCACAGGCTGCCGCCAAACCCCATCAGGGCGAAGGCGGCGATCTGCAATGCGTGCTGGCCGGCCAGATCGATCTGCGCCAGCGTCAGCATGCCGGCGCCTTGTAACAGGCAGCCGGCGATCAGCAGCGGCCGCGGGCCGAGGCGATTAAAGGTTTTGCCGGTCAGCGTGATGGCCAGGAACGACGCCAGCGCCCAGGGCAGCATCAGGCCGCCGACCTGGGCGGCGGGCATCCCCAGCTGGTTTTGCAGATACAGCATCGCCACCAGGCTGACGCCGATGAACAGGCCGGGAATGCACAAATAAACCGCCATGGCGTTGCGCAGCAGCGGATCGGCGACCAGCCGCAGGTTCAGCAGCGGCTGCGGGGTGCGCAGGCTATGGCGCAGATAATAGGCCAGCACCAGCAGGCCGGCGGCCAGCAGCGCCGCGCCGGAAGCCTGATGACCGGCCTCGCTCAGCCGGGTCAGGCCGAGCAGCAGCAGCGTCAACGCCGCGCAGGCGCTCAGCAGCCCTTTGCCGTCGAGCGGTTTACGCACCGCCGTCGACGTTTCCGCGCGCAGCCACAGCGCCGCCAGCGCCAGGGCCAGGGCCGCCAGCGGCAGGTTGGCGAAAAACACCCAGCGCCAGTCCAGCCGATCGACGAGCCAGCCGCCCAGCGCCGGTGACAGCGCCGGCGCCAGCAGCCCCACCAACATGATGGCCGCCGACAGCCCGGCGCGTTCATGGCTGCGGTACAGCTGGTAGGTCAGCGTTTGGCCGATGGGGATCAGTAAGCCGCCGCCCATGCCTTGCAGGGTGCGCCAGCCGATCAGCGCGCCGATGCTGTCGGCGTTGCCCGCACCGAGGGTGGCCAGCATGAACAGCGCCAGCGACAGCAGGAACACCCGCCGCCCGCCGATGCGCTGCGCCAGCCAGGCGCTGAGGGGGATCACCAGCGTCAGGCCGAGAATATAGCCGTTGCTGACCCACGCCAGTTGGCTGACCGACGCCCGCATCGCCTGGCCGATGGCGGGGTAGGCGACGTTGGCGATAAACATATTGATCAGATCGACGAAAAAGCCGAGCAGATAGACGATTGCCACTTTGCTGCGATAAGACATGGTGCCTCCGGTTGAAGGCGAGCAGTGTATCGGGGGGAAAAGTGCGGATAAATCGGCGGCGGGCGATTACACTGTCAAAATGATTTTGACAATAAGGGCGGCGAAATGCTGAATTTGCAGCGCCTGGCGATCTTTGCGGCGGTGGTGGAAGCGGGCAGCTTTACCGCGGCAGCGGCGGCGCTGGGGCAAACCAAGGCGGTGGTGAGCTTTAACGTCAAACAGCTGGAGAACGAGCTGGGGGTGTCACTGCTGGCGCGCAGCACCCGGCGGCTGTCGCTGACCGACGCCGGCGAACGCTTTTACCAGCGCAGCCTGCAGCTGCTGCAGGAGGCGGAAAACGTGCTGGACGACGTGCGTCGCGATCATCACGGACTGAGCGGCGTGCTGCGCATCACCAGCACGCCGGAGTACGGCGCGCAGGTGGTGGTGCCGGCGCTGGCGGATTTTTCGCGGCAGCATCCGCGGCTGCGCATCCAGCATGTCTCTTCTTCTTATCATGCCGATCTGATCTCGGAGCGCTTTGACGTGGCGATCCGCCTGGGCCAGCTGGCGGACTCCAGCCACCGCGCGGCGCTGATCGACAGCTTCGCCATTTTTCCGGTGGCGGCGCCGGGTTATTTGGCCGACCGACCGATTCATTCGCTGACGGATCTGGCGCAGGCGCAGTGGATCGCCCACAGCCGGCTCAGTTCACCGCTCAGCTGGCAGGTGGCCACGCCGCAGCGCGAAGCGGTGCTGTTCAAGGTCGCGGACGCTGCCACGCTCACCGGCGACAGCGCCGCGGCATTGCTGGCGTTCGCCCTGCATGGCGCCGGGGTGGCGCTGCTGCCGGCGTGGCTGGCGCAGCCCGAAATCGACGCCGGCCGGCTGCAGCGGTTGCTGCCGGATCACCGTTTCCCCGAGCAGAGCATCTATGCGCTCTACCCGAACACCCGCCATGTGCCGGAAAAGGTACGGGCGTTTATCGATTTTCTGCGCGCGCGGGTGGCGGCAAAATCGTTAGCGAAATAATAATTCGTTATAACTCTCTCATTTATCATCAGATCCCATCGGGGTATGCTGGCAATCTCTGTCTACCCCGTCCGATGCGAGCCACCTTCGATGACCGCAGAAAATAATCTCCAGCTGAACCGACGCATTCTGTCCGTGGTGATGTTCACCTTCGTCTGCTACCTGACCATCGGCCTGCCGCTGGCGGTGCTGCCGGGATTTGTGCATGAGCATCTGGGCTACAACTCGGTGCTGGCGGGCCTTATCATCAGCGCGCAGTACTTCGCCACGCTGTTCAGCCGCCCGCACGCCGGGCGCTATGCCGATCAGCTGGGGCCGAAGAAGGTGGTGCTGTTCGGCCTGGCGTGCTGCGGCGCCAGCGGCCTGTTTTACGCGCTGGCATTCGGCGTTGACGGTTACCCGTGGCTCAGCCTGCTGTTGCTGTGCGTGGGACGGGTGTTTCTCGGCGTCGGCGAAAGCTTCGCCAGCACCGGTTCCACGCTGTGGGGTATCGGCCGGGTTGGAGCGATGCACACCGCGCGGGTGATTTCCTGGAACGGCGTTGCCACCTACGGGGCGATGGCGGCCGGGGCGCCGCTCGGCGTGTACCTGAATCAGCAGTGGGGCTTGGCCGGGGTGGCGGCACTGATCGTGCTGGCGGTCGCGGTGGCGCTGCTGTTGGCGAGCGGCAAGCCGGACGTCTCGATCGCCGCCGGGCAACGCATCGCCTTTCGCGCGGTGTTCGGTCGCATTTGGGCCTATGGCCTCGGGCTGGCGATGGGCACCGTCGGCTTCGGCGTGATCGCCACGTTCATCACGCTTTACTATGCCGACAAAGGCTGGAGTGGCGCGGCGTTTTCGCTGACGCTGTTCAGCTGCGCCTTCGTCGGCATCCGCCTGATCTTCAGCAACGTCATCAACCGCCACGGCGGTCTGAAGGTGACGCTGGTGTCGTTTCTGGTCGAGATCGTCGGGCTGCTGTTGATCTGGCAGGCCGGTGAGCCCTGGATGGTGCAAACCGGCGCGTTGCTGGCCGGCGCCGGTTTCTCGCTGGTGTTCCCGGCGCTGGGCGTCGAAGCAGTGAAACAGGTGCCGCCGCAGAATCAGGGCACGGCGCTCGGCACCTATTCGGCGTTCCTCGACCTGGCGCTGGGCATCACCGGCCCGCTGGCCGGGCTGCTGATTGGGCAAGCGGGCGTGCCGTCGATCTATCTGGCGGCGGCGCTGCTGGTGGCGCTCGGGGTGTTGCTCACTCTGCGCCTGCTGCAGCGCAGCCGGAGCTGATTCAGGAATAGTCCGAAACCCGGATTCCTCCCCAGAAAATCATTGTTTCGGTGAATGATTACGGTAAGGTCGCTCAGCGGTCCAGAATGAGAGGAGGAATCGATGTATTTACGGCCGGATGAAGTGGCTAAAGTGTTGGAGAATACCGGCTTTGAGCGTGATTATGTCACCGATCAGGCCTATGGCTACCGCAAGGGTGCACACTACGTGTATGTGAATCGCGAAGCGCGGATGGGCAGAACCGCGTTGGTGATCCACCCGGCGTTGAAAGAGAGAAGCGTGCATTTCGCCACGCCAACCTCCCCGGTGCGCACCAGCGAGCAGTATCTGGAGTTTCCCCTGGATTTAAGCGGCGACGCCCCGAACCTGCGTTACGGCATCGCACACGGCTTCAGCTCGCGCGAAGCGCTGTCGCGCTACCTCTTCAGCATGTTCCTGTAATCGGTCCCCCGCCTTGGGGGACGCGATCAGCCGTGGGCCAACGCTTCGCGGTTGAAACGCTCGTTGTAGGCGCGACGGAACTGCGCCAGTTCAAACGCATCGATATCCAGCTCGGCGAAGTAAAACAGCGCCGCTTCGGTGTGCTCGGCGTGCAGCTCCGGCGACAGCCCGGCGCGCAGCAGCACGTCGCGCCACAGGGCAATCTGTTCGTCGTCCGCCTGTTTGATGAACGTCAGGTAGATGAACAGCAGATAAGCCGCCTGGTGCATCTCTTCGGTGTAGCCGTTGTTCAGCATGCGAATAAAGGTCTGGCTTTGGCGGCCGCCCATTTCCTGGATCATCGATTCGATCAGCATCGGTTTGACCCTCAGCAGATGGGCCAGCGAATCGATGGCTTTGCGGGTGTCGGACGTCAGGATGCGGTAACCGATAATGAATACGACGATCAGGGCGGCGAGGATGATCCAGGTCATTTAGGCTTTATTACACTCTCAATACGCCAGAAGAGGGGCGGGAGGCGCTGTGCGACAGCGCCCGCTATCAATGCTGTTCGCCGCTGAAATTACCGACCGCGCTCTGTTGGCGCAGGTGGTGATTGAAGGTGGCCGCGTCTTTGGCCAGCGCGTCCAGATGAGCGCCGAGCATTTTGATCTGCTTCACCAGCGCATGCTGTTCCGGTACCGAACTGGCGGTGCTCAGCTTGCGCGCCAGTTGTTCATTCTGCGCCCGCAGTGCGGCTTCGCGCTGTTTGGCTTCTTCCAGCAGTTGCTGCAGCGCCTGGTAGCTCTGCTGCCATTCGCGGTGTTGCCGTTCGAAGCTGCTCTGCAACTCATTCATCGCATTTTGAAACTGGATTTCCAGCTCGCGCATTGTCATGGGCTCGATCCTTTGCGGCACTCAATGATGGCTTAGCAGTATAGCGAAAACTGTTCGCAAGCTCACCCGTTGACGACAAATGAGACAAATGCCGCTGACAATTCCCGGCTTGCAACCGTGGCAAGGCGTCTTACAATCGACCCCATTCCCGGCCGTAAAGGCTGCCGTTCAAGAGAGGTGGAAGATGAGCGAGCAGGAAAAAGACTTTTTTGAACAGGCGATGGCGGACGTGGTGCCGCTGGCGAGCGGGCGGCAGACGCTGTACCTCAAGCCGCAGGAGGCGGTGGACAAAAGCGCGCGGCGCGAAGCGCAGCGGCTGTTGCAGGAAAACTTCCTCAGCACCGATTTTCTCGAGGTGATCCCCTGCGAACAGCCGCTGGAGTTCAAAGGGGAAGGCATTCAACAGGGCGTGCTGGACAAGCTGCGCAACGGGCGTTATCCGCCGCAGGCGTCGCTGAACCTGCTGCGTCAGTCGGTCGAAGCCAGCCGGCAGGCGCTGTTTCGCTTTATCGTGCAGGCGGAGGCGCAAAACCTGCGTTCGCTGCTGATCGTGCACGGCCGCGGGCGGCAGAACGAAAGCCATCCGAATATCGTGCGCAGTTACGTCGCCAAATGGCTGGCGCAGTTTGAACAGGTACAGGCGTTTTGCCGCGCCTTACCGCGCGACGGCGGCGAGGGCGCCTGCTATGTCACGCTGCGTAAATCGGCGCAGGCCAAGGCGGAAAACTTTGAGCGCCACGCCAAGCGCAGCCGTTGAGTGAGGAAACTGCTATACCTCAGGAGAATGATTGCGGCGTAACATGAGACATGAAGCAGCGGACTTATCGATGGCGACGAGATTTACCCGAAAAGATAACAGTACCGATGATATGGCAGTTGCTGTTGATTGGGATGTAACGTTCCGGCCAATCAGGATTGAGTGCTTTTAGCATCCGTTCTGAGCCCTCTTCAATAAAACGTTTAAATGTGGTTTCGCCGAAGTCGCTCATTAAAGCGATCACGTCATCGCCATTCCAGGGGGTAACATCAGGATCGACAAAAATCAGATCGCCAGGGGAGTATTCCGGGCTCATTGAATCGCCGACCACACGCAAAATGTAGGTCCTTTCCCCACAGGCGACAGGGCAGGGATAGTGTTCTGTTTGAATCAAATCAACCTCTGAAAACGCGATTTCCGTCCAGGCTCCTGCCTGAACCCAGGATATCACCGGAACCAATTTTATCTTTTTATCGTTGCCGTACGATGTTTCCTGAACGTTGGTGTGGCCGGCGGCGTCATGGGTTTTATCCAGCCATCCGGTAGCAAGAGAAAAACAAATTTCCATATGGCGAGCGAGATCGTCGCCAATTTTTTTTGTGGGGTTTTTACCGATAACTCGGCTGATTTGCGTCGCTTCGCGATCCAACATGGCAGCGAAGTTTGAGTTGCCGCCCACGCCGTCGCGCAATTTTCTGGCGTTTTCCCGTCGGATTTCTTCGATCGTTTTCATATCACTTATTACAGCATATGTACCAAAATGGTACAAGTCACTTGTTTAACTATTTTTTATATGCATAATGTATCCATTGGGTACATTTATTGGTGGCTTTAGTCAGGAAAAATGTACTTTAAGCGCATTTTTTGAGTGATAGTGAATTCATAAGGTACATTCCAGGAGGGGGCATGAGGGATATACAGCAGGTATTGATGCGGTGGGGAGGGTGGGCGCGGGAACATCCTTCGATGGGATACTCTCATATCGCTGCGGGCTTTAAGGGATTGTTGCCGCATACGGCAAAGAATCGCCTTTCTTGTTGTGATGAAGACGGATTGGCTGTCGATCGTGCCGTTGCTCGATTGCAGGCTATACGTCAACCAGAAGAGTTGGAATTGATTCTGCGTCACTATGTATATGGCGAATCAAAATCGGCTATCGCACGTGGTTGGAAATGCTCTGAAGGGAGAGTTCGTCAGCAAATGCAAATTGCGGAAGGTTTTATAGATGGATGTTTATCTCATGAGGAAACAAAGTTGCAGATGGAAAATTATTAGCGTATTTATAAAAACGTTGAGATTTTTCACATTTTTTATATAGCCCCGTTTATCGGGGTGTTTTTGTTTGTTTTGTTTTTTAATTTAAAAAAATAATAAAATAATTCTTCTCGCTTCGAATTTTATCATGTAGCTTGATAACATCTGAAGTTGGTATGCATGAGGCATTAATTCTAATTTTCTATTCTCATTGATAAAAACACCGTATAGGGTTGTGTCAATTCCTGATGGGCATGAGAGGATTTATGGATTAAATGATTTGGAGGTTGTGTTGAGTACCTTAAAGATAAAAGATTTGTTTGAGTCGGTACTGTTGCAATGGGCGGAAAAAAACAATATCGACTATACGTTGGCAAATTTCCCTGTTGAGGGAAGTGCGGTGTTGCATCTTGAGCCATTTATTGTTCCTGCAGTCAATCAGGGGGTCGGTGTTTCTCAGGATGTGACGATATACAGCGGTAATTATCAGATCAATATTGTGATAAAAAAAGGCGAGGGGAGCCATGATGGCTATCTGTTAGCGGAGCGGGTGTTGTCACTTTTTCCCAATGGTGCTGAGCTTTCCGATGATTATTTGAGCTGCAGTATTAATGCTCCGGCCAGTATTTTACCTGCTATTCAAAAAGAAGATAGCTATATCATTCCTGTTAGTATCAGTTATTGGTCTCAGTCATGAAGTTTCTAATGCGCTGAGACGTAACCGATTATAAATGTAATGAAGAAGTACATCAAAATGATGTCTTTCTTTTTATCTGTAACCGCCTCCTGGCGGTTTTTTTATATCTAAAAATGGAGAATTACCATGAGTTTTGCATTACCTAATGGCGCAACTGTATTTGCCGGTATCCCTGCTACTTCGACGGTAGCAACGACGGCGGTTAGCAACGCTAATGGCGCTGTATTTACTCTGGCCACAGGTCATGGTTTGAAAATTGGGGACATTGTCATTGTCAATTCAGGCTGGGGGCTGATTGATGACTTGGTTGCCAAGATCACAGCCTCAACCGATACCAGCGTTACTATTGGTGCGATCAATACTTCAGATGTGAAGTTTTTCCCTGCCGGTATCGGTAAAGGTGCACTGACTAAAGTCGCCAACTGGACCCAAATTCCGCAAATTACCGAAGTGGCTCAGTCGGGCGGCGATCAACAATATGCTCAGGTTCAGTTTCTTGAGGATGATCGTCAACGCAACCTGGCGACATTCAAGGCGGCGAAAACGCAAACCTTTACCTTCGCTCACGATTCGACACAGCCAATTTATAGCGTGTTGCAGAATGCGGATCGTAATGGCGATGTTTTGGCATTTTATATGTACGTCCCTAAAGCCAACGAACTGCGCTATTGGTCAGCAATTCCATCTTTTGACCCTCAACCAACAACGGCTGTCAACCAGGTGGAAACTGTGGCTGTATCGCTGGCAATTCAGTCCAGCGACATGACTTTCTATAAAACCACCCTTTAATCGGTACGGCAAACAGGTCTTATCTCGGTAAGGCCTGTTTTTCAACGACACTATTTTTGCTTGGAGCTTTTTCATGATGACTGAATTTACCCTTAACCCAACCCCAACCTTTAGCATTGACGTCGCTATTCCACGTGCGGGAAGCGAGGATGGAATATTGACATTTTCGTTCAAACATAAAAAACGCAGCCAATTGGAAACGCTGGAAAAATCGCTGCGCGAAGCAACCGAACAGCAATTGGATGCGGGTAGCTACAACAATGAACCTATGGCCGATTTCTTGCACGAAATTTGTGATGGATGGGCATTGCCCGACACGTTGAATAGAGAAAGCATTATCACATTGCTTGATAACTATCCGCGCGCGTTTGATGCAATTGCCACTGCGTATACCAAAGAGTTGATGGTGGTACGGGAAAAAAACTGACGGCGCTTGCCGAGGCTTTCTACACGCCTAAAACCCCTCCCGAAGAGCTTGCCGCATTTGGATTAACGATAGATGACTACGAAACGGTCACTCTGGAAATCTGGCCGGATATGGTATCAGCTGTCACTATTTTCCAGATGATGGCGACGCAGTGGCGTATCGGAATGAATGGTGTCACCGGGTTGGATTATAACTGTCTGCCTTGGTTAATGAAGGTTTATGCGGTAGATGACGAGGCGAGCACATTAAATGATATCCGTATTATGGAAAACGCAGCGCTAAGAGTCATTCACCGAAAATGATCGCCTGCGAGGGTGCCAGCCCCGTGCTGGCTTTTGTTGTGGCGAGGAGCCAGACATGGCAGATATTGCAACCATGACGCTGCGTATTCATACCGGTGATTTGCAGCGTGCGAATAAAGAATTGAACGACTTGCAACGAAACGCTTCGGCAACCGTCGGTAAAATCGATGTGCTGAATCGCGCTTTTCGCAGTGGGGCGCAGGATCTCCGCCGCTATAGTGATAGTTTACATCAGATGTCGACTCGGCTGGGTCCGTTAAATAATGAATTGGGCAAGTTGATTCGGCAGCAACGTCAAACCCAGAGTTCAGTTTCCCGCAGCGCCTTCGATGAGCAAGGTTTAAGGCGCCATGGGGCGGCGCTGCAGCAGCTTAGAAGGCAAATGGGGCAGCAAGCTGCTGATATGCATACTGGTAATAATAATGCCAAAGCCTATAAGGAAACATTAAACACTCTATCAACCAATATGTTGGGTTTGGTGTCGTCATTGGCGTCGGGGGAGCCTGTTTGGAAAGTTGCGCTAAATCATGGGACACAACTGGTCACTTCATTTGGTGGTGTAAGCAATACGTTGCAAGCATTGCGCCCATTGCTGGCGACCACCAGCGCCGCTTTGGGTGGGGTCATCGGTGGTGTCGCAACGTTGGCCAGTTGGGGCTATAACGTCCGTGAATCATTCGACAGTATGCGAACTTCCATCATTATGACCAACGGCCAGGCCTTCAACTCGATTGGCCAAATGGAGTCTCTGGCAGTTTCTATCGGTTCAATGACGAACAGCAGCATCAGTTCGAATGAAACATTGCTCACGTCTTTGAACCGTTTGGGACGTTATTCCGCGCCGCAGATAGGCATTATTGCCAAAGCAACGCAGGACCTTGGTGCGGTGACCGAGGTGACCGCTGAAGAGGTTGAAGCCAACTTCCGCAAAATAGCGGACGATCCCGTTAAAGGATTGGCGGAGTTGGGTAAGCAGTATGGCTTTGTCAACGTTGAGATGTTAGAGCATGTCTCTCGTTTGGTTGATGCTGGGAAAAGCACCGATGCGGCTACGTTGGCGATGCAGTTCTATGGTGATGAGACCGGCAGGCAGTCTGCGGCTATCATGGAAAACATGTCTCCGCTGTCGCTGATGTGGATGGACGTTAAAAAATGGGCTTCTGATGCCGCACATGGCGTTGGCGTGGATATGTTGGCCATGGCCAGGCTGGTGAAAGATATCGTGGGCACGCTTATCGATGAAGTCAGGCTGTTAATCACAAAAGGCGATGGATTGATTTCCGGCTTTATCGTTGATTCTTTGGGGCCTATAGCCAAGATGGCCCACGTTGACTTTCTTAACGGTTTTATTGATACGAATAAAAAAATTGTTGAGGACAGCCAGAAGACCTCCGCTAAGTTAGAAGAGAGCATCTTTCAGGGGCACGCAAGAATCAGTGCCGGTCTTGCAGGTTATCGTGAGGCCATGACGGCGGAACAACCGCCTGTTCACAAGGGAGACAGCCGTGAGCAAATAGATGCCTGGCTGGGTAAGCGCAATAAACGCTCCGGATTTTATTCACCCACGGTGGTAGCGGCCCCTGTCTCGTCGGCGAAAGGGCAAGAAAAGCCCGACTACGGCCGTATTGCGGGGGATTACATTAATCAACAACGCTCGAAATCCCAGCAAGTACTGCAAGAAAGCGGAGTGAGTGAACGTGAATTGCAACGCCGTCGTGAGCTTCAGCAGTTGAGTCGGGAGAATAAAGAAAACCCGTTTGCTGCAAATATGATGAGTGAGCTGGCAAACACATTTGCCGCTGAAGATAAGGTTCGTGGCGACTGGCTCGCCGGTGCACGTAAAGGATGGAGCGAATATCTGGATACTGCGACCAACGTTTACGCCTCTATGGCGGAGGTTGGGCGAGCCACCTTTAACGGCCTTTCCGGAATGTTGACGGATATGGTCACAACAGGGAAAACCAGTTTTCAAGAGTTTACTTCCTCTATCTTGAAAATGATCGTCCAGGTTATCAATCAGTTGTTGGTGGCGTTTATGGTGCAAAAAGCCATGGGATGGATTGCCCGAGACGCTTCTTCGGGCGGTAACACCCCTGGGGCGGTGCCGATGGGGTTGAAGTCCTCCGGTGGGTATACCGGTGATGGCGGCAAGTATGATGCTGCCGGCGTTGTGCATCGCGGTGAGTTTGTCATGACCAAGGAGGCGACGCAGCGTATTGGCGTAGGCCATCTTTACGCCATGATGCGCGGCTACGCTGACGGTGGTTTGGTCGGCGAGCGTGCACCGATGTTCGGGCTGAAAGGCGATCGGGGAGGCGGTATTACGGTAAATAGTACTGTGGTGATGAGCCAAGATGGCAATGCGCGTAACGCCGGTGAGTCTCCTGCGGGAGGGATGGGGAAAATCGTACAGGGTATCGTCAATCAAGCGATTACCGAACGGTTGAGCAAAGAACTAAAACCGGGGGGATTAATTTGGAATGCCTCGGGAGCGCGCTGATTTTATCGGTGCTAAAACTACGAAATATACGGTCACAACCCGCTACGGTGGGTTTTTTTATGTCTGGAGTAAATATGCCAATCGATACTTTTCAATGGCGCACGCAGGCGGCACCTGTCGGCAACTTTTCTCACAATGTACGAAGCGCACAGTTTGGCGACGGATATAAGCAAATCAGCAGCAATGGGTTAAACAGCGTTACCCAATCCTGGCAGCTGGTCTATACCGGCCACCCTACGGTTACGGAGTCGCTGTTGTCTTTTTTAAATGCTCATGTGATCCGCGCCTTTTTCTGGACGCCGCCCGGCGGCAGAAAAAATCTGTTTAGAGTCAAATCTGACTCCATCACGGTATCACCGCTTTCACGCAATGTGTTTTCGGTGAGTTTTACCTTTGAACAGGCCTTCGGGGTGTAGGGGGAGCCATGTCATATCACAGCGATGTGCAAAAATTAGAGCCCGGTGAAGTTATCCAATTGATTGAAATTGATGGGACCGGTTTTGGCGCGGACATCCTGCGCTTCCATGCGCACAGTCTTCCTCGGGAGTCTGAGGAACTTGCCGCGTCTGCAGGGGATGAGCAACGTTTGAAGCCCAGGTCAATTTGGTGGCGGGGTCAGGAATATGAAGCTTACCCGTATGAGATTACCGGCTTGGCCACGACAACCGACGGTTCACAGCCTACGCCGAAACTGCGCGTTGCTAATATCAGCAATGTGGTGACTGCGCTATGTCTGGCGTACAGCGATCTTGTCCAGGCCAAAGTCTCCGTGCATCAGACCTTTGTGAAATACCTTGATGCGCGCAACTTTCCGGCAGGCAATTCGCTGGCGGATGCCAGTCAGGAACGGGTGCAGGTATTTTATATCGATAGCAAAACTGCTGAGACTAACACCGTCGTGGAATTCCAACTGGCCACACCCTTTGATTTGCAGGGGCAACAATTGCCGTCACGGCAAATCCATGGTTTGTGCACGTGGTGTATTCGCGGTTGGTATCGTACAGGAAGAGGTTGCGACTACGGCGGCGTTGCCGGCTTCGACAAAGATGATCAACCGGTGGACGATCCCGCGTTAGACGTCTGTGGCGGCCGTGTTTCCTCATGCAGAAAAAGGTTTGGTGAAGCCCAGCCGCTCTCCTTCGGTGGTTTCCCTGGTTCAAATCTTTTAGGGAAATGAGCATGCAAGAACATGTTATGCAGGCCATATATGAGCATGCCCGCTCGGTGTACCCGAATGAAAGCTGCGGTTTTGTGGTGCTCAGTGGCCGTAAAGTACGGTATTTGCCGTGTGATAATGTGGCTGACAGCCCGCTGGAAGGGTTTGTTATTGCTCCGCAGGACTATGCTCGTGCGGAAGCGTGTGGGGAAATTATTCGCATTATTCACAGCCATCCCGATGTGCCAAATGTAGTTCCTTCTGAGTTGGACCGGGTTCAGTGCGATCATTCGGGTATTGTCTGGGGCATTTTGTCGTGGCCTGAAGGGGATTATCTCGAAATTGCACCGCGTGGCGATCGTCCGTTGATTGGCCGCAACTGGCTGCTGGGACATGCCGATTGCTGGTCATTGATCATGGATTATTACCACCGGCAGCATGGAATCATGCTGAATAATTACTCCGTAGAGCATGAGTGGTGGATAGATGGTCATACCCGACTCTATGACGAGCATTGGTATCGTGAAGGGTTTCGTGAATTTGCGGGAGAAATACGGCCGGGTGACATGATCATGATGCAAATTTCAGCTCCGGTGACAAACCATGCGGGGATTTATTTAGGGGATAGCATGATGTTGCATCATCTCTATGGTCAGTTAAGCCAACGTTATCCCTATAACGGCTATTTCCAAGAACGAACGGTACGAGTGGTCAGGCGTAAGGAGTTGTTATGAACAAGGTAGCGAGAACAATCAGGTTAGGAGGCCAACTGGGCAAGCGGTTTGGTAAGACTCACCGGTTGGTGGTCGAAGATACTTGTGAAGCCTTGCGCGCGTTGTGCGTCACGGTCGAGGGGTTTGAGAAATATATGATGGGCGCTCATCGCCAAGGCATTCACTTCGCTTTTTTCAACGGTGATCAAAATATCGGGGTTGAAGAGTTCGCAACCTCGAAAGGTGATGCCGTGATCCGCATCATGCCGATCATTGCGGGCAGCAAGAACGGCGGCATGTTCCAGATAGTGCTCGGCGTTGCCGCTTTGATAGGGGCATTTTATACGGGGGGCGGCACGTTGGCGCTTTGGAAGGCATCCATGGCAACTTCTCTCACCGTTTCAACGCTCAGCATGATGGGTGCTTCCATGGTGATGGGCGGTGTCATCCAGATGCTGACACCGCAACCCAGCTTCGGCATGCCTGTTTCACAGTCGGTGGAGAACAAGCCCTCGTATGCTTTCGGTTCCCCGGTCAATACCACTGCACAGGGCTACCCTGTGCCCATTTTGTACGGTGAACGCGAGATCGGGGGGGCGGTGATCTCAGCGGGCATTTACGCCGAAAACCAACAATAGGATGTTTCTTTATTCATCACGGTCGCTCAGGCGGCCTTTTTTTATGGGCGCAATATGGCACAGACACTTATTCGCGGGCGCAAAGGTGGTGGTGGCGCGGCGCATACACCGGTCGAATCACCTGATGACTTGCAGTCCAATGCAAAAATTAAAATCCTCCTGGCGTTATCGGAAGGTGAGATCGCCGGCGAACTGGACGGCACGCGCATTCTGCTGGATGGCACACCGGTACACAATGCCGACGGCAGCGAGAATTTCACCGGACTGAAATGGGAGGTGCGCAATGGTACGCAAATGCAGGATTACATTCAGGGGATGCCGGACGTTGAGTCGGAAACCTCCGTCAACGTAAAACTGACGACGACCAATGCCTGGACACGTACTTTCACTAATACTGACATTGATGCATTGCGCATTCGAATGGGATTTCCATCGTTGTTTCGTTATGAAAATAACGGTGATATGCATGGCGCGGTTGTGGAATACAAAATTGAACTCTCCACCGACGGCGCCGCTTATCAAACGGTCGTTGACGGAAAAGTAGAGGGCAAAACCACCAGTTTGTATGAGCGTGACCATCGGGTTAACTTGCCCAAGGCAACAAACGGCTGGACGTTGCGTGTAAGTCGTCTGACGCCGGACTCCACCAGCAGCAAACTGGTAAATAATACCCAGGTTCAGACTTATACCGAGATCGTTGACGCGAAGTTTCGTTATCCCAATACGGCACTGCTGTTCATTGAGTTCGACGCAGCTCAATTCAACGCGGTCCCTAAAATTACCGTCAGGCCAAAAGGCAAGATTATACGCATTCCCGCCAACTACGATCCGTTGGCTCGCAGTTACTCCGGCGCTTGGGATGGCAGTTTCAAATGGGCTTGGAGCAACAACCCTGCCTGGGTGTTCTACGATATTGCGCTTGATAAGAACTATGGGTTGGGGAACCGGGTTTCCGCATTGGAAATGGACAAATGGGGACTCTATCGAATCGCCCAGTATTGTGATGAGCTCGTCAGTGACGGACTGGGTGGTGAGGGTAAGGAACCGCGCTTTTTGTGCGATGTGTATATTCAATCTCAGCAAGATGCTTACACCGTCTTACGCGATATTTCGGCTATTTTCCGCGGTATTACCTACTGGGGTAACGATCAGCTATTTGCCTATGCGGATATGCCGCGCGATATGGATTTTGTCTATTCGCGAGCCAACGTGATTAACGGTGAGTTTACCTATGCCTCAGGTTCTTACAAGAATCGCTATACCTCGGCGTTGGTCAAATGGGGCGATCCATCCAATCATTATGCCGAGGCCGTTGAGGCGGCCTACGATAACGATTTGGTTAAACGGTATGGGGTGAACCAGACCGAAATAACGGCTATTGGCTGCACACGCCGGACCGAAGCTCATCGCCGCGGTCGCTGGGCTATTTTAAGCAATGCCAAAGATCGTACCGTCAGTTTTAACGTTGGACTGGACGGCAATATTCCTCTGCCTGCGCGTATTATCGGCGTCGCGGACGCGATGTTGGCCGGTAAGGCCAATGGCGGCAGGATCCGATCTGCACAGGAACGAACAGTCGTTTTGGATCGTGAGGTCGAGTTTACCGCGGGCGATCGTTTGTGCGTCAATCTGCCGGATGGCACGGCCCAACGCCGCACCATTGCCAGCATTGCCGCTGACAAGAAAACCGTAACGCTCACTGCGGCTTTTCGTCAGCAACCGGAAACGGAAGCGGTCTGGAGCATCGATTCTGACGACCTGGCCGTTCAACAGTTCCGCGTGATTTCAGTGCAATCCAACGATGACGGCACTTTCACCATCAGTGCGGTAGAGCACGATCCAAATAAATACGCGTTTATCGATAACGGTGTTCGGTTGGATTCTCCGCCGCTTACTGTCACCCCCCCTGGCACGATAGCCGCACCCGCCAATATCACTCTTTCCCGGTATGACTATGTCAGCCAAGGGATCAATATCGCCACTCTGCGCGTGCAATGGGCGAGGGTGACCGGTGCGCTGAAGTATGAAGCGCAATGGCGCAAAGACAGCGGCAACTGGGTGAATATCGGTGCGACCTCTTCGCTTGGGTTTGAAGTCAACGGTATTTTCGCAGGCAATTATGATGTTCGGGTGCGTGCGGTTAATGCAGTCGACGTCTCCTCACCTTGGGGCCGCTCGGAAACCACCTATTTGGCCGGTAAAGAAGGGGCACCGCCGCGAATCGTTGGGCTGCGCGCTTCTTCCGATCGGGTATTTGGTATCCAACTTTCCTGGATGTTTGGTACAGGGGCTGAGGATGGTCTGAAAACAACGCTAGCCGTTGCTGCACGAGCGGATTTCTCTGATGAGAAACTGCTGGCAGACGTGCCTTATCCGCAAAATAACTATGACATGCAAGGACTCAGGGCGGGGCAAACGCTGTATTTTCGCGCGGCGTTTACGGATAAAAACGGCTTACAGTCTGAATGGACGGAGTTTGTACGCGGCATTTCCTCCGATAAAGCGGATATCGTTTTGGAACAGATTGCCAACAGCATTACCGAGACGGAGTTAGGTAAAGAACTGTTGGATAAAATCTCCAGTCTGCCGTCCGATCAAAACGTTCAGGATCTGGCGAATAAGATCGCTAAGGCGCAGCGTGACATTGAGCAAAACAAGGAGGCACTGGCCGACGATGTCGGTGCGTTGGAGCAGGCTCTCGAGAGTGTTAAAGAACAAGTTGCCGGCACCAATACCGATCTGAACATGACCGTAGAAGGTTTGCAGCGCAACCTGGAGCAAATCAGCAAGGCGGCGATTGAGAATAGCCTGACACTCGATTTGGCACGCACTGATTTGACGATGGCGAAGCAAACGTTGGCCGGAGATATTCAAGATGCCCGGCATGAGCTCAGCGGGACGCGAGCGGCTCTGCAGCGGGCCGATGCCGAGTTGCAGGCTAAAGTAGACGCATTGACCGGCGGTGACGGCACCAGCATTGCAGAGGTGATTTCTCAGGTTAGCGTCTTGCGAGAACAGGACCAAGCGCTGGCAGAGCAATTGGCTGCCGTCGTGGCCAAATCAGCGGGCAACGCGGCGCAAATTGCTCAAGAAAAGCAGGCAAGGAGTGATGCCGATGAGGCAATGTCCCAGATTATCAATTCGGTAAAAGCCGTTTCCGATAAGCAGCAGGGAACGATCGCCCAATTGGAACAAACGCAGGCAGATGCTCAAGCGGCGTTGGCCAAAGTGGAATCGGATGTGGCCGCCAGTGCCCAAATTGTCGATGACCATCATGCGGAGCAAGGTCGGGTTAATGCGGCCGTTACGGCAAAAACGGAAGCATTGGCTAACCAGCAGCAGGCAATGGGTGAGCAGTTGGGCGGATTGGGCGCCGAGTTTAGCGATAATCAGGCCCAGGTTACGCAGCAACTGAAGACTTTGACGGATAGCGAGTCGGCTCTGGCGCGGCAACTCAGTGCCCTGGAATCACAAACGGGCTCCAATACGGCAGCGATAGCAGCGGAATCGCAGACTCGCGCAGAAGCTGACAGCGCTCAGGCGAAAGCGCTTAACACGTTGGGAACGGCCGTTGATGGCCAGGCTTCGGCCATCAATGTACTTCAGCAGGCAGCCAGCAATGCCGAGAGTTCAATGGCGGGCATTACGCAATCGCTGGAAGCACTCAGCAAAGCGGATATCGAGAACGCATTAAATCTTGATAACAGCAAAAAAGATCAGCACGAAGTTAACGCCACGATTACCGCCCAACAGCAAGTTCAGGCCGATCGGTTGGCGTCTCAGGCACGGCAGTTGACACGTTTGCAGGCCAACTTTGGTGATGTTTCTGCAGAACTCCAGCAAGAGTTAACCGTGCGTGCAACGGAAGACAGCGCGCTGTCACGACGTTTGGACTCGCTCAATAGTCAAGTGGGCGATAGTCGTGCAACCTTGGCCCAACTGCAGCAGGTTGTCAGCGATGCCGAAAGCGCACGGGCGGGAATGACGCAGTCGCTGGAAGCCTTGAGCAAAGCGGATATTGAGAATGCGCTAAACCTTGATAACAGCAAGAAAGAGCAGGTTGGGGTAAACGCCGGGCTTATTTCGAAACAGGAGGTTCATGCCGACAAGTTGGAGTCGCAGGCACGGCAGTTGCTTATGCTGCAGGCTAACTTTGGCGATGTTTCTGCCGGGCTGCGGCAGGAGCTCACCGTACGCGCGACCGAGGACAGCGCATTATCACAACGGCTGGATTCACTTAATAGCCAGGTAGGGGAGAGCCAGGCTGCAATTACGCAGCTGCAGCAAACGCAATCTGATGCCGATAGCGCCAATGCCAGTCTGTCACAATCGTTGGCAGCGACGGCGAAAGCCAATATTGAGCTGGCATTGAAGCAAAGTGGGGATGTTCAGCAACAAAACACCATTACTGCGGGGCTCCAGACTCAACAGACGGTTTTGGCCGATCAGCAACAAGCGCAGGCTAGGCAGTTGATTGGCTTGCAGGCCAATTTTGGTAGCGTTGCGGCTAAATTGGCCACAGAGTTGACGGTAAGGGCGCAGGCCGATCGCGCTTTGGCGCAGCAGTTGACGACGTTAAGCGGCACGGTTGATGAGAATCAAGCGAACGTTGAACAACAGCTGCAGGTTTTGGTGGATACGGGTAGCGCTCAGGCAAAACAGCTTACCGATATATCCAGTAAAACAGAGGGAAACCGCGCTGCACTTACCCAACTGGCGAAAACAGTTACCGATAACCAATCGGCCTCTTCACAACAGATTGTTCAACTTAATACTGAAGTGGGTAAGGTCAAAACCAATCTGCTGAATGAAAGCAGCGTACGTTCAAGCGCCGATAGTGCATTAGGACAACGTATTGATCACGTGACGGCGACCGCCGGTAATAACACTGCGGCGGTACAGGAGGTCAAACAGGCACAGGCTTCTTTGAACGGCAAGATATCGGCATCATGGAGTTTGAAGGTACAGGCTGACAACGCAGGGCGGCAGTTTGTTGCAGGGATGGCGTTGGGCGTAGATGGCGCGGGCAACAGTCAGTTCTTGGTCCAGGCGGATCGTTTTGCGTTGCTGAATAATCCAAACGGAAGTGTCTCCTCCCCGTTTGCCGTGCAAAATGGCCAGACGTTTATTAACGCCGCGTTTATCGCCAATGCTTCGATCGACAGTGCAAAAATAGCACAGGAAATCACGTCGTCAAACTACGTTTGGCATGACGACCCCGTCTATCGGCAGGGATGGGCGATCAATAAGAATGGCTATGCCACGTTCAGTAATATGGATGTGCGCGGACGTATTTTCGCCACCTCAGGCGTATTCAACAACGTGACCATCAATGAGAACTGCGATGTCAGAGGCAAGGTTTATGCGAATAGGATAGATGGTGATATTGCCAGCATGCAGGCATTCAGTGCCCAGACGCTACGCAAGCATGATGGCGTATATACCTACGTCTATGCGGGTGGAATGAACTATGCCGTGAGACTCGTCATTCCCAATATCAAGGTTGTGTATTACAGCAGCCCGCGAGGTTCGGTATGCAATATGCGAATCAAACTGAACGGGAATATCCTTCGTCAACATCGATTCAGTAGAGTGAGCGGAGGGGATGTTTATGAAGATGCTATTTCAATCGATATTCCCGCGTATGCCGGCGAGCAGCAAATTCGAATTGAGACTGACGCTATGGATGATCGGGATAGCACAATAGTTTCCTCTTTTGTCATGATGGTTTTCCCTCTTAAGAATAATAGATTCTGGTCTTGGAGAGGATGAATGTTCTTTGGTGTTTAATTACCTTAATTCAATATTTAGAAATATGGAGAAATAAGTATGTGGTATAAAGCGGGTAAAATTAATGTTGTCGCTAATAGCGCCTCTGTTTCTGCGACCGGCACACAATGGGGAGATGCAAAGTACGGCGTGATGCCGGGGATGATGTTGCTGGCACCAGATAATAAGCTCTATGAAATCAAGAGCGTTAACAGCAATACTTCATTGACCTTGAACAGTAGTTATTTGGGTGAGACGGCCAATGGGCAACCCTATGCCATCATTACGACTTACGAAGGAGATATCAGTCAGTTCTCTGCTCGATTCAGCGCCTTGCTAACCTATTTTCAGGGGAGTCGTAGTGAGTTGCTCGATGTCTTGACTGGTGCCGGCGACGTTAAATTAACCAAAGAAGATGGTTCGTTGATCACTGTACCTTCGTACAGCAAATTGATGACGGATATGCAAGACAAGGCGCTTGTTTCCATCGATCGTTTACGCTTTGCGATGCCGGTGACAACAACGGCAGATGTCACTTATTTGTGGGGGACGCTGGTGAACTTCCCGCAAAATGGCGCAACGGTGAGTATAGATATCGTTGGTGGGGCGGGATTTAATGGTCAGGTTTACAATAACACTGGAGCACAGGTTATTATCAGAACGGGTACGCAGAATAACGTTGTTAATTCACGTGGGCGCATTTCAGCTAGAGTGGTTCACTCAGGTAATGAAGTTATTATTAAAGGTCTTTCTTTAGTAGAAACATCGGCAAATAATTACGATGTTTATGTGACTTTGGGCAGTTTCATGGCCTCCAACTACTATACGGTGCAAGGAGGGTCACTTTCGACCATGCTGAGCCGTTGGGTCAATAAAGGGACTCGTTTCGAGGGCGACCTTCCTGCCAGCAATATGAACGTGGGAATCTATGCGCAGTATGTCGAGAGTTTGGCAAACAAGAAAATAGATCTGCAGAAGTGCATTTGGGCTGGCGATGGTACCGGGATTGGCGGCACTTCTGTGCACAAAGATGATGCGTTTGAAATGCTCAACCGTTTTTATCGGATAAACCAAGACTCGGCTAACTATCCAGGTGGTGCGGGTAACGTAGCGGTGGTTTCCCTGCCGCTGGATGGCAGCCCATCGGCGGCTTATTTGGCGGTGAGCGGGCAGCGGCATGCCTGGGTAGGGCAAGGAAGCAACTATGGGGAAAATAAAGGAAAAATATTCTGGCAGCGCGTGTTTACCGATCTCTATGCTCCTGCCGTTTCGGAGTTGAGAAATGGCAAAGATTACGGATTGACAGGGGCAGTCACCGCTGCAGCTCGGCTTAATTTAGATTCGCTATACCAGTCCAGTCCGTTGATGGTGATTAATGACGCTATTAATCGACCGGCGGAATTGGGGGTGGGCGCCGCGTTTATTAAAGTTGAAAGCTGGAAAGTGGATGGCGGAGCGGAACCCGGTTCGCTTCGCACGCGGCAGGTGGTTTCCGGTTATGGCAGCCTTGGTTCTGAAAGCGGCAAGGTTTTTACCCGGGTGTGGAACGGTACGAAATGGACTGGATGGATTAAGGACTGGACAGAAGCGACGACGACGGTAGATGGCAACGGCTTTATCAAGAAAGCTTCGCCGATTGCTCGCTTGTCCAGCGATCCGCAGCGCATGAACAGTGATTTTTTAGCCGGCTTTATGCTTGCCGGCGTAGCGGCGATCAATCCCGAGGCGGCGGGAGTCACTGCAGAAAAGCTCACGACTGGCGTTTATCGCCTCACCGGTGCTCGTGGCTTCGCAAAGGAGGGGTGGACGTTTGAAATACCTCAAGATGGCAACGGCAACCGTTTGTGCTTCGTAGAGACGGAGACTGACGACGATGGCGTCGTCACGGTCAGAGTCAGTAAACGGCGATTCGATGCAGATACGGCGATGGTTATTGCCGGTGAGCCCATGGATATTCCGGCGGGGCGCTGGATCGATCTACGACTGGATGTCCTTCAGAATCAGGAAGTGGATGAGAAGGAAAAACATGCGGCAGATTTTCGCGATATTGATCTTGCCGATGCAGATGATGCCAACGTTGGACCTTTGCAGTAATTAGAGTCGACTATTTATTTCTCTCTTTCGTGAGTTGCTAATTATAAATATGTCATTAACGGCAGGCATTGGCACGCCTGCCTTTTAATCATGATGCAATTGCATATCAAGGAATTTAAGCATGTGGTACAGAACGGGAAAAATTAATGTTGTCAGCAATGGGACATCCGTCGCAGGGGTGGGGACACAATGGGCTGACGCAAAAAATGGCGTGATGCCTGGGATGATTTTGCTGGCTCCAGACAATCAACTTTATGAGATTAAATCTGTAAGTAACAATAATCTCTTTGTATTAAGTTCGCCTTATGCAGGCTCGACGGCCACTGGGCAAGATTACGCGATTATCACTACTTATGAAGGTGATATCAGCCAGTTTTCCGCAAGATTGTCGGCTTTGCTAACTTACTTTCAAGGAAGCCGCAATGATTTGATGAATTTATTGACTTCATCAGGTGATGTCACCATAGAAAAAGACGATGGACAACGCATTAT
Organism: Serratia sp. CY44782; assembly: GCF_052168715.1. Taxonomy (NCBI): domain Bacteria; kingdom Pseudomonadati; phylum Pseudomonadota; class Gammaproteobacteria; order Enterobacterales; family Yersiniaceae; genus Serratia; species Serratia sp. CY44782. The sequence goes on from NZ_JBJNME010000014.1 coordinate 60,264, forward strand.
CTTGCCGGGATATAGGAAAGTGCTCGATAGCATGGATGTCACGGTTAAAAAAGTCATTAATAACACTCGTTGGAAGATGCCTGGTACGGCAAAGAACCCAGGATGGTATTTGCTTGGTGAAATCAGCAAATTTACGCAAGGTGGAAGTACGCTAAAGATCGATGTTACCGGCGGACCAGGTTATAACGGAGCTTGGATCCATAATGCGATGGCGAGTATTGTTATACGTACCGGTGATGGGCAAGTTTCGACTGTCAACGCAGCTGGACGAGCGGGGGTGACATGTTGGAACGCACTGCAAGAGCGTGCGGCGGTCATTGACGTTTGTTTGATTGAGCGAACGGCGAATATGTATGAGGTACATGTCAATCTTGGTAGCTTTATCAATCAGTGTTTCTATGAGATTTCTAGCGTAGATATGGCTATGGTCGATAACTGGAATCATGTCGCCACCAAAGATAGCGTTATACCTGAGAGCCCTCTGGGTAAAAAAGTGATTGCGAACTTGACCGATGCAACTGTCGTCGATCGTGATTATCTCGACAGCCGGTTGATTTCAAAAGGGGAGTTTGGTCTGGGAGCAGGTGCCCAGCATAAAGATGATGCTTTTCAACGAATTTACAACATGTATCGAGTGACGCCAGCCTCTGCCAATGCTCCACTTCCCAACAACATTTTTGGCTGTGTCTCGCTGCCGATCGATGGTGGCCCAACAACAGGGTATATGGCTGTGGGCTCATCGGGAGCACTCTTTACCGGTGTATCCAACTCGGTATCGGCGGGGAAAATCAGCTGGGGGCGAACCTTCGGTGATACCTGTTTGCCTACGGTATCGGATATTCCCAACCTGAAAGATTGGGGATTGACCTATGGTGTAACGGCAGCGAGAAAGCTGGATTTTAATGATCGATACTTCTCGCGCAGAGGGATGGTAGGAACGGATCCTTTGGGGAATCCGTTCAAAGATGTCGGGACGTATTTTCTGGATGTGTATGGCTGGAAAGCCGGTCAAGAAGACACCAAAGAAAATTATCGCGCGGCGCAAACTTGTTACGGTTATGGGGTGTCGGGAAACCAGAGTGGGAAGATGTTTTTGCGTACCTGGAATGGTACCGAGTGGAGCAAGTGGTTCAAGGTTTGGACAGAGGCCTCCACGATCACGGACACCAATGGGTATCTCAAACCCGCCTCCCCGGTAGTCAAGCTCTTTGGTGATGGCCGCAGCGTATTCAATGAAGACGTTCTGGGGGTAAAAACGGAGAGGCTCAGCGAAGGGGTTTACCGCATGGCAGGGACGCTCGGATTCAATGCCGACCCAATTTGGGGGGGGATAAACGGTGGGATTGAAATCCCATTAGACAGTAACAAGCAAGCATTGATTTGGGTTGATTATCAGGTTGAAACCAATGGCGATATCATCATTCGCAGTTATCACCGTACTCACGACGGTGTTCCTGTTTTCGCGCGGAATATTAAAGAAGGGTATGTGGATGGTCAGCCTATCGACATTCCTGAGGGACGTCATATCGATCTGCGCGTACAAATGCCCGAATTGCCCATAGCGGTTGAGGTGTAAGCGGGATACCGTCAGATAGGCAGCGGAAAAGGGAGGAACGTCAATGGCAGCAGGAGCTGCCATTGACGTATCGATGAATTATTTATTAAATATTTTATAGTCCAGCGAATAACGGCCGGCGCCGGTTACCGCCAGCAACAGCAAGCCGCCAATGATGCTGATGTTTTTAAAGAAGTTGATTTCATTGCCCATCATTTCCATGCCGGTCATTTTCCAGAACGGATGGCCGATAAACGCGGTGCCCAACACATACAGGGCGAAAATGACCGCGATAGGGCGAGTAAACAGACCGAGAATAAGCGCGATGCCGAAAATAAACTCCACCACCACGGCAACGATCGCCGCTAAATAAGGCATCGGCGTGCCGTAGCCTTCCATCGCCGTGACGGTCGCACCGAAGTTGACCAGTTTCATCCAGCCGAAAATGATAAACAGAACCATCAGTAATATGCGGGACAGCAGAATTACGCCGTCTTTTGAGCTATCACCCATTTCGAACTCCTTAGCCACTGTCGGAATGATGTTGTCTTACTGAATAAAGATTAGAACAATTTACGTTTTTTTCTAGCGGCGGCGGGCGGTTGCGCTACTTTTTTCGGTGGGCGAGACGCGTGGTGAAGCCGGCGGCATTGCCTATACTTGAGCCTGGAGCAAAAACAATAAAACAGGCAATGTGAGGCCAAAATGGACGAGGAATTGACCGCCGCCGGTTACCGCCGTTATTCCGGCGACAAGATTGACGTTTATTTTAACAGCGCGATATGCCGCCATTCCGCCAACTGCGTGCGTGGCAACGCGGCTATTTTTACCCTGAACCGCCGCCCGTGGATTATGCCGGACAATGCTGACGCGGCGGAGGTGAAACGCGTTATCGACACCTGCCCCAGCGGCGCACTTAAATATAGGGAGAAATAATATGGAACATAAAATACTGGCAGACGACAAGCGTTTTTATATCAATGACGAGCAGGGCAAGCTGATCGCCGAGATCTCTTTCGTGCCGAGCGGCGACAAGCTGACCATTATCGATCACACTTGGGTGGATGAGTCATTGAAGGGGCAGGGCGTCGGCAAAAAGCTGGTGGCGCTGGTGGTGGAGAAGATGCGCGCGGAGCAGCGTAAAATCATTCCGCTCTGCCCGTTCGCCAAGCATGAGTTTGATACCACGCCGGCCTATCAGGACATTCGCGCCTGAGGCGATAACGGGGCGCGGTGCGCCCCGGTTATTCAGCAGACGCCGAAATCGCCGTCTTCGTGGTACAGCGCCACGTCGCTGGCCTGCACCTCTGTGCGCTGCTCTTTGCCCAGTTCATTCCAGCTGCAAACCAGGGTTTCACCGTCGATCGCCACCACGGTCATCTTTGGGCCGCCGGTGGTGCGTTGAACAAAATCACCGATATTGAATGCCATGCGTTCCTCCACAACAGATTAAACCTCACCTATTGATAACACAGAATGGCGCTGCCGTTGGCACGAGTTTCGTTATGTATTATTTTATATAGCGATTATCACCAAGGAGAGCAGAATAACATGCCGGGATTATTGATGTTTTATGTGGGCGGTACGGCGCCGGGCGCCAATATTGAGCTGCACGACGTACAGTTCGCGGCGGCGGATCGGCCGGAAGAGGCGTATCCGCTGCTACGTGAAAAGTGGTTCGGCGATAAGCGCAAGGTGCATGTCGACGGCTATGCGCGCATCGACTGGGCGGACGGTTACGACGTGAGCCTGGAGCCTGCGCCGTTCGCCGGTGAAGAGAAGCTGTTTTTCGTCAACGTGGGCGGCTACCGCAGCGATGAGCTGGCGGAATTGCACCAGTTCGGCCTGTTTGTGGCGCGTTCCGCCGACGAGGCGAAGGACAAAGCCAAACGGGTGCTGCTGACGGACAGCGCACAGCAGCACAAGGATGACCTGGCCGAGGTGGACGACTGCCTGCTGCTGCAGGCGCTGCAGGGCTACCACGTGCATCTGCGGGCCAACCCGCACGGCAAACCGGCCCGGCCGCTGTGGCAGGGGTATCTGCCGATCGGCGAACCCGCGTTATAACGCCGCCAGCGCCTGCAGCTGTTGCCGCAACCAGCGGCAGGCCTCCGGCCGGCCGTTCTTGCGGTGCAGGTAGATTTTAATCTGATACGGCGGCACCGGAAACGGCAGGGGGTGGATATCCAGCGCCGCCGCCTGCCGCAATTTTTGCGCGGCGTAGCGCGGCATGCTCATCACCAGTTCGCTGTCGGCGACGATGAACGGCGCTCCCAACAGCGAAGGCGTGCGGATGGCGATATCGCGCTGCAGCCCCAGCTTATCGAGCTGGTAGTCAATGACGCCGCGCTGTTCGTTCCACGGCGTCACCACCAGATGGCGCGCTCGCAGGTAGTTTTCCAGCGTCAGTTCGCCGTATTTTACGCTGAAGGCGGGTGCACAAATCGCCACATACTCGTCCTCCAGCCAGCTCACCTCGTCGATCTCCGGGTAGCTTTCGCCGTCGGTTTCGGTAAAGCCCAGCGCGAAGTCGATGCGCCCCGCCAACAGATCGTTCAATGCCACCTTGCGCTCGGAATAGCGCAGCTGGAACGACAGCCCGGGCGCCAGGCGCTGCATCTGCGCCATCAGCGCGGGAAACACCGCGAAGGCGGTGTAATCGGTAATGGCGAAGGTGAAGCTCTCCCGGCTTTCGGCGGGGACGAAGCGCGGGCGTGGATGCAACCCTTTGGCCAGCAGCGCCAGACTTTCGCTGACGGTCGGGGCCAGGCTGTCGGCATACACCGTCGGGTGCATGTCGTTGCCGACCCGGTAGAACAGCTCGTCCGCCAGCGCCTTGCGCAGCCGGATCAGCGCGTGGCTCAGCGCCGACGCGCTGAGGGCCAGTTCCGCCGCGGCGCGCGTCACCGATCGCAGCCGATAGACCGCTTCGAACACCAGCAGCAGGTTGAGATCGAGACGCTTCAAATCCAGATGCATGATATTCATTACCTGTTGATGAAAATGCAGTTCATACAGTATTTGAGGCGCGATATGCTGGCAAGCACAGTCATCAACACACTCAGGATTTGCCATGACCATTGAGATTTACCCGGCGCAAAAAAGCGACGCCCAACTGATTCTGGATATGATTATCGAGCTGGCAGTGTACGAAAAGGCGCGTGAGCAGGTGCTGGCCGGCGTGGAAGATATCGAACGCAGCCTGTTTGGGCCGGGTGCCTGTTCCGAAGCGCTGATTTGTACGGTGAACGGCGAGCCGGCGGGTTATGCGGTGTTCTTTATGAGTTACTCCACCTGGCTGGGTAAAAACGGCATCTATCTGGAAGACCTGTACGTGGCGCCGAAGCATCGCGGCGCGGGCGCCGGTAAAAAGCTGCTGCGGCACATCGCCCAGCTGGCGTGCGAACGGCAGTGCGGCCGCCTGGAGTGGAGCGTGCTGGACTGGAACCAACCGGCCATCGATTTCTACCTCAGCATCGGCGCGCAGCCGCAGGGCGAGTGGGTGCGCTATCGTATGGAGGGCGAGGCGCTGACGCACTTCGCGGCGCACGGGGCGGCGCTGCCGGCATAATAGCCGTTGGGGGGAGGTAGCCTCCCCAACTGTGGTGATATGAACGGTTTACTGCGGATCAATCAGGCGGGTTTGCGGGCGGCGAGAATGAAGATCATCGGGCGCTCCTGCTCTTCGCCCAGCGCCGGATTAGCGGCGATTTGCTGCGCGCTGGGGCCCCATTCGTTCAAATGCTGGATGATAAAGCCTTGCTGCGCCAGCGGGTTGATATAGCTGCCGAGCGTGCGGTGCTGCTTGATGACACCTTCCGCCAGCCAGTTGGAAACGCGCTGGCCTTCTCGCTGGTAGCCGTTTACCGGCCAGGATTTCTGCCCGTTGCCGTCGGTCAGCCAGCCCTGCTGCGCCGGGGCGGTGTAGATCGGATGCTCGGCGGTGAAGATGAACTGCCCGCCGGGTTTCAGCGCGGCGTAAACCGTGGCGAACAGGGCGGGCAAATCCTCGAGGTAGTGCAGCGTCAGCGAGCTGTAGACCAGATCGTAACTTTCCGGCGGTAGCTGCAGCTGCGCCAAATCCTGCCGACGGTACTCGATGCCCGCGTCGGCGGTCATCTCCCGCGCCTTGGCCAGCATTTTTTCCGAGACGTCCAGCCCCAGCACGCTGGCTGCGCCCTGTTCGCGCGCGCTGCGGCAAAACCAGCCGTAGCCGCAGCCGAGATCGACCACGCTTTTGCCCTGCAAATCCGGCAGGATGCGGCGGATGGCGGGCCATTCCGGCGCGCCGTCCAGGCCGTGCTGCGAGCGGCTGAGCTGCGCATAGCCGTCGAAGAAAGCCTGATTGTCATAGATGTTTTGCGTCATGATGACTCCTTAGTGAATGACGGCGGCGGAATGCCGCTGCCATACCCTGCATATTGCTGCATAATTCTACGCTGACAACATGGATAACGGGAATGACGATGGACATGATTTCGGTGCGGCAAGCGCCCGAGCTGGCGCCGCGCGCCATTGCGTATTTTCAGCGGCACTGGGCCACGGCAGAGACGCTGATGATGTATGAAGACGCCATCAACTGCAGCCTCGGCGCCGCCAACCCGCTGCCGCAGTGGTACCTGCTGATGGAAAATGACCAGATCCTCGGCTGCGCGGGGCTCATCACCAACGACTTTATCAGCCGTGGGGAGTTGTATCCCTGGCTGTGCGCGCTCTATGTAGAGGAAGCGCAGCGCGGCCGGGGCTACGGCGCCAAACTGATTGAGCATGTGGCGGCGGAAACCCGCCGGCTGGGCTTCCCGCAGCTGCACCTGTGCACCGATCTGGAAGGCTACTACGAGCGTAGCGGCTTCGTTTATAACGGGCTCGGGTATCACCCCTGGGGCGAGGTCTCGCGGGTCTATTCGCGGGCGCTGTGATCGCCGCCGCTGGGGGCGCGTAAGACAAACCTGACTTTTCTTTCACCTCATCGCGCATCGCGGGTTACACTGGCCGCTTGTTCGCCACCGACCGGGTTAATTCGCCGCCGCGATGAGAGTGCCACGCCAGCTACAGCAACGCTTTACCGCCTGCATCGCCATTATGGCGGTGCTGTTGCTGTTTGTGGCGCCGGTGGTGTCGAAATCGCTGATGCACCACCCGATGATGGGCGGCATGGCGCAACCGGACGCCGCTATGCCGCACGACATGCACGCGATGGCGATGCCCGCCGCCGAGCATGCCGGCCACCACGGCATGGATCCTGCGGAGATGATTTTCTGCGGCTATTGCGAGCTGCTGATCCACGTGCCGCTGCTGCTGTGGACATTCGTCCCGCTGCTGTGGCTGATGGCGCGCATCGCGCGCCTGCCTTGCGCGCCGCGCATCGTTTCTCCGCCCATTCGGCGCCTTGCTCTGCGGCCGAGCCCGCGCGGGCCGCCCGGCCAACCGTTTTTCCCTATTGCTTGATCATGGGTAACGCCGTCCGTATCGCTGCGGACGGTTTGCCTGCGCGCACAGTTTGAAAAACGAGAAAGGCCATGTCTTCAATAACCAAAACTCCACCTGCCGCATCGCCGCGTGGCGCGATGCTGAACCTGATCAGACGGCTGCATTTTTATATCGGCCTGCTGGTCGCTCCTTTTATTCTGGTCGCTGCATTGACCGGCACGCTGTATGTGCTGACGCCGCAGTTTGAAGAGGCGCTGTATCGCGATGCGCTTTTCACCGAACCGCACGGGCAGGCGAGATCGCTGGCTGACCAGATCGCCGCCGCCCGCCGCGCGGTGGGTGACGAGGCGCGCATTTACGCCGTGCGCCCGGCACCCGGCGCAATGGACACCACGCGCGTACAGTTCGCGGGCGCCGATCTGGGCGCTTCCGAGTCGCGCGCGCTGTTTGTCGATCCTTATACCCTGGCGATCAAGGGCGATATGACGGTGTACGGCACCTCCGGCGTGCTGCCGCTGCGCACCTGGCTGGATAAGTTGCACAGCAGCCTGCTGCTCGGCGATCTGGGGCGCAACTACAGCGAGCTGGCGGCCTCCTGGCTGTGGGTGGCCGCGCTGGGCGGCGTGGCGCTGTGGCTGGCGACGCGGCCGAAGCGCAAGCTGAAAAGGGCGAAAGGGGGCTTCGCCGCCAGCCGCCATTGGCATATCACGCTGGGCGTGGCGTTGCTGGCCGGGCTGCTGTTCTTCTCAGCTACCGGGCTGACCTGGTCGCAGTGGGCCGGCGGCAACATCGACGCGCTGCGGGCCAACCTGGGCTGGCTGACGCCGCAGGTCAACACCAGCTTGCAGGCCGATGCGCCGCAGACGCCGGCCGATCCGCACGCCGAGCACCGCGGGATGATGCCGGGCATGAAGATGGGGCCTGCCGCGCAGAGCAATGCGCTAAACGGCGACTGGGATCGGGCGCTGCACGCTGCGCGCGCCGCTGGAATAGGCGCCGCCAAGGTCGAGCTGCGCCAGCCGAAAGGCGAGGGCAAAGCCTGGACGGTAACCGAAGTGGATCGCAGCTGGCCAACGCAGGTGGACGCGGTTGCCATCGCACCGCAAAGCTTCGCCGTCATCGATCAGGTGCGGTTCGACACCTTCCCGCTCATCGCCAAGCTGACCCGCTGGGGCATCGACGCCCACATGGGCATTCTGTTCGGCTTGCCGAATCAGCTGCTGCTGGCGGCGTTCGGCCTTGGGCTGTGCTTGATGATTGCGTTGGGTTACCGCATGTGGTGGAGTCGCCGCCCGGCGGCGGGGGCGCAGCATCCGGTGCATACGCTGGTCGCCGCCTGGCTGGCACTTTCCTTGCCGGCGCGTGCCGTCACGCTGCTGGTGGCTTCCGTACTGGGGTATTGCCTGCCGGTGATGGGCGTGAGCCTCGTGGCATTGCTACTGGTGGACGTGTGGCGCTGGCGCGGCCAACGGCAAAGCCACCGGGACGAAACGCCGGAAGCGGCCGCCCGCCGCGCCGAGGTGCGTAAGTTCCGCGCGGCGGTGGCGACCGTGGCGCTGGCGGTCGGCTGCGTGATGGGCCGAGCGATCCTTGGCGGCACCGTCGAGCAATTCCAACTGCCGATCGGCGCCTGGAGTGCCCAGATGGTGATCATGCAGAGCCTGATGGTGCTGCTGTATACGCTGGTGTTCACCCTGCTGCTTTCCATACCGCTGTGGTATTTCTTCCTGGGGGAGAAAGAGGGGCGGTGAGGTATTTTGCGCCGACATGAAGCGTTCAACCCCGCTGCGGCGGGGTTTTTCTTGGTTATATCAGCCGGTGGGCGTGCAGCTTAACGCTCTCCATGATGCTGTCCATCGTCACCTGCACGCGGTGCGGCAACACGCCGCGCCGGCGGTAGATCAGGTAGGCCTGCATATCGATGCCGCGCTCGCGCGCCAGGCAGGGCTGTAGGGTGCCGGCATCCAGCTCGGCGGCGACGGAATAGTACGGGGCGTAGACGATGCCCAGGCCCTGTTTGGCCAGCTCGATCGCCGGCAGAATGTTATCGCAGACGCTGGCGCCGCCGATCTCGACCTGTACCAATTCCCCCTGCGCATTGTAGCCGCTCCAGGTATTGCGGATGCCGCCCAGCATGCGCAAGGTGATGCAGCGATGCTGCGGCAGTTCATCCAGCGCTCTCAGCGGCGAGCGGGCAATGTAATCCGGCGCGGCGAACAGCCCGACGCGAAAGCGGGTGAAGGGCCTGGCGATCAGGCTTTCGTTTTGCGGCTGGAAAAAGCTGATCAGCAAGTCGCAGTCGCTGTCGAATACTGCGCCGTACTTTTTCTCGCGTTCGTCGGGGTTGCGGGTCACCAGATCGACAGTCAACGCCGGCGCAGCGTGCAGCAGCGGCGGCAGTAAATAACGGGCCAGGAAAGCGTGGATGCCGATCGGCGCGCCGAGCGTGACCATGCCGCTCAGGCTGCGTTTATAGGTGCCGGACATATCGAGCAGATCGCTGTGTTCGTCCAGCAACTGCGAGGCGCGCCGTAAGAATTGCTCGCCGAATTCGGTCAACGCCAGGGTACGCGGGCCGCGCAGGAACAGTTCCAGCCCGAGCCGCCGTTCCAGCGCGGTGAGGGCGCGCGACACGTTAGACTGCGGCATATCCAACCGCTGCGCCGCTTTGCTGACGCTTGCCGTTTCGGCAATGATGCGGACAATCCTGAGTTCTTCAATGCGGAAGTCTTTCTCTTTCATTGGCCGGCTCTTGTGAGTTTGTATATCAAAAATGATATACACCTTTGGCGGCATTGTCATATGACTTATCGTGGACGGGTGGGTATCATTCGATTTGATTATTTGCTATCCACCAAAATAAAGAGAAACCCGTCAATGAAAGTGACAAGAGCGGTTATTTTGCCTGCGCTGTTATTACTGGCCGCGTGTTCTTCCGCCGTGACCGAAAAAGAAAAGTACTCGACCTTTTTGACCAATTATAACGATATCAATAAAGGTCAATCCGCGTCCGGCAAAGACGTTTTATATTGGAAGGATAAGAACGTCGATTTTTCCCGTTATCAATATCTGGTTTATCAACCGATGATCTATTTCCCGCGGCCGAAACCGAGCGAGATGGTGAGCCAGCGCGCACTCGACAATATCCTGAATTACACCAACCAGCAGTTTAAGCAGGCGATGGGTACCCACTTTACGCTGGTGGACATGCCGCGCGAGCATACCCTGATTTTCCGCGGCGCCATCACGGCGATCGACACGCAGAAGAAGGGGCTGCAGATCTATGAAGTCTTGCCGATCACCCTGCTGATCGCCGCGACGCAAAGCGTAACCGGGCACCGCACCATGGAGAGTGCGGTCTATATGGAAGGCGAGTTTATCGATGCGGCGACTAATCAGCCGGTCATTAAAGTGGTGCGCAAGGCTTCAGGGGAAAATCTCAATAACGAGAAAGCGCAGCTTAAAGTCACCGACGTGAAGAATGCCATCGATACCATCGCCAACGATATTAGACAATATAACACGCTATAAACCTCGTTTATTTCCGCTATGACCAATCAGGGCTTTACATGTTTCTTAATTATTTTGCTTTAGGCGTACTGATTGCGGTATTCCTGATTTTATTCTACGGCGTCATTATTATTCATGACATTCCCTATTTGCTGGCCAAAAAGCGCCAGCACCCGCATCAAGATGCGATTCACGTCGCCGGCTGGGTCAGCCTGTTTACGCTGCACGCTATTTGGCCACTGCTGTGGATCTGGGCCACACTCTATCGGCCGGGACGCGGTTGGGGCATGAGTGAGAAGGCAGAACCTTCAACGGACCTGCAGGCGCGCATTGCGCTGCTCGAAGCCGAATTGCAACGCCTGCAGGAAAAGCCGACGGCGGTTTCCGGCCCTACGGTAAGTTGAGCGTAGCCTATGGATTTGCTCATTATTCTCAGCTACGTGGCGCTGAGCTACGGCGTATTTAAACTGTTCCGCATTCCGGTTAATAAATGGACCGTGCCGACCGCCGTGCTCGGCGGGATCGTTATCGTCGGCGCGTTGATTTTGACGATGAACTACAACCATCCGTACAGCGATCGGGCGCAGAAAATTGCCGTTTCTGTGCCGATGGTGCCGCAGGTCTCGGGCATGATCGTTGAGGTGACGGAGAAAACCAACGTGCTGCTGCGCAAAGGCGAGGTGCTGTTCCGTCTCGACGACAGCCGCTACCGCGCGCGGCTCACCAGGCTGGAGGCGGATCTGGCCGGGGCAGAGGCGGAGATCAGAACGCGCCGGGCGGCGCTCAGCGAGTCCGCCGCCAACGTGCAGCGGGCTAATGCGGAGTACGAGCGTGCCCGCAAGGACTACCAGCGCTATGCGAAAGGGGCGGCGATGCCAGTCAACCCGTTCTCGGAGCAGGACGTCAGCCATGCGCAGCAGCAGTACCAGGCGCAATCCGCCGCGCTGCAGGCGGCGAAAGCCCAGTTCCAGCAGGAACAGGCGTGGTTGTCCGGGCGCTACGACGGCGAAGACGCCGCGATAGCCAGCCTGAAATCGCAGATTGCCGAAGCACGCTACAACCTGGAACAAACGGTGGTGCGTGCGCCGAGCGACGGTTATGTCACGCAGGTACTGGCGCGGCCGGGTACGGCGGCGGTTCGCCTGCCGTTCAAGCCGGTGATGATCTTTATCCCGCAGCAAAAGCGCCAGGTGGTGGCGGTGTTCCGCCAGAACGCCATCCTGCGCTTGGCGCAGGGGGACCAGGCCGAGGTGGTGTTCAACGGCTTGCCGGGGCAGGTTTATGGCGGCACCGTAAGCCGGGTGTTGCCGGCGATACCGGACGGCAGCTACCAGGCCAGCGGCGCACTGCAGGGCCTGAGCGCCACGCCGGGCCGGGAAGGGGTGTACGTGATGATTGACCTGGCGGCCAATCCGGATCTGGATCATCTACCCGACGGCGTGAGCGCTCAGGCGGCGGTCTATACCGGGCACTTCGAGCACGTCTCCGTGATGCGCAAAGTGCTGCTGCGTATGACCAGCTGGCTGCATTACCTTTATCTGGATCACTAGCATGCATTGGCCCGGAACAGCCCGGGCCGTGGGGCGAGCCTTCGGAATACGACAAAAACAAAAAAGCCCGCAACCGAAGTTGTGGGCTTTTTCGCTATTATCGCCGGGTGAACTTGGCAAATGGTTAGTGAAGTTTACAAATGATCAAATTTAAAACTATTAAGAATGCACTAAAGATATTAATAATATTATGCCAGGTTTTAATTTCGAATAATTAGGGGCTATGTCTGAAATGTAAGGGTTAATATAGATCAACTCGAGTGTGCATTAGATTTGAAGAGAACTGTACGGCCCTGATAGTTGCGCCTTCATTTGTATATCCACCTCTCAATAATGATAACTCAAAGTCACTAATTAATCCTGCTCGCTTAAACAACCCAGGGATATACTCAGACTTTAATCTTTTATTGCAATTATCACATAGTGTTACTAAGTTGCGGTAGCTAGTTTCCCCGCCTCTTGAATAGGGCACAACATGTTGTAATGTCAAGTTTTCCGTATTAGAGCAAAGTACACATTGGTTGTTATCTCTATCAAGGATACGTTTCTTGAATTTTCCTCTAAATGTACGTTTTCTTACTGATGGTGATGCAAGGTTTATGTCAGTAAATGAGCCAAAAGGAGTTACCATACATTTTCTTTTTTTCAGCCAGTGAGGAATGAATTCTCTAGCGAAGTTTACCTCAACTATTCCCCATCCTTGAATGCAAGTCCAGTTATAAAAAGACTTCTCATCTAAAATTAAGCAATATTCCTTTCCCATATCATTCAGAGCGGTGATGAATTTATTGACTGTAATTATTGATGGCTCTCGTACTTCTAGTGTTTCCCCCCAGGGAGGGCAACTATGGGTGTAAGTGGAGAAGTAGCTATAACCACCGCAAACAAATCTCAAGTCAAATACATAAGCGTTTTTCATACTACTCCTTATTTGTGAGAGGGCTGATATGGCCTGGTTATTGGATGTTAATATTCTAAGGGTTAATTATATACGAGTATCATATGACTTGTAGCTACTTATTAAAATTAAGGTAAAGTGGTCTGGTATCTGACTCTGGTCGCTACTTCTTTATTTGTTAGATTCATGTAATAAGTGTATTGATTATATTTTAATATTCGGTTTTAGATGTGGCAGTTTTGCCTTGTTACCTTCAGGTTTATATGTGTTTCATTCCATGTTGTAGACTTGTTGTTGGTGTAATATATCTGTCCATATATGGTTTTATACGTTTTCCTATTCTAGAGAGGTTTTTAATCAGTGAAAATTGCTGTCGGTCCTAACCTGTTATATCATCTATTAGATGACGCCCAATGAAGTGGTAAAATAAAACATTGGGCGCGAAAGTTGCTAGTGACTACTGGTCGTCACTTCATCCTGTGTGGTAAGTAGTTCATCGAGGTCACTTGCGTAATAACGATGTGGTTTTGATTCTTTATCAATTTTAATATGTCCCTCCCTTTCTAAAACCCGGCCTCCCCATGCTGAGATCTTTTGTCTTGTACAACCAACGGCATCAGCTATCTCACGAGCTGTCATAGCTTCACTAAATGTTAGTTGAGTTATTAATCCCAGTATCTTAATTTCAACTTCCGCGAAATTCCCATGTGTGACAGGTGCATCTTGATGAATTATCTCAATGAGTTTTTCATCGTCTTCGAAGCATCGTTTTATCTTTACTTTTATAAGTTCAGCTTCATCATATATTTTGTTACATTTAGGGCACTTGTAGCTTTTACGTTTGGTTTTTACAAAATAAGGGTCATATTTTGATAGGACTCCATCGTAGATAAAGCGTATTGGTGTATAATCATCTTTTCTATTGGCATATTTAATATTGTTTTCTAGGCATACATCATAATCTATAGCATAAAGATTATAGCTCCCGCCATGCTTAGAAACGACGTTTTCCGATATGAAATGTAACATGAAATTTTCGCATAAAACGTTGAGATAATCCCTTCTGGAAGGATCAATCATCATATGGCTTGCGGCTCTATCAGGGAATTTACTCTTTTCTTGTAATGCTTTCTCAATTATTGAGTTCCATATATCCATATTAAATGGTGGTATTAATCCTTTCTTTGAACTACCAGTGAATTGTTTCTGATAGGTTTTTCTCGCACATGTGATACCGTAGTTTATTTCAGCCAAACCAATTTTAGAGTCTTGTGAGTTGGCTCGGGCTTGAATAAATGCATTTTGAAGTATTATTCCGATAGTTCTAGATACTCCAATTGTTTCCCTTGTTATACGGTAGAATATTTCATCTTTGTTACCTTTAAATATATCATTGAATTTTAAGTTTGGACAAAATTTCTCTATCCTTTTATTTATTAGTTGTTCAACGAAAACTTGCATTTTATTAATTCCGGCGATAGCACCATCAAATCGTTCTACATACTCATTAAAATCGAGTGGAATGGCAAAAATGTCTCTCCCGATGATTATTTTATCTCCAAAGTCATATCTATCTGTTATTACTCCAACTTTGAAGAACATCCCAATTCTTGAACCTAAAAACAATTTAAGTAAAGAGCTGAATTTATTCTGTGATTCTGAGTTTAGATCGGAGTATTCATCTATGAATATATATATGGCATCAAGGTTTGCTTTGTTTTTTATTTGGCTTATTTTATTAAGGAAATCTTGAACATTAAGGCCTTTTATTTTTGTATGAGTGGTGCTAGTAGATTTCTCTATTGAGTCAGAGATTCCCGTGTTTACTTCTGCTGTTGAAAAATCTGATTTCGCTGAAATATTAACATCGGATTTATGTTTTTTTTGATTGTTTTCTTCAACTTTTCTGCCGGCGCTAATTGTTATTCCTTCAACAAGTATTTTTTCAATGTAATCTAGATCGTCTAGTGCAGGGTTTTCCTTCTTAAAGATAATTAGGTGCCTTTCATTAAACATTAGTGCTAACTGTTTTTTTAAGGATTCTATTATTTGTCTGATAAAATGGATTTCTATTAATTCTAGATCGCTGGTTGAGTCAAAGATATCAATGCAAGTGCTTAGATCTATAAATATAGGGAGTACTTTTTTTGGGCCAAGTAGCGAATTCGTGTCTTTAAGCTCTGGTGATATTGATTTTAAACACTCATAATATCCACGAAGCAGATTGGTTGTTTTCCCTGTGCCGCGTCGTCCTGAGATGAAGTTGTCTTGCTTTTGAAGAAGGCCGTTTAATATTCCAAAATAATCAATGAAATAATCTTCAAGTAAAGATAGTTCTTTAATATTATCTAAAGAAATATAATCTGCACGTAAGATTGAGTTAAATGCTGTGCTAATGTTATCTTTGTCTGCTGAGTTCATATTAACGTTCCTTTGTTAACCATTTCAATTTTAATTATTAATTGTGTTTGTGGTGTGCAAAATTCCATCATAAATTGTATAGTATTAGGTCTTCGCTACCGTTATGATAGGTACCGACACCCTATACTAATATCAATATGTTCATTAACCAGTGTTTTATGCGCTATCATTTCTCTAACAAGACTAAACTACATGTGACTAATTTTCCATTAAAATAATTACGTTCTAAGCAGACTTGTTAAGTCTAAAGCTTGCGAACTGTTTTGTGATAAAGAAATTAGAGCATCCAAGTCGTAAAAATTTTCGAGTTTCTAGTAAGTTAAAAGTTATATCCACGTCAGAATTTGAGTTGGATAAGTAAGCGTGATCTCCTCCCTGAAAACAGTACCAGTCTAAACTGAAGTATCCGGTCGTTCTTCCCTCTCACAGCGAGGCACATCGCCATGAAAAAGACCCGTTATACCGAAGAACAGATTGCGTTT
>NZ_JBJNME010000015.1:0-53983 GCF_052168715.1 Serratia sp. CY44782
GTATTTCATGGCACACATCCTGATCGTGGTGATAGGTATGAATGAGGTGAGAACACCTCTGGCCGCTGGTGAACATAATTAGAGCTCCTTTATTTAAAAGCTAATCGATATTGAGGGGATGTCAATAAAGCCGTGTCGCGCCAGGAATCAGTAACTTATTTATTTTAAAGGGAAATCATAATCCCGATAAAATCGTGACATACATCTCCACGGTATTTACATGATTCAAATAAATAACCTGCGATCGGCGGATTGTTGGCCGACTTTTCGCATGGCGGGTATGCGCTGCGCTGCGATGAGGCACCGCTTCGCTTTCCTTAAGGGATCGCGGCCGGCGTCTTCCCATCGCCGCCGCAAGCCGCTATATTGCGCGCCGCCAAGGTTTTATTTTGCCGAGTTGCCAACTTTGCGAGCGCTCACTGAGTTAGCAATCAATTTATGTTTACACTAAGAAAAAGGGCTCAGGAGGGCATGCTATGGATTACGAATTTCTGCGTGACGTTACCGGTCAGGTGATCGTCAGATTTTCGATGGGGCATGAAGCGATTGGCCACTGGATCAACGAAGAAGTCAAAGGCGATTTCAACCTGCTGGACCGCATAGAAGCCGGTGCGGCTGAGGTCAAAGGCAGCGAACGTCAATGGCAGCTGGAAGGCCATGAATATACGCTGTTGATGGATGGTGAAGAAGTGATGATCCGCGCCAATCAGCTGGAGTTCGAAGGCGATGAAATGGAAGAGGGGATGAACTACTACGACGAAGAAAGCCTCTCATTCTGCGGCGTTGAGGACTTCCTGCTGGTGTTGAAAGCCTACCGTTCTTTCATGCTGAAATACTAAGCATCAGGGCGCGGCGTGCCGCGCCCTTTCCATCACAAAGGCGGGATATTGCGACCGTAATAGATTTCCTGCATCTCTTTCCATAACAGATCGGTGATCTGTTTGCGTTCGACGGCGCTCAGCGCTTCCGGTGCCGCATTGAACAGGTAATGCTTCAGATCGAAATCCTTCAGCAACATCTTGGTATGGAAGATATTTTCCTGGTAAACGTTCACGTCCATCATGTGGTACAGCGCCTTGATGTCTTCCGACATAAAGTTCTGGATCGAATTGATCTCATGATCGATGTAGTGTTTCACGCCGTTCACGTCGCGGGTGAAACCGCGCACGCGATAGTCCATTGTGACGATGTCGGATTCCAACTGGTGAATTAAGTAGTTCAGCGCCTTGAGGGGCGAAATGACGCCGCAGGTCGAGACTTCGATATCGGCGCGAAAGGTGCACAGCCCGCCTTCCGGATGGCTTTCCGGGTAGGTGTGTACGCAGATGTGGCTCTTGTCCAGGTGCGCAACGACCGTGTTCGGCAGCGGGCCGGGGTGTTCCGACGTATCGACGTCTTTCGGATCGATCGGCTCTTCGCTGACCAGGATGGTGACGCTGGCGCCTTGCGGCTCGTAGTCCTGACGTGCGATGTTCAGAATATTGGCGCCGATGATAGAGCAGGTCTCGCTCAGGATCTCGGTCAGCCGGTTGGCATTATATTGTTCGTCAATGTAGGCGATATAGCCGTCGCGATCGTCCGCGGTCTTGGCGTAACAAATATCGTAAATACAAAAACTCAGGCTCTTGGTCAGGTTGTTGAAGCCGTGCAGTTTTAGCTTATGCAATTTGGGCCACCTCCTTTATCTTCTCGCTTAACGTGTTACGTTCAGGGCATTGAGCAAATATTGCGGCAGGGCAAAGCTGCCGACGTGAATTGCCGGGTTGTAATAACGGCAGTGTAGGCCGCTTTGGTTAAAGCGCTGTTGCAGAGTAGGCAGATCGATCTGGCGCAGCGCCGGATTCTGGCTCGCCCAGGCAAAGGTCATGATGCCGCCGTAATAGGTTGGGATCGCTGCCTGATAGAAGCTGACGTCGCTAAAGTAGCCGCTCAGTTTGGCGTGGCTGTTGACCGCTTCGTCCTGCTGCAGGAAACAGACGCCGTTTTGCGCGACGAAAATGCCGCCCTCATTCAGGCAGCGGGCGCAGCCTTCATAAAACGCCGAGGTGAACAGGCTTTCGCCGGGGCCGATCGGATCGGTGCAGTCGGAGATGATCACATCGAAGGTTTCGTCGGTTTGGTTCACGAAGTTGACGCCGTCGTCGATCACCAGCTTGAAGCGCGGATCGTCATAGGCGCCGGCGCTGTGGTTGGGCAGGTATTGGCGGCAGAACTCGACGACGCCGGCGTCGATTTCGACCATGGTGATCTGCTCCACGCCAGGGTGCCGGCTGACTTCGCGCAGCATGCCGCCGTCGCCGCCGCCGATGATCAGCACTTTCTTCGCCGCGCCGTGCGCCAGCAGCGGCACGTGGGTCAGCATTTCGTGATAGATGAACTCGTCACGCTCGGTGGTTTGCACCACGCCGTCGAGCGCCATCACGCGCCCCAGCACCGGGTTCTCGAAGATCACCAGATCCTGATGATCGGTCTTCTCGCGGTACAGCACTTTCTCTACCGAGAAGTACTGGCCGAAGCCCGTATGCAGCGTTTCGTACCAAATTTCTTTCTGGGTCATGTGCGGGATACTCCGTAATAACAGCCATGAAAAATCGGCGCAACATCATAGCTAACTCTGCCTGGCGATGCACGGTTGAATTTCAGACAGAGAGCGCGTTAGGCGGGCGGGAGAAGGGGGAAATTAGTTGGCGTAGGCCAGCAGGCTCAAAGAGTCGCGCGCCAGCGATTTGCATTTTTTAGGCGTTGGAATGGCGATGCCGCTGAGATCGCGGTAGCTGTCTTCGCCCAGCGCCTTCATATTGAAGCTGTTGTAGTTGCTCAAATCCCAGCGGTTTTGTTGCGCGAAATAGACGATGGCGCGTTTGATTTGCGCATTTGGCAAATCGTTGTAGCCGCAATCATTTTTCAAATAAATAAATACCGCCGTCAGATCGGCCAGATCTTCCGCCTCGGATTCATTCAGCGCCAGACTGGCGTTGGAGAAGCCCAGCATCGCCAGCAACAGCATCGATAACGTTGTTTTTTTCATCATGAAATAGGCCTGTTTGTCGTTTGCAGACGTTACCACACTTGCCTGTAAAGGCACCAAATTTTATTGCCGCTGGGCGCGGCCTCGCGTTCGTCAATGGCGTTTTCTTGATTGTGAGGCATAGCTTAAAATACCGCCAGGAAAGGCTTGACCTTCCGCCAGGGGGAAGGTTTAGGCTGGCGGCATTGAGTTATGTCACTGAGAAAAGGGAGTCAGCGATGTTACGCCGTGATTTTATTAAATTAACTGCCGCGCTGGGCGCCGCGAGCGCATTGCCGTTATGGAGCCGGGCCGCCTGGGCGGCCGATCGGCCGGCCCTGCCGGTACCGCCGCTGTTGACGCCGGACGCGCAGGGAAAGATTGCGCTGGCGCTGCAGGCGGGGGAAACCCGCTGGTTGCCCGGCGCCGCCACCAAAACCTGGGGATTCAACGGCGCGCTGCTCGGGCCGGCGGTGAAGCTGCAGCGTGGCCAGCCGGTAACGGTTGATATCAAAAACAGCCTGGCGGAGGCCAGCACCGTCCACTGGCACGGCCTGGAGATTCCCGGCGACGTCGATGGCGGCCCGCAGGCATTGATTCATCCCGGCGCGACGCGCACGGTGAATTTCACCGTCGATCAACCGGCGGCCACCTGCTGGTTCCACCCGCATACGCACGGTAAAACCGGCAGCCAGGTCATGATGGGGCTGGCGGGGCTGGTGCTGCTGGAAGACGAAGAGAGCGCCAAACTGCCGCTGCCGAAAACCTGGGGACAGGATGATATTCCGGTGATCCTGCAGGATAAGCGGCTGGGCAAAGACGCGCAGATCGAATACCGCCTGGACGTGATGAGTGCGGCGGTGGGCTGGTTTGGCGACCGCATGTTCACCAACGGCGCGCAGTATCCACAACATCTGGCGCCGCGCGGTTGGCTGCGCCTGCGTTTCCTCAACGGCTGCAACGCCCGCTCGCTGAATCTGGCGGCCAGTGACAACCGCCCGCTGTATGTCATCGCCAGCGACGGCGGTTTCCTGGCGGAGCCGGTGAAACTGACCGAGCTGCCGATGCTGATGGGCGAACGCTTTGAAGTGTTGGTCGATGCCTCGGATGGGAAAGCGTTCGATATCGTGACGCTGCCGGTGAAGCAGATGGGCATGACGCTGGCGCCGTTCGATCAAGCGCTGCCGGTGTTGCGCATTCAGCCGTCGCTGGCGCAGGGCATCAAAACCATGCCGGACAGCCTGGTGAAGCTGCCGACGTTGCCTGCCACCACCGGCATCCAGGAGCGTTGGCTGCAGCTGATGATGGATCCGCAGCTGGATATGCTCGGTATGCAGGCGCTGATGGATCGCTATGGTCACCAGGCGATGGCCGGCATGAGCATGAATCATGGCGCGACGGGCGGCGCAGATATGAAAGGCATGGAGAAGGGCGGCATGCAGAGCATGGACCATGGCAACATGAAAGGCATGGAGAAGGGCGGCATGCAGGGCATGGACCATGGCAACATGGGTAACATGAAGGGCATGGACCATGGCAACATGGGTAACATGAAGGGCATGGATCATGGCAATATGGCCGGGATGGATCACGGTGGCGCGCAGGGCAAAGCCAAACCATTCGATTTCAGCCACGGCAACATGATCAACGGCAAGGCCTTCGATATGAACAAGCCGATGTTCGCCGCCAAACGGGGCCAGTATGAAAAGTGGACCATTTCCGGCGAGGGCGACATGATGTTGCACCCGTTCCACATTCACGGCACCCAGTTCCGCATCTTGTCGGAAAACGGCAAACCGCCGGCGGCGCATCGCAGCGGCTGGAAGGACACGGTGCGCGTCGAAGGATGGCGCAGTGAAGTGCTGGTGCGTTTTGACCATCCGGCCAGCAGCGAACATGCGTACATGGCCCACTGCCACCTGTTGGAACATGAAGATACCGGCATGATGATGGGCTTCACCGTCGCCGATTGATGGCGGCCCGGTGCTCCGGTGGTGGCGCGCTCGCGTCGCCACCGCTTGGTTCAATGAAAGGAAGCCGTTATACTGATTAAAATATCAGCTGTTGAGGAGTGCGTCATGCCGACAAAATTGGATCCCATCGTTTCTGAGTTTGAGACTCAAGAGCAGGCTGATAGCTACGATCGTTGGTTCAGAAGCACCGTGGAATCTTCCATCAATAGCGACTCCCCCCGTATTCCCCATGACGAAGTCATGGCCGGCGCTCGTCACATTATCGAGCAGGCAAAAGCCAAAAGAAAATCGGCCTGACCCTTATGTTAACCGTCAAATGGACTGACGAAGCAAAAACGGGTTTATATACGCTGCTGGCTTTTATCGCTGAGCGAAATCCACTTGCCGCAGAGGCTTTGTTGCAACGCATTGAAGAGTCGGTTATCCCGTTAGCGGAACATCCTTATCTATTCAGGCCAGGCAGGGTGAACGGGACTCGTGAAATGGTTGTTCATCCTAATTACATTGTGGTTTACCGCGTGCTGGCTGCACATATTGAAATAGTGAGTGTCCTGCACGCTCGTCAGGAATACCCTTAATAAAGAAAACTCCCCTGTCCGGGAGAGAGGCAAGTCGTAACGGCCTATGCTAAACTCTGCGCCTTTCTTCCGGCAACTGACCTGAATACTATGAAACACACTGTAGACGTAATGATTTCCGAGCAGGAAGTTAAGACCCGTATCGCCGAACTTGGCCGCCAGATCACCGAACATTACCGCGACAGCGGCAGCGACATGGTGCTGGTCGGGTTGCTGCGCGGCTCCTTCATGTTCATGGCCGATCTCTGCCGCGCGATCGACGTGCCGCACGAAGTCGACTTTATGACGGCCTCCAGCTACGGCAGCGGCATGTCCACCACCCGCGACGTGAAGATCCTCAAGGATCTGGACGAAGACATTCGCGGCAAAGACGTGCTGATTGTGGAAGACATCATCGATTCCGGCAACACGCTGAACAAAGTGCGCGAGATTTTGGCGCTGCGCGGGCCGAAATCGCTGGCGATTTGCACCTTGCTGGACAAGCCTGAGCGCCGTGAAGTGCAGGTGCCGGTCGAATATGTTGGCTTCTCGATCCCGGATGAGTTCGTGGTGGGGTATGGCATCGACTACGCTCAGCGCTACCGTCACCTGCCGTACGTCGGCAAAGTGGTGCTGCTGGACGAGTAATTGATGTGGGGCGCGGCCTGCCGCGCCCGCGGCGGGGTTAGATGCCTTTATCCTGCTTCAGTTTGGCTATCGCTTTGCGGTAGCCCATCTCCAGGCTCTCGCGGCTGGTCGCCAGCACTTCCATATCGCGCAGACGGCCGTCCTGAATGCCGTACACCCAACCGTGGATCATCACCTTCTGGCCGCGCTTCCAGGCGGACTGCATGATGGTGGAGTGGCCCAGGTTGTACACCTGCTCAATGACGTTGATCTTGCACAGCATGTCGAAACGCTGCTCCGGCGGTAGTTCGCCCAGCAGCGAGCTGTGCTTGTACCACAGATCGCGAATGTGCAGCAGCCAGTTGTCGATCAACCCCAGCTCCGGGTTTTCCACCGCCGCCTGCACGCCGCCGCAGCCCAGGTGGCCGCAGATGATGATGTGTTCGACTTCCAGCACATCTACCGCATACTGCACCACCGACAGGCAGTTAAGATCGGTATGGATAACGAGGTTCGCCACGTTGCGATGGACGAACAGTTCACCCGGCTCGAGGCCGGTCAGGCGTTCGGCGGGAACGCGGCTGTCAGAGCAACCAATCCATAAGAAACGGGGCTTTTGCGCCTGGGCTAAACGTTCAAAAAATTCCGGGTCTTCCTGACTGATATTGGCCGACCAGGCATGGTTGTTGGCGATAAGCTCTTCGATTTCTTTCATGGAGGTTATTGACTCGTAACGAACAGATTGCGTTGGGGTAATATAGGGTAAGCGTCACAATTTGGAAATCGGAACAGTGGTGCAGCCTCATTTTCCGCACGGATTCGACTCAGTGGAAACGTCGCCGATGCTAGGATTATCGTTATTGTTTCAAGCCTCGCAGACAGGGGCGCGGCGGCCTACTCATCGTCATAAGGTACTATTTTACATATGAATTATGCACTGGAATTAGCGCAGCTGACCAAGACTTACGCCGGTGGCGTCAAGGCGCTGCGCGGCATCGACCTGAGCGTCGAGGCGGGGGACTTTTATGCCCTTTTGGGGCCAAACGGTGCCGGTAAATCCACCACCATCGGCATCATCAGCTCGCTGGTGAACAAAACCGCCGGCAGCGTGCGGGTGTTCGGTTACGACATCGATAAAGACATCGTCAACGCCAAGCGCCAGCTCGGCCTGGTGCCGCAGGAGTTCAACTTCAACCCGTTCGAGACCGTGTTGCAGATCGTGGTGAACCAGGCGGGTTACTACGGCGTCACGCGGCGTGAAGCGATGGCGCGCGCCGAAAAATACCTCAATCAGCTGGATCTGTGGGGCAAGCGCAACGAGCGCGCCCGCATGCTGTCCGGCGGCATGAAGCGCCGCCTGATGATCGCTCGCGCGTTGATGCATCAGCCGAAACTGCTGATCCTCGATGAGCCGACCGCCGGGGTGGATATCGAGCTGCGCCGTTCGATGTGGGGCTTCCTGAAAGAGCTGAATGCCCAGGGCACCACCATCATTCTTACCACCCACTATCTGGAAGAGGCGGAGATGCTGTGCCGCAACATTGGCATCATCCAGAACGGGGAACTGGTGGAAAACACCTCGATGAAGGGGCTGCTGGCCAAGCTGAAGTCGGAAACCTTTATCCTCGATCTGGCGGCGAAGAGCCCGCTGCCGAAGTTGGACGGTTACCACAGCCGCCTGACGGATACCTCCACGCTGGAAGTGGAGGTGATGCGCGAGCAAGGGCTGAACGGCCTGTTCGCCCAGCTGAGCGCGCAGGGCGTGCAGGTGCTGAGCATGCGCAATAAGGCGAACCGCCTGGAAGAGCTGTTTGTCACCCTGGTTAACGGCAATGGAGAAAAAGCATGACGCGTTTGTATTGGGTGGCCTTACAGAGCATCTGGGCCAAAGAGGTGAACCGCTTCGCGCGCATCTGGATCCAGACCCTGGTGCCGCCGGTGATCACCATGACGCTGTACTTCATCATCTTCGGCAATCTGATCGGTTCGCGCATCGGCGATATGCACGGCTTCAGCTACATGCAGTTCATCGTGCCCGGCCTTATCATGATGGCGGTGATCACCAACTCCTACGCCAACGTCGCCTCGTCGTTCTTCAGCGCCAAGTTCCAGCGCAACATTGAAGAACTGCTGGTGGCACCGGTGCCGACCCACGTGGTGATCGCCGGCTATGTCGGCGGCGGCGTGGCGCGCGGCATCTGCGTCGGCGTGCTGGTGACCATCATCTCGCTGTTCTTCGTGCCGCTGCAGGTACACGCCTGGTGGGTGATTGCGCTGACGCTGTTGCTGACGGCGATCCTGTTCTCGCTGGCGGGGCTGATCAACGCGGTGTTCGCGACCACCTTCGACGACATCAGCCTGATCCCGACCTTCGTCCTGACGCCGCTGACCTACCTGGGCGGGGTGTTCTATTCGCTGTCGCTGCTGCCACCATTCTGGCAGGCGGTGTCCAAGTTGAACCCCATCGTCTATATGATCAGCGGTTTCCGTTACGGTTTCCTCGGCATCAACGACGTGCCGCTGGCGTTTACCATGGCGGTGCTGGTGGCGTTTATCGCGGTGTTCTATCTGCTGTCCTGGTATCTGATCGAGCGCGGCCGCGGTCTGCGCAGCTGATCGTATCGTGCCCCCGCTTTCCCGGCGGGGGCGCTTTCTTGATTTGGCGCAGGCGGCGCGTAAATCAATAGAATTGCTCAAATAACCGCTAGTTCCCCGTTGTTCAAATCGTGCTATGCTGGCGCTCCACATTTCCTTCACTTTTGTCATTACGCACTCGTAAGCAGAACATCATCATGCGGCCTCAATACAAGTTAGCGGCTGGGTTACTCGGCATTCTGATGTCGTTGGTTTCCCCTGTGAGCCTGGCGAATCTGCTGTCGGAAGACAGCGCGGTTAAATCTGAATACATGGAAGCGCAGCGCGACAGCGAAGTCTATGCGTTGGTGGGCGAGCATGTGATCCCGGTCGGGGAAGTGAAGCGCGGGCAGCTGATCCAGGTGTTCCCGGCGGATGCGGAATACTACGAATTCAAATTCGGGCACGGTACCGGCTTTATCGATAAAGACGACGTGCGTGAGCTGAAGAAGTCGCGCAAGGTGCAAGACGATCTGGGCGAGCTGAACAAACCGCTGACCAACCAGAACCTGATCACCCAAAAAACGATCGACGTTTACACCGCGGCGGACAAGGACAGCGAGGTCTTCGGCACGCTGGAAGGCAACCTGCGCTACCCGATCATCGGCAAGCTGAAGGATCGGCTCAACAACACCTGGTACGAGGTCAACATCGGCGATCGGCTGGGGTTCGTCAATGAGTTGGACTGCGAGATCGATAACGGCATACCGGTGCTGACTTACCACCACCTGCTGAAAAACGAAGAGAACAAGCGCTTCCGCCACACCTCGACCACCACCTCAGACGTGGCGTTCAGCAACCAGATGACCTACCTGAAGCAGGCGGGTTACGACACCATTTCGCTGTATCAGCTGGAAGCCTACCTGAAGAACCAGATCAACCTGCCGGGCAAGGCGATCGTGCTGACCTTCGACGACGGGCTGAAGTCGGTTTATCGCTACGCTTATCCGGTGCTGAAGGATTACGGTTTCCGCGCGACGGCGTTCATCATCTCTTCGCGCATCAAGCGCCACCCGCAGAAATGGAACCCGGACTCGCTGCAGTTTATGAGCGTCTCGGAGCTGAAGCAGATTCAGGACGTGTTCGACGTGCAGTCGCACACCCACTTCCTGCATCGCACCGACGGCAATCGCCAGCCGATTTTGCTGAGCCGCTCGCTGCACAATATCGAGTTCGATTTTGAGCGCTCGCGCCGCGCGCTGTCGCAGTTCAACCCGCACGTGCTGTATCTGTCCTACCCGTTCGGCGGCTATAACCAGCGGGCGATCCAGGCGGCGCAGGATGCCGGTTTCCATCTGGCGGTGACCACGGTGCAGGGCAAGGTGAAACCGGGGGATAACCCCTATACGCTGAAGCGGCTGTATATTCTGCGCACCGACTCGATCCAGACCATGGCGGATCGGATAGCCAACAAGCCGGGCACGGTGGTGGTGCAGTAAGGAAGAACGGGCGCGTAAGGCGCCCGTTTTAGTGTCAGGCGACCTGAACCGGCACGGCTTTCGCCTTGCGCTGCAGGTTGTTGTCACCTTCGAAATAGGCGACTTTCGGATGGTGTTGGCGGGCGTCGGCGTCGGTCATTTGCACATAGGAGCAGATGATCAGCTTATCGCCCACGCAGGCGCAGCGCGCGGCGGCGCCGTTGACCGAAATGATGCGCGAACCGCGCTCGGCGGCGATGGCGTAGGTGGAGAAGCGCTGGCCGTTATCCACGTTGTAAATATCGATCGCTTCATATTCCAGAATGCCGGCGGCCTCCAGGAAATCCTGGTCGATGGCGCAGGACCCTTCATAGTGCAAGTCAGCCTGAGTGACTTTGACGCGATGCAGCTTGCCTTGCAGCATAGTACGTATCATAGCTTTACCTAACTGAATATCGGCCTTCACAGGCGCTGGGGTTGAACATCTCTCCTGCATCCCTGCAATCTCTATCGTCACCGATTGCCCCGCCGTTGTCTACCAATGGCCTGGATTTCAGGGTGACGATAGTATAAAAAATGGCTTACAGCGTCAGGTCGACCTGCTGATTGTCGATAAGACGCGCCTTGCCCAGCCAGGCGGCCATCAGCACCACCGCCCGCTGGCTGTCCACCGTCAGCGGCTGCAGGCTGTCGGCGTCGCGAATAAACAGCTCATCCGGCGTAAAGCCGGCGGCGCGCAGCTGCTCGGCGGTCTGCTCCAGCAGCTCTTCGACATGGCGTTCGCCATTGGCCAACTGCTGCGCCAGCGCGTTCATGATCTTGCTCAGCTGCGGAGCGATCTTGCGCTCTTCGGCGGTCAGGTAGCCGTTGCGCGAGCTGAGGGCCAGGCCGTCTTTGGCGCGCACGGTCGGCACGCCGACGATGTCGATGTCGTAACCCATGTCCGCCACCATTTTGCGGATCAGCGCCAGCTGTTGGTAATCCTTCTCGCCGAAGCAGGCTAAATCAGGCTGCACCAGGTTGAACAGCTTGCTGACGATGGTGGAAACGCCACGGAAGTGGCCCGGCCGGCTTGCGCCTTCCAGGATGCTGGAGATGCCCGGCACGTCGACGTAAGTCTGCTGCTCCAGCCCCTGCGGATAGACCGCAGCCGGGGCCGGCGCGAACACCAGATCGACGCCGCGGCGGGTCAGCTTCTCGCTGTCTTCCTGCAGCGTGCGCGGATAGCGCGCCAGATCGTCCGGCCGATCGAACTGCATCGGGTTGACGAAGATGCTCACCACCACCACGTCGGCGCGGGCGCGCGCTTCATCGACCAGCGTCATATGGCCGTCGTGCAGGTTGCCCATGGTCGGCACCAGCGCGATGCGTTTGCCTTCCTGGCGCCAGCGGCGGATCTGCTGACGCAGCATCGGCAGGGTTTCGATAATAATCATTGGGTGACTCCTGGAACCATCGCTTAGTTAAAAGAGTGTTCAGCCGCCGGGTAGAGGCCTTGCTCCACTTCCTGAATGTAGTGCTGCACCGCCGTGCGGATATCACCGCTCTGCGCCAGGAAGTTCTTGGCGAACTTCGGCGTATGGCCGCCGGTGATGCCGAAGGCGTCGTGCATCACCAGGATCTGGCCGTCGGTGCCGTTGCCGGCGCCGATGCCGATGACCGGAATGGACAACGCTTCGGTAATCTGGCGCGCCAGCTCGGTCGGCACGCATTCCAGCACCAGCAGCTGAATGCCGGCCAGTTCCAGATTCTGTGCGTCCTGCAACAGCTGTTTGGCGGCCAGTTCGTCGCGTCCTTGTACCTTATAGCCGCCGAACACGTTGACCGACTGCGGCGTCAGGCCCAGGTGGCCGCACACCGGCACTGCACGCTCGGCGAGCATTTTCACCGTGTCGCACAGCCAGCTGCCGCCTTCCAGTTTCACCATGTTGGCACCGGCGCGCATCAGCTCGGCGGCATTGGCGAAGGTCTGTTCCGGGGTGGCGTAACTCATGAACGGCAGATCGGCCAGCAGCAGGCAGGCCGGCGCGCCGCGGCGCACGGCGCGAGTGTGGTAGGCCACGTCGGCGACGGTGACCGGCAGCGTGGAGTCGTGGCCCTGCAGCGTCATGCCCAGCGAATCGCCCACCAACAGGACTTTGATGCCTTGCTCTTCAAACAGTTTGGCAAAGCTGGCATCGTAGGCGGTAAGGGTAGCAAACTTGCGTTGCTCCTGTTTCCACTGGCGCAAGTGGGTCACGGTGGTGGGTTTCATCACAACGTCTCCTGAAACGGGCCGTGCGGCGTACGCAGGCCCAGGCTGCAAAAAAGTGCAGTCATTCTACTGTAACCCGATCGGGGTGGGTAGCGCGGATCGCCATGCTTAAGCGGTTCTTAAGAACCTTGTGGTGCAATGGCGCCAAGACTCAAAAGGGATACTCATGCGAATTTTGCTGATCGAAGATGACAAACTGATCGGGGATGGCATCAAGGCCGGGCTGACCAAACTCGGCTTCAATCTGGACTGGTTCACCGACGGCGCCGTCGGCAAAAATGCGCTGGACAGTGCGCCGTACGACGCGGTGATCCTCGATCTCAGCCTGCCGGGCCTCGACGGCCTGGATCTGCTGCGCCAGTGGCGCCAGGCCGGGCAGGACGTGCCGGTCCTGATCCTCACCGCCCGCGACGCGCTGGAGCAGCGGGTCAGCGGGCTGCAAAGCGGCGCCGACGATTATCTGTGCAAGCCGTTCGCGCTGGCCGAAGTGGCGGCGCGCCTGCAGGCGCTGATCCGTCGTCGCCACGGCCAACTGATGCCGCAGCTGACGCACGGCAACGTGGTGTTCGACACCGCCACCCGCAGCGTGAGCTGCAACGGCGAGCCGGTGACGCTGACGCCGCGCGAATTGGCGGTGCTGGAGCTGTTCCTGCACAACAAGGGGCGGGTGCTGGCGCGGCCACTGATTCAGGAGAAGCTGTACAACTGGGACGACGAGGTGAGCAGCAATGCGGTGGAGGTGCATATTCACCACTTGCGGCGCAAGCTGGGCAACGGCTTCATCCGTACCATCCACGGCGTGGGTTACACGCTGGGGGATGCGCCGTGAAGCGTCTCAGCTTGCGGCTGCGCCTGATCCTGATCTTCAGCCTGCTGGCGCTGCTGACCTGGAGCACCGCCAGCGTGGTGGCCTGGGTGATGTCGCGCAACACTATCAACGAAGTGTTCGACACCCAACAGATGCTGTTCGCCAAACGGCTGGCGACCGCCAACCTCGGCGATCTGCTGGCCGATGAAAGTGCGCGCAGCCTGCCGAAAACCAAGAAGCTGGTGCATCACGGCAAGCGCGGCGAGCAGGACGACGACGCGCTGGCGTTCGCCATCTTCGATCGCCAAGGCAAGATGCTGCTCAACGACGGCGAGAACGGCGCCGACTTCCTGTTTGACGGGGAGCGTGAAGGTTTTACCGACGGCGAGCGCAAAGGCGATGACGACAGTTGGCGCCTGGTATGGTTGACCAGCCCGGACGGGCGCTACCGCATCGTGGTCGGCCAGGAGTGGGATTACCGGCGCGATATGGCGCTGGGCATGGTGACCGGCCAACTGGTGCCCTGGCTGGCGACGCTGCCGGTGCTGATGCTGCTGATCGCGCTGATGGTCGGGCGCGAGCTGCGGCCGCTGCGCACGGTGGCGGCCGGTTTGCGCCGGCGCGCACCTGATGACGCGACGCCGCTGGACGCGCGCCAGGTGCCGACCGAGGTGCGCCCGCTGGTGGATGCGCTCAATGCGCTGTTCGCCCGCATCAACGCTCTGCTGGTGCGCGAGCGGCGCTTCACCTCCGATGCCGCGCACGAGTTGCGCAGCCCGCTGGCGGCGCTGCGGGTGCAGACCGAAGTGGTGCAACTGGCGGGGGATGATGCGCCGATGCGCGAGCACGCGCTGGACAATCTGACGCTCGGCATCGATCGCGCCACCCGGCTGGTGGATCAGCTGCTGACGCTGTCGCGGCTGGATTCGCTGTCGGATCTGGCCGAACTGGTGCCGATCGACTGGAACGATCTGGTGACGATGACCCTGGCGGAGCAGGATCGGCAGGCCTATGCGGCGGGCGTGACGCTACGCTATGAACACCGGGGAACGCCGCCGCCGCGTCAGGGGGAAACTTTGCTGCTATCGCTGCTATTGCGCAACCTGCTGGATAACGCGGTGCGCTACACCCCGCAGGGCGGCGTCGTTACCGTGACGCTGAGCGAACGCTCGCTGACGGTGGAGGACGACGGTCCCGGGGTCACCACGGAACATCTGGCGCGGCTCGGAGAGCGCTTCTATCGCCCGCCGGGGCAGGAGCAAACCGGCAGCGGGCTGGGGCTCTCGATCGTGCAGCGTATCGCCGGCTTGCATGGTCTACAGGTCAGTTTCGCCAATCGCCCGGCGGGCGGGTTCGTTGCGCGGCTGGCGCTGTAAGACGAACCCCACAGAACCCATATCGCGAATGGCAAACGGTGGGTGAATTGTTTATTGTGCGAGGGTTCTGTTTCGGAAAGGTTTTACATGTTCAAGGGAAATCATGAACCAGCCATCGTCAAATCGCCCGTTAAAATGGTGGGCCAAGGGTAAAACGCCAGACTACCGCTTTTCTTTAGCCAATGAGCGCACCTTTCTGGCTTGGATCCGCACTGCACTGGCGTTTATGGCGGGTGCAGTCGGCATCAATCAGTTTGCCTCCGAGTTTGGCACGGCTGCCATCCGTCAGGGGCTGGCGGTTGCTTTGACGCTGGGGGCTGTGGTGCTGGGGCTAATGGCCTATCGTCGCTGGAAGGCCAATGAGAAAGCCATGCGTCATGAGAGCGACATGCCTTATACCCGCATGCTGTGGTTATTGACTCTGTTTGTGGTCGTCATCGCCCTGGCGCTGGTGGCGGTTATTCTGAGTTTCGGCGTGTGATGCACTCAACGATGGAAACGCCGCCGCGCGATCCTGGCTTGCAACCTGAACGCACCCGCCTGGCCTGGGGGCGTACCGCGCTGACGATGGCGGTAGTCGGGCTGTTGTCGCTGCGTGCCGGCATGGTGTCGGGCAGTTTGCTGTTGGCTGGGAGCGGTTTTTTGATGCTGGCGTTTGCGTTGGTGATGTTTGTCTGGTCACGCGGGAGAGAGGCTACGGGGCCGGAAGCGCAGGAACGAAGGCTGCGGTGGGTGAGGCGGATATTCGGCTGTTTGATGGCGGTGATGCTGCTGGCCGCGGTGGCGCAACTCAAGCTTTATCTGCTCTAGACCCCGCGGTCACTTTTTACTTTGGTGCCACAGCGCCATGCCGTTTTCCGGCACGCGCTTGAGGCAGCTGGCGAGTGGCTCGCCATCGGGGAAAATCAGGTCGGGGGCGATTTCCGCCAGCGGGTAGAGCATGAATTCGCGCTCTTTCAGGCCGTAATGCGGCACCGTCAGGCGCTCGGTATGGATCACCTTGTCGCCGTACAGCATGATGTCCAGATCGAGCGTGCGCGGCCCCCAGCGTTCATCCTTGCGCACGCGCCCCTGATTACGTTCTATCGCCTGGGTATGGTCGAGCAGCTGTTCGGGCGGCAACAGGGTATCCAGCGCCACCACCGCGTTGAGAAAGTCCGGCTGGTTTTGCGGCCCCAGCGGCTTGGTGCGGTAAAACGAAGAACAGGTGACCAGCCGGGTGCGCGGGAGATGCTCCAGCGCCTCCAGTGCGGCTTTAACCTGTTGCAGCGGCTGCGCCAGGTTGCTGCCCAGCGCGATATAAACGCGGATCATTATGCCCCTTCTTTACGCGGTGCCCGGCGGCGAGGGCGGCGTTGACGTGCGCGACGCGGCGCCGGATCGTCCCCCAGGGTGCTCAGCATGGCTTTCTGCCGCGCCGGCGTGGCGTCCTGGAATTCGCCCCACCACTCGGCCAGACGCAGCATCTCCTGATTCTCTTCCACTTCCGCACGCAGCGCCAGCAGATCATAGGCGGCGCGGAATTTCGGGTGCTCCATCAGCTTGTGCGCGCGTTTGCCCTGGCGGCGGGACAGGCGCAACTGCAGCTGCCAGATATCGCGCACCAGCGTGGTGATGCGTTTCGGGATGGCCAGCGAACGGCACTGCTCGTCGAGTACGTCGTTCATCGCCAGTGCGAAAGCGTCGTAGTAAGCCAGGCCGCTTTCCTGCGCAAGCTTCTGCGCATGCTCCAGCAGCGGGTACCACAGCATGGCGGCAAACAAGAAGGCCGGGTTGACGCGCATGTCGTTCTGCAGACGGTGATCGGTGTTTTTCAGCACCTGCGCCAGAATGCGCTCCATCGGCGTATCGTGGTTCGGCGTGAAGTTGCGGGCGATCAGCGGGAACAGCGGTTGGAACAGCTGGTATTCGCACAGCTTCAGGTAGGTCTGGAAACCGTAACCCGCCTGCAGCAGCTTGAGGGATTCTTCGAACAGGCGCGCCGGCGGGATCTCATGCAGCAGCGAGGCCAGGCGCGGGATCGGCTCGGCGGTTTCTTCGCTGATGCGCATATCCAGCTTGGCGGCGAAGCGCACCGCGCGCAGCATGCGCACCGGATCTTCGCGGTAGCGGGTTTCCGGATCGCCGATCAGGCGAATCACGCCCTGTTTCAGGTCGTTCAGGCCGCCGACGTAATCGCGCAGGGTGAAATCCGCCACGCCGTAGTACAGGCTGTTGATGGTGAAATCACGGCGCTGGGCGTCTTCCTCGATCGAGCCGAAGATGTTGTCGCGCAGCAGCATGCCGTTTTGCGCCTGTTGGGACGAGTTCTTGTCGGATTCCTGATTCTGTTCGTGGTGGCCGCGGAAGGTGGCCACTTCGATGATCTCCGGCCCGAACATCACGTGCGCCAAGCGGAAGCGGCGGCCGACCAGGCGGCAGTTGCGGAACAGCTTGCGCACTTGCTCCGGCGTAGCGTTGGTGGTGATGTCGAAGTCTTTCGGCTTTTTGCCGAGCAACAGATCGCGCACGCCGCCGCCGACCAGATAGGCTTCGTAGCCGGACTTGTTCAGGCGGTAAAGCACTTTCAGCGCATTTTCGCTGATGTCTTTGCGGGAAATCGAGTGCTGTTCGCGCGGGATCACGGTCATCGAGTCGTTGCTCTCGGCGATAGGAAAAGGCGGACGCTTGCGCGGCGTTGAGCGGCGGGCAGGGGCGTTGCTGCCGTTATCGGCGGCGCGCGGCTGCGGCGCAGGGCGGCTTGGCGCCGCGGCACGCTCTTCGCGGACTACGTTTTTATCGCCGGCCGCCGCGTCGTCGCGGGGCAGCTTGTCATCGCGGGTCAGTACCTTACGACAGAAGTTGGCTACTCGGGTAAAAATGGTACACCTCGATAGTGACTGATAAAAATGGAGCTAATAAAAAATAGCGGCTAATCATAGCTCACCATGGCTCCTTTGAGAATGCCGGCGTGTTTTCATCCAGAGGGATAGCCTCCTGACGCGGCACGTTTTCCAACCGCCAATGTGCGACCGCCCAGCTCAATAATAATGGCAGGTCAAGATCTTGCCAGCTTTCCGGCAGCGGTTGGCGCAGAAATTTCAGCGCGGCGATCAGCACCGGGCGCGGATCGCCGGCGGGCAACGCCGGCGCATGGTTTTGCTTCGACAGCTTGATGCCGTTGGCGCCCAACGCCAGCGGCAGATGCACATAGGCGGGCACCGGCGCCTGCAGCTGGCGGTAGAGGGCGATTTGGCGCACCGTCGGTTCGATCAGGTCGGCGCCACGCACAATCTCGGTCACGCCCTGAAAATGGTCGTCGATCACCACCGCCAGGTTGTAGGCGAACAGCCCGTCGCGGCGGCGAATGATAAAATCTTCCCCCGCCAGCGCCGGATCGGCGTGTAACTCCCCCTGCAGGCGATCGTGGAACCCGTAAACGGGCGCGGTCTGGCGCAAGCGGATGGCGGCGCCCTGCGGGCCGAGCTGCAAATCGCGGCAGTGGCCGTCGTACAACCCGCCGATCTGCTGGATGCGGCTGCGGGTGCAGGTGCAGTAATAGCTGAGCCCCTGGCGCTGCAACAGATCCAGCGCGGCGCGATAGGCGTCGTGACGTTGGGATTGATAGATGACCTGGCCGTCCCAGTGGAGACCATAATGTTCCAGCGCGGACAGGATGCGAGCGGCGGCGCCGGGGACTTCGCGCGGCGGGTCGATATCTTCGATGCGAACCAGCCACTGCCCGCGTTGGGCGCGAGCCTGAAGGTAGCTTCCCAGAGCGGCAATCAGCGAACCGAAATGCAGATCCCCGGAAGGCGATGGGGCAAAGCGCCCCACATAATGACTTTCTTGCATATCAGAGGGGAGAGGTTCCCTTTTTCTCTGTGCGGCGCACGCAGGTGCGCACGCCGCAGCGGTAACAACGGTATTAGCCGGCCATCTGCTTTTCGCGGATCTCAGCCAGCGTCTTGCAGTCGATGCACAGATCGGCGGTCGGACGCGCTTCGAGGCGACGAATGCCGATCTCCACGCCGCAAGATTCGCAGTAGCCGAAATCATCGTCTTCCACTTTCTTTAGCGTTTTCTCGATCTTTTTGATCAGTTTGCGTTCACGGTCACGGTTACGCAGTTCAAGGCTGAACTCTTCTTCCTGAGTAGCACGGTCGGCCGGATCAGGGAAGTTGGCTGCCTCTTCTTGCATATGCGATACAGTACGGTCCACTTCGTCCCTGAGCTGGTTGCGCCACGCTTCAAGAATGCGCTTGAAATGCGACAACTGGGCGTCGTTCATGTACTCTTCGCCCGGCTTCTCTTGGTACGGCTCCACCCCAGCGATGGCGAGAATGCTCAAGGACGAGGTTTTACGGTTTTGCCCTTCTTGCATGTTGCTTCTCCTACATACACACGCACTATCGAATCCCCAATGCGGGGGAAAAACAGGCCGCTATAAATAACAGAAGGAAGGTAGGTTGGCAATTATTCCTGTCGCCCGCTTGACAATCGTGTGAAGGAGGGCGTATTTGGCGATCGTGCTGGCCGGTTGTCTATTTATAGGGACCCGACTGCGCTAATCGATAAAAAACGGCAGCTTATCGCAGAGATAAATACCGTCAGGTGATAACTTTGCCCCGTAACAAACCACTTCCACTCCCAACTGCCGGACCTGTGCCAACAGCGCCGCATAGCGCTCATCTATATGATGTGCCGGTGCGACCTGCTCAATACCGCTGTGTAACACGGCAAAGAA
The DNA here is from genome assembly GCF_052168715.1 of Serratia sp. CY44782. Taxonomy (NCBI): domain Bacteria; kingdom Pseudomonadati; phylum Pseudomonadota; class Gammaproteobacteria; order Enterobacterales; family Yersiniaceae; genus Serratia; species Serratia sp. CY44782. The sequence continues at coordinate 19,381 of NZ_JBJNME010000015.1, forward strand.
CAACACCGCCCGTTGCCCGCTTTCAACCACGCTGAGCAACTCACGCAGGTGCTTTTGCCCTCTGAGCGTTACCGCATCAGGAAAGTAACCACGTTGTTGTTGCAGTAATGTGACTGACTTAACTTCAATATAGCAGTTAACCCGACTTTCTGCCTGTAATAACAAATCGATACGGCTGTTTTCACTGCCGTATTTCACTTCGCTGCTAATTTTACTGTAACCGGATAATTCATTGATTAAATTATGTTCTATCGCCTCGCGCACCAGCGCGTTGGCGCGCAGGGTGTTGACGCAGATCCAGTGTCCCTGTTGGGTATGGGTCAGCTCCCAACTGTGGGCGTATTTGCGCTTGGGATTGTCCGAGGTGGAGTACCAAACGGTGTCGCCGGGCGTGGCGCAGCCGGTCATGGCGCCGGTATTGGCACAGTGCAGCGTAAAGGTTTCCCCTTCCGGGGTGATCACGTCCGCCAGAAAGCGTTTGTAACGTTTGATCAGCGTGGCGGAACGCAGCGGTGGAGAGAAAATCATGCGGATGCCTGCTTGGCCAACGGCCACTGTTCGAGGTGTTGATAGCGGGTGCGGCCGTTTTCGAACACCGACTCATATAAGGAAAAGGCGTCGGCGCTGAACGCCCAGCCCGGCGTCGCCGGCGGGATCGCCACCGGCTGGGTGGCGGCGCGCAGCAGCGTGATGTGCGGATGGAACGGCAGCGCGCTTTGATGGCAGCCGTTGCGGGCGGCCTGCGAACGCAGCAGCTCGGCCAGCTGCAGCAGCCCGCGCGGCGCGCGGCGGGTGCCGAGCCAGACTACGCCGGGGCGCGGCCAATGGCCGAGATCGTCGAGCCGCATGCTGAAGCCGGGTTGCACGATGCGGCCGGCCAGTTTGCGCAGCGCCAGCTCTTTCTGCGCGGTGACCTCGCCGAGAAACGCCAGCGTCAGGTGCAAATTAGCCGCCGCCACCGGTCGGCCGGCCTCCGGCGCAAACGCCTCGGCGCGCCAGCGGATCACCTGCTGTTGCAGGGCATCAGGCAAGGACAGGGCGAAAAATAGGCGGCGCGAATTGGACATGGGGGCTCGGTAAATAATGACAAATCCGTCGGGACAGACATGGATGCGGCTTGCAACGGTCTCGCGCGAAGCGGGACGCATGGACGAGCTCCGTACTATAGCTAACGCCGCCGCAGTTTGAAAGGTTACGGGGACAAAGCTAATGCTACACTGTACGCCGTTTAACGTTAACCACCACGGAGAGTTCAGTGTCTTCATTGCCCGTCAGCGCGGTGCTTGATGAGTTGCTGGCTGCGTTGCAGTCCGCTTCTCAGGTGCTGTTGCACGCCCCGACCGGCGCCGGTAAATCCACCTGGCTGCCGCTGCAGATCCTGGCTAAGGCCGGGTTGCCGGGGCGCATTATCATGCTGGAGCCGCGGCGGCTGGCGGCGAAAAACGTCGCCTATCGCCTGGCGCAGCAACTGGGGGAGGAGCCCGGCCAGACCGTGGGCTACCGCATGCGCGCCGAAAGTAAAAGCGGGCCGCAAACCCGGCTGGAAGTGGTGACGGAAGGCATTCTCACCCGCATGCTGCAGCAGGACGCCGAACTGCAGGACGTGTCGCTGGTGATCCTCGATGAGTTCCACGAACGCAGCCTGCAGGCCGATCTGGCGCTGGCGCTGCTGCTCGACGTGCAGCAAGGGCTGCGCGACGATCTGAAACTGCTGATCATGTCGGCCACCCTGGACAACGCTCGCCTGTCGCAGCTGCTGCCGGAAGCGCCGGTGGTGGTGTCCGAGGGGCGTAGCTTCCCGGTTGAGCGTCTGTATCAGCCGTTGGCCAGCCATCAGCGGCTGGAGGATGGCGTAGCGGCGGCGGTGAAGCGGTTGCTGGCCGAACAGCCGGGGTCTTTGCTGCTGTTCCTGCCGGGCGTGGCGGAGATCAATCGGGTGCTGGAGCGATTGACCGGCGAGGTGGCGAGCGATACCGATCTTTGCCCACTGTATGGCGCGCTGCCATTGGCGCAGCAGCAAAAAGCAATTCAACCGGCGGCGTCTGGCCGCCGCAAGGTGGTGCTGGCGACCAACATCGCCGAAACCAGCCTGACGATCGAGGGCATTCGGCTGGTGGTGGACAGCGGCCTGGAGCGCGTGGCGCGCTACGACGTGCGCAACGGTCTAACGCGGCTGGCGACGCAGCGCATCAGCCAGGCGTCGATGGTGCAGCGTGCCGGGCGCGCCGGGCGCCTGGAGCCGGGCCTTTGCTGGCATCTGTTCGCCAAAGAACAGGCGGAGCGCGCGGCGGAACACGCCGAACCGGACATTTTACAGAGCGATCTCACCGGCTTCTGGCTCGAGTTGCTGCAGTGGGGATGCCATGATCCTGCGCAGCTTACGTGGCTTGATGCGCCTCCGGCGGCGGCATTGGCGGCGGCCAGGGCGTTGCTGCACCGGTTGGGGGCAACGGATGACTGCGATAAACTCACCACCCCGGGGCGCCAGATGGCCGCGCTGGGGTGCGAGCCGCGGCTGGCGGCGATGCTGGTCACCGGCGCGGCGCTGAGTGCCGAAGGCCTGGCGACGGCGGCGTTGCTGGCGGCATTGCTGGAAGAGCCGCCGCGCGGCGGGCAGATGGATATCGGCTACTGGCTGAGCCGCCCGCAACCGAACTGGCGGCAGCGTGCCGCGCAGTTGGCCAAACGCCTGCCGCAACGTGCGGGGCAAATCGACGTTGATCTGGCGCCGCGCCTGTTGGCGACGGCGTTTACCGATCGTATCGCCCAGCGCCGAGGCCAGGACGGCCGCTACCTACTGGCCAACGGTCTGGGGGCGGCGATGAACCAGGACGAGGCGCTGTCGCGCGCGCCTTGGCTCATCGTCCCCAGCCTGTTGCAGGGCCACAATAGCCCCGATGCGCGTATCCTGTTGGCGTTGCCGGTGGATATCGACGCGCTGGCGGCACAGCTGCCGGCGATCGTCACACAGCGCACGGCGGTGGAGTGGGATGACGAGAAGGGCACGCTGCGCGCCTGGAAGCGCCAGCAGATCGGCCGTCTGACGCTGCGCGCCCAGCCGCTGGCCAAACCGGCGGATGAGGAGCTGCAGCAGGCGCTGCTCGATTGGGTGCGCGCACAGGGGCTGGCGGTGCTCAACTGGGAGGGCGCCGCCGAACAATTGCGGGTGCGCCTGCAGTGCGCGCAAGCCTGGCTGCCGGAGGCGGAATGGCCGGCGATGGACGAAGAACCCCTGCTGGCGGCGCTGGAGCAGTGGCTGTTGCCGTCGCTGAACGGCGTGCGCGATTTGCGCGGTTTGAAGCAGGTCAACATCGCCGAGGCGCTGTCCCGTCTGCTGGACTGGCAGCAAAAGCAGCGGCTGGATAATGCGCTACCCACTCATTACACTGTGCCGACCGGCAGCCGCCTGCCGATCCGTTATGAGGCCGGCAAACCGCCGGCGCTGGCGGTGCGTTTGCAGGAGGTATTCGGCGAGCAGCGCAGCCCGATGTTGGCGGAGGGTCGCATCCCGGTGGTGCTTGAGTTACTCTCACCGGCGCACCGGCCGTTGCAAATCACCGGCGATCTGGCTGCCTTCTGGCAAGGTGCCTATCGCGAGGTGCAAAAAGAGATGAAGGGCCGCTACCCGAAACACGTTTGGCCGGACGATCCGGCCACGGCGGTACCGACGCGCCGAACGAAGAAATATCAGTAGGTCGCGATCATTTAAGGTTTGGAATTCAGATGTTTCTTCTGGTCAGCGCTGCGGCGTAGGCACAGATTAAGCGACTAATCATGGCCGGCAGTGTCGGCAAGCTCGGAGAACAACAGCCATGGCTGGGGATGACCGCGAGCCCATCGGGCGCAAAGGAAAACAACCAAAAAGCACCGCGTCGCGCAAGCCGCCGCGCCGTCGCCGAGACGACGATTATGACGATTACGAAGAAGACGAGTATGACGATGATGAGTATGAAGAGGAGGAGGAACGCATGCCGCGTAAGGTAAAAGCGACTCCGCCGCGTAAAAAACGCCGTTGGCTTGGCCTGTTTATCAAACTGATCCTGGTGATCGCCGTCCTGTTGGCGATCTATGGCGTTTATCTGGATTCCCAGATCCGCAGCCGTATCGACGGCAAAGTCTGGCAGCTGCCGGCGGCGGTGTACGGCCGCATGGTCAACCTGGAACCGGGCATGCCGTACAGCAAGAAGGAGATGGTCAACCTGCTGGAAGGCATGCAGTATCGCCAGGTCAGCCGCATGACGCGTCCGGGCGAGTTTACCGTACAGGCCAACAGTATCGAGATGCTGCGCCGCCCGTTCGACTTCCCGGATGGGAAAGAAGGGCAGATCCGCGCCCGTCTCGACTTCCAGAACAACCGTCTGGCGAAGATTGAAAACCTGGACAGCGGCCGCAGCTTCGGCTTCTTCCGCCTCGATCCGCGTCTTATCACAATGCTGCAGTCACCGAACGGTGAGCAGCGTCTGTTCGTGCCGCGTTCCGGTTTCCCGGATCTGTTGGTGGATACGCTGATCGCCACGGAAGACCGCCACTTCTATGAGCATGACGGCATCAGCCCATACTCCATCGGCCGTGCGGTGCTGGCCAACCTGACCGCCGGACGTGCGGTGCAGGGCGGCAGTACGCTGACGCAGCAGCTGGTGAAGAACCTGTTCCTGAGCAACGAACGTTCGCTGTGGCGTAAGGCTAACGAAGCCTATATGGCGCTGCTGGTGGATTACCGTTACAGCAAGGACCGCATTCTGGAACTGTATCTGAACGAGGTGTACCTCGGCCAGAGCGGCAGCGACCAGATCCGCGGCTTCCCGCTGGCCAGCTTGTACTACTTCGGCCGTCCGGTGGACGAGCTGAGCCTCGATCAGCAGGCGCTGCTGGTCGGCATGGTCAAGGGCGCGTCGCTGTACAACCCGTGGCGTAACCCGAAACTGGCGCTGGAGCGCCGCAACCTGGTGCTCAAGCTGCTGCAGAACCAGGGCGTGATCGACGGCGAGCTGTATGACATGCTGAGCGCGCGTCCGCTGGGCGTGCAGCCGAAAGGCGGCGTCATTACGCCACAGCCGGCGTTTATGCAGATGGTGCGTCAGGAACTGCAGACCAAGCTGGGCGATAAGGTCAATGACCTGTCCGGCGTGAAGATCTTCACCACGCTGGATCCGGTGTCGCAAGACGCGGCGGAAAAAGCGGTCGAAGACGGCATCCCGGCGCTGCGCGCTGCGCGTCACCTGCAGGATCTGGAAGCGGCGATGGTGATCGTCGATCGCTTCAGCGGTGAAGTGCGCGCCATGGTCGGCGGCGCCAACCCGCAGTTCGCCGGCTTCAACCGCGCCATGCAGGCGCGCCGCCTGGTCGGCTCGCTGGCCAAGCCGCCGACGTACCTGACCGCGCTGTCCGAACCGGATAAATACCGCCTCAACACCTGGCTGGCGGATGCGCCGCTGTCGCTGAAGCAGCCGAATGGCGCCGTCTGGCAGCCGAACAACTATGACCGTAAATTCCGCGGTCAGGTGATGCTGGTGGATGCGTTGGCCAACTCGCTGAACGTGCCGACGGTGAACCTCGGCCTGTCGGTCGGGCTGGATCAGATCAGCGCTACGCTGCAACGCCTGGGTATCCCGAAAGCGGAGATCAACCCGGTGCCATCGATGCTGCTGGGGGCGATCGGCCTGACGCCGATGGAAGTCGCTCAGGAGTATCAGACCATCGCCAGCGGCGGTAACCGTGCGCCGCTGTCGGCGGTGCGTTCGGTGATCGCCGAAGACGGCACGGTGCTGTACCAGAGTTTCCCGCAGGCGGAACGCATGGTGCCGGCGCAGGCCGCTTACCTGACGCTGTACGCGATGCAGCAGGGCGTACAGCGCGGGACTTCCCGCTCGCTGTCGGTGAAGTTCCCGAACTACAACCTGGCGGCGAAAACCGGTACCACCAACGATCTGCGCGACAGCTGGTTCGCCGGCATCGACGGCAAGGAAGTGGCGATCGCCTGGGTGGGACGCGACAACAACGGCCCGGCCAAGCTGACCGGCGCCAACGGCGCGTTGACCCTGTATCGCCGTTATCTGGAAAACCAGACGCCGCTGCCGCTGATGCTGCAGCCGCCGGAAGGCATTAACCAGATGAGCATCGACTCTGCCGGCAACTTTATCTGCGGCGGTGGCAGCTGGCGCACCATCCCGGTCTGGACCGACAATCCGCAGGGATTGTGCCAGGCCAGCCAGGCGGCGGTGCAGCAACAGCAGCAACCGGCGGCGGGTGAGCAAAAAGATGGCGATGGCGTCGCCGGCTGGATCAAGGATATGTTCGGCCAGTAATCGCTACCGGGGCGCCGGCCCCGGTGAAAATTTTTTCTTTGTTATTAAGCCCGTAACCTTGGTTGCGGGCTTTTTTTATTTTTCCGCTCGTTTTATTTCCCTGTTAACTGCATGGCTAAGCGCCTAATCCTTAACCTATTTGCCCTATGAATTCGGCTTGCAGTTTAATTTGGCTTCTGCATAAAATGCGACGCTTATAATAATTATTATCGTTTACATTCGTCATTTAATTATTCATCAGAGAAATCAACTATGCCGACCAAGCGTCTTTCATCATCCGCGGCCAAGCAGGGCCGCACCCCCGTCAGCGCGTTAGCGATCACCGTCGCTGCGGCGTTGGGCACGCTGGCGATGCCGGCTTTTTCCGCCGACGCCAAGCCGGCCGCCAAGGAAGACACGATTACCGTTGTGGGCGGTAGCAACACCGCCCAGCAGGAAAGCGCCTGGGGGCCGGTCGGCACCTATGTCGCCAAACACAGCGCCACCGGCACCAAAACCGATACGCCGATCGAAAAGAACCCGCAGTCCGTTTCCGTGGTGACGCGTGAAGAGATGGACATGCGTCAGCCGGATACGGTGAAAAGTGCGCTGGCTTATACCCCAGGTGTGATGATTGGGAATCGCGGAGCCTCCACTGCCTATGATGCTGTGAACATTCGTGGCTTCAGCTCTGTAGGTACCAATATGTACCTGGATGGTCTGAAGCTGCAGGACGATAACTATTCGATTTATCAGATTGACCCATACTTCTTGGAGCGGGCGGAAGTGCTGCGCGGGCCGTCTTCGGTATTGTATGGCAAAAGCAACCCAGGTGGGGTGGTCGCTCTGGTCAGTAAACGGCCGACAACAGAGACGCTGCGCGAGGTTCAATTCAAAATGGGGACAGATAATCTGTTCCAGACCGGTTTTGACTTCAGTGACGCCTTGGATGATGCGGGTGTTTATTCATATCGTCTGACAGGTGTGGCACGCGATGAAGATCAGCAGCAGGTTGGCGAGAAAAGCAAACGTTATGCTATTGCTCCTTCCTTCAGCTGGCGACCTGATGATCGCACTTCTTTGACTTTCCTCAGCAGTTTCCAGGATGACCCTAGCGTTGGCTTCTATGGCTGGTTGCCGAAAGAAGGTACGGTGCAAAATGGCGTCAATGGTAAGTTACCAACCAGCTTCAACGATGGTGAGCCGGGCTATAACAACATTTCTCGCAAGCAGCAAATGGTGGGGTATGCCATTGAACATGCTTTCGATGATGTTTGGACCGTGCGTCAAAACCTGCGCTATTCGAAAATGGATGTGGACTACCGTTCTATTTATGGTTTAGGCATTGATCCAGATAATTCCGCTGAGCTGAAGCGTGGCGTGATGAACTCCAAAGAGCATATGTCCAGCTTTGCAGTAGACACACAGGCGCAGGCCAAATTTGCTACCGGGCAAGTTGACCATATCGTGTTGATGGGCGTTGATTATATGCGTATGCGCAATGATGTCGTTTATCAATATGGCAGTGCATCCAATCTGAATGTCATTGCTCCACAATATGGTAATCGAAGCTATGCCATTACCGGTGGTGCCAGTCAGGTTAACCGTCAGGAGCAGACCGGCCTGTATGTGCAAGATCAGGCTGAATGGAACAACTGGGTTCTGACGATGGGGGGGCGCTATGATTGGAGCGATACCAACAGCACCAATCGCCTGAACCAGAATTCCGTCTCTAAGCAGCAGGATAACCAGTTTACCGGCCGTGCTGGCTTGAACTATGTTTTCGAAAACGGCATCGCGCCTTATGTCAGCTACAGCGAATCGTTTGAGCCAACCTCAGGCACTGATTTTTCAGGTAATACGTTTGCTGCCTCTAAAGGCAAACAGTATGAGGCTGGGGTTAAATACGCACCTAAGGATCGTCCGATCACCGCCAGTTTGGCGCTTTACCAGTTGACTAAAACCAACAATAAAGTGGCTGACTTAGAACACCCGTTCTTTAGCGTCCAGGGTGGGGAGGTCCGTTCTCGTGGGATTGAGTTGGAGGCGAAGGCGGCCTTGTCGGCTAACCTCAATCTGTTGGGCTCTTACACCTACACGGATGCTGAATATACTAAAGATACTTCGCTACAGGGAAATACACCTTCCGCTATTCCTAAACACATGGCTTCCCTGTGGGCGGATTACACCTTCCATGAAACCGCGATCAGCGGCTTGACCTTGGGTTCCGGCGTTCGCTATGTCGGCTCCAGCTATGGCGACGAGGCCAATACGTTTAAAGTGAAGGATTACACGGTGTTTGATGCCGCGATAAAATATGATCTGGCGCGTTTCAATTTGCCGGGCTCTTCGATTGGCATCAATGTGAACAACCTGTTTGACAAAGAATATGTCTCCAGCTGCTTTGCTACCTATGGCTGCTACTGGGGCGCAGAACGCCAGGTGGTCGCCACCGCAACCTTCCGTTTCTAACCGGATAGCCGGGGCGGCGGCGCGTCGCCCCGGACAAAGCAGGATCTATGCAGGACAAACTTCTTAATCCCGGCGCGACCTTCGCGCTGGATAACGCCAGCTTCGCCGTCCCCGGCCGGGTGCTGTTGCAACCGCTGTCGCTCAGTTTTCCCCAGGGCAAAGTCTGCGGCCTGATCGGCCATAACGGTTCCGGTAAATCCACTCTGTTGAAACTGCTCGGGCGGCATCAAGCCCCCAGCGGTGGCCAGGTACTGCTCAATCGGCAGCCGTTGGCGCAGTGGGACAGCAAATCCTTCGCCCGCCAGGTGGCTTACCTGCCGCAGCAGTTGCCGGCGGCGGAAGGCATGACGGTACGCGAGCTGGTGGCCGTCGGCCGCTATCCGTGGCACGGCGCGCTGGGGCGTTTTGGCGCCAACGATCGCCAATTGGTCGAAGAGGCCATTTCACTGGTGGGGCTGAAGCCGTTCGCCAACCGCCTGGTGGACAGTCTGTCCGGCGGCGAGCGCCAACGCGCCTGGCTGGCGATGATGGTGGCGCAGGACAGCCGCTGCCTGCTGCTTGACGAACCGACGTCGGCGCTGGACATCGCGCACCAGGTCGAGGTGCTGGCGCTCATCCAGCGCTTGAGCCGCGAACGCGATCTCACGGTGATCGCCGTGCTGCACGACATCAACATGGCGGCGCGCTACTGCGACCATCTGGTGGCGCTGCGCGGCGGTGAAATGATCGCCCAGGGCGGCCCGCTGGAACTGATGCAGGGGCCGGTGCTGGAGCAAATTTACGGTATTCCTATGGGCACGTTGCCGCACCCGAGCGGCGGCGCGCCGGTGAGTTTTGTCTACTGATGTCTTCTGCATTCACTTCTTCTCACGATCCGCTGCGCCGCCGTTTGTTGATGGCGCTGGCGCTGTCGCCGCTGTTGGGCTCGTTGTACGGGCGGGCGGCGGATGCGCCACCGGATATTGCCCGCGTTGCGGCGCTGGAATGGCTGCCGATCGAACTGCTGTTGGCATTGGGCGTGACGCCGCTGGCGGTGGCCGATGTGCATAACTACAACCTGTGGGTGGCGGAGCCGAAGCTGCCGGCGACGGTGGTCGACGTCGGTCAGCGCACCGAACCTAACCTCGAACTGCTGCAGCAGCTCCAGCCTTCGCTGGTGTTGCTGTCGCAAGGCTATGGCCCGACGCCGCGAAAAATCCAACCCATCGCGCCAACCATGAGCTTCGGCTTCAACGACGGCAGTGGCAAACCGCTGACCGTCGCCCGCCAGTCGCTGCTGGCGCTGGGCCAGCGGTTGGGCATAGAAAGCCGGGCGGTAAACCACCTGGCGCAGTTCGACCGCTTTATGCAGGATGCGCGTCAGCGCCTGCAAAGCTATACCCGGCAACCGCTGCTGTTGTTTTCGCTGATCGACACGCGCCATGCGTTGATCATCGGCCAGAAAAGCCTGTTCCAGGAAGCGATGGACCAACTGGGCATTCGCAATGCCTGGCAGGAAGAAACCAATTTTTGGGGTACGGCGGTGGTGGGGATTGAACGGTTGGCTACGGTGCGTAATGCCCGGGTCATCTATCTCGATCACGGCAATCAGGCGATGATGGACAAGGTCAGCGCGACGCCGCTGTGGCAGTCGTTGCCCTTTGTGCGGCAAAACCAGCTGCGGCAGGTGCCGGCGGTGTGGTTCTACGGCGCCACGCTGTCGACGATGCGGTTTTGCCGCCTGTTGGCGCAGGCCCAGGAGAGTGCGGCATGAATGCGGGCATCCGGAGATTACCGCTGACGCTGATCCTGCTGTTGCTGGCGGCGGCAGGCGGCCTGACGATATACAACCTGGCGCAGCTGCCGCCGCCGGCGCAATGGGCGCGAGCGCTCAGCGCGCCGGACATCGACGACGTGCGGCAAATGCTGTTCCATTACAGCCTGCTGCCGCGTTTGACGGTGTCGCTGTTGGCCGGCGCCGGTCTGGGGTTGGTCGGCGTGCTGTTCCAGCAGGTGTTGCGCAATCCGTTGGCGGAGCCGTCGACGCTCGGCGTTGCCGCCGGCGCGCAGCTCGGCCTGACCATCGCCACGCTGTGGGTGCTGCCGGGAGGCGAATTCACTCGCCAGCTTGCCGCTATGGTGGGCGCGATTGTGGTGGGCGGGCTGGTGTTCGGCGTCGCCTGGGGCAAGCGGATGTCGCCGGTCACGCTGATTCTGGCCGGGCTGGTGCTGGGGCTGTACTGCGGCGCGGTTAACAGCCTGTTGGCGCTGTTTCATTACGATCAGCTGCAGGGCATGTTCTTGTGGGGTACCGGCGCGTTGAACCAACAGGACTGGAGCGCCGTGCAGTTCATTCTGCCGCGTTTGCTGGTGGCCGGCCTGCTGGCGGCGCTGTTGCTGCGCCCGCTGACGCTGCTGGGGCTGGACGACGGCGTGGCGCGCAACCTGGGGCTGGGGCTGTCGATGGCGCGCTTTTGCACCCTGGGGCTGGCCATTATCTTCAGCGCCATGTTGGTGAGCGCGGTGGGCGTTATCGGCTTTATCGGCCTGTTTGCGCCGCTGATGGCGAAGATGCTGGGCGCGCGCCGCCTGGCGCACCGCATGATGCTGGCGCCGTTGCTGGGGGCGCTGTTGCTGTGGTTGACCGATCAGGTGATGCTCGGGGTAACGCAGGTGTGGCGCGAGATCCCGACCGGAGCGGCCACCGCGCTGTTCGGCGCACCGCTGCTGCTGTGGCTGCTGCCGCGTTTGCGCAGCGCCGCCACGCCGCCGCCGATGAACCTTGGTGACAAGGTGCCTGCTGAACGCGGGAATCTGCCTGCCTGGATCTTGGTGGGTGGCCTCGTACTGCTGATCGGCCTGACGCTGGCGCTGATGTTGGGCAAAAATGCTGGCGGCTGGCACTGGAGCCTGGGTGCGGAATTGGACGCTGTGTTGCCGTGGCGTTGGCCGCGGGTGCTGTCGGCGCTGGCGGCGGGCATGATGCTGGCGGTCGCCGGCACGCTGATTCAGAAGCTGACCGGCAACCCGATGGCCAGCCCGGAAGTGTTGGGCATCAGCTCCGGCGCCGCTTTTGGCGTCGTGATGATGCTGTTTATGGTGCCGGGCGACGCCTTCGTGTGGCTGCTGCCCGCCGGCAGCTTGGGGGCGGCCGCGACGCTGCTGATCATCATGATCGCCGCAGGCCGCGGCGGTTTCTCGACGGAACGTATGTTGCTCGCCGGTATCGCGCTCAGCACCGCCTTTACCACTGTCATCTTCCTGCTGTTGGCCAGCGGCGATCCGCGTATGGGGGGCTTGCTGACCTGGCTCTCTGGCTCGACCTATTCGGTGGAGCCGGCGCAGGCGCTGCGTACCGCGCTGGTGGCCGCCGGCCTGATGGTATTGGCGCCGCTGTGCCGCCGTTGGTTGACCATCCTGCCGCTCGGCGGCGCCACCGCCCGTTCGGTGGGCATTGCGCTGACGCCGGCGCGGTTGACCATTCTTTTATTGGCCGCCGTGCTGACCGCCATGGCGACCCTGACCGTAGGGCCGTTGAGCTTTGTCGGGCTGATGGCACCGCATATGGCGCGCATGCTGGGCTTCCGCCGTGCGCTGCCGCAGATGGTGATTGCCGCGCTGCTGGGCGGCTTGCTGATGGTGTTTGCCGACTGGTGCGGGCGGATGCTGCTGTTCCCGTACCAGATCCCCGCCGGGTTATTGGCGACCTTTATCGGTGCGCCGTACTTCGTTTATCTGTTGCGTAAGCAGACGTCGTAATCGGCGTCTCGCCGTGCTTTTTCTGCCATCAAAGGCTCAGCGTCGCTGAGCCTTTTTTTATTTTTCAGGGTGTTGCAAGGCGCTGCGAGCGGTTGCGCAAAAACGCTATTGCGTACGAAAAGGAACACGTGGCGTGGCGGTGAGATGAATATACTGCGGGCGGGGGCTCTGGATCTTTGTCTCTGGAGCCCGTGCGAAAGAGACAAAGAGAAAAGCCCCGAGTCGATATCCATCAACCCGAGGCCTACTCTAACGCACGACAACGTTAAGTTAGCCTCTTACCCGCCGCGAGGCAAGGAGAAGAAGGCATGATGCCGAACAAACGGAGCCTGTTAAAATTGGTGGTTATTTGTGCCACGGTAATATCACTGGCATGGATAACTCGCAGCACGCTGTGTGAGCTGCGGATCCGATCGGGCACTACGGAGGTTGCGGCCATTTTGGCTTACGAATCCGGACGGTAAGGCAACCCGGCAGCGGGGGCTTGGCCTCCGCTTGCTGGCAGTCGATGCGTTGATCCGGGAGCACCCATCCGCTCAAAAAAAACGGCGAGCCTCAGCTCGCCGTTTTCATGTTGATGTCGGGGCTTATTTCAGGCCGGCGGCATCGCGCAGCAGCGCGGCTTTATCGGTCGCTTCCCACGGGAAGTGCTCGCGGCCGAAGTGGCCGTAGGCAGCGGTTTCGCGGTAGATCGGCTGCAGCAGATCCATCATCTGGATCAGGCCGTATGGGCGCAGATCGAAGAATTCACGCACCAGCAGCGTCAGCTGTTCGGTTGGCACTTTCTCGGTACCGAAGGTTTCCACCATGATGGAGGTCGGTTCCGCTACGCCGATAGCGTAAGACACCTGGATCTCGCAGCGATCGGCCAGGCCGGCGGCGACGATGTTTTTCGCCACGTAGCGCGCTGCGTAAGCCGCGGAACGGTCAACCTTGGACGGATCCTTGCCGGAGAAGGCGCCGCCGCCGTGGCGCGCCATGCCGCCGTAGGTGTCGACGATGATTTTACGCCCGGTCAGGCCGCAGTCGCCCATCGGGCCGCCGATAACGAAACGGCCGGTCGGGTTGATGTGGTATTTGGTGCCCGCCGTCAGCCATTCCGCCGGCAGGACCGGTTTGATGATCTCTTCCATCACCGCTTCTTGCAGATCTTTCAGCGCGATGTCTTCGGAATGCTGAGTGGACAGCACCACGGCGTCGATGCCGACGATTTTGCCGTCGTCGTACTGGAAGGTCACCTGGCTCTTCGCGTCCGGACGCAGCCACGGCAGGGTGCCGTTTTTGCGCACTTCGGACTGGCGCTGCACCAGACGGTGCGCGTAGGTCACCGGAGCCGGCATCAGCACGTCGGTTTCATTGGTGGCGTAGCCAAACATCAAGCCCTGATCGCCGGCGCCCTGCTCGAGAGGATCGGTACGGTCAACGCCCTGATTGATATCCGGGGATTGTTTGCCGATGGCGCTCAATACTGCGCAGGAGTTGGCGTCAAAGCCCATGTCCGAATGAACGTAGCCGATTTCGCGTACGGTTTTGCGGGTGATCTCTTCGATATCGACCCAGGCGCTGGTGGTGATTTCACCGCCGACCAGCACCATGCCGGTTTTCACGTAGGTTTCGCAGGCGACGCGCGCTTTCGGATCCTGTTCCAGGATGGCGTCGAGGACGGCATCGGAGATCTGATCGGCGATTTTATCGGGATGTCCTTCGGAGACGGATTCGGACGTGAAGAGGTGTTTAGCCATTATGTTCTTTACCTTGCATAAGACGGGTTAGAAATTACTGCACAGCGCTGGAGATCCGGCATCAAAGCGAAGGGTCTTCCGCTGATGGCGCGAGATGCATCCTGCAACGCCCCTCAGGCAAAGCCGTTAAGCAGTTTATCAGTTAACCAGTATAGATGGATTAACATCTGGACGTCTATTTTAGGTCAGGGTTTAGCCAGATTGCCAGTAATTTTTTGCGCTTTCGCTCTTTTGTGCAAACGGGTTGGCGCCATTTTCATCGCTTGAAACAGTTTTCGGCGAATTTTCATTTTGCTTTTTCACCTGCTTACCGGTATAAACTGCGCGCGCGGTTCATTTGCTGCACAGTACGGCGATTGGCGGTGGGGAAGGTGCGATAAACTTCCGCTTTGCATTCGCCGGCGTTGCGCTATTATCCGTCGCAGGCGTTCGCCGTGAGCGCCGCCGCTTCATCGAACGGTCACGTTCTTACACTATTTTAGAGGCTGGGTCGTTCACTCCGAACGGCGCGCGTGGAGGTGGTTGGATTAATGATCCGTTGTCTACCGGTTGTTGGTTCCCAACAGCAGTGCCGTTCTGGCGCACATTCTTCTGCTATTTCCCGTCTTGTCTCTCTGTCACTTACCAGGTGCGATAAACACTTGGCCGCTACTCAGGATTCTCGGGCCGGCTAACGGTCGTCTGAAGAACTGAACAAGGGTAGCCTGCAGCCTTCCTGTGGGATGTTTCTTGGCCCGATTCACGAGGTTTGAACAGGGTGTCTTACAATTATATGAGTGATAAACCGATCGCTGACCGCGAACGGCAGTTCTCTTCGCTGCCGCCAGCGCGGCTTGTTGGGTTGTTCTCGCGGGTTGTAGCTGCGATAGTGGCTGACGGTTTCGTCAGTGCGGAATGTGAGGCGAACCATGTCTGATGATCTGTTGATTCACCGCCCGCCGGTTGCGGGCGAGTCTTTATCTTTGCGCTCCATGCAGGAGGTTGCCATGAATGATCGTAATGCCAGCAAGATGCTGCGCACTTATAACGTCGCCTACTGGGGCAACAATTACTATGACGTCAACGAGCTGGGCCATATCAGCGTGTGCCCGGACCCGGATGTCCCGCAGGCGCGCGTCGATCTGGCAGAACTGGTGAAAACGCGCCAGCAAGACGGGCAGCGTTTGCCTGCGCTGTTCTGCTTCCCGCAGATCCTCCAGCATCGCTTGCGTTCGATCAACGCCGCGTTCAAACGCGCGCGTGAGTCCTTCGGTTACCAGGGCGGCTATTTCCTGGTGTATCCGATCAAGGTAAACCAACATCGCCGCGTGATTGAGTCGCTGGTGAACTCCGGGGAACCGCTGGGGCTGGAAGCCGGCTCCAAGGCCGAGCTGATGGCGGTGCTGGCGCATGCCGGCATGACCCGCTCGGTGATCGTCTGTAACGGCTATAAAGATCGTGAATACATTCGCCTGGCGCTGATCGGGGAAAAACTGGGGCACAAGGTGTACCTGGTGATCGAGAAGATGTCCGAGATCAACCTGGTGCTGGAAGAAGCCGAACGGTTGAACGTCATACCACGCCTGGGCGTGCGTGCGCGTCTGGCTTCGCAGGGCTCCGGCAAATGGCAGTCGAGCGGCGGCGAAAAATCCAAGTTCGGTCTGGCGGCGGTGCAGGTGCTGAAGCTGGTAGAGACCCTGCGCGAAGCGGGCCGTCTCGACAGCCTGCAACTGCTGCACTTCCACCTGGGCTCGCAGCTGGCCAACATTCGCGATATCGCCACCGGCGTGCGCGAATCGGCGCGTTTCTACGTTGAACTGCACAAGCTGGGCGTCAACATTCAGTGCTTCGACGTGGGCGGTGGCTTGGGCGTCGACTACGAAGGCACCCGCTCGCAGTCCGACTGCTCGGTGAACTACGGCCTGAACGAATATGCCAACAACGTGATTTGGGGTATCGGCGACGCCTGTAACGAACACGGCCTGCCGCACCCGACGGTGATCACCGAGTCCGGCCGCGCCGTGACCGCGCACCACACGGTGCTGGTCTCCAACGTGATCGGCGTAGAACGCAACGAATTCAGCGAACCGCTGCCGCCGGAAGCCGACGCGCCGCGCGCGCTGGAAAGTATGTGGGAAACCTGGCTGGAAATGAACGAGCCGGAGAACCGCCGCTCGCTGCGCGAATGGCTGCACGACAGCCAGATGGATCTGCACGACGTGCATACCCAATACGCGCACGGCATGTTGGATCTGACCAAGCGTGCCTGGGCCGAACAGCTGTATCTGAACATCTGCAACAAGATCCAGCAGCAGCTCGATCCGAGCAACCGCGCGCACCGCCCAATCATCGACGAACTGCAAGAACGCATGGCGGACAAGTTCTACGTCAACTTCTCGCTGTTCCAGTCGATGCCGGATGCCTGGGGTATCGATCAGCTGTTCCCGGTGCTGCCGCTGGAAGGGCTGGATAAGCCGCCGGAAGGCCGCGCGGTGCTGCTCGACATCACCTGCGACTCCGACGGCACCATCGACCACTATGTCGACGGCGACGGCGTGGCGACCACCATGCCGATGCCGCCGTACGATCCGGAGAATCCGCCGGCGCTGGGCTTCTTCATGGTCGGTGCGTACCAGGAGATCCTCGGCAACATGCACAATCTGTTCGGCGATACCGCCTCGGTTGACGTGTATGTGTTCCCGGACGGCAGCGTCGAGACCGAACTGTCCGACGAGGGCGACACCGTGGCGGACATGTTGGAGTACGTGCAGCTCGATCCGAGTGCGCTGCTGGCCAAATTCCGCGATCAGGTCAAAGAAACCGACCTGGACAGCGAGCTGCAGGCGCAGTTCCTGGAAGAGTTTGAAGCCGGCCTGTACGGCTACACGTATCTGGAAGACGAGTAACCGCCCTCTTCAGGGGGGCGATGTCGGCCCCCTTGAAGCATGGATAAAATGCGGCCATAATCTGCCGTATCGGTAGCACCGAAACACACATCGAATAAATCCCTTTCTCGTCGGGCTAACGACGCGGGAGGGATTTTTTTTTGTAACGGCCCGGCGTCTGCGCCCGGCAACTTGTTGAACTACGAGGGTTTACTATGAGCACCTTAGGCCATCAGTCCGATAATTCATTAGTGTCCAATGCCTTTGGTTTCCTGCGCTTTCCGCTGAACTTCATGCCTTACGACAGCGATGCAGAGTGGGTCATCACCGGCATTCCGTTTGACATGGCGACCTCCGGTCGCGCCGGTGGCCGTCACGGCCCGGCGGCTATTCGTCAGGTATCCACTAACCTGGCCTGGGAAGGCAACCGTTGGCCGTGGAGCTTCGATCTGCGCGATCGGCTGAACGTGGTTGACTGCGGCGACATCGTGTTCAATTTCGGCGACGCGCAGGACATGAGCGACAAGCTGCAGGCGCACGCGGAGAAACTGCTGAAGGCCGGTAAGCGCATGCTCTCGTTCGGCGGCGACCACTTCGTGACCCTGCCGCTGCTGCGCGCTCACGCCAAGCATTTCGGCAAGCTGGCGCTGGTGCACTTCGACGCCCATACCGATACCTACGCCAATGGCAGCAAGTTCGACCACGGCACCATGTTCTATCATGCCCCGAACGAAGGCCTGATCGATCCGCACCACTCGGTACAGATCGGTATTCGCACCGAGTTCGATCATGACAACGGCTTTACCGTGCTGGACGCCGCGCAGGTGAACGATCGCAGCGTGGACGACCTGCTGACCCAGATCAAAGGTATCGTCGGCGACATGCCGGTGTACCTGACCTTCGACATCGACTGCTTGGATCCGGCGTTCGCACCGGGCACCGGCACGCCGGTGATCGGCGGCCTGACTTCCGATCGTGCGCTGAAACTGGTGCGCGGCATGCAGTCGCTGAACATCGTCGGCATGGACGTGGTAGAAGTGGCGCCGGCCTATGACCAGTCCGAGATCACCGCACTGGCTGCGGCGACCCTGGGCCTGGAGATGCTGTACCTGCAGGCGGCGAAGAAACACGCCTGACGCCAGGTCACGCCTCGCTGAAAAAGCGGCTCCCATCGTATGGGGCCGCTTTTTTTTATTTCATTTGTCGCCATCCGCGCTGCGATTTTCAGCCTGTTGCAACGCCTTTGCGCAATCCTGCGCAGAAATGAAACTGAGTCAGAGAATAAGGACACGGGACAACGGAGAGGATGAATATACTGCGCGCGGGTGCTCTGGATCTTTGTATCTGGAGCCTGCGTGAAAGGTACAAAGAGAAAAGCCCCGAGTCGATATCCATCAACCCGAGGCCTACTCTAACGCCAGCAACGTTAAGTTAGCCTCTTACCCGCCGCGAGGCAAGGAGAAGAAGGCATGATGCCGAACAAACGGAGCCTGTTAAAATTGGTGGTTATTTGTGCCACGGTAATATCACTGGCATGGATAACTCGCAGCACGCTGTGTGAGCTGCGGATCCGATCGGGCAACACGGAGGTTGCGGCCATTTTGGCTTACGAATCCGAACGGTAAGGCAACCCGGCGACGGGGGATGTCCCCCGTCTGCTGATTGTTGGCGTCCAGATCCATGAGCACCCTCTCAACGCTGTCGGTTTTCCGCCGCACGGGACAGGGAAACGGGTCTATGCCCGCTTCACCTGCCGCGCCAGCAACATGCGGCCAAACAGTGCACCGCCTGCCAGCAGCGTCAGCAGCTGCGAGGCGATCAGCACCGCAAAGCCTGAAGACACCTTACCCTGGCTGGCCATCACCATGCCCATCGCCATCGGCACAAACGCCGAGAACAGATTGCCGATGCCGTTGATCAGCCCATAGGCGCTGCCGACCGCCTCCGGCCGCGCATAATGTTGCAGCAGGGTAGGGATCGCCGCGCCCTGCGCGCCCCAACAGGCATTGGCCGCCAGCAGGAAGAAGGCGATCCAGCCAAGCTGATGGCTGTTCATCACGCCATAGATGCACAGCGCGGTCGCTGCGCCGCCGCAGACGAAGATCAGCGGCGCTTGATAAGGGCGGATGCGATCGAGCAACACGCCGCCGAGGTATTTGGAGGCGATGCTGACGATGAAAGGCAGCGCGGCCATCCAGCCCATCTGCTTGATGGAGAACCCCTTTTCATCGATCAGATACGCCGGCAGCCAGGAGCTGGAGCCCCACAGATAGCTGAGCGTGGCGATCTCGATCAGCAGGATCCAGCCGAGCATCGGCGTGCGCCAGGCCAGCGTAAAGGTGTGCCAGATGCGGCTCAGCACCGGTTGCGGATCGGCAGGGCGCGAGGGTGAAGACAGGGCGAGGGGATGAACGAACAGCCGCACCAGCGCCAGCCCCAGCAGCAGGTTGAGCAGCGCCAGCAGGTGAAACGACATCGCCCAGCCGAAATGCGCCATCAGAAAACTCACCAGCGGAAAGCCGAGCACCAGCCCCAACGAAACGCCCAGCGCGCTGACCGCGTTGGGCTTGCCGCGCTCGTCGGCGGCGAAATGATCGCTGATGTACATGGTCTTCAGCGAGAACAGCGGCCCTTCGCTGACGCCAAGCAGCGCGCGCACCACGCACAGCAGCATCAGCGATCCCGCCAGCGGCGAGGCGGCGGTGAGCAGCGCCCACAGCACCACGCTCAGCGTCAGTGCGCGGCGGTAACCCATCAGCGTTTCCAGAAACGGCGTCAGCAACATGGCGGACAGGCCGTAGCCGAGCAAAAACACCGTCATCAGCGTGCCCTGGTGGGCGCGGTCGCCGCCGAGTTGGAAGTGTTGCAGGAAGTTGGGATTGACCAACATCACGGCGATATTGACCCGATCCGCATAGGCGATAACGATCAGAAACAGCAGGGCGATCACCCCAAACCAGCGTTGACGTTGTTGCACGTTGCGTTCCTCAATGCGAGCGGTTGACGAATTCAGGCAGCAGCAAACTCACCCGCGGATGCCATTGCGCACAAACGCGGGGGGATGAGGCTGATTGATGTAAATTTATTGTTATCAAATAGGGTGTGGAAGACAGTGAGAAAACACTTTTACGCGCAATGCGTCGTCGGAATCAACGCATTTTTTGCCATAAATTAGCGGGAGAGCGCACAACTGACATAGGTTTTTCATATCGGTGCATGATTTCGTGATCCTTCCCGCATTTGTCATTTTTAAACAACCTTTCATTAACATTTGCCGTTCCGCTCGCTTGACGAAAGTTTCGCCAGACCTATAGTGGCTGTATTAAATAAGAAACTGAGTTTCATATATGAAACAATCAGATAGAGGACAAAAGCAATGAGCTGGAAGAATGTGTGCGAAGTGTCTCAAGTGAAAGAAGATTTTCCTTTCTCCGGCAAAGTGGAAGGAAAAGAGATCGGGGTGTACCTGCTCGACGGTAACTACTACGCGCTGGAAGACGTCTGCCCGCATGCTTATGCCTTGCTCAGCCAGGGGTTTGTAGACGACGGCAAAGTTGAGTGCCCGCTGCACGAAGCGCTGTTTGACGTGCGCACCGGCCAGTGCCTGCGCGAGCCGGGCGGCCGCGATCTGCAAACCTATCCCACCCGGGTGGTCGACAACCAAATCCAGATCACCTTTATCGCGGAGGAGTAATCATGCAGCACATCACCGATTTCAATCCCTGGCTGCCGGACACCCAACAGGTGACGCCGGCCCGCGAAGGCGGCAACGGTCAAATCCATCAGCCGGGCCAGTTCCGCAATGTCATCTGGCAAAACCGCGCTCGTGTGCCGGACGGTTTCGAAACCGCCCTGGTGGCGGCGCTGGAAACGATCTTCGATCAGGGCGCGGAAGAGCTGGAGCAGATCGTCAGCGCGTTGAATCAGCGCCGCCTGTTTGATCGCAGCGGCCAACCGTGGAATGAGGCGACGTTCCGCGAATTCCTTCACGTTAACGGTTTCTGAGCCACATCCGGGAGAAGACAATGACAGCAAACACAACATCCTCCGAACAGAGCCTGCAGGACTATCTTGACCAGGGGTTGCGCGGCATGTGGTATCCGGTGCTGGCCAGCTGGGAAGTGGGCAACAACCCGGTCGGCATCACCCGCCTGGAGCAGCAAATCGTGGTGTGGCGTGACGGTGAAGGCCAGATCCACGCGCTGGAAGACCGCTGCCCGCACCGCGGCGCGCGGCTTTCCATGGGGTGGAACCTCGGCGATCGCATCGCCTGCTGGTATCACGGGGTAGAGGTCGGCGGCGACGGTACGGTGAAAGACGTGCCGGCAGTGGATCGCTGCCCGCTGGTGGGGCAAAAATGCCTGCGTTCTTACCCGGCCAAAGAAGCCTATGGCGCGGTGTTCCTCTATTTCGGCGTGACGGCGGATGAAGCGCCGGCGGAGCTGACTTTCCCGCAAGAGCTGGCGGACGAAGCCTCGTACAGCAACTTCCTGTGCACCGCCAGCTGGGACTGCAACTATCAATACGCATTGGAAAACGTGATGGATCCGATGCACGGCACCTACCTGCACTCTTCCTCACACTCGATGGCGGAGGGGGATCGCAAGGCGGATATGGGGCTGGAGCCGACCGACAGCGGGTTTATCTTCAAGAAGAACGGCCAGATCGGCGTCAACTTCGACTGGGTGGAGTTCGGCAGCAGCGGCGCCTATTGGATGCGCCTGTCGATCCCATACAAGAAGCGCTTCGGGCCGGGTGGTCACTTCTGGATCATCGGCATGGTGGTGCCGGAAGACAAGGATCACTGCCGGGTCTTCTTCTGGCGCATCCGTAAGGTCAAAGACTGGCAGCGCGACATGTGGCGCTTCATGTACCGCAACCGCCTGGAATCATTGCATTGGGACGTGCTCGAGCAGGATCGCATCGTGCTTGAGAACATGGCGCCTAACGCCCGCGGCCGCGAATACCTGTACCAGCACGACGTCGGTCTTTCTCGCCTGCGCCGCCTGATGCAGAAAGAGGCGCAGAAACAGCTGGCGACGCTGCGCGAGCGGGAGGCGGCGCAGTGAACGGCCTGCTGAACGGTAAACGCATCGTGGTCACCGGGGCGGCGCGCGGCCTGGGCTACAGCTTCGCCGCCGCCATCGCCGCCGCCGGCGCGCAGGTGGTGATGTGCGACATTCTGGCGGATGAACTGGCGGCGAGCGGTGCCGCGCTGCGCGAGCAGGGCGCTCAGGTGGAAACGCAGACGATCGATCTGGCGTCACCGGATTCGATCCGCTCGGCGTTCGAGAAGATCGCCGCTGGCGGCGGGATCGACGGCCTGGTAAACAACGCGGCGCTGGCGACCGGCGTCGGCGGCAAAACCATGATGGAATACGATATCGATCTGTGGGATCGGGTGATGCAGGTCAACGTGCGCGGCACCTGGCTGGTGAGTCAGGCGGCGGTGCCGCTGCTGGCGCGTAATCCGCACGCCAAGATCGTCAACGTGGCGTCGGACACTGCGCTGTGGGGCGCGCCGCGCCTGATGGCCTATGTCGCCAGCAAAGGCGCGTTGATCGCGATGACCCGATCGATGGCGCGCGAACTGGGCCCGCAGGGGATCTGCGTCAACGCCATCGCACCGGGCCTGACGCGGGTGGAAGCCACCGAGTATGTGCCCGCCGAGCGCCATCAGCTGTATGAGCAGGGGCGCGCGCTGGCCGGGGCGCAGCATCCGGACGATGTGAACGGTACGGTGCTTTATCTGCTGTCGTCGCTGGCGGATTTTGTCACTGGCCAACTGCTGCCGGTCAACGGCGGCTTCGTATTCAACTGAGGCCCGCAGGGCAGGCGCACAGCGCAGGAGCGAGAGATGGCGGACGAGCAAGCATGTAAGTATCTGATCCCGGGACTGGATCGCGGGTTGCAGTTGCTGCTGGCGTTTGGCGAGCAGCATAAGGAAATGACTTTCGCCGAGTTGCATCGCCTGGTCGATATGCCGAAGGCCACCGCTTACCGCGTGGTGCAGACGCTCGAGCACCTGGGCTTTTTGGAGCGCAATCCGCGCACTAACACCTTTGCCCTCGGCATCAAGGTGCTGCGCCTCGGCTTCGAATACATCGCGTCGCTGGACGTGGCGCAGGCTGGCCAGCCGGTGATCGAGCAGCTGCGCGATCGTAGCCAGTGCAGCAGTCATCTGGCGATCCGCGACGGGCGCGACGTTATCTACATCGCTCGCGTCAGCGCCGCCGGTTCGCAGATCAATCAGGTCAGCGTCGGCACCCGTTTGCCGGTGCACCAAACCTCTCTGGGTCGCATGCTGTTGACCAGCGCCACCCGCAGCGAGTTCGAACAGCTCTATCCGGACGCGCAGCTGCCGGGCAATGCGCCGGGCACCCCGGCGGATCGAGAAACGCTGTGGCAGATGGTGCAGCAAGACAAAGCGCGCGGCTATGTGATCGGCGAATCGTTCTTCCGCCACGGCATTTCCTCGATCGTCTACCCGATCTTCAACCGCGAGCAGCGGGTCGAGGCGGTGGTCAGCATCATGGTGCCGTCCGATGAGATCCCCAAAGCGGATCGCGAGCGGCTGCGCATGGAAGTGCGCGACGCGGCGGAGAAAATTTCCGGCTTCCTCGGCGCGCCGCCGCAGGCCAACGTCGGCTAACCGGCAGGACCGACTCTTTTACTCAGGCAGGGATAAGGCCCGTAGCAAACAGGGGCCGGGGTTCACTCATGCCTGAAAACCGTATGCAGCGAGAACGTGAGGCTGAACAATGAGCGTAATCGGAATCGAAAAACTGGAATTTGGCGTCGAAGATCTGCCAACCTGCGAAAAATTCATGCAAGACTTCGGCCTGCAGCCCGCCACGCAACATTGGGGCGAACCGCAGCGCGAATTCACTACCCTGAGTGGGGCGCGGGTTGTCCTGCACCCGTTGCAAAGCGCGGCGCTGCCTGCGGCGTTTGAGGGCGGTTCAACCCTGCGCCGCATGACCTGGGGTGTGGCCTCACCCGCCGATCTGGCGCGCCTGCAGCCGCGTTTGGCGCTGATGCCCGGCTTCCGTCAGGTGGGAGAAGAGCTGGAATGCCTCGATCCCAACGGCATGACGCTGCGCTTCGTCGTCAGCCGCCAGCAGGCGGTCGAGGTGCCGGTCACGCCGATCAACCAATGGGGCGATGTGCGCCGCATCGATCAACCCAGCCCGGTCTATTCGCAGGCGCAGCCGATCAACATTGGCCACGTGGTGTTCTTCGTTGAGGATCTGGCGGCGACCGAGCGTTTCTATCGCGAGCTGTTGGATTTCCAGGTTTCCGATCGCTATATCGATCGCGCCGTCTTCCTGCGCACCCAGGCGCGCGGCGGCCACCATAACCTGTTCCTGCTGAAGCTGCCGAACCGCCCACGGGGCCTGAACCACGTGGCGTTCACCGTGCGCGATATCCACGAAGTGATCGGCGGCGGCATCGCCATGAACAAAGAGAAGTGGAGCACCTTTATCGGCCCCGGCCGCCACCCGATCTCCTCGGCCTATTTCTGGTACGTCAATAGCCCGACCGGCGGCGCGTTCGAGTACTACACCAACGACGATTATCTGACGGAAAACTGGCAGCCGCGCGAGCTGGAGCATTCGTTGGTTTCCTTCACCGAATGGGCGGTAGAGGGCGGCATCGATCACGACACGCGCCGCCAACATAAAAAGGCGGAGGCGTTATGAACCGGCCGGAACACGCGGGCATCGTCATCGTCGGCGGCGGCCAGGCCGGCGGCTGGGCGGCCAAGACGCTGCGCGATCGCGGTTACAGCGGCCGGCTGACGGTTGTCAGCGACGAACCCTACGATTTTTACGAGCGGCCGCCGCTGTCGAAAGCGGCGCTGCTGGATGCCGCGGCTCCCCTCAGCCGGCTGTTCAGCGAACAGGCGGTGGCGGAGCTGAATATCGACTGGCGTCGCCCGCTGCGCGCCGAGTCCATCGATGCAGAACAGCAAATCGTCACGCTCAGCGACGGGCAACGGCTGCAGTTCGAGCAGTTGCTGATCGCCACCGGCGGGCGGCCGCGTGTGCCGAGCGCCGCCTGGGCGCAGCACCCGCGCGTGATGACGCTGCGTTCCTGGGACGATGCGGCCCGGTTGCGGCAGGGCCTGCAGGGCTGCCGTCGCCTGGCGATCGTCGGCGGCGGTTGGATCGGGCTGGAGATCGCCGCTTCCGCGCGCCGTCTCGGCGCCGAGGTGACGGTGTTTGAACGCCAGCCTGCGCTGTGCATGCGCAGCGTCGGCGCCGACGTCTCACAGGCGTTGCTCGAACTGCATCGCCAGCAGGGCGTCACGGTGCTGTGCGGCTGCGGCGAGATCTCGCTGGAAAATCGCGACGGCGCCGCCTGGATCGGCAGCGAAGTCAGCGATCCGCAGGCCTTCGATCTGGTGGTGGTGGGGATCGGCGTCGAGCTGAATCTCGAACTGGCGCGCAGCGCCGGGCTGGCGATCGAGTCCGGCATCGTGGTCGACGGTCAGGGGCGCACCAGCCATCCGGCGATTTTCGCCGCCGGCGACGTGGCGCGCCACCCGACGCTCGGCCTGTGCCTGCAGTCTTGGGCCTACGCGCAAAATCAGGCCATCAGCACCGCCTGCGCGATGCTCGACGCCTTCGCCGCCCCGTATGACGACGTGGCCTGGCTTTGGTCGGATCAATACGACGCCAATATCCAGATCCTCGGCGTGCCAAGCGGCGGCGTGCACCATGTGGTGCGCCGCACGCCGCAGTCGCAGGTGTTCTTCACGCTGAACGCCGATCGGCAGCTGGTGCAGATGGTGGCGTTCAACGACGCGCGCACCATCAAGCTCGGCAAGCGTTGGTTGGCGAGCGGCCGGGTGCTGGATCCGCAGCAGCTGGCGGATGCGGAGTTTTCTTTGATGGCGTTGAAATAACGCCCGAACCTCGGGAACGTTTTATGACTACGCAAGACATTGACGCTCGCGTTGGACGGGCGGGGGAAGCCGTTGCCGAAAATCCGCAGCAGCGGGTGCGCTGGTCGGTGCCGATCGCGCTGTTTGCCTGCGTGCTGCTGGCGTTTTTCGACAAGATCAGCATCGCGGCGCTGTTTTCCGATAGTGAGTTCCAGCAGGCGTTAGGGATCGGTTTTGACCCGGCGCGACTAGGCTTGCTGATGAGCGCGTTTCTGTTCTCCTACGGTATTTCCTCGATGCTGCTCAGCGGCATCGGCGATCGGCTTAATCCGGTCAAGGTATTGATTGGCATGATGGTGGTGTGGGGCGTGCTGATGGTGTTGATGGGGATGGTGCGTTCCTATCACGCCATGATGACGCTGCGCATTCTGCTCGGTATCGCCGAAGGGCCGCTGCTGCCGATGGCCTACGCCATTATTCGTCAGGCCTTCCCGCCGCAGCTGCAGGCGCGCGCCACCATGCTGTGGCTGCTCGGCACGCCGTTGGGCGCCGCGCTTGGCTTCCCGGTCACCCTGTACATCCTCAATACCTTCGACTGGCAGGCCACCTTCTTCTTTATGGCGTTTCTGACGTTGCCGGTGATGTTGCTGGTGCTGTTCGGCATGCGCCACCTGAACGTCGCGCGCCCGGCGGCGGCGACCAAGCCGGCGGTGTCCGAACGCCAACAGCATCGCCGAGAGCTATTGCGCAGCCCGCACTTTTGGATGATCTGCCTGTTCAACATCGCCTTCCTGACCTACCTGTGGGGCATGAACGGCTGGTTGCCGAGCTACCTGATCAAGGGGAAAGGCATTCATCTGGAGCATGCCGGTTATCTCTCTTCGCTGCCGTTCATCGCCATGCTGCTCGGCGAAGTGCTGGGCGCCTGGCTGTCGGACAAGCTGGATCGGCGCGCGCTGGCCTGCTTCCTGTCGCTGTGCGGCGCCGGTCTCGGTCTGGCGGTGGTGCTGCACCTGCAGGGCACCTACAGCGTGATCGCTGCCATGGCCTTCAGCACCTTTATGTGGGGCGCCGGCGCGCCGAATATTTTCGCGCTGTTGGCGAAGGCGACCAGTAGCAAGGTCAGCGCTACCGCCGGCGGTATCTTCAACGGGTTGGGCAATTTTGCCGGCGCGTTGGCGCCGGTGCTGATGGGGGCGTTGATCGCCGCCACCGGCAATATGGATAACGGCCTGCTGTTCCTGGTGGTGATGGCTTTCGTCGGCTGCCTCATTCTGCTGCCGTTACTGAGAAAGTACTGATTAATCAATCTATTCAACAGAGGAGTGACAACATGTCTCAGGTTGAGAACAAAGCCGGCGTTAAGCCGCAGGATCTGTCGATGGAAAATTGGGTGGAGTCGCGCATCGCCCGTTTCGAAGGCCGTAAATACGACTGGAACGCGCTGAAGTTCCAGGCCGACTTTGACCCGAAATACCGCCGTGCGCAGATGCGCTACATCGGTACCGGCGCTACCGGCGTGGCCAGCGACGCCAACACCATTCCGGCGGGTAATTTCACCTTCTCCACCATGGTGCTGCCGTCGAAGTGCGAGGGCCCGCTGCACCTGCACGACGACGTGGAAGAAGTGTTCTTCATGCTGAAAGGCAGCATCACGCTGATGATTCAGGATGGGGAAGAGTATTACGAAACCCGGCTGAAAGAACGCGATCTGATCTCGGTGCCGGCGGGGGTGTATCGCGGCCTGTTCAACCACGGCGAGGAAGAGGCGCTGATGTGCGTGATGCTCGGCACCGCCAAGCCGGAGATCCCGACCTATCCGGCGGATCACCCGCTGTCCAAAGTGAAGCGCAACTGATGAACGGCCTGGCGCAACGCCAACGGGCGCGCTGCGGGGCGTACACCCTGAGCTGGCGCGAGGCCGGGCAGGGGCGGCCGGTGGTGTTGCTGCACGGCATCAGCTCCGGATCGGCCTCGTGGAGCAAGCAGCTCAACGATAGCGGCCTGACGGACGGCCACCGTCTGTTGGCGTGGGACGCGCCGGGCTACGGCGGCAGCCTGCCGTTGGCGGATCCTCAGGCCGATGCCGCCGGTTACGCGGCGGCGTTGGCGGCGCTGATTGATGAGCTGCAGCTGGCGCAGCCGCTGATCGTCGGCCATTCGCTGGGGGCGCTGATCGGCAGCGCCTATGCCGCCGGCTATCCGGACGGGTTATGTGGATTGGTGTTGGCGGATCCGGCGCAGGGCTATGCCACGGCGCCGGAGGAAAAACGTCGGCAGGTCTATGGCCAGCGCCAACAGATGATAGAAACGCTGGGGCCGGTGGGCTACGGCGAGCAGCGGGCGGCGGCATTGCTGCGTGAAGGGGCGGATCCGCAGGATATCGCCTGGGTGCGCAACGGCATGCAGCAGCTCGATCCCGACGGTTTTCTGAGCGCAGCCTGGATGCTGGCCAACGACGATATCGGCCGCTATCTGGCGCGCTATCGCGGCCCGCTGGAAGTCTGGTGCGGTGAACAGGATCGCATTACGCCGCCGGAGAAGGCGGCCGAGCTGGCGCGTGAGCAGGACGCGACGCTGCGTTTGATCGCCGCCGCCGGCCATGCCAGCTACCTCGACGCACCGGCGTGTTTCAACCGCTATCTGCGGGACTTTACGGGAGCAATCCAACGATGAATTTTCAGCTTGAGAATCGGGTGGCGGTGGTGACCGGCGGCTCGTCGGGCATCGGTTTCGAAACCCTGAAGCTACTACTGGCCGAAGGGGCGAAGGTGGCGTTCTGCGGCCGCGATCCGGACAAACTGGCCGGCGCAGCAGCCAGCCTGCGCGCGGAGTTTCCGCAGGCGGAGATCCTGGCGCTGCGCTGCGACGTGCTGGACGCGCAGCAGGTGGCGCAGTTCGCTGACCAGGTGACGGCGCATTTTGGCGGCGTGGATCTGCTGATCAACAACGCCGGTCAGGGCTTCGTCGCCCACTTTGACCAGACACCGCGCGAAGCCTGGTTGCATGAGGCCGAGCTGAAGCTGTTCGGCGTGATCAACCCGGTGCAGGCGTTTTTACCGGCGCTGGAACGGTCGACGATCGCGTCGATCACTTGCGTCAACTCGCTGCTGGCGCTGCAGCCGGAAGAACACATGATCGCCACCTCGGCGGCGCGCGCCGCGCTGCTCAACATGACGCTGACGCTGTCGAAAGAGCTGGTGGGCAAAGGCATTCGCGTTAACTCGATCTTGCTGGGGATGGTGGAGTCGGGCCAATGGCGCCGCCGTTTCGACGAGCGCAGCGATAAAGATCAAAGCTGGGAGCAGTGGACGGCGGCGATCGCCGAACGGCGCGGCATCCCGATGAAGCGCCTGGGCAAACCGCAGGAGCCGGCGCAGGCGCTGCTGTTCCTCGCTTCGCCGCTGGCTTCCTTTACCACCGGTGCGGCGCTGGACGTGTCCGGCGGCTTTAACCGCCATGTGTAGCAGGGGCCGATAAAGATGAAGAAGATCATGATGATTGGCTACGGCGCGATGGCGAAGGAAGTGATCGCCCGTTTGCCGGAGGGCGTGGAGGTCGGTTGGATCCTGGCGCGCGCGGCTCATCATGCGGCGATCGCCGAGGCCTTTGGCGGGCGGGTGCAGGCGTTGACCCATCCCGAGCAGTGTTTGCAGCGGCCGGATCTGGTTCTGGAGTGCGCCAGCCAGCAGGCGGTGGCGGAGTTCGGCGAAGCGGTGCTGCAGCGCGGCTGGCCGCTGGCGCTGATTTCGACCGGCGCGCTGGCGGACGCCGCATTGCAACAGCGGCTGCAGCAGGTTTGCCGCAGCTGTCACGGGCAGCTGATCGTGTTGTCCGGTGCGGTGGCGGGGATGGATGGGCTGGCGTCGGCGCGCGAAGGCGGGCTGGAGAGCGTGACCTATCAGGCCAGCAAAAGCCCGGCCAGCTGGCGCGGCAGCCCGGCGGAGCAGCTGATCGACCTCGATGCGGTGAGCGAAGCGCAGGTATTTTTTGAAGGGTCGGCGCGCGAAGCAGCGCGTTTGTTCCCGGCCAATGCCAACGTGGCGGCCACTATTGCGCTCAACGGCCTGGGGATGGACGCCACCCGGGTGCGCCTGCAGGTCGATCCCGCCACTCGGCGCAATACCCATCGTCTGCAGGTGTGCGGCGACTTTGGCGAATTTCACATCGAGCTGAGCGGCACCCCGCTGGCGAGCAATCCCAAAACATCAACCCTGGCGGCGCTGAGCGCGGTACAAGCCTGTCGCCGTCTGGTGGACGGCGGTTTTATTGCCTGAACGGCAGGAGCGGAGCATGGAACGATTGAATATTTTTGTCGCCGGGCGCTGGCGTGAAGGGCGTGGCGAAGAGATGGCTTCGGTATTCCCGGCCGACGGCAGCGTCAACGCGCGGCTGCGCGCCGCTAACGTCGAGGACGTGAACGAGGCGGTAGAAGCGGCGGAACGCGCCTGGCGCGCGCCGGAATGGCGTGGGCTGGTGCCGCATCAACGCGCCTCGATCCTCTACCGCGTCAGCAACCTGATTCTGGCGCAGCAGGAACAGCTGGCCGAGCTGCAGACCCGTGACAACGGCAAGCCGCTGGCGGAAACCCGCGGGCTGGTGGCCAGCGCGGCGGCGACCGCGCGCTACTTCGCGGCCGCCTGCGAGGTGTTGGAAGGCGAGCTGCCGACCCCGCGCAGCGCCGAGGTGATGACGCTCAGCCAGTATCAACCGATGGGGGTGATCGCCGCCATTACGCCGTGGAACTCGCCGATCGCCAGCGAAATGCAGAAGGTGGCGCCGGCGTTGGCAGCGGGCAACGCGGTGGTGCTCAAACCGGCCGAAGCCACGCCGCTGATGGCGCTGAAGCTGGCCGAGCTGTTCGAACAGGCGGGCCTGCCGGCCGGGCTGCTCAGCGTGTTGCCGGGCAAAGGTTCGGTGATCGGCGAGGCGTTGGCGCGCCATCCGCTGGTGAAAAAGATCTCCTTTACCGGCGGGACCAGCACCGGGCGCCATTTGGCGCACATCGCCGCCGACAAGCTGATCCCCACTTCGCTGGAGCTGGGGGGCAAATCGCCGACCATCGTGCTGGAGGACGCCGATCTGGAGCAGGCGGCGCGCGGCATCTGCTACGGCATTTTCAGCTCCGCCGGCCAGGCGTGCATCGCCGGTTCGCGGCTGTTCGTGCATCGTTCGCTGTATCAGCCGCTGCTGGCGCGCTTGACCGAACTGACGGCGGGGCTGTGCATCGGCAACCCGCTGGTGCCGGGCGTGCATCTCGGCCCGCTGATCAGCGCCAAACACCGGCAAAGCGTGGCGGACTACGTGGCGCTGGCGCGGCAGGAGGGCGGCCGGGTGGTCATCGGCGGCGAAGCACCGGCCGATCCGCAACTGGCAAGCGGCAGCTATTACCTGCCGACCATTATTGAAGGCTTGAACAACGACGCCCGCGTTTGTCAGGAAGAGATCTTCGGCCCGGTGCTGGTGGCGTTGCCGTTTGACGACGAACAACAGCTGATCGAACAGGCCAACGACTCGGTATACGGCCTGGCGGCCGGCATCTGGAGCCGCGACTTCCCTCGCGCGATGGCGCTGGCGGAGCGGCTGGAAACCGGCACCGTCTGGGTCAATACCTACAAAACGTTCTCGATTTCCACGCCGTTCGGCGGTTTCAAGGAAAGCGGGCTGGGCCGCGAAAAGGGCCTGAACGGTATCAAGGCCTACATGCAGCAGAAAAGTGTGTATCTGGCGCTGAGCCATCAGGTGAACCGCTGGAGCGACTAGGCCGACACCTCTACGCATAACCCTAATAACGAATACCCTAAGAAGGCAGATGATGAGCGATAAAATCACGGTTGGCGAGGCGATAGCCCGGACTCTGGAACAGTACGCGGTGTCGGCGATGTACGGCATCATTTCGATTCATAATCTGCCGATCGCCGATGCGGTGGGGCAGCGCGATAAAATTCGCTTCGTGCCGGCGCGCGGCGAAGCGGGGGCGGTCACCATGGCCGACGCGCACGGGCGTTTCTCCGGCCTGGGCGTAGCCTTGACCAGCACCGGCGCCGGCGCCGGCAACGCGGTGGGGGCGATGATTGAGGCGCTCAACGCTAACACGCCGCTGCTGCATATCACCGGCCAGGTGGAGAAAGCCTATCTGGACGCCGACGCCGGTTTTATTCATGAAACCCGCGATCAGCTTGGCTTCCTGCGCGCCTGCTCCAAGCGCGCTTACCGGGTCAATTCGCCGGAGCAGGCGGTGGCGGTGATCCAACGGGCGATCCTGGATGCGCAAACCGTGCCCTGCGGCCCGGTGGCGGTCGAGATCCCGATCGATATTCAAAGCAGCCTGGTTTCCCGTTCGGTGCTGACCGAGCCGTTGGCGCCGGCGCCGCTGCCGAAGGCGGACGATGCGGCGGTGGAACGGCTGCATCAGCGGCTGAAACAGGCCAAGCGTCCGCTGCTGTGGTTGGGCGGCGGCGCCTTGGCCTGCGGCGACGCGGTGCGCAAGCTGGCGGACGCCGGCGTGGCGGTGATCTCCAGCACCCACGGGCGCGGCATTCTGCCGGACAGCCATCCGCGCAGCCTGCGGGCGTTCCATAACTCACCGAGCATCGAAGCGATCCTGGCGCAGTGCGATCTGACGCTGGTGGCCGGTTCGCGCTTGCGCAGCAATGAAACTCGTACCTGGACGCTGCCTCTGCCGCGCCCGCTGGTGCAGATTGACATCGATCCGGCGGCGGCCAACCGCAACTATCTGGCCGATGAACAGATCAACGGCGACTGTGCGGCGCTGCTGGCGGCGCTGGCGGCGCGGCTGGCCCCCGGCGAGAAGGTCAACGCCGAGTGGGATGCCGAGATCGCAGGGGCGGTGCAGCAGGCGGAGAGCGCGCTGCGCCAGCAGTCCGGTGAATACGCCAAACTCAACGACGCCATCGACGCCGCGCTGCCGCAGGACGGGCTGTTGGTACGCGATATCACCGTTTCCGGCAGCGTCTGGGGCAGCCGGCTGTTCCGGGCGATCTCGCCGCTGTGCAACATTCATTCGCTGGCGGGCGCCATCGGTATGGGGCTGCCGATGGCCATCGGCACCGCGATTGCCAACCCGCAGCGCAAGGTGGTGGGGCTGGTGGGCGACGGTGGTCTGGCGCTGGGCCTGGGCGAGTTGGCGACCATGGCGCAGGAACAGGTGAATATTACCCTGCTGATCATGAACGACGGCGGTTATGGCGTGATGCGCGGCATTCAGGACAAGTACTTCGCCGGGCGCCAGTATTACAACGAGCTGCACACGCCGGCGTTCACCCAGATCGCCGAAGCGATGGGGCTGAAAGCCTGGAAGGTGGACGCAGCGGCACAGTTCAACGGCGTGCTGGCCGAAGCGATCAACTACCCGGGGCCGTCGGTGGTCGAGGTGGACATGAAACAGGTCGGGCCGCTGACTTTCGCCGGGCCGCCGCAGAAAACGCTGTATTAATACGATAAAAAACGCCCGGCGATTGCCGGGCGTTTTCGTGGTTATTTCTCTGCCGCGATGCGATCGCGAATGTGCTGCGCACGCGCTTGGGAAGAAGGGTGGTCGTCGAACAGGCTGCTCTGGCGGCCGGCTTCCATCTGGGCCAGCTTCTCGAAGCTGGTGGCCAGGCCGTTCGGATCGATGCCGCGTTTTTTCAGCAGATCGAACGAGTAATCATCCGCTTCGCTTTCCTGCTTCTGCGAGAATTGGGCGCTGACCAGCTTCTCGCCGATATCCGCCAGCTGCGACTGCGACAGCGAGCCGATGACACCGCCGGCGGAGGATGCCGCGGTGCGCAGCGCCACGGTGCCGTAAGCTACTTGCATCGCCTTGCGGGTGTGGCCCAGCGCCACGTGGCCCATTTCATGGCCCAGCACGCCTTCCACTTCGTTGTCGTTCATCATGTCCATCAGGCCGCTGTAGACACGGATGCAGCCGTTGGCCATCGCCCAGGCGTTGACGTCTTTGGTCACGTAGACCTTGTAGTTGGCCGGGGTGCCGTTGATGTTGTCGCCCAGCGCCGCGGCGATTTTGTTGAGACGCTTGGCGTAGGTGCTGTCGGCCGGCGCGATTTGTGCCTTGCTGTCCATCTCGGCGCAGGATTTATCACTCAGGGCCTTAACGTCGTTGTTGCTCAGGGTCGCCGCCTGGAATGCCTGGGCGCCGGACTGCATCAAGGTTTCGGTATTCAGGTTTTGACAGCCGGTTGCCAAGGTGGCAATGCCCAACGCAATCAAAGAGGTACGGATCTTCATAACGCCATCTTCCTGTGAAGGTAACAAGGTAAAAGAATCATTTTGCTTGGAGGAAATCTTGTCGCAAGAGCCTAGTGTACGTCAGACGGGGCTAGAATAGTGTTATTCCGAAAAAGCGTCCAATCGTGCTAATAAGTGGTGAACTCGCTCTCATTTGGCATTAGGGATTGCCGTTGTGATGTGGAGTCTGAGAAAATAGGGAACTTGACTGCTTTTTTTATCCGACCTGGAGTAAAACATGTCCTCTCGTAAAGAGCTTGCCAACGCCATCCGCGCACTCAGCATGGACGCCGTACAAAAAGCAAATTCCGGCCACCCGGGTGCCCCTATGGGCATGGCGGACATCGCCGAAGTCCTGTGGCG
>NZ_JBJNME010000016.1:0-41911 GCF_052168715.1 Serratia sp. CY44782
CGGGCCTTAACGCCGCGTGCGGCGGCCCCGGAGGGGAGAGTCTCAGGATGAGACGAATTGTGTAGGACAAATCCGCCGGGAGCGGATTTGAACGTTGCGAAGCAACGGCCCGAAGGGGGGCGGGCAGGACGCCCGCCATAAACTGCCAGGCATCAAATAAAGCCGAAAGCCCTGAACTGACGTTCAGGGCTTTTTGCTATGCGTAAAACGCAAAAAAGCGCAGCTACGCTGCGCTGCTTTCCCCAGCTTCTCTCCGATAAACAGCCAGAGAAAAGGCCCCGAAGGGCCTTTGATTAGGGTGTGTTTGCTTTTTTCACTTATTATTCGGTTAATGCGAGCTGCCTTGAGAGATGCCCAGCCCGGTTTGCGAACGGACAAACTGAGCCCGGAAGCGTTCCCGCTCCTGCTGCCCGGCCAGCGAGCCGTCGGTGATCGAGAATAGCCAGGTACCGACAAAGGCCACGACCATCGAGAACAGCGCCGGATATTCATACGGGTAAATCGGCTTTTCATGGCCGAGGATCTGCACCCAGATCGTCGGGCCGAGGATCATCAGAATCACCGCCGTCAGTAGGCCCAGCCAGCCGCCAATCATTGCGCCGCGAGTGGTCAAACGCGACCAGTACATCGACAGGATGATGATAGGGAAGTTACAGCTGGCGGCGATCGAGAACGCCAATCCGACCATAAAGGCGATGTTCTGCTTCTCGAACAAAATCCCCAGCGCGATAGCGACCAGGCCGAGCACCACGACGGTGATCTTGGAGACCTTCAGCTCATCGCGCTCGGTCGCCTTGCCGTTTTTCATCACGCTGGCGTACAGGTCGTGGGAAACGGCCGAGGCGCCGGCCAGCGTCAGGCCTGCAACGACCGCCAGAATGGTGGCGAAGGCCACCGCCGAGATAAAGCCGAGGAAGAAGTTGCCGCCAACGGCATTGGCCAGGTGCACCGCCGCCATGTTGGTGCCGCCCAGCAGCGCGCCGGTGGCGTCTTTGAACGCCGGATTGGCGCTGACCAGCAAGATGGCGCCGAAGCCGATGATAAAGGTCAGGATATAGAAGTAACCGATAAAACCGGTGGCGTAGAACACGCTCTTGCGCGCTTCTTTGGCGTCACTCACGGTGAAGAAGCGCATCAGGATGTGCGGCAGACCGGCGGTGCCGAACATCAGCGCCAGGCCGAGCGACAGCGCGGAAATCGGATCGGAGACCAGGCCGCCGGGGCTCATGATGGCGATGCCTTTCGGATGCACCTTCACCGCTTCGGCGAACAGGGTATTGAAGTCGAAGTTGACCGACTTCATCACCATCAGCGCCATAAAGCTGGCGCCGGCCAGCAGCAGCACCGCCTTGATGATTTGCACCCAGGTGGTGGCCAGCATGCCGCCGAACAGCACGTACAACACCATCAGGATACCGACCAGGATCACCGCCACGTGGTAGTTGAGCCCGAACAGCAGCTGGATCAGCTTGCCGGCGCCGACCATCTGCGCGATCAGATACAGCGCGACTACCACCAATGAGCCGCAGGCCGACAGGGTGCGGATCGGTTTCTGCTGCAGACGGTAAGAGGCGACATCGGCAAAGGTATAACGGCCGAGGTTGCGCAGGCGCTCCGCGATCAGGAACAGAATGATCGGCCAGCCGATGAGGAAGCCGATGGAATAGATCAGGCCATCATAACCCGAGGTGTAAACCAGGGCGGAGATGCCGAGGAACGAGGCGGCGGACATGAAGTCGCCGGCGATCGCCAGGCCGTTTTGCAGGCCGGTGATGCGCCCACCCGCGGTGTAGTAGTCCTGGCGGGAACGGGTGCGTTTGGACGCCCAGTAGGTGATGTACAGGGTGGCGCCGACAAACAGGATAAACATCACGATCGCCTGGATGTTCAGCGGTTGACGATGCACTTCGCCGCCGATGGCGTCGGCATGAGCCAGACCGGGCAGCAACAGCAACGCGGCGGCGGAAAGGGCGGAGCATAAACGCTTCATTGTTTCACCTCACGCAGGATTTCTGCGGTGAGGCGATCGAACTCGCCGTTGGCGCGAAACACGTAGATCCCGGTCAAGACGAAAGAGATCACGATCAGCCCGACGCCGACCGGGATCCCGCGGGTGATGGTCGATCCGGCGGCGATCGGCGTGCCGAGCCATTGCGGATCGAAGGCGATCAACAGAATAAAGCCGACGTACAGCGCCAGCGTAATCAGCGAAAGCAGCCAGGCGAACCGGCCGCGTTTTCTCACCAGCTCTTTAAAGCGCGGGTTTTCTTCAATCCCTTGATAAATGGTGTCATTCATCAGAGTGTCTCCAGTAGGTATTGATAGAGTACGCCGCGCCAGGGCCGCTCAACGGCGCGTTATCCGAATGAGCGGCCTGAAGCGGCGTAAATTATGACGGCACTTTCATTGATTGTTTTTCTTCCAACAGCTTGTCGACTACGGCCGGATCCGCCAGCGTGGAGGTATCCCCCAGGTTGCTGGTGTCGCCGGCGGCAATTTTGCGCAGGATACGCCGCATGATCTTGCCGGAGCGCGTTTTGGGCAGCGAATCTGTCCAGTGCAGCACGTCCGGCGTGGCGATCGGCCCTATCTCTTTACGCACCCAGTTGCGCACTTCGGTATAGAGCTCCGGCGTCGGTTCTTCGCCGTGATTCAGCGTGATGTAGGCGTAGATCGCCTGGCCTTTGATGTTGTGAGGAATGCCGACCACCGCCGCTTCGGCGATTTTCGGGTGCGATACCAGCGCAGACTCGATCTCGGCGGTGCCCAGACGGTGGCCGGAGACGTTCAGCACGTCGTCGACGCGGCCGGTGATCCAGTAGTAACCGTCCTCGTCGCGGCGGGCGCCGTCACCGCTGAAGTACATGCCTTTGAAGGTCGAGAAGTAGGTTTGCTCGAAGCGGTCATGATCGCCAAACAGGGTACGCGCCTGGCCCGGCCAGGAGTCGACGATCACCAGGTTGCCTTCGCAGGCGCCTTCCTGCGGTGTGCCGACGTTATCGACCAGCGCCGGCTGTACGCCGAAGAAAGGCCGCGTGGCGGAACCGGCCTTCAGCTCGGTGGCGCCCGGCAGCGGGGTAATCATGAAGCCGCCGGTTTCGGTTTGCCACCAGGTATCGACGATCGGGCACTTTGCGTTGCCTATCTTGTTGTAATACCACTCCCAGGCTTCCGGGTTGATCGGCTCGCCGACCGAGCCCATGATGCGCAGCGAATCGCGTCGGGTGCCCTCGATAGCCTTGTCGCCTTCGGCCATCAGGGCGCGAATGGCGGTCGGCGCGGTATACAGAATGTTGACCTGGTGCTTGTCGATCACCTGCGACAGGCGATTGACGCCCGGATAGTTAGGCACGCCTTCGAACATCAGCGTGGTGGCGCCGCAGGCCAGCGGGCCGTACAGCAGATAGCTGTGGCCGGTGACCCAGCCCACGTCGGCGGTGCACCAATAAATGTCGCCGTCGTGGTAGTCGAACACATACTTAAAGGTCATCGCAGCGTAAACCAGGTAGCCGCCGGTGGTGTGCAGCACACCTTTCGGCTTGCCGGTCGAGCCGGAGGTATACAGGATAAACAGCGGGTCCTCGGCGTTCACCTCTTCCGGCGGGCAGTCGGCGGAGACGCCCTGGGTCAGCTCATGCCACCACAGATCGCGCCCTTCCTGCCAGTAACCCGGTTTCCCGGTGCGTTGGAACACCACAACGTTAGCCACGCTGACCACGCCGGGATTTTTCAGCGCATCATCGACGTTCTTTTTCAGCGGCACGGCGCGGCCGGCGCGCAGGCCTTCATCGGCTGTGATCACTAACCTGGCATTGGAGTCGATAATGCGTCCGGCGACCGCTTCCGGCGAGAAGCCGCCGAAGATCACCGAATGTACGGCGCCGATACGCGCGCAGGCCAGCATCGCGACCGCCGCTTCCGGCACCATCGGCATATAGATGGCCACCACGTCGCCTTTTTTCACGCCGAGCTTTTTCAGCACGTTGGCGAACTGGCAGACGTCATGGTGCAGCTGTTTGTAAGTCACCTTTTTGGATTGGGTCGGGTCATCGCCTTCCCAGATAATGGCGGTCTGGTCGCCACGCTCAGCCAGATGGCGGTCCAGACAGTTGGCAGACAGGTTCAGCGTACCGTCTTCAAACCAACGAATGCTGACGTGGCCGGGATCGAACGACGTGTTTTTAACTTTGGTATAGGGTTTGATCCAGTCCAGGATTTTGCCATGCTCACCCCAGAAAGCCTCTGGGTCTTGAACCGACTGTTGATAATACTGTTGGTATTGTGCCGGATTAATCAGGGCGCGCTCTGCAATTGCAGAAGGAATAGCGTGTTTATGCAGTTGGCTCATAGCTTTTCTCCTTGAAGTTGTTAATGATATGTCAACTGAAGGTTAAGTATAGTTTGCTACGATTCTTTGTTTCTTTTTTGCGCGGCAGATCACGCAACAAAGATATTGATTTGTAATAGTTCTGTCGCATTTGCAGGACGTATCTATCTCTTTGGCGTTTAATTCATCATAAACCCGCGTTTTTAGCCAAAAACACTTATCTAAAGAACAAAAAAGAATAAAAAAAGACGAGACTGTTTGCCTCGTGATTAATCGCGTGGGAAAGGCCTGCGTTATTTCACGCTATAAATCTTTTTGGATTATTTTTCGCTATTAATATTCGAAGTTGGTATTAACGCGATATAACGATGGACGGCATATCGTGAAATAACGTTTTATTAACCTTTAATTCCTGATGAAAGGCCGGGTGATACCCTGGGGTATTCATTCTGCGCCATCGTTCGATTTTTAAGCTAAATATAAAGCGGTGCTGCATTTATGGTGAAGGGTGTCACTCGGTCAATTCTCATTTCTTTGACTTTTAAGTAACAAAATATAAACATTTAATGCGGACTAAATATGCAAAATGGACGAAAAATAACGCATTTTAATCGCGTTCAAAAAAGCGTCGTCGGCGCGGTTATGTGCTTCATTGTATGAAAAATTATGTTTTTAATAACAAGCAATTATGCCATTTGAAATAGTAACGCGAATTTTTTGTGATTCGATTCAGCGCTCAACCCTGACAAATCAAGGCTTGCAGAGCATGCCGCCCGGATGATACAGATTTATACTGCGTTGCACCCAGGGCAGGTGAACGCTTCCACTGAATTAACATAAGCCTGTAATAAATGATTAAGTATTCTTTTCTCCGTGTTGCGACTTTGTACGGCGAAAAGAGTCTTTGAGGACTTTTTGGGTATGAAAAGTGTAAAAATTAGCCTGGCTTGGCAAATCCTGATCGCGTTGGTACTGGGTATTATTGTTGGCGCGGTATTGCACAACCAGACAGAATCTCGTGAGTGGCTGGTCAGCAATATTCTCAGCCCGGCGGGTGATATCTTTATTCGCCTGATCAAGATGATTGTGGTACCGATCGTTATTTCCACGCTGATCGTCGGTATTGCCGGCGTGGGCGATGCGAAAAAGCTGGGCCGCATCGGATTGAAAACCATTATTTACTTCGAAGTGATCACCACCGTTGCCATCGTGGTGGGGTTGACGCTGGCCAACGTATTCCAACCCGGCCACGGCATCGATATGTCGACGCTGACCACGGTGGACATTTCGCAGTATGAGAAAACCACCGAACAGGTGCAAAGCGGTTCGCACAGTCTGGTGGCGACCATTCTGTCGCTGATCCCGTCGAACGTCTTCTCGTCGATGGCCAAGGGCGACATGCTGCCGATTATCTTCTTCTCGGTGCTGTTCGGTCTGGGGCTGTCGTCGTTGCCGAAAGAGACCAAAGAGCCGCTGCTGAAGGTGTTCAAGGCGGTGTCCGAGAGCATGTTCAAAGTCACCCACATGATCATGCGCTATGCGCCGATCGGGGTGTTTGGCCTGATTGCGGTCACGGTAGCCAACTTCGGTTTCGCCTCGCTGCTGCCGCTGGCCAAGCTGGTGGTGCTGGTGTACTTCGCCATCGCGTTCTTCGCCCTGGTGGTGCTGGGGGCGGTCGCCCGGCTGTGCAACCTGCGCATCTGGACGTTGATCCGTATCCTGAAAGACGAACTGATCCTGGCTTATTCCACCGCCAGCTCGGAAACGGTGCTGCCGCGCATCATCGAAAAGATGGAGGCCTACGGCGCGCCCAAGTCGATCACCAGCTTCGTGGTACCGACCGGCTACTCCTTTAACCTGGATGGCTCGACGCTGTACCAGAGCATTGCCGCTATCTTTATCGCCCAGCTGTACGGCATCGAGCTGTCGTTGGGGCAGGAGATCGTGCTGGTGCTGACGCTGATGGTCACCTCGAAAGGGATCGCCGGCGTGCCGGGCGTCTCGTTCGTGGTGCTGCTGGCCACGCTGGGCAGCGTCGGCATTCCGTTGGAAGGCCTGGCGTTCATCGCCGGCGTGGACCGTATCCTGGATATGGCGCGCACCGCGCTGAATGTCGTGGGTAACGCACTGGCGGTGCTGGTGATTGCCAAGTGGGAGCACCAGTTCGATCGCAAGAAGGCGCTGGCCTACGAAACGGAGTTTCTGGCGCAGAAGGTGAAGCCGGCCAATCAGGCCTAATCACCGAGCGTCGCCGACGTTAAAAACGCCCCGGGCAGCTGTGCCGGGGCGTTTTGTTTTTAGCCGTCTTCTCTCCGCCACTTTCTTTTCTCCGTCCCCACTGCGCGACTTGCATCCCCGCTTAACAGAATCTAAAGTGTTACCAAATTAATAGAAATGATAATAGATGTTATTATCATTTTCATTTGATGATGTATGGAGACACGCAAAAGCCGTTGAACGGCGGGTTACGCCCGTTCGGCGTCTTTATTCGGGCTTATCAAAGGTAGGTAACATGTCGGACACCGCTTTGGCCTCTGAATGGTTGCCGCTGGCGCCAGCGCAGCTTGATTTCTGGGAAGAACACACCTTGCACCCCGGGCAGACCCTGTCCACCGTCGCACACTGCACCGAACTGTGCGGCGCGGTAGAGGAAGAGACGCTCTGCCGGGCGATCGCCGCCACCCTCGCCGAGACGCAGGCGTTTGCCCTGCGCTTTGGCGAGCGGCATGGCGACTCTCCTCCGCCGTTACGGCACGATCCACAGCGTATACCGCCATTGCAACGCATCGATCTGCAAACGCACGGCGATCCCTGGCAGGCGGCGCAAAACCTGATGCGCGAAGATATCGCGCAGCGCCGGGCGCTGCACTGCGAGCCGTTAGCCGCCGCCTGGCTGCTCAAGCTGGGGCCGGAGCGCTACCTCTGGTACGTACGTGCGCACCATATTCTGGTTGATGGTTTCGGTATGGCGCTAATTGAACACCGCTGCGCCGCGTTGTATGCACACTATCTGGGTGAAGGCAGCGCGGGCATGCCTCTGGGCACCTTCGACGCCTTTCAACAGGCTGAGCTGGCTTACGCGGGCTCTGAGCGATGCGAGCGCGATCGGCGCTTTTGGCAGAGCTATCTGCCGCCGTCGCAGGCGCTGCCGACGGTGCGCAAGGGCGGTGAGGCCTATGGCGTGCGGCGTCTGAGCACCCACCACCGGCTACCGGCGGCGGTATCGCAACGACTGGCGCAGCTGGCGGAGCGCAGCGGCATCAATTGGCCCGACTTGCTGGTGGCGCTGTCGGCGGCCTGGCTGTTTCAGGTGATGCCCCGCGACATCCG
Source organism: Serratia sp. CY44782 (assembly GCF_052168715.1). Lineage (NCBI taxonomy): Bacteria > Pseudomonadati > Pseudomonadota > Gammaproteobacteria > Enterobacterales > Yersiniaceae > Serratia > Serratia sp. CY44782. The sequence goes on from NZ_JBJNME010000016.1 coordinate 7,658, forward strand.
GCAGGGCGAGGCGTTGCCGATGTGGATGCCAGCGATGAATCGCCGCGGGCAGGCTGCCACCAACGTGCCTTCGTTGGCGGTCAATACGCTGCCGCTGCTGGTGCCACCGCCGCAAGCGGAGACGCTGGGGGGCTTTCTCACCACTCTGACGCAGCAGCTGCGCGAGCTGCGCAGCCACGCCGGCTACCGTCTGCGCCAACTGGCCGCCGATCGCGGCGTGGAGCCAGGTTCGCGCTTCTTTATTTCCCCCTTCATCAACGTGCAACCCTTCGATGCACCCCGCTTTACCGGCTGTAGCGGCACTCGCCGCGTATTGGCCGGCGGCTCGGGCGACGGTTTTAACCTGACTTATCGCGGCCGCACCGACGCCCGCGATCTGCAGGTGGATATCGATATCTATCTGGAGCAGTTCCCGACGGAGGATGCGCTGGACTATGGCGAGGCGCTGCAGGAATTCCTGTTGCGCGCGCTGCAGCGGGAAGCCTGGGAGCAGCCGCTGGCGGCCCTGACGGCGTTGCCCGCTTGATAAGATGCGGGCGGGGAATGTCCCCGCCCGAGTGGTATGGCTTCAACTGGCCAGTAATGCCGCCACTTCGCGCGCGTTCTTGCACGGCAGGAGCGAACTGCTTACCAGACGGGTGCCGAAAGCGTCATTGAGGCGCTCCGCCACCTGTTTGATATGCGGCAGCTTCAGCCCCATGGCGATAAACGCCGTCTCTTCTCCCCATTCCGGGCGCGGTGCCACACCGATCGCCTGCCAGTAAATGGTCAGGATCTCTGCGCTGCGCGCCAAAGGCGCGTTCGGCGGCGGGGCCGCACAGGCGTTCAGCGCCGGCGCGGTTTGCTGGTGGCTAAGGTCGGCACGGATGCGATGGCGGTCGGTTTTACCGTTGGCGGACAGCGGCAGCGCCTCGGCATGGATAAAGCGTGTCGGAATATGGGTACAGGGCAGATAGCCGGTGGCGAAGGCGCGGATCTCGGACAGCGGCAGCGGTTTGCCGTCGCGGGTCAGATACAGGGCACCGAGCGCCGCCTCGTTGTTCTCTCCGCTGGGGTAATCCACCACCACCATGTCCTGGATCGCCGGATGGCGGCGCAGCACGTCTTCGATTTCCGGCAACGAGACGCGCACGCCGCGGATCTTCACATAGCCGTTCACCCGGGTGGCGAACATAATGTTGCCGTCCGCCCGGTAATAGCCCTGATCGCCGGTGCGAAAAGCGCGCAGCGGTTGCCCATCCGGCCCTTCGAGGGTAACGAAATCGTGCTGCTTCAGCTCCCCCTGTTCCAGGTAGCCCAACGCCAGGTTGACCCCGGCGGTATGGATGCGGCCGACCACGCCGGCTGGGCAGTGGCTGCCGTCGTCATGGCAGATGAAATAGCGGTTGGCCGGCAGCGGGCGGCCGTAAGGCACGGTGCCGTTCTCCAGCGGGGCGATCGGGTGCCAGATGCTCCAGATGGTGGTTTCGGTTGGCCCGCCGAGCGAGAACAGCGCGAGATCCGGGCACAGGGTACGCAGGGTTTGTACCGTCGCCGGCTTGATGTAGTCGCCGCCTTGCGCCACCAGGCGCAGCGAGCGCAGGCTGTCGGCCGTTTTGCAGGTGAGCAGCATCTCCAGAATGGCGGGCACTGAACACCACAGGGTGACCCGATGCTTTTCCACCAGTTGGTTCCAGCTGATGGCGTCCTTTTCCTGATGCGGCGCCGGCAGCACCAGCGTGGCGCCGGCGCACAGCGAACCGAACAGATCGAACATCGACATGTCATGGTGCGGCGGCGTGACGGAAATGAAGACGTCGTCGGCGGTGACCGCCCAGCGCTGCTGGGTCTGGTGGACGACGTTGGCGGTGGCGCGGTTATTGAGCACCACGCATTTGGGCTTACCGGTGGTGCCGGAGGTATACAGGTAGTAGCTCGCGGCCTGGCTGGCGCTGCGTTCAACCAGCGTCTGCTCATCCGGCAGCGCAGGCGCGCGTTCCGTCGGCGCCAGCAGGGTCGCCGGCGTCACGCCGTTCGGCGTCTCCAGATCGCCGCTGTGTACCACCAGCGTTGGCCGGCAGTTTTCCAGCAGGTAGGCGGTGCGTTCCGGTGGCGAGTTGATATCGACAGGCACCCAGATCACGCCCTGCAGGGCGCAGGCGAGGCTGAGGATGATCTGTTCCGGGCTGCGCGGCAGATACAGCGCGACCACGTTGCCCGGCTGCACGCCGTGGTTCTGCAGGTTGGCGATCGCCGTGGCGATCCGCTGGCCCAGCTCGCGGTAGGTCAGCGTCTGTTCGCCGCAGATCAGCGCGTTGCCGCCGTCTTGCGCGCCGAACAGCCGCTCGGCCAACTGCGCCAGATAAGGATAAGGTGCGTAATTCGCTTCGCTGTCGTTGTGGCGGTAATGCGCCAGGTCGATGAAGTCTCGCGGCGCGATCGCCAGGTCGGCCCGTTGGCAACTGTGCAGGATGCGTCGCTGCAACGCCGCCAGCATGGCTTCTACCTGTTCGCCGTGCAGCGCCTGCTCGGCGTAGTCCACGCACAGCTGCAGGTTCTTTTCGCTGTCCAGCGTCAGGCGAATGTCGATGGCGACCTGCGGCGTTTGGGTCAGGCCGTCGTGGAAGCGCACCGGCGCCTCGGCCGGCAGCGTTTCCCAGCCCAGGCAGTTGGTCAGGATCACCGGCAGCGCCGGGCCGCCCTGGCTTTGGCCGAGCAACTGCCGCGCCAGATCGACGCCGGAAAACGTCAGGTGGTCGAGCGCGCCGAGCACGTCGTCCTGCAGGGCTTGCGCGCGCTGGATAAAATCTTCGCCGTGGCGCGAATAGCGCACCGCCACGAAGCTGGAGGCGTTGCCCAGGGCACCGTCGGCGGCGGGGAATGCCACCGGCACGCCGACGCACAGCTCGCCGTCGGTGGTCCAGTGGGCCAGCGTATCGAGGATCAGCGCCGACAGCAGGCTGTTGCGCAGCAGCGCATGTGGCGATCCCAGGCGGCCGAGCTGTTTTATCGCATCGCGCGGCAGCGTCAGGGTGGCGCGGCGATAGCGCGATGAGGTGAGATTGGCGAGCGGGGCGCGCCACGGTAACGCTGACGGGGTGGTGACATCCTGCAGCTTGTTGCGCCAGTAGGCGGCATCGGCCTGGCGCTGCGCCACCGACGCGGCGGGGGGCGGCAGCGCAGCGACGGTCGGCGCCAGAGGGCGATCGTCAAACAGGCGCGCGATCACGGTGGAGATCCCCTGGCCGTCGAGGATCAACGCATCGAAGCTGGTAAAGATCAGCGTATCGTACGGCGATCCCGTCGGATCCTGCTGTTCGGCTAGTTGGATCACGGCGATGCGCCACAGCGGTTGGCTTGGATCGTGGCGCTGGTGGGAGTAACGCGCGCGCAGCTGTTCAACCTGGCGCTGCGCCGTTTCACCATCAAGGGAGCGCAAATCGTGGCGATCCAGATGCAGCGTCACCTCCGGGCGTACGTGCTGCGTGCCGCGTTGCACATCGATGCAGGTGCGCAACGCCGGGTAATGCTGTACCAGCTCGGTCAGGCGCGCTTCAAGGCGCGGTACGTCCAGCTGCCGGGCGCGGTATTCGCGAAAGTCGTGCATCGCCACGCCGCCGAGCGGCCATCGATCGCTGCGGCCCAGAAGATAGGCCTGCTGCAGTGCGGTTAAAGCTGTCTCCATGGTACTTCCCTATAGTCGCTAACCGATTAAAACGAGCCGGGCACCATGCGCCCGGAAGCCGATCTCAGTGCTGCGGCGCCAGCGCGGCGAGCAGCGTTTTCGCATGCCTTCCTGCCTCGGACGAGCGTTGGCAGATCAGCGCCGCCAGCGCCGCAGGGGAGGAATGCGCCGCCAGATCCTGCGCCGTCAGCCCCGCCGCCAGATACTTGTTGAGCACCGTCAGCAGCGCGTTCACCCCGGCATCCGGCAAGGCTAACCGGCGGATATCGTCGTGGTCGCGCAAGCCGGCCTCGGGGGCCACCCGCGCCAGCAGCCGATGCAGCACCTGACGCACCGGCACCTGCTGCGCCAGCGCGTCGGGCGTGCATTGCGCCAGCAGCTGCGACAGCGGGCGATCGAACGCCTCCGTTTGCCGCGCGGCCAGGTGCAGCAGCGCCCGGTAACAGGCCAGCAGGCGTGGCAGCACCTGCTCGGGGAACGCGTCCAGCCGCACGTCCCAGTTGATCAGAATGCCGTCGTCGACGTGGGCGACCTGCGCATCCAGCGCCACCTGCGGCCCCTGAGAGATGACCCAGCCGAGACGGCCGAAGGTGTTGGTGACCCGTTCGGAAAACAGCGTCTTGCCGCGGATGCCGAAACCGGCGGTAAACACCACCGGCGAAGGCTGCAGGCTGCCGTGCAGGCGCGACAGATCGCGCATCACGCTCACGCCGGGGTAATCCGCATGCTCGATCAGCTCCGCCAGCTGCGTCATCAGGCGCCGGCAGAAGGCGCTCAGATTTTCCGTCGGATTGAGTTCCACGCCGAGCAGCACCAGGTTAGAGAAATCGCCGATGAGGCGATGCGCGTCCTCCCGTTCGCTCTCGCGGTGGAACAGCGGCACGTTGAGCCGAAAGCGCGTCATGTTCCAACCCTGGCCGACGGCCAGGGCGAACAGCGCTAAAAACAGCGTCGAGAGTGAGGTGTGGTGCCGTTTGGCGACGTTCTCCAGCGCGCGGCTTTCCTCTGCGTCCAGCTGTATGGCCAGGCGATCGCTGCGGCAGCGGTCCGGTGTGCGCAGCAGGCGCGGCGCCGGTGGCACCTGCGCCAGGCGCTCACGCCACCAACGCTGGCCGCGTTCGCGCCGCTGGCGCAGCGCCTCGTCGGCGTCGCGTTGTGCGAGGTGATCGAAGTAGGCCGGCGGCGCGTCATGGGAGGGCACCGGTGGGCACTGGTGATAAAACGCCGTCAGATCTTCCATCAACAGGCGAAAGCTCATGGCATCGCCGGCGATCATATCGAGATCGACATGCAGGCGGCTACGCCCTTCCGGCAACAGGCTCAGGCTGATATCGCAGGGCACGCCCTGTTCCAGCGGCAGCAGCTGGGTACTTTTTGCCTGGCGTTTGGCGGCGAGCGCGGCTGCCAGCGTCGTTGTATCGGCGTGCCGCCAGTCGTCGAGATGCAAGGTGTGCCGGGGGCCGGGAGGCGCGATCGTCTGCCGGCCATCATCGGTAATGCGCAGGCGTAACAGCGGATGACGCAGGTACAGCGCATCGACGGCCTGGCGCAGTCGGGCGAGATCCAGCTCGCCGCCGTCGAATTCCGCATACAGGTGGGCGGCCATGCCGCCGAGGGGAGGAGCGGACTGTCGGCCTACCCAATAGGCGGCCTGCATCGTGGTCAAAGCTTTCATCGGGTATCCATTTTGATTCAGCCAACGAGACTGCAAGAATATATCCAAATGTTAATAGGAATGAAAATTATTATTATTTAATCCATTTGACGCGAGGGTGCTATCTATAAGGGGTTTTAGCGAGGGCGGACGGGCGTATCGTTGGGTGTGAATAATTTATCTATATTATTCTTAGCATTGTAATGATTGCTTGTTATTGCAGCGCCTGTTTTACCTGCTAAAGTATAAGGTTTTCTGTCTGTTATCGCGGCTTTCCTCACACCTTTGTTGATAATGATTTGCATTAGAAAATGCAAAATATTATCATTCTTAACATTATTTTACGTTTTTATACAAGCCGCCGGCCGCTCCGCCGGCGGCTTGGCCGTGGACGGGGCCGCGCCCGTTCGGCCGCGCAAGGCATGGGTTTGCCGCAGGGATAAGCAACAGAAAGGTCGGGAAGGCCGGAGCGTCATGGTCTGTGTGAGTGTCGATGTAGGTTGTGTAAAAAAAATCAAATTTTGTGCACCTCTGGGATGAAAGGAGAAGACATCTATGGGCAAGCATTTTGCGGCTCAACGGCATGAAAGCGTAGGAAACGGGGAAAAAGCGGGGTTGAAAGCCATTGGGGCGTTTTCCTCCGTATTTTTAGGGGTATGTTCACTGGCGATCGGTAACGTCAACGCGGCGGAAACCAAGAGCAACGAAACCTACCAGGACGCGGAAACGCTGCTGGTCACCGGTGAGAAGATCAAACGTTCCATTTTCGACACCGGTTCCAGCGTGCAGGTGTTCGACAGCAACCGCATCGCCTCGATGCCCGACGCGGTGCAGATCCCCGATCTGCTGCGCATGACCCCCAACGTGGTGGATCTGGGCATCGGCAACGAACTGCCGACCGTGCGCGGCATCGACGGCTCCGGCCCGAACGTCGGCGCCAACGCCTTCCTCAGCGGCACCCGCCCGCGCCTCAATCTGTCGTTGGACGGCCGTTCGCTGACCTATAACGAACAGGCGTTCGGCCCGCAGTCGCTGTGGGATCTGGATCGCGTCGAAGTGTTCCTCGGCCCGCAAAGCTACATCCAGGGGCGCAACGCCATCGCCGGCGCCATCGTCATGGCCAGTAAAGATCCGACCTTCGAGTGGGAAAGCGCCTTCAAGGGTGGGGCCGGTAACCAGCACTCTTCACAGCTGGCGGCCATGGCGTCTGGCCCGCTGGTGGAAGATCAACTGGCGTTTCGCGTCAGCGTCGATCGCCAGCGCCGCCGCAGCGAGGCCGATCTGCCGGCCTATGCGCCAGTGGGCGACCCGCGCGAAGTGGAAGCCACCACTGCCCGTGCCAAGCTGTTGTTCAATCCGGCCGGCCTGCGCGATCTGACCACCAAGCTGACCTTTAACCACTTTGGCAGCACCGCGCCACAGAACGAAAGCCTCAACCCGCAGCCGCACCCGACCAATCCGCGTCACGATCCGCGCCGCGCTGTGTTCAAAAGCAACATGAACAGCACCATCTGGGATCTGGCCTGGGAGGCCTCCGATGCGCTGACGTTTGAAAACCGCGTTATCTATACCGATTTCAATATCAATCGGCCGACCGCTTACAACATCCAATACGCCGAGATCGACGGCCAGGAAGTTCACGTAGAACCGGTAGTGCGCTTCGGCGGCGCGGACAGCCGCCTGCACGGGCTGGCGGGGCTGCGTTATTTCCACGGCACGCAGGATGAGTTCGTCAACATCTTCGGCGGATCGACCTTCAAAGATAAAACCGATACCCATTCGGCGTTCGCCGAGCTGACCTATGCGCTGACGCCGCAGGTGGACGTGACCGCCGCCAGCCGTCTGGAACGCGAACACCGTCGCCGCGACGGCGGCAGCCAGGCGGTGCGCATCGACTTCGACGAAACCTACACGGTGTTCTTGCCGAAGCTGGACGTGGCCTGGAAACCGACGGATACCCAAACCTACGGCGCCAAGATCGCCCGCGGCTATAACGCCGGCGGCGGCGGCATCACGATCGGTACGCCGGTGGTCAGCTATACCTATGGTTCCGAGTATGTGTGGAACTACGAGCTGTACACCCGCCATCACCTGAAAGACGCCAACGTGGTGCTGACGGGTAACATCTTCTACAACGATTACAAGGATATGCAGCTGCCTTATTCGTTGGGTGAGAACTCCAGTGTGATCCGTAACGCCGACAAGGTGGAAACCTACGGCGCGGAAATCGGTGCCACCTGGCAGCCGCGTTGGGACTTCGAGCTGTTCGGCAACCTCGGCCTGCTGAAAACCGACATCAAGAAGTTCTCGGGCAGCGGCGTGGAAGGGCATGAGCTGGCGCGCGCACCGGCTTACACCGCCAACATGGGTGCTAAATATCAGTTCCTGAAAGGGTGGGAGCTGAGTAGCAACGTGGCATTTACCGACTCCTACTATTCGCAATACGACAACGACTCGCGCGGGCGCATCGGCTCCTATTGGACGGCCAACGCCCAGCTGGCTTACACCTTCGACTACGGTCGCGCCACGCTGTATGCGAAAAACCTGTTTGATTCAGACCGCCGCGAGATGGTCAGAAGCAACGACATCTACACGGCGACTCTTCAGCGAGGCCGCTTGGTCGGCGCAGCAGTTGAGCTGAATTTCTAACGCTATCGCGATGACGGGGGACGAATGTCCCCCTTTTTATGCGCTATCCCGGCACGGCCGGGCAAAGGAGATAACGCAGTGATCGGTGATTTTGACAGCATTCTGAGCGATGAAGAGGCCCAGCGGCTGGAGAGCGCGTTTCAGGCGCTGGGCGCGGCGTCGGCGGACGGCGAACGGCCGGTAAGCGAAGCCGAAGAGCGGGCGTGGTTCGCCCATCTGCAGCAGGGTGACGCACGCGGGCAGCGGGCGCTGGCCTGGCGCCTGACGGGGGACGTGGATATCGCCCGGCTGACGGCGGCGCTGCAGGCGCTGGTGCGGGAAACGCCTGGCGTGGACGTGCGCTACGTTTTTGATGACGAAAACGGTCTGGTGAAACGCCCCGCCGGCTCGGCGCCGTTGCCGGTGAGCCTTCGTCAGGTGGCGGACGAACAACACGCCATGGGTTGCCTGCTGCAGGCGCAGGCGGTGCCGTTTGAACTGGAAAACGAAGCGCCGCTGCGCTGCCTGCTGTTGCTCATGCCGGGCGATGACGTGATTTTGGGCGTGGTCTTGCATGACATCCTGGCGGAAACGCTGCCGTGGCGCCACCTGCCGGCGATGCTGTCCGCCCGTTATAACGGGGATATGATGCCTCTGCCTTTCGCGGTGGCGCCGGTCGAGCTGGCGGAAACCCCGGAGCCGCAGCTGCCGTGGGTGCGCCAGGCCGTCTCGCTGCAGGATTACCGCAGCCCGGCGCAGCGCGCTGAAGCGTTGCCGCCGGTGGGCTCGCGCGTGGTCACGCGCATTGATCGCTCGCTGTTGCCCGCCAACGACACGCCGCGGGCCTTGCTGGCGGCGGTGGCGGCACGGTTTGCCGAGTTCGCCGCCGCGCAGGCCGGCGGCCAAGCGGTGCAGCTGTGCGTGCCGGCCGCAGAAACGGCGGAGTTCGTCGGCCTGGAGCTTGGCCTGACGGCGGCGCCGCTGATGCGCCTGACCGTGCAGCATGGCGAGGGCGACGTCGGGCAGCGGCTGCTGGCGCAGGCCGTGGCTGAACAGCCGGACTCGCAACGGGCGCAGCTGCTGGTGGCCTGGCGCGACGATCTGGCCGCAGAGTGGCGGCTGGAAGGCGTTTACGCCGAACGCCTGTTGCTGCCGCCGCTGCATACGCCGTTTGAACTGGCGCTGCTGCTGGGCTTGCCGGAGGCAGAAACGCTGACGCTGGAGCTGGTCACCGACCCGCGCTTGTCTCCCCATGTGGCGCCTTTCCTGCTGGAGCAGTTCAGCGCGTTCCTGGCCGGGCAGCGGATTGCCGTCGCCTTGCCGGCGGCTGAGGCCGCTTCTCCGGCGATGGCCGCGCCGGCGGCGAACGGCGACGCGGACGAAAGCGTTGCACCGCTGATTTTGCAGGAGTTCCGTGAGGCGCTGGTGGCGCCGGAAATGACCCTGGATGAAGACTTCTTCGATCGCGGCGGCCATTCGCTGGTCGCTACCCGGGTGATCGGTCGCTTGCTGAGCCTGCATCAGATCGAAATCAACATTAACGATCTGTTCAGTCACCCGACGGCGCGCGGGTTGGCGGGCTACGCCAAACGCCTGAACGTCGCGCAGCCGAATGCCGCGGTGGCCACCGCCGACGACCATGATCGCGCGCAGGCGCCGCTGTCGCTGGCGCAGGAATCGCTGTGGAAGGTGTATGAAGCCTTCGGCCATGACGAGATTTTCAATCTGCCGTTCTCTCTGCGCTTCTTCGATGCGGTGGATGAAACGGCGCTGCGTCAGGCGTTTATCGACGTCATGACTCGCCATACCGTGCTGCGTTCACGCTTCGTCGAGCAGCAGGGTGAGGTGGTGCAGGTGGTGGTGCCGGCCGCCGAACTCGCGGACTACTCGTGGTTCCGCTTCTCCCACGAGACGCCGGCGGGCAACGCCGCCGCCCTGTTGGCCGATGCCGGCCAGCACCGGTTCGATCTGGCCGCCGAGCTGCCGCTGCGCGTCACGCTGCTGCGCGATGCGGACAACGGCCAACAGCTGCTGTCGCTGCTGTTCCACCATGTGGTGCTGGATGAATGGTCGCTCAACCTGATGATGGATGAGCTGGGCGTCGCCTATCGCCATCGCGTCGTCGGCCAGGCGCCGCAGTGGAGCGGGCAACCGCCGCAGTTCCACACTTTCGCCCGGCAGCAGCGGGCCTCCGGGGTGCAGCAGCAACATCTGGACTACTGGCTCGACGCGCTGCGCGGCGCGCCGGTCGGCCAGCCGATCTTCCGGCAAGAGCCGTCCACCCATCCGGCGGTGCCGGCACCGGCGGACGTCAACGGCGGCTGGCTGGAGTTCGAGGTCGATCCTGCCGTGGCGGAAGGCCTGTATCAGCTTGCCCGCCGCAACAACGCTTCGCTGTTCAACGTGGTGTATGCCGGGATTACCTCGGCGCTGCGCCTGCTCGGCGGCCCGGCGGATCTGCTGGTGGGCACCTCGACCTCCGGCCGTAACGACGCCGAGTTCTTCGATACCGTCGGCTACTTCACCACCGTAGTGGTGCACCGCGTGCGCTTCGACGAGGGGCTGACGGTGGCCGGGTTGGTCAGCCAGGTGAAAAACACCATCAATGGCTCGCTGCCGTACACCGATATTCCGATCGATCTGGTGGAGGAAGGGCTGTTCGGCGTGGACGCCGACCGCAAGAACCACATGTTTGAAGTGTTTATCCAGATCCACAGCCGCATCAAGCTGAACGGCGAGTTCCGGCTGCAGGACGGCAGCGCGATCGCCTACCGTCAGGTGGAGCCGGAGAAAGCCGAATCGCTGCTCGGCCTGCAGTTTGAGGTGATGGAAGACGATCTGGCCGGGAAGAAATCCCTGCGGGTGATGATGACCTACCGCCAGGACCACTACAGCCGGGAGCAGGCCAATCTGATCGCCGACGGCGTTCAGCACGTCTTTACCCAGTTTGCGCAGCACATCGCTGGCGATATCGCTCTGGCGGCGCTGCCGCCCGGGCCGCAGGCATGACGTTGTTTCACTCTAACCGAAAGCATGATTTTCAAGGAGATAAAAGGATGTCTGGAACCCTAGCAACCCCGCGCGCGTTACTGTCGCTGCTGGTGGCGGCCTCTCTGGTGGTCGCCGGCGCCGCGCAGGCGGACGATGTCGGCATCAAACCGCAGGACATCAAGCGCGAGGCGCTGTCATCGACGGTGGTGGAGATGGCCTACAGCACCTCGCAACAGGCGCTGTTCGTCAGCGCGCCGGACTGGAAGGAAGAGGCGCGCTCCCGCGTGCTGCGGCTGGATCCCAACACCCTGGCGATCAAGGCAGAGATCCCGCTGCAGGTGAAAGGCTTCGGCGTGGCGCTGAACGATGCGGGCAATCGCCTGTACCTGACGCAGGCTTTCAACGGCGAAGTTGGGGTGGTGGACACCACCACCAACCACGCGCTAGGCAGCATCAAGCTGCTGGACAAAGCGGTGCTGGAGCAGGCTTACAAGCAGGCGGGCATCAGCGGCAAGCGTCTGGATTTCCTGTTGGCGGAGCTGAAGAAGTTTAAAATCACCGAGGACTACCTGTACCGCCTCCGCGAGCTCAAGTATGACGCGCAAAGCGGCCGCCTGTTCCTGCCGGGCCTGGGCTTCGGCGTCGACAGCGTGCTGTACGTGGTCGATACCAAAGCCGGCAAGCTGGAGAAAGTGATCCCGGGCTTCGGCTACAACGCGGTGGGTATCACGCTGGATGAGAAGGGCCGCCGGGTGTTCGTCTCCAACATGCAGGGGCAGGTGATCACCTTGAACGCCGACACGCTGGCGATCACCGCCACGCATGAAGTGCAGGCCGATCAGCTGCTGAACCTGGTGTATGACCCGGCAAGCAATCGCCTGTTGGGCGTCGATCAGGGCATCGATCGCGACGACTACCGCAACCATCATCTGGGGCACGACTACGTGAAGCGCAGCAGCGGCCACCGGGTGTTTGCGCTGGATGCGGACAGCGGCAAGGTGCTGGCCAGCGAGCTGACGGATGAGGTGCCGATCGGCCTGCTGCTCGACGAGCGCAGTCAGCGGCTGTATGTCGCCAACCGCAAAGGCGTGCGCGTGGATCATGGCGCCGGGACGCTGACGGTGTTCGACGCCAAGACGCTCAAGCGCCTGCAAACCGTAGACCTGCCGCCGCACCCTAACAGCCTGGCGTTGGATCCGAAAGGCGACGCGCTGTTCGTGACGGTGAAAAACGACGGCGCTTCCACCAAGGCCGGCAAGCCGGAAAGCGTGGTGCGCATTCAGCTGCATACCAACTAACTGAATATAAATATAAAAAAGGGCGCCTCGGCGCCCTTTGTCGTTGGGTCATGTCATCAGAAGTGGGTGTTGATGCTCATGTAGTAGGTACGGCCCGGTTCGTTGTAGGTGGCCGCGCCCGCGCCGGCGATGTTGATCGCGCCGGTAATCGGGTCGCCCACGTTCTGCGCGTTACCGGCGCGGAACTGGCGTTTGTCGAACAGGTTGTCGATGCCGGCGGTGACGCTGACGTTTTTGGTCAGGTCATAGGTCGCGCTGGCGCCGACGACGGCATAAGGGCTGACCTCGCGGGTTTCGCCGCCGGTGGCCGGTTTACCCTGGTAGTTGTACTTCTTCGGCTTCTGACGGCCGTACCAGGTCAGGGTGGACTGCATCGACAGATCCTGCGTAGCCTGCCAGCTGAGGGTCGAGTTGACGGTGAACTTCGGGATCACCGACAGGTAATCGCCGGTGGTCTTGTTCTTGTTCTCGATCATGTAGGTGGCGTTGTTGCTCCAGGTGACGGTCTCGCTGACCGGCACGTTCAGCGAGCCTTCCAGCCCCTGCACCACCGCTTTCGGTACGTTCTCCCACTGATAGACCGCCGTACCGGTGCTGCTGGTGGCGATGCGCGAGTTACCCGCTTCAATCTTGTTGTGGTAATCGTTGCGGAAGTAGGTTACGCCGGCCAGCCAGCCTTCGTTATGGAACTCCAGCCCGATCTCTTTGTTGACGCTGGTCTCCGCCTTCAGATCGTCGTTACCCAGCAGGTAGCAGCCGTTTCTGACATCGCTGCCCGCACACCCTTGGCCTTTGCTGTACAGCAGGTAGTTGCCGTTGGTCTGGTACAGGGTCGGTGCCTTGTAAGAACGGGCGATGCCCATTTTCAGCGTGAAGTAGTCGCCCAGTTCCTGCGACAGGTTCAGCGCCGGGCTCCAGTTGTTGCCGGATTCTGAATGCAGATCGTAACGCAGACCCGGCGTCAGCATGGTGGTGTCGGTCAGCTCAATGTTGTCTTCGGCGAACAGCGAGAAGATATGCGCGGAAGCGTAAGGGCTGCGCGTGCCGTTGCCTATGCCGGGAATAGTGCCGCCCATCAGCGTTTGGCTGGTGGAGGTGCCGTCTTTCATCCGCTGTTGGGTCCACTCGGTACCCAGGGTGGCGGTCTGTGAAACGCCCAGCTCAAACGGCACGCTGACTTCGCTGTGCGCCAGGAAGTCGTCCAGCTTGGTGGTGCCGAAACCGGTATTTTTGGTGTCGAAGATGCCTTCGGTGCCGCCGGCCAGGCCTTCGTTCAGGCGGGTATTGCGGGTGCGCTCGAACTGCACGTAGTTGTTGGTGCTCACGCCGTTGTCCCAGGCGCCGCGGTGGGTCAGGCCGAAGGTTTCACGGTAGATGCGGTTGGTCTCTTTGCCGTAGTTGCTCTGCACCAGGGCATTGGTGTTGGTGTTCTGGGTATCGCCGGAATACAGGTTGCCCTGACGGCCATAGGCATACTCGAACTCCAATGACTGCAGATGGGCGAAGTCCCAGTGCAGCAAGGCGTCGATATTTTTATCGACCACCCCTTCGCGCCCGGCGGGCAGGCTGTTGGCGTAGGCGCCTACGCGTTCGGACTTGTGTGATTCGTTAATGTCCCAGGCGTCGGCCTGCGTTTTGCTGTAGCCGCCGAACAGGCGGAAGCTCAGGGTGTCGCTCAGCGGGCCGGACAGGCTGAAGTCGGTACGCTTGGTGGCGCCCTCCTGCTTGTGCTGCGGTACGTTGAAGTAGCCGTTCAGCGAGCCGTGCAGGGCATCACCGGCCTTCTTGGTGATGATGTTGACCACGCCGCCTGCAGCGCCGTTGCCGTAGCGCGCTGCGGCTGGGCCGCGCAGCACTTCGATGCGTTCGATCATTTCCGGCGGCACCCAGGCGGTATCGCCGCGCGAGTCGCGCTCGCCGCGCCAGCCCTGACGCACCGAGTTGCGGCTGGAGGCCGGTTTGCCGTCGATCAGAATCAGGGTGTTTTCCGGGCCCATGCCGCGGATATCGATCTGGCGATTGTTGCCGCGCTGGCCGCTGGTGGAGTTACCGGTCAGGTTAACCCCGGGCATGGTGCGGATCAGTTCGCTGATGTCGCGCGCCGGCGGGCGTTTTTTGATCTCGTCGGCGGTGATGGTGGACACCCCCGGCGCCTGCAGGTTTTGCCGGGCGGCGGTCACGACGATAGTGTCTTCGCCGCGCGGCTTTTTATCCGTGGTGCCGCTGTTTTCTTCCGTGGTGGTGGTGTCGGTCTGCTGCGCGGCGTTGGCGAACGCGGACGCGCCCAATCCCAAGCCGATAAGAGTGGCTAAAGAATAACGTGATAGCTTGCTTTTCATCTGAGTGTCCTACCTTGCTGCCATCCCTCGCCGAACGGGGGGAAGGGCGGTTGTAGTTTTTGTGTAGTCGGAAATAGAAAATCGGCTGCGGCAAGGGATGCCATTGATGTATCCCCGATCCCTGTCCGTTGCGCGCAATACCAGCACGATCTCCAAGCCTTACACACTATTGCAAATGCAAATTATTATCAATAGTATTTGGCGTACAGTGCGTTCGGGCGGTGGCCGGCGATAGGGAAAAGTCGACGTTCCCGGTGCCGCCAACTACAAAATGGGTAGGCGTTGTGAATACAGAACTACAGTCAGAAAGCAGCAGATTATTGGCCAGCAGCAATGCGGGCAGTCCAGGGTGGTGGTTGACGGTGGCACGACGCGGTACGCCATGGGTAGAACCGGCGGGTAACGGCCGGTGGCGAACCACCTTTTTCTGGCGCGATCCTCAGGGATGCGAATTGACCTCCGCCTACCGTCGCGTGTGGATCAACATCAACTGCCTGACCGACCATCATCAGCCGAATCCGCCGCAAAGCCTGCAGCGTTTGGCCGGCACCGACGTGTGGTACTGGCAGACCGAGCTGAGCGGCGCCTGGCGCGGCAGCTACTGCTTTATCCCCTGCTTTGACGAGCGGCCGCCGGCGTTCAGCGGCGACGATGCGCACGCCAACATGCACAACCTGCGCCACTGGTGGCACCAGGTGTTCGCCAGCGCCACCCCCGATCTGCTCAACCCGTATCGCTCCTGGCAAAGCGCCAGCGGCCACAGCGTCTCCGGCCTGCACATGCCGGATGCGCCGCCGCAGCCGGTATGGCGCTCGTTCGACGAGTACGAGATCGCCAGCGGGCGCTGTACGCCACCGCTGCCGGCGCGTTTGCAGCGCCATACCTGGCAAAGCGAGCGCCTGGGCAACAGCCGCGACGTCTGGATCTACACCACCGGTGACAGCAAGCCGGCCGAGCGTCCGTTGGCTATTCTGCTCGACGGCCAGTTCTGGGCGAAGCAGATGCCGGTTTGGGAACCGCTGATGCAACTGACCCGCGAAGGGGCATTGCCGGAAGCGGTGTATGTGCTGATCGACATCATCGATCTGCCGCATCGGTCGCGCGAACTGACCTGCAAGGACGACTTCTGGCTGGCGGTGCAGGAAGAACTGATGCCGCAGCTGGCCGACTGGGCGCCGCACAGCGACAAACCGGCCGATACGGTGGTGGCGGGGCAAAGCTTTGGCGGCCTGGCTTCCCTGTATGCCGGGCTGCGCTGGCCGCAGCGCTTCGGCGCGGTGATCACTCAGTCCGGTTCCTACTGGTGGCCGCGGCGCGACATGCTGCAGCTGCCGAGCATTCCCGACGATGCCTGCTGGCTGATGCAGCAGGTGGAACGGCACGGCCTGGGCAACCACGGCGCGCTGAAGGTATTTATGGAAGCCGGTTCGCAGGAAAAGCTGGTGCACCGGGTCAGCGGCGAAATGGCGGCGCGCCTGAGCGACGCCGGCCATCGGGTGCACTACCGGGTGGTGGAAGGCGGGCACGATGCGCTGTGCTGGCGCAGCGGCCTGACCGACGGGCTGCAGGCGGTCTGGGCTTCCGCTTTCTCCACCGCTTATCCGGCATCGGCGACGGCACGAGGAACACATGATGGAAAGCCTGAATCCGTTCGATGATCAACAGCAGCGCAGCCTGGTGCTGCGCAACGTACAACAACAATACAGTTTGTGGCCGGATTTCCGCGCCATTCCGTCCGAGTGGACGATCGTCTTCGGCCCGGCGGCGCGCACTGAGTGCGCCGAATGGCTGGAACAGCATTGGCAAGACATTCTGCCGGTCGCAGCACGCGAGGCGTGACCGGCGCCAGGTAATCACGGGAGCAATAAGCAGTGTCACACACCCCTAACTCTCTCAGCGGCCCGGCGCTTGCGGGCGAATGGCCGCTGGTCGCGGCGCAACCCGGCATCTGGGTCGCCGATCAAATTTCCCCGCATCCCAATGCCTACGCGGTGGCCCACGCCATCGAACTCAACGGCCCCATTGCCGTAGAGCCTCTGCTGCAGGCCATTACCCAGGGCTTGGGCGAGGTGGACATGCTGCGCCTGCGTTTTGCGGAACGCGACGGCGTGCCGGTGCAATGGTGGGATAACACGCTGGCGGTGCACGAGCCGGAACTCGTCGATCTGACGGCGTCGCCGGACCCCGAAGCCGCCGCGCGCGCGCTGATGGATATCGATCTGGCGAGCGATCTGCGCGCCGGCAGCGGCGCGCCGCTGTATCGCCATGTGGTGATGCGCCTCGCGGATGACCGCTGGTTCTGGTATCAGCGCTATCACCATCTGCTGGTGGACGGTTTCAGCTTCACCGCCATCGCTCGCCGCGTGGCGGCGATTTACACCCATCTTTGCCGCGGCGACGCGCTGGAACCGACGCCTTTCACGGCGTTCAGCGACGTGGTGGCGGAATACCAGGCTTACCGGGAGGCGCCGGCCTGGCAACGCGACGCCGATTTCTGGCTCGAAAAAGCGCGGCAGCTGCCGCCGCCGGCCACGCTCTGCCCGCAGCCGCTGGCTGGGCAAACCCCCACGCCGCGCATCCACCGGCTGGAACAGCGCTGCGATCCGCAGGCCTTCGCCGAACTGGTGCAGTGCGGCGCGCAGCAGAAGCTGAACGCCGCCGATATGGCGGTGGCGCTGGTGGCGCTGTGGGTATCGCGCCTGAGCGGCCAACCGAGCTTCAGCGCCGGTTTTATCTTCATGCGCCGTACCGGATCGGCCGCCCTGTGCGCCGCCGGCCCGGTGATCAACGTGCTGCCGATGGAGATGCACCTCGAGCCGCAGGCCACGCTGTATGAGGCCGCCGCCCGCATCAGCCGCGAGCTGAAAACGGTGCGCCGCCATCAGCGCTACGACGCCGAACAGGTGCAGCGCGATCTGGGGCGCATCGGCGACGGCGAACCGCTGTACGGCACGGTCTTCAACTTCAAAATGTTCGATTACCAGCTGGACTTCGCCGGTATCGAAGGCATCACCCACGATCTGGCCTCCGGGCCGGTGCGCGATCTGGAGATTGCGCTGTTTATCGACGAGCACAATCAGCTGAAGGTTGAACTGCTGGCCAACGCCGAGCGATACAGCCGCCAGGAACTGCAGGCGCACCTGCAGCGGCTGCCGCTGCTGCTGGCGCAGTTCGCCGCGCAGGCAACGTTGCCGATCGGCGAAGCCGATATGCTGACCGCCGACGATCACGCGCTGCTGGCGCGGGTCAACGACACCGCGCACCCGGTGCCGGCGACCACGCTGAGCCAGCTGCTGGCGCAGCAGGCGCAAACCACGCCGGAGGCTCCGGCGCTGGCGGATGCGCATTTCAGCTTTACCTACCGCGAAACGCGCGAGCAGGTCACGGCGCTGGCGCGCGAGCTGGTGGCGCAGGGCGTGCGGCCGGGCGACATCGTGGCAGTGGCGTTGCCGCGTTCGGTGTTCCTGTCGCTGGCGTTGATGGCGATCGTGGAAGCGGGCGCCGCCTATCTGCCGCTGGACACCGGTTATCCGGACGAACGGCTGGCGATGATGCTGGAAGACGCCGCGCCGCGGCTGGTCATCACCAACCCGGCGCAGCAGGCGCGTTTCGCCGACAAGGGCGAAATCTTGCTGTATGACGCGCCGCTGGCGGCCGATCACGCCGCCGGGGTGGCGATCGCGGGCCCGACGCCGGACCATGCGGCCTATATCATCTTTACCTCCGGCTCCACCGGGCGTCCGAAAGGCGTGCTGGTCGGCCATCAGGCGATCGTCAACCGCTTGCTGTGGATGCAACACCAGTACCCGCTGGGGGCGGACGACGCGGTGCTGCAGAAAACGCCGTGCAGTTTCGACGTCTCGGTGTGGGAATTCTTCTGGCCGCTGATGGTCGGCGCCCGGCTGGTGATGGCGCCGCCGGAGGCGCATCGCGACCCGCAGCAGCTGCAACAGCTGATCGCGCAACACCGCATTACCACGCTGCACTTCGTGCCGTCGATGCTGGCGGCTTTCGTGGCCGCCCTGGACGACGACGCGGCGGTGGCGAGCTGCGCCGCGCTGCGCCAGGTGTTCTGCAGCGGCGAAGCGCTGCCGGCGGAGCTGTGCCGCCTGTGGCAAAGCCGCACGGCGGTGCCGTTGCACAACCTCTACGGCCCGACCGAAGCGGCGGTGGATGTGACCTGGCATCCGGCCTACAGCGACGCGCTGGCGAAGGTGACCGGCGCCAACGTGCCGATCGGCCTGCCGGTGTGGAACACCGGGCTGCGCATTCTTGACGCGCGCCTGCGGCCGGTGCCGCCGGGCGTGGCGGGCGATCTGTATCTGACCGGCGTGCAGCTGGCGCACGGCTACCTTGGCCGGCCGGATCTGACCGCCAGCCGCTTTGTCGCCGATCCGTTCGGCGAGGGCGGGCGCATGTACCGCACCGGCGACGTGGCGCGCTGGCTGCCGGACGGCGCGGTGGAATATTTGGGCCGCAGCGACGATCAGCTGAAGATCCGCGGGCAGCGTATCGAGCTGAGCGAAATCGACCACGCCTTGCTGTCGCTGCCGGGCGTGCGCCAGGCGGTGACGCACGCGCTGGTGCTGCAGGGCACACCGGTGGACGCCGGCGGCGATGCGCGCCAGCTGGTAGGCTATCTGGTGATGCAGCCTGGCGCGAACTGGGATGCGGAAGCCCTGCGCGCGGCGCTGGCCGACCGTCTGCCGCCGCACATGGTGCCGGTGGCGCTGGTGGAAATGAGCGATTTGCCGCTGAGCGCCAACGGCAAGCTGGATCGCAAGGCCTTGCCGCAACCGCAGGGCGGTGAACGCAAGGCAGGACGGCCGCCGCAGGCCGGGCTGGAAAGCGAGATCGCGGCGGTGTTCGCCCGCTTGCTGCAGCGCGACCAGGTGTTCGCCGACGACGATTTCTTCGCGCTCGGCGGCCATTCGCTGCTGGCGATGCGTCTGGCGGCAGAGCTGCGCCGCGATCTGGGCAAGGCGGTGTCCGTCGGCCAGGTGATGGTGGCGTCGCGCGTTGAGCAGCTGGCCGCCTTGCTGGCGGAAGATCGCACGCAGGAAGAGGCCGATCGCAGCGGCTTCGACAGCGTATTGCCGCTGCGCGTCACCGAGGGGCCGACGCTGTTCTGTCTGCACCCGGCGTCCGGTTTCTCGTGGCAGTTCAGCGTATTGCCGCGCTATCTCGATCAGCACTGGTCGCTGGTCGGTATCCAGTCGCCGCGGCCGGACGGCCCGCTGGCGCTGAGCGAAGATATGGATCAGGTGGTGGATGCCCACCTGCAGACGGTGTTGCAGGTACAGCCGCACGGGCCGTACCACTTCATCGGCTACTCGCTGGGCGGCACGCTGGCGCAGGGCATCGCCGCCCGGCTGCAGGCGCGCGGTGAGCAGGTGGCGTTCCTCGGCCTGCTGGATACCTATCCGCCGGAGACCCAAAACTGGGACGTGATGCTGGACGACAACGTGTTGAAGGAAGTGCAGCGCGAGCGCGAGCAGTTCCTGGCGGTGTCGCAGGATACGCTCGATCCGGCGCTGGGCGAGACGCGCACCGCGATGTTCGACAACATCGAAGCCAACTACGCCGATTCGGTGCGGTTGCTGTCGCACACGCGTACCGCCCGCTTCCGCGGCCAGGCGACGCTGTTCGTCGCCAAACGCACGTTGCAGGAAGGGATGGACGTGCAGCAGACCTGGTCGCAGTACGTCGATGCGCTGCAGGCGCACGAGCTGGACTGCGCGCATGTCGATATCGTTTCGCCGGCGTCGTTCAAAGTGCTGGGGCCGCTGCTGAACCGGATCTTGCGCACGCTGTAATCGCGCCGGTCATCTCGCCGCCAGGCACGGGGATTACCCCGCGTGTGGCGGCGTTTCTTGCGGTTGCTCACAGTTGAATATCAATGAGTTTTATTATCATTATTGATTTCGCCATCTGTGCTAGCATAGCGCCCCGCAACTGCAGAATCCCCGTTTAAAGATGTGGTGAACAACCGATGAGTAGCAAACCCTCCATCCTGCTTGATTTTAGCCTGCTGAAAACCAACCGGGCTTTCCGCGCGGTATTCTGCGCGCGCTTTATCTCCATTGTGGCGCTGGGGCTGATGGCGATCGCCATCCCGGTGCAGATCCAGGCGCTGACCGGTTCCACCCTGCAGGTCGGGCTGGCGGTGACGCTGGCCGGCGGCGGCATGTTCGCCGGGCTGCTGATGGGAGGCGTATTGGCCGATCGCTATGAGCGGCGCCGGCTGATCCTGTTCGCACGCTCCACCTGCGGCGTCGGCTTCGTCGGCCTGTGCCTCAACGCCCTGTTGCCGTCGCCTTCGCTGGCGGCCATTTATCTGCTGGCGGTGTGGGACGGCTTCTTCGGCGCGGTGGGGGTGACGGCGCTGCTGGCGGCCACGCCGGCGCTGGTGGGCCGCGAAAACATCGTGCAGGCGGGCGCCATCAGCATGCTGACGGTGCGCTTCGGCTCGATTCTTTCCCCGGCGATTGGCGGCCTGGTGATTGCCCATATGGGCATTGCCTGGAACTACGGCCTGGCGGCGTTTGGCACCCTGTTGACGCTGCTGCCGCTGCTGAGCCTGCCGCAGCTGATGCCGCCGCCGCAGCCGCGTGAACACCCGCTGCGCGCGTTGGCGGGCGGCTTCGCCTTCCTGTTCCAGAACAAGGTGATCGGCATGGTGGCGCTGATCGGCGCGCTGCTGACCATGGCCAGCGCGGTGCGCGTGCTGTACCCGGCGATGGCGGAGAGCTGGCACATCGACGCTGCCCACCTCGGCTATATGTACGCCGCCGTGCCGCTCGGCGCGGCCATCGGTGCGTTCACCAGCGGGCGCGTGGCGCACGTGGCGCGCCCCGGCTGGGTGATGCTGCTGACGGCGATCGCGGCGTTCGCCGCCATTGGCCTGTTCGGCCTGATGCCGTGGTACAGCCTGGCGTTGCTGTGCCTGGTGGCGTTCGGCTACCTGAGCGCGCTGAACTCGCTGCTGCAATACGGCCTGATCCAGAGCCTGACGCCGGACAACTTCCTCGGCCGCATCAACGGCCTGTGGACGGCGCAGAACGTGGTGGGCGATGCGCTGGGCGCACTGCTGCTGGGGGCGATGGGCGCCTTCATGCTGCCGGCGATGAGCGCCAGCGGTTTCGGCTTCGGCGCGGCGGTGCTCGGCATCCTGTTGCTGTTCGCCATGACCGGTTTGCGCCAGGTGACGCTGCACAAACCGGAGCCGCAGCCCGCCACAGAAAAGTAGTCGAACGCGTTAAGACAACGCTGTGGGATCAAATAGCAATGCTTATCATCGGCATGCGTAAAACCCACAGCGTTTATGTCATGATTTCGAAATGAAAGAAGTGCTTACGTTTATTGACATAGCAAATATCGGCGAGTAATTTAGCGCGGAATTAACTCAAATGATAATCATTATTATATTGGTTATCACTTCAAATCCTTGAGGGCGAAGCGATGGATACTGCCGTGAACGACATCAATCGAAAGGAAATGCAGGAGCGCGAAGAACACCGGTTCGCCGCTGATTTTTCTCCGGCGTCGGGCTTCTTCTTTACCTCTCCTTTCCGCAGCTTGACCACCACCGGTTGTTTCAGCCGCATTCGCCTGCCGGCCGCAGACGGCGCCGACCTGAACGGCGAGTTCCAGCGCAGCGTGCGGCAGGCGTTTGCCGAGGCCCGTCAGGCTGGTATCAAAAAACCGCTGCTGTGCGGCGCCATCCCGTTCGATACCCGGCAGCCTTCGGCGCTGTTTATTCCGCAGCAGAGCCGCTGGTTCGATCGCGCCGCCTTTATGGCCGGCGTTCGGCCGCCGGCGAACGGCCCTGAACTGGCCGGCGTGACGGAGCTGCCGCCGCAGCAGCCGTTTATGAAGATGGTCAGCGACGCCGTCGACGCGATGAAGGCCGGTGAGCTGGATAAAGTGGTCTTGTCGCGCCTGCTGGAGATCGAAACGCGCCAGCCGGTGGATCGCCATGCGCTGATGGCGCGCGTGATTGCCCAGAACCCGCACGGTTTCCATTTCCATGTGCCACTGGAGCAGGGTGCGCTGTTGGGCGCCAGCCCAGAGCTGCTGCTGCGCCAAGACAACGGCCGTTTCTATTCTAACCCGCTGGCCGGTTCCGCCCGGCGCGAGGCCGACCCGCAGCGCGATCGCGAAGTGGGAGAGCGGCTGATGGCCTCGGCGAAGGATCGTCACGAGCATCGCATCGTCACCGAAAGCATGCGTGACGTGCTGGCCGGCCGCTGCCGCTACCTGAACGTGCCGCACACCCCTGAATTATTGACCACCACCACGCTGTGGCATCTCTCCACGCCGATCGATGGCGAGGCGGCATCTCCCGACGAAAATGCCCTGTCGCTGGCCTGCCTGTTGCACCCGACGCCGGCACTGTGCGGCATGCCGACGGCCCAGGCGCACGCCCTGATCGGCAAGCTGGAGCCGTTCGATCGCGGCCTGTTCGGCGGCATCGTCGGCTGGTGCGACGACGAAGGTAACGGCGAGTGGGTAGTGACTATCCGCTGCGGCACCGTTGACGGCAACCGGGTGCGGCTGTTCGCCGGCGCCGGCATCGTGGAAGACTCTTCACCCGAATCTGAATGGCATGAAACAGGCACCAAACTCAGCACCATTCTGCGTGCCTTTGGTATGAATCAAGGATAACGACAAGATGAGCATTGCCTTTACCCCCTGGCCGGCGGAGTTCGCCAGCCGCTATCGCGAACGCGGCTACTGGACTGACAAGCCGCTGACCGAGATCCTCGACCGCCAGGCCAACAACGACGCCCCGGCGATTATCGACGCCCAGGGCAGCCTGACCTACCGCGAGCTGCAGCAGCGCGCCGATCGCCTGGCGGCCGCTCTGCTGCGCCGCGGCGTGAAATCCGGCGACACCGCGTTGGTCCAGTTGGGCAACGTGGCGGAGTTCTATATCGTGTTCTTCGCGCTGCTGAAAATTGGCGTGGCGCCGGTCAACGCGCTGTTCAGCCATCAGCGCAGCGAGCTGAACGCCTATGCCGAGCAGATCAAACCGGCGCTGCTGATCGCCGATCGCCAGCATGCGCTGTTTGCCGACGATCAATTTCTGAACGCCTTCCGCGATGCGCATCCTTCGCTGCGGGTTGTGGCGTTGCGTAGCCAGCCCGAGGGCGAGCTGGCGCTGGCCGCCTGGCTGGACGAAGCGAGCGACGGTTTCGTCGCGCAGCCTTCCGCGGCCGATCAGGTGGCGTTCTTCCAGCTTTCCGGCGGCAGCACCGGTACGCCGAAGCTGATCCCGCGCACCCACAATGATTACTACTACAGCATTCGCCGCAGCGTGGAGATCTGCCGTTTCGACGCGCAGACCCGTTATCTGTGCGCGCTGCCGGTGGCGCACAACTACCCGATGAGTTCGCCGGGCGTACTGGGCGTGTTTTATGGCGCCGGGCTGGTGGTGTTCGCCGCCGATCCGGACGCCGGGCAGTGCTTCCGCCTGATCGAACAGCACCAAATCAACGTGACGGCGCTGGTACCGCCGGCGGTCACGCTGTGGCTGCAGGCGATCGAAGAGTGGGGCGGCAATGCCCAGCTCGCCAGCCTGAAACTGCTGCAGGTGGGCGGCGCCAAGCTGGGCGAGACGCTGGCGGCGCGCATTCAGAACGAAATCGGCTGCCAACTGCAGCAGGTGTTCGGCATGGCGGAAGGGCTGGTGAACTACACCCGGCTGGACGACGACGAACGCCACATCCTGACGACGCAAGGGCGGCCGATGTCGCCGGACGACGAAGTGTGGGTGGCGGATGACGATGGCAATCCGTTGCTGGCGGGCGAGGTCGGGCGGTTGATGACGCGCGGGCCTTATACCTTCCGCGGTTACTACCAGAGCCCGGCGCACAACGCCGACGCCTTCGATGCCGACGGTTTCTACTGCTCCGGCGATCTGATCAGCATCAGCGAAGACGGCTACATCACCGTGCAGGGGCGGCAGAAAGATCAGATCAACCGCGGCGGAGAGAAGATCGCCGCCGAGGAGATCGAGAACCTGCTGCTGCGTCATCCGGACGTGATCAACGCCGCGCTGGTGTCGATGCCGGACGCGCTGATGGGGGAGAAGAGCTGCGCCTATATCATCGCCAACGCGCCGCTGAAGCCGGTGGTGCTGCGTCGCCACCTGCGCGAGCAGGGCGTGGCGGACTTCAAACTGCCGGATCGCTTTATTCAGGTGGACAGCCTGCCGCTGACCCCGGTCGGCAAAGTGGACAAAAAACGGCTGCGCCAGCAGCTCGACGCGCAACTACAGACTCAGGCTCAGGGAGATTAATCGATGGCCATTCCAAAACTTAATGATTACGCGCTGCCGACGGCGGACGAACTGCCGCAGAATAAAGTCACCTGGCAGGTAGAACCGCAGCGCGCCGCGCTGCTGATCCACGACATGCAGCAGTATTTCCTCAATTTCTGGGGCGAAGACAGCGCGCTGATTAAACAGGTGGTGGAGAACATCGCCAACCTGCGCCGCTACTGCAAACAGCAGGGTATTCCGGTGTTCTATACCGCGCAGCCGAACCAGCAGAGCGATGAAGATCGCGCGCTGTTGAACGACATGTGGGGGCCGGGCCTGAACAAACACCCTGAGCAGCAGGCGGTGACCGCCGCGCTGGCGCCGGACGAAGACGACACGGTGCTGGTGAAATGGCGCTACAGCGCCTTCCACCGCTCGCCGCTGCAGGAGATCCTGCAGGAGTCCGGCCGCGATCAGCTGATTATCTGCGGCGTGTATGCGCACATCGGCTGCCTGACCACCGCCATCGACGCCTTCATGCGCAACATCCAGCCGTTCATGGTGGCCGACGGCCTGGCGGACTTCTCGCGCGACGAACACCTGATGGCGCTGCGTTACACCGCCGGCCGTTGCGGCCGGGTGGTGACCACCGCGTCTCTGTTGCCGGCTGCCGGTATCGCCAGCATCGATGCGCTGCGTCAGCAGATCCTGCCGCTGTTGGACGAGGATAGCGAAGACATGGGCAACGATGAAAACCTGATCGATTACGGTCTGGATTCGGTGCGCATCATGGAGCTGGCGACCCGCTGGCGCAAGATCCGCGGCGACATCGACTTTATCGCGCTGGCGCGCAACCCGACCATCGACAGCTGGTGGGCGCTGCTTTCCGAAGAGAAAGCCTGATTTTAATAACGAGAGAGGGCGGCCGAGCGGCCGCCCCGTTGGCTCTATAAGGAGATTTCGATGAATACTTTGATCACCAAGGGAAAACGTGCGGCATTCCCGCTGATGCTGCTGTCCACGCTGCTGTTCTCCAATACGCTGCTGGCGCAGACCGCGCCGGAAGTGCTGCGCAAGCCGGTTGGCAAGGGCGCCTATGAAATGGCCTACAGCCCGAGCGAGAACGCGCTCTACCTGGCGACGTCGCAGAGCCGTAAGCTGGACAAGGGCGGCATCGTTTACCGTCTGGATCCGACCACGCTGGACGTGACCCAAATTATCCATAACGACATCAAACCGTTCGGCGCCGCCGTTAACGCCAAGACCGGCACGCTGTTCTTCGGCAACACCGTCAATAACTCGGTGACCGCCATCGACGCCAAGACCGGCGACGTGAAAGGCCGCCTGGTGCTGGACGCGCGCAAGCGCTCCGAGACCGTCAAGCCGCTGGCGCCGCGCGAACTGGTGGCGGATGCCGACAGCGATACCCTGTACATCACCGGGCTGGGTGAATCCAGCGTGGTGTGGGTGGTGGACGGCAAGGATCTGACCCTGCGCGCCACCGTGACCGACACCGGCAAATACGGCACCGGCCTGGCGCTGGACGCCGCCGCCAAGCGCCTGTACGTCACCAACGCCGACGGCGAGCTGGTGACCATCGACACCCAATCCAACAAGGTGCTGTCGCGCAAGAAGCTGGATGAGTCCAAAGAGCACTTCTTCCTGAACATCAGCCTGGATACCGCTACCCATCGCGCGTTCATCACCGATTCCAAGCAGCCGCAGGTGCTGGTGGTGGATACCCGCAACGGCAACGTTCTGAGCAAGATCGACGTGCCGGAATCGCTGGCGGTGCTGTTCAACCCGGCGCGCAATGAAGTTTACGTCACCCATCGCCAGGCGGGCGAAGTGAGCGTAATCGACGCCAAGAGCTACAAGGTGCTGAACACCATCAAGACGCCGACCCATCCGAACAGCCTGGCGTTGTCGCCGGACGGCCAGACGCTGTACGTCAGCGTCAAGCAGGCCTCCAGCCGCGAGAAAGAAGCCACCGCGCCGGACGACGTGATCCGCGTAGCGCTGAAATAATCCCGATCAGGGTACGCGCATATCAAACAGGCGAAGCGGCGACGCTCCGCCTGTTTTTTTTCGCCCCAGGATCTGCGGTATATTGATTAGATGAAGTTTATGATCGCATTGGTAGTCTGTTGCGGGTTATCGAGCATGACCGCATGTCCCGCTCGCTCGATAATGCTTATATTGGCATTTGGCAGTTTTTTCGCCATATTGTCTGCAACCTGGCTGGACAATACCGCCGAAAATCCACCGCGAATAATTAGCGTCGGTATATTGATCTGCGGCAGGGCGTCCCATATTTTTTCGTCCTGCAAAGGGTTGATATATCCATCCCGATCTGATGGCTGAAACATTTTATGCTTGAATGCGGGATCTGTTTTATTGGTGTAATAGCCATTCTGTTGCGAGAAGCTATGCAGGCAGAAATCATAGAGTAACGCTTGATGGGACAGGGGGTAGATGGCCTGCATGTAGGCATAACAACTTTGGATGCTTGGGAAGTTTGCCGGCTGGCCTCTGTTGTCTGATTGCAGTTTTTCAATGATATTTTTCCCAATCTCAGGAGCCATGTCTATGATAATTAATTTTTTGACGTGCTGCTGGTATTCGGCCGTGTAATAGGTAGCTATTCTTCCCCCCAGAGAGTGACCGACCATTATAAAGTCTGAGAGCGATAAGTAAGCTCTAACTTGTTCTATATCCTTGAGGAAGGTTTGCAATGTGTAACTGTTGCTGTCGCTCCAATCAGAATCTCCGTGTCCCCTAATATCGATGGCGTAGACTCGATATTTTTCACTAAGTTCTGTTGCTATATTGTCCCAAATACGCGCGTTGTTATCTAATCCGTGGATCAACAGGCACGCCGGCGCCTCCTGTTCCCCCCAAGATGTCACGTTGATAGATATCCCACAGGAGAGCTTTATTTTCTCATGATGTTGCGTTTCCCTAATCATAACAATCCTATTTGCGGTTGATTAATATGTTGCCTATTGCGTCGAAAAAAGTTCTAATTGACTATCAATGCTCTCTTCAAACTTGATGCCAATGCCGATGAGCCGTATCGGTTTTTTGACATCATGATGCATGGAGAGCAGTTGCGCTTTGAGTATTTCAGCGGTTTCTTTGTTAATGAGCCTGTTGGTTATGAGCGTGTCAGATTCATGGGGGGGGATCCCAATGGCTCGGGTAAGGGTCTCAAAGTCGTTAAATCTTATCTTCACTGATACATGTGATATTCTGCGCTGCCAAAAATGGAAGTCATCCAGCTCTGCCAGCCTTAGGTTGTAGTTTGATACTAATCCATCGATTTCTTTGGTGATTTCTTCATTATCGTAAATGGGGTCGTAGAATGTCTTTTCTATTCCAAATGATTTTCGCTGGCTTTTTTCCTTAACGACGGCATTGGACACGCCGTGACACGCCTCTAAGAGCTTCAATGCGGTGCGCTTGCCAAAAAGATTAATGAGTTCGGTAATGTCTCGTTCAACAACATCGCCGCAAGTGGATAATCCAATTTTTTTCAGTTTCTCATAACCGACTTTCCCCACGCCGGGTATTTTTATCAACGGCAGGGTTTTCATAAAATCATCACGCATGTCCGGCGTAATGACGAAAAGTCCGTTGGGCTTATTCCAGTCACTGGCTATTTTTGCGAGCATTTTATTAAACGACACACCGGCACTGGCCGTTAATCTTAATGTTTCGAAAATATCATTTTTTATGCTTTGTGCAATTAGCGTTGCCGAACCATTATGCAGGTGGCTATCGGTAACATCAATATATGCCTCATCAAGCGAAATAAGCTGTATTTTCTCTGAATACTTACGATAAATAACGCTGAGCTGATTGGATATCAACTTATATTTAGCGAAGTCTGGATGAATCAACACGAGTTCAGGGCAGAGTTTAAAAGCTTCGTACGTTGACTGAGCGGCCCGAACGCCAAACTCTCTGGCTTTATAGTTACTGGTGCAAAGGATCCCTTGGGTTTTTGTTGGGCCGCCGATGGCGATGGGGAGCTCTCTCAGCGCCGGATTGTCGCGCATCTCTACCTGAGCATAGAAACAGTCCATATCAATGTGAATGATTTTGAACCTGCGCTGTTTGAAGTTAAGCATCATCCTGAATCGCTTTAGATAGTATTAATGTAGCTTATGAGATTTCCCCATTGCAATATAAGGGATATGAATGTGTATGTCTACATATGTTAAGGCATTGTGATGATTTTTCCTTTTTAAACTAAGCGGTTACGTGATAGTGAGAATTATCCTAAAAAACAATTGATGTAAAAATCACAGTAAAATCATTATGTTGCCTTGGTGTTGTTCGATTCTGCAGTTGCTTTCTGGAATGGCGATGGTTTCAGAGATTTGCAGCCCTTATTACGTTTTGGAATGTTTTATAAGATTTCACTTTTAATTTACATTAGCAGAATGTAATCATAAAAAAGGATAAGTAACTCTCAATTGTTAACATACCTCCAGGAAGCCCCATGAAGACGATGGAAAAAGTCAGCAAAATTTCACCTATCGACGTGCTTGCCCAGGTTTTAGACATCCCCCTTTCTGAATTAGTCAAAATGGCATCAACTCTGTTCGGCATGCTTGGCATTGACTCATTAACGGCTACGCGGGTGCGCGGCATGCTTAAACCGGCACCCTCATACCAAGAGCTCTACGGTCTGACTGTTGGGCAAGTTATTGAAAGACTTGGCGCATCTTTTTATGCAACCGATGACGACGCTGCTGGCCAGCGCCGAGAGCGCAACGATTCTGACTCCATCGCACCACTGACGCCTATGCAGGAATCTTATATTCTGGGAGCCGAACGAGATTGTTCATGCCAGGTATACAGCGAATTTGATGTTGAAGGTCTTGATGTAGACGCTTTTAAACGCGCCGTAACGTCTGTCATTGATGATGAACCCATGTTACATGCCGTTATTGTTAATGGTAATCAGCAAAAATTAATTGACCGCTATGCAAAACGTCATGAGTTCTCATTTCCTGTCGACAATGTCACCGATTTAGATTTGCGCCGCTCAGAATGCATTAGTGCTGTGAAGCATACCGACGAGGTTTTCTGGGGGATCCAATTGACGCGAATAAGCGCCAAGATGACTCGTATCCACATTATGCTGGATATGCTGTTCATTGATGCGACCAGCGCAATGATATTATGTCAGCGAGTGATTGAAAGGTATAACGCGTCGATTGATGGCATTGAATTTACCGCGCAAGAGCTTCCACCATTAAGATTTTTTGATTACTGCCGAGCTGGAGTTAATGGAGACGTATCACAGGCGTCATTATCATACTGGGAAGAAAAGGTGAAAACGATTCCCGGCCCGCCGCAGATCCCTCGAGTTAAATATGAAGTTAGTCAGAATGCAAATTTTGATCGATGTGCCGCTACGCTAAACGGCGATGATTGGGAGAGGATAAAGGGTATCGCCGGGCATTTGCAGATTACGCCTAATTCAATTTTATTATCGGCATTTGCGGAAGTGCTGCGTCTGTATTCTGAAAACCCTGAATTCACGATTACCGTGACGATGTCTGAACGCCCGGTTGCGATAAATAACGATTATTCCGGCGTTGTCGGCGAGTTCACCAACGTCTTGTTGTGCCCGGTCACATCGGCCGCCGGCAGGGGCATTGTTGAGCAGGCGGTAAGCTTCCACCAGACGCTGTCGGCTGGGCTGGAGCACAGCGATATTAATGGGTTGGATGTGATTCGGATGTTGCGTAAACACCACAATGATCCGCACCTGACTTTCCCTATAGTATTTACGTCTTTCATCGGCATTATCAAGCCAGGTTTAGAATTAACCGGCTGTAACACGAAACTTAATTATCAGCAGACACAAACGCCGCAAATTTCTTTGGACCATCAGGTTTACGAAACGGATAACGGCCTGCAGATTAATTGGGACTACGATGGACGAGTGCATCAGGGCGAACAGATCGCTGAAATGCTCCGGTGTTTCCATTGTGTATTGGAGAATGTCGCGCTTAACCAGTCGCAATCTGTGGTATTACCGCCGGAGCTCATGCAATTACGTGAAGAAATGAATGACACGGGTTGCGAATTTGATGAATTGGAGAAGGGGTTACTGCATCAACCGGTAATAAAGGCGGCGAAAGCTTTTCCGGATAAAATCGCCGTTATCGATCAGTCGGTGAGCCTCACTTATCGTTCATTAATTTCCGTGGCGAATGCAATAGCGGTAAAACTCCAGGATATCGGCATCGGGCCTGGGCATTCTGTTGCAGTCGTGCTCGAGAAAGGATGGGAGCAAGTCGCGGGGACGTTAGGGATATTAATGACGGGGGCCTGTTACCTGCCTTTAAACCCCAGCAATCCCGACGATCGCCTCCGCAGCATCATGCAGCTGGCAGGTTGCCAGGTCGCTTTAGTCCATGACAGGACATTGTCGCCGGAGCGTGATTGGTATGTCGGCGGCGACGGGCAATCACCGACGACAATCAACGTGCATGTCGATTTGGCCCGAGAGATTGAAAATAGAGAAGCAGCGTCGGTTGCCATCGATCCTCATTCATTGGCCTATATCATCTTTACTTCCGGTTCGACCGGCGTGCCCAAAGGGGTTGAGATTGCGCACCATGCGGCGTTGAATACTTGCCTGGACATTAACCAACGCTTTGCTCTTGGCCAGGAGACGGTGACGTTTGGCATTTCCTCCCTCAGTTTCGATCTATCCGTATGGGATATCTTCGGCACATTAGCCACCGGCGGTACGCTGGTTGTTTGCAAGCCGGATGGCACGCGCGATCCGGACTACTGGTGGCAGCAGATCCAACAACATCATGTGACGGTCTGGAATACCGTGCCTACGTCCTTCGAAATGCTGATTGCGGCCAGCCAACCGGAGTATGTCATGCCGCTGAAAAGGGTGATGCTCAGCGGCGATGCCATCAGTATGGCCATGGTTGACAATGCGATGGCACGTTATCCACAGCTTCAAATTATTGCTCTCGGCGGCGCGACCGAAGCGTCGATATGGTCGAACTATCATGTCGTGACGGCCGATTCTCACTTGCTTGGCACGGAGCTGGTACCGTACGGGCGGCCTTTATCCAATCAAACGATGCACGTACTGGATGCGGATCTGCAATATCGACCGACGGGAGTGGTCGGCGATATTTACATCGGTGGCAAAGGGGTGGCGGAAGGGTACTTCCGCGATCCGACATTAACCGGCGAGAAATTTGTTCACACCGAACGCTATGGGCGGCTGTATGAAACCGGCGATCTTGGCCGATATCTGCCGAATGGAGAAATAGAGATTGTCGGGCGCAAAGATTCGCAGGTGAAAGTGGGCGGGCACCGTGTCGAGTTGGCGGAAATCGAAAATTGCGCGCAGCAACTCAGCGAAGTTCAACGCGCTGTTGCGGTACATATTCCTGGTGCCGGTGCCCGCGTGGTCGGCTTTGCGACCGCTAATGCCGATGAGGCGAAGACGGGCCTGGAGGAAAAACTCCGTATCCATGTTGAACAGCTGTTGCCTGATTATATGGCACCCCAGGTGTGGATTGTGTTGGATGCGATCCCGTTAACGGCTAACAATAAAGTGGATATGAAAAAGTTGCGCAGCATCGCGCAAACCTTGCCGGCGGAGGGGGAGGAAAGCGACACCGGCGTGGAAACGTCCAGCGAGGCCGCTCTGGTGCTGCAACTCGCCGCACAGGTACTGGATGTGCCGGTTGGCACGCTTTCGGCGAGCCGCAGCTTAATCGAACAGGGGCTGACCTCACTGTATGCGGTTCAACTGATTAACATGTTGAAAAAAGCCTGGAATACGCCTCTCTCTTATACCCTGATCTTTAATTACCCGAGCGCGGTGAAGCTGGCGGCATTCCATCGGGGCCAACTGAGCAACCCGCATGGTACCGCGTCGGCGGCAACGCGTCCGACACCCAATTATCATGCAGAGCCGATTGCGATTATCGCGCGAGCATGCCGTCTGCCCGGCAATGTCGGCTCTCCCGATGAATTCTGGCATATGCTGTCGTCCGCTACCGATTGCATGTCCGACATCCCCGCTTCTCGTTTTGATATCAGCCCAATCTATGACACGAATCCCGACACACTAGGAGCGGCCTATACCCGTCGCGGCGCTTTCATCGAACGCGCCGAGAGCTTCGACTATGCCTGGTTTGACTTGCCTCAGGCGGAGGCAAGAACGATGGATCCTCAACAGCGCATTATGCTGGAGGTGGCCTACGAGGCGTGTCTGGCGGCAGGTTATGACAGGGAAAAACTTTCAGGCTCTTCAACGGGTGTGCTCATCGGCCAGATGAACTACGACTGG
Source organism: Serratia sp. CY44782 (assembly GCF_052168715.1). NCBI lineage: Bacteria > Pseudomonadati > Pseudomonadota > Gammaproteobacteria > Enterobacterales > Yersiniaceae > Serratia > Serratia sp. CY44782. The sequence continues at coordinate 40,846 of NZ_JBJNME010000016.1, forward strand.
ATGATGGATTTCGGTCATACGAAAGAGTACGCGGGAACCGGCGCCGCACCGTCCATCACCTCTAACCGCATCTCTTACCTGCTCGATCTGGCCGGCCCCAGCATGACCATTGATTCAGCCTGTTCGTCCTCGTTGGTGGCGGTCGACGCTGCGGTGGCCAAGTTGCGCAGCGGCGCCTGCAGGATGGCGATCGCCGGCGGCGTCAACTTAATCCTTTCGCCAGAACCTTACGTTTTTACCTGTCAGGCGAAGATGCTGAGCGTCGACGGACGGTGTGCAACTTTCGATGCTCAGGCCAACGGCATTGCCCGCGGCGAAGGCGTCGGCGCGGTGGTACTGAAACGTTTGTGCGATGCGGAAGCCGACGGCGATCCGATCCTGGGCGTTATCAAAGGTTGTGCCGTGAATCAGGATGGGCGCAGCGCTTCACTTACTGCGCCTAACGGCCTGGCGCAAGAGGCCGTGATCCGACAGGCATTGCAGGAGGCGGGATGGCAGGGTGCCGACTTGGACTATGTCGAGTGCCACGGCACCGGCACGCCGTTGGGCGATCCGATCGAGATAGAAGCGTTGAAGAATGTGTTGGCCGTCGATCGCAAAAAACCTGTGGTGCTGGGATCGGTGAAGACCAATATCGGTCATCTGGAAGGCGCGGCCGGCATTACTGGGTTGATTAAGGCTCTGGAGGTCTTGCGCCATCGTGAAGCGCCGGCGAACCTTCATTTCCAAACCCTTAATCCAAAAATTAATTTGAGCGGTTTTGCGGCGGTGGTGCCGGTCAAACCTACCCGTATCGGTAGCCACGATCGGAAGGAGGCCGTCCGGGTGGGGGTTTCTTCATTTGGTTATGGCGGCACCAATGCGCACGTGGTGCTGGAATCCTACGACCAGCCGTCAGGCAAGGCGCGCGCACGCCAGGATGCCTGGCTGTTTACCGGTCAGGGGGTGCTGCAGTCCGGCGCCGGCGCCGCGCTGTACGCGGCGGATCCGGTGTTCCGCGAGGCGCTGGAAGATTACGTCGCGCAGCTGGCGGCATGGGTGGACGCGCCGCTGCTGCAATGGTTGC
>NZ_JBJNME010000017.1:0-30633 GCF_052168715.1 Serratia sp. CY44782
ATATTACGCTTTCCTCTTTCAGAGTCAACCCTAATTTTCAGGATTTTTTCTCTGCGACCCCCGGATACTCTGTGAAGTTGTTCACATGTTCCGTGTCGATGGAGGCGCATTATAGGGAGTTCCTCGCAGGCCGCAACAGGTATTTTCAGCAAAAACGATCGTTCGCTGCATTCCACAGCAAAACCCCGCCTTATACCCACTTGCACACAGTGTTATCCACAGATGCGATTTGCACGGAAAATTTACGAGCGCCACGCAAACGTTTTCGCTACAATTCCCCGCGACGAAACGATCCCCCTTTTTATGGGGGCGTTACCTGAATATGTGCCTGACCCTCCCTTTATAAGGCAAAAAACCTTCCTTATAGAGAGAACGAGGTGGACATTCACGTAACGCTCTTTAATTGCGACTCAAAGCCAAGGGATAAAACCATGCAACAACCTCGTCCAATCCGCCAGGCCCTGCTCAGCGTGTCTGACAAAGCCGGTATCGTTGAATTCGCCGAAGCGCTTTCCCAGCGCGGCGTTGAACTGCTCTCCACCGGCGGTACCGCCCGCCTGCTGGCAGACGCCGGTCTGCCCGTTACCGAAGTATCCGACTACACCGGCTTCCCGGAAATGATGGACGGACGAGTTAAGACCCTGCACCCGAAAGTTCACGGCGGTATCCTCGGCCGCCGCGGCCAGGACGACGCCGTCATGAACCAGCATGACATCAAGCCTATCGACATGGTGGTCGTCAATCTGTATCCGTTCGCCCAAACCGTGGCGCGCCCGGATTGCTCGCTGGAAGACGCGGTCGAGAATATCGATATCGGCGGCCCGACCATGGTGCGCTCCGCCGCCAAGAACCATAAAGACGTCGCCATCGTGGTGAAAAGCAGCGACTACGCCGCCATTATTACCGAGATGGACAACAACGACGGCTCGCTGCGCTATGCCACCCGCTTCGATCTCGCCATCAAGGCCTTCGAGCACACCGCCGCCTACGACAGCATGATCGCCAACTACTTCGGCGCGCTGGTGCCGGCGTACCACGGCGAGACCGAACAGCCGTCCGGCCGCTTCCCGCGTACCCTGAACCTCAACTACATCAAGAAGCAGGATATGCGCTACGGTGAGAACAACCACCAGCAGGCCGCCTTCTATATAGAAGAAGAGGTAAAGGAAGCGTCCGTCGCGACCGCCGAGCAGCTGCAGGGCAAGGCGCTGTCTTATAACAACATCGCCGATACCGACGCCGCGCTGGAATGCGTGAAAGAGTTCGCCGAGCCGGCCTGCGTGATCGTCAAACACGCCAACCCTTGCGGCGTGGCGATCGGCGACGGCATCCTGGCCGCCTACGAGCGCGCTTACCAAACCGACCCGACCTCCGCCTTTGGCGGCATCATCGCCTTTAACCGCGAGCTGGATGCCGCCACCGCGCAGGCGATCATCAGCCGCCAGTTCGTGGAAGTGATCATCGCGCCAAACGTCACCCAGGAAGCGCGCTCCCTGCTGGCCGCCAAGCAGAACGTGCGCGTGCTGGCCTGCGGCCAGTGGCAGCAACGCGTGGCGGGGCTGGACTTCAAGCGCGTCAACGGCGGCCTGCTGGTGCAGGATCGCGATCTGGGCATGGTGACCGCCGCCGATCTGCGTGTGGTATCCGAGCGCCAGCCGACCGAACAGGAACTGCGCGACGCGCTGTTCTGCTGGAAAGTGGCCAAGTTCGTGAAATCCAACGCCATCGTTTATGCACGTGACAACATGACCATCGGCATAGGTGCCGGCCAGATGAGCCGCGTTTACTCCGCCAAGATCGCCGGTATCAAAGCGAGCGACGAAGGGCTGGAGGTGAAAGGGTCTGCCATGGCCTCCGATGCCTTCTTCCCGTTCCGCGACGGCATCGATGCCGCGGCGGCGGTCGGCATTACCTGCGTGATCCAGCCGGGCGGCTCTATCCGCGACGACGAAGTGATCGCCGCCGCCAACGAACACGGCATCGCCATGATCTTTACCGACATGCGTCACTTCCGCCATTAATTCCTTTTGCCGCGTGCGCTCCGGCGCACGCCATTCGTGGAGCCCCTGATGAACATTTTGATTATCGGCAACGGCGGGCGCGAACACGCGCTGGCCTGGAAAGCCGCCCAGTCTCCGCTGGCGGACAAAGTCTACGTTGCGCCGGGCAATGCCGGCACCGCGCTGGAAGCCAATCTGGAAAACGTGGCGATCGCCGCCACCGACATCCCTGCTCTGGTCGCTTTCGCCCAGAGCCATGACATCGGTCTGACCATCGTCGGGCCGGAGGCGCCGCTGGTGATCGGCGTGGTCGACGCCTTCCAGGCCGCCGGCCTGAAAATCTTCGGCCCGTCGCAGGCCGCCGCGCAGCTCGAAGGCTCCAAAGCCTTCACCAAGGATTTCCTGGCGCGCCACCGCATCCCGACCGCCGAATATGAAAACTTCACCGAGGTGGAGCCGGCACTGGCCTATGTGCGCCGCAAAGGCGCGCCGATCGTCATCAAGGCCGATGGCCTGGCGGCCGGTAAAGGCGTGATCGTCGCGATGACGCTGCAGGAAGCGGAAGAAGCCGTGCGTGACATGCTGGCCGGCAACGCCTTCGGCGACGCCGGTCATCGCATCGTGGTGGAAGAGTTCCTCGACGGCGAAGAAGCCAGCTTCATCGTGATGGTCGACGGCGAGAACGTGGTGCCGATGGCCACCAGCCAGGACCACAAACGCGTCGGCGACGGCGATACCGGCCCGAACACCGGCGGCATGGGGGCCTACTCCCCGGCGCCGGTCGTGACCGACGAAATCCACCGGCGCGCCATGGACCAGGTGATCTGGCCGACGGTGCGCGGCATGGCGGCGGAAGGCAACACCTACGTCGGCTTCCTGTACGCCGGCCTGATGATCGCCGCCGATGGCCAACCGAAAGTGATCGAGTTCAACTGTCGTTTTGGCGATCCCGAAACCCAGCCCATCATGCTGCGCCTGCGTTCCGATCTGGTGGAACTGTGCCTGGCGGGCGCGGAAGGCCGCCTGAACGAGAAAAGCTCCGACTGGGACGAACGCCCTGCGCTCGGCGTAGTGCTGGCGGCCGGCGGTTATCCGGGCGACTATCGCAACGGCGAAGTTATCCAGGGATTGCCGCAGCAGGAAAGCGCCGACGGTAAGGTCTTCCATGCCGGCACACGCCTGCAGGGCAATGACGTCGTCACCAGCGGCGGCCGCGTGCTGTGCGTAACCGCGCTGGGCGACACCGTGGCGCAGGCGCAGCAACGCGCCTACCAGCTGGCCGAAGGCATTGAGTGGCCGGGCAGCTTCTGCCGCAAAGACATCGGTTATCGCGCGATTGCGCGCGGCAAGTGATTTGACCGTATAAGGTCATGACGAGAGGCTCCGCAGCGCGGGGCCTTTTTTATAGCTGGTCTTCTTTCGGTTCCCAGCTGCAGAAGTCGTCGTTCGCCACCAGCAGCAGTTCGCTGCCTTCGGGCGCTTCCAGCCAGGCAACGCTCACCGGCCGGCTGCTGCTGCGGGCACGCTTCTCGATCCAGACGATGGAGGCGGCATCCAGCCCCGGTTTCATGCGTTGGCCGTCGCAGGTTTGCACCTCGCCCTGCATCCAATGCCCCTGCAGCAATTTCACCTTGCCGGCGCGCAGCGCATTGCTCACTTCGAGGATCCGCCGCGCCTGATATTGGTACAGGGCGATTTCATCGCGGGTCAGCGGTTCGCGGCGTGTCGCCAGCTGGCGCTGCATAAAGCTCACCGTGCCGTCGTCGGCAAAGCGCAGTTGAATAGAGTCGCGATCGCCATCGGCGTCGTTACGTTTGATTTGGCGCAGCACGTCGCCCTGATAGGTGTATAGCGTGGTGATGGTACCCGGACCGCGGTAAGGGCTGTAGACACTGACCAACACCTGCGGACGATGTTGCTCATCGTCTTTACGCCACAGGCGTATCACACCCTGATCGGCCACAAAGCCGCTGGCGGTAAAGCTGGGAATATCGGAATGGGAACTGCAAGCGCTCAGGCCGACGGCGATGCCAACGGCCATGAGCGCCCGACGAGTAAACAAAAGGGGCGCCATCGCCCCTCTGTTTAATCTTTTCACCGAGGCGCGGTCTTATTTAACAGCGTCTTTCAGTGCTTTGCCAGAAACGAACGCAGGCACGTTGGCTGCTGCGATTTTGATTTCTTTGCCAGTCTGCGGGTTGCGGCCAGTGCGCTCGCTACGATGGTTTACTTTGAAAGTACCGAAGCCAACCAATTGTACTGCATCACCTTCTTTCAGAGACTCAGTAATAGCAGCCAGGGTGGATTCCAGAGCCAGTTTAGCTTGTGCTTTGGAAAGGTCAGCCTTGTCCGCGATTACATCAATCAGTTGAGTCTTGTTCATAAGTTATCCTTACAGTGTGTTTATCGTTTGCAAAGCATCGAGTGCGACGGATATGCCGATTGACAGCACTCTCCTGCATACACGCACCGATAGCCACTTTTTTTACGCCCCCCAAATGTAGACCAGACAGGGTGCGGATGTGAAGCCTTAAGGCATGACAAATCAGGCGTTAAATCACGTTTTGTTGCCTTATTGCGCTAAATTTATCCCGATGTTGCTGACACCCGCCTCTCGCAGGTCGGATCGCAGCCCCTTGATCAGGTCTATATCGCGCTCTTCACAGGCATCCAACAGGCGGAAAATTTCCCATTGAATGTCCCATTCTTCCTCTACCGCAGGCAAACTTTCCAACTCTTCGTCGGTCATTTCCTTACCGGCTTGGGTCATTTCCAACATCGCCACGGTGCGAATCGATGTTTCGCTGATGGCGATGGCGTGCTCCAGCGTCTCCCCGCCGAGCCGCGAATGGATCAGTTCCCCTAATGCGATACAGGCATCAATTGCCGGGTAAACGCCGTAAAGATCGTAATCTTCCGCCGACGGAATCGCCTCTTCCAACTTCTCGAGCTGGCTGTCGAAGTTGACCTTGGCATCCTTCACTACCAGCGTTTCCCACACCAAATCCAGAATGCGGCGATAAACCGCCGGATCGCCGAACTCGGTCTGTTTGCAGAACATCTGGTAATTCGGGTACATACGCTCGCACAAACTGGCCATAAAGGTCAAATGTTGCCAGGCCTCGAGCCGTTCCAGGCGTAAATGAATCGGGTTACGTAGCATGCTTTACTCTCTTACGCGTTATCTGCGGCGCAGTGTACCCGAAATCGCTCATGGCGACACCTCCGGATGCTGCTGCAACCACCGCTGAAACGCCGGACGACGCGATGCGATGGCGTCGGCCCAGCGGGTCGGCTCCGGTAAACGGTAGCCCGCCATACAGCGTTGCACCCACGCCAGCGCGCTGTCGGCGCCCACGCGATGCCCGGTAGAGATGAACAGCGGGTTGCAACGCGCCTTACTGCGCCACACCCAGCCCAGCTGTTCACCCTTATCTTCCAACGGCGCCAGCGCGCCGACGGCGGCGTCCAGCGGCGCAAATTTGCCGCACAGGCGCTTCTTGGCCACGCCGATGGTCGGCACATCGACCAGCAGGCCGAAATGGCTGGCGACGCCGAGACGCCGCGGATGCGAAATGCCATGCCCATCGACGAAGATCAGCCCCGGTTTCTGCTGCAGCTGCCCCCAGGCGGCCAACAGCGCCGGATATTCGCGAAACGACAGGAAGCCCGGGATGTAGGGCATGACGGTGGCGATACGCGCCACCTGATACTCCACCAGCTCCAGCGACGGATAGCGCAGGATGGCGATGGCGGCGCGCGTCACCGCCCCTTCTTGTTCGAAGCCCACATCGGCGCCGGCGATGAAGGCTGGCGGTTCGGCCGGCAGATCGTCGTAGCGAATGACTTCAGCCGCGCGCCGCAGCTGTTCGGCGCGCAGGGCCGCCATATCGGTCACATCGGATCCTTAACGGTGGTATTTCGCCGAGTGCGCGTGTACCGCCTCGACGAAGGCGCCGGCGTGCTCCGGCGGCACATCCTGATGGATGCCGTGGCCCAGGTTGAACACATGGCCGTTGCCGTGGCCGAAACCGGCCAGAATGGTCTCCACTTCTTCCGCGATGCGCGCCGGGGAGGCATACAGCATCGACGGATCCATATTGCCCTGCAGCGCCACTTTGTCGCCCACGCGCCGACGCGCGTCGGCGATGTCGGTGGTCCAATCCAGCCCCAGCGCATCGCAGCCGGTGGCGGCCATCGCCTCCAGCCACTGCCCGCCGCCTTTGGTGAACAGCGTCACCGGCACGCGGCGACCGTCGTTTTCACGCAGCAACCCGTCGACGATCTTGTGCATATAGTGCAAAGAGAACTCGCGATAATCGCGCCCGGTCAGTACGCCGCCCCAGGTGTCGAACACCATCACCGACTGCGCGCCGGCTTTAATCTGGGCATTGAGGTACAGGATCACGCTGTCCGCCAGCTTGTCCAGCAACAGGTGCAGCGTAGCCGGTTCGGCATACATCATCTTCTTCAGCTTGGTGAAGGCTTTGCTGCTGCCGCCTTCGACCATATAAGTCGCCAGCGTCCACGGGCTGCCGGAGAAGCCGATCAGCGGCACTTCGCCCTTCAACTCGCGGCGAATGGTGCGCACCGCGTTCATCACATAGCCCAACTCCACTTCCGGATCGAACACCGGCAGCTTGTCGACGTCGGCACGACAGGTGACGGGTGAGCTGAAACGCGGACCTTCGCCGGCTTCAAAGTACAGGCCGAGCCCCATGGCGTCGGGAATGGTGAGAATGTCGGAGAACAGGATGGCGGCGTCCAGCGCATAGCGGCGCAGCGGCTGCAGCGTGACCTCGCAGGCCAGCTCCGCGTTCTTGCACAGCGACATGAAATCACCGGCCTGGGCGCGGGTCGCCTTGTACTCCGGTAAATAACGACCGGCCTGGCGCATCATCCATACGGGGGTCACATCCACCGGCTGGCGCAACAGCGCGCGCAGGTAGCGATCGTTCTTCAACTCAGTCATTTATGGGGCTCCCTTAATAATCTGCCGGCCATTGTACATTATTCTGCCCGGCACAGCGCCACGGTGTCCTCAATCAACCGGCGCGCCACGGTACCGGGCGGCGGCAACAGCGGCAGCTGATCGTAGCGATACCAGCCAGCGTTGAGCAGCTCCTTGGGATCGTGGCGAATGTCACCCTGATGGTAATCGGCCATAAAGGCCATCATCAGCGAGTGCGGGAACGGCCAGGGTTGTGAAGTGACGTAGCGCAGGTTCTTGATTTCAATATTGCTCTCTTCCATCACTTCGCGCGCCACCGCCTGCTCCAGAGTTTCGCCCACTTCGACGAAGCCGGCCAGCACCGTGTGGATACCGCCGCGATGGCGCACGTGTTGCGCCAGCAGGATCTGATCGTCGCGCCGAATGGCGACGATCACGCAGGGTGCAATCTGCGGGTAGTACCGCTCTTTGCAGTGGCCGCACAGACAGGCGCTTTCGGTGCGGCTGAGGTGCATTTCATGGCCGCAATAGCCGCAGTAGCGATGAGAGCGGTAGAAATCCGCCAGCTGCACGCCGCGCCCGGCAAGCTGGAACAGACCGCGATCCTGATCCAACAGCTGACGCACCGACCCCATCTCCCGCGGCATCGCCTGGCGCACCAGCCAAACCGGCGCGCCCTCCCATTCACCGATGGTGCGCGCCATGTGGCCCTGCAGCCCGAGGGCGGCGGCCGTCCCCGACGGCAATTCACCGTTCGGTAACCAAAGTTTGCTTTCATGGCTGACGATCCACCAGCCGTTTTCATTGCCCGTTAATGCAAGTTCCATATCGTTGTTGCACAACCTCAGCTTCACTGGCACTCTACAAATCGGCTTTGTTACATTTTAATAACTTACCGGTTACTTTTATTACTTACACGGAGTCAAACATGCTCAACCGTTTGGAAAGGCTGACTCAGCGCGTTGGCGGTAGTAATGAATTAGTTGATCAATGGCTTCAGGCCCGCAAACAGTTGCTGGTCGCCTACTGCACGCTGGTAGGCCTCAAACCGAATAAAGAAAAGCATACGCCGCTGAATGAAAAAGCGCTGGAGAACTTTTGCCACAACCTGGTGGATTACCTCTCCGCAGGGCATTTTCATATCTATGACAGAATTATCAAACAAGTGGAAGGCGCAGCCAGTCCGAAAATGTCGCTGGCGGTGAACATCTATCCCAAGCTGTGGGCCAATACCGAACAGATCATGGCGTTCCACGATCGCTATACCGAAGTGGATATCGATCAGGAGGTTTGTCTGGAGTTCCATCAGGCCCTGTCGGATATCGGCGAAACGCTGGCGGCGCGCTTTGCGCTGGAAGATAAGCTGATCCTGCTGGAGGCGGAAGCCGCGCAGCAACCGCTGCCGGACCAGGCGCTGGATCCGGCGCGTTAAAATTTTATAGTTTTTTTTCTTATCCCTCCTATACTGGGGGGCATCTTGTCGGAGTGCCTAGCGCCTGATTTGTTCATCGAATCAGCCAGGCTGAGACCGTTAATTCGGGATCCGCGGAACCTGATCGGGTTAATACCCGCGAAGGGAACAAGAGTAATCTATCGCCACAGGCACGGCCCTCTTTTTGCGGGCGCCCTGCCTTATCGGCCACCATCATTACTCCCTCCGAACTCCAGACAAGCAACTTTCCCAACCCAACACACTGGTAGGAACTTGCTATGTCTAACGTTAATCCACCGCGCGCCCGCAAAGCGCAACGCGAAGCCGCCCAGCAGTTTATCGACACGCTGCAAGGCATGGCTTTCCCTAACTCACGCCGCATCTACCTGCAGGGCTCGCGCAGCGATATCCAGGTGCCGATGCGTGAAATTCAGCTCAGCCCGACCCTGGTCGGCGGCAGCAAAGATAATCCGCAGTATGAACAGAACGAGGCGATCCCGGTGTATGACACCGCCGGCCCGTACGGCGATCCGCAAGCCGAGCTCGACGTGCACGCCGGCCTGGCCAAGCTGCGCGCCGGCTGGATCGACGCGCGCGGCGATACCGCCACCCTGAGCGGCGCCAGCTCCGGCTTCACCCAACAGCGGCTGGCGGACGAAGGCCTCGATCACCTGCGTTTCGAACACCTGCCGCTGCCGCGCAAAGCGTTGCCGGGCAAGTGCGTCACCCAATTGCACTACGCCCGTGCCGGCATCGTCACCCCGGAGATGGAATTCATCGCCATCCGCGAAAACATGGGGCGCGAGCGCATTCGCGGCGAGGTGCTGCGCCACCAGCATCCGGGCCAGAGCTGGGGCGCCAACCTGCCGGACAACATCACGCCGGAGTTCGTGCGTCAGGAAGTGGCCGCCGGCCGCGCCATCATTCCCGCCAATATCAACCACCCGGAGGCGGAGCCGATGATCATCGGCCGCAATTTCCTGGTGAAGGTGAACGCCAATATCGGTAACTCGGCGGTCACGTCGTCGATAGAAGAAGAAGTAGAGAAACTGGTATGGTCCACCCGCTGGGGCGCAGACACCGTGATGGATCTCTCCACCGGCCGCTATATTCACGAAACCCGCGAATGGATCCTGCGCAACAGCCCGGTGCCCATCGGTACGGTGCCTATTTATCAAGCGCTGGAGAAGGTCAACGGCGTGGCGGAGAATCTCACCTGGGAGATGTTCCGCGATACGCTGCTGGAACAGGCTGAACAAGGGGTCGACTACTTCACCATCCACGCCGGCGTGCTGCTGCGCTACGTGCCGATGACCGCCAAACGCCTGACCGGCATCGTGTCACGCGGCGGCTCGATCATGGCCAAATGGTGTCTGTCGCACCATCAGGAAAACTTCCTCTATCAGCACTTCCGTGAAATCTGCGAGATCTGCGCCGCCTACGATGTCTCGCTGTCGCTCGGCGACGGCCTGCGCCCCGGATCGATTCAGGATGCCAACGACGAGGCCCAGTTCGCCGAGCTGCATACGCTGGGCGAGCTGACCAAAATCGCCTGGGAATACGACGTGCAGGTGATGATTGAAGGCCCGGGCCACGTGCCGATGCAGATGATCCGCCGCAACATGACCGAAGAGCTGGAACACTGCCACGAAGCGCCGTTCTACACCCTCGGCCCGCTGACCACCGACATCGCCCCGGGCTATGACCATTTCACCTCCGGCATCGGCGCGGCGATGATCGGCTGGTTCGGCTGCGCCATGCTGTGTTACGTCACGCCGAAAGAACACCTCGGCCTGCCGAACAAAGAGGACGTCAAACAGGGCCTGATCACCTACAAGATCGCCGCTCACGCCGCCGATCTGGCCAAAGGCCATCCGGGCGCGCAGATCCGCGATAACGCCATGTCCAAGGCGCGCTTCGAATTCCGTTGGGAAGATCAGTTCAATCTGGCGCTCGATCCGGCCACCGCGCGCGCCTATCACGACGAAACCCTGCCGCAGGAGTCCGGCAAGATCGCCCACTTCTGCTCAATGTGCGGGCCGAAATTCTGCTCGATGAAAATTTCGCAGGAGGTGCGCGACTACGCCGCTGCCCAGGAGGCCGCCAAGCCGATCGAAGTGCAGCTGACCGGCATGGAAAAAATGTCCGCCGAGTTCCGCGCCCGCGGCAGCGACCTGTATCACAGCGCCACCTCGCTGCAAGAGGAGACCAGCAATGACTGATATCACTACCCCCTTCCCGGCAACGCCTCACAAACTGGGGCTCTACCCGGTGGTCGACAGCGTAGAGTGGATCGCTCGCCTGCTGGAGGCCGGCGTCACCACAATCCAACTGCGCATCAAGGATCTGCCTGACGAGCAGGTCGAAGAGGACATCGCCGCCGCCATCGCGCTGGGCCAGCGTTATCAGGCGCGGCTGTTCATCAACGACTACTGGCGGCTGGCGATCAAGCACGGCGCCTACGGCGTGCATCTGGGCCAGGAAGATCTCGATACCACCGACCTGGCGGCCATTCACCGCGCCGGGCTGCGGCTGGGCGTGTCCACCCATGACGACGCGGAGCTGGCGCGCGCGCTGGCGGTGAAACCGTCCTACATCGCGCTGGGACACATCTTCCCCACCCAAACCAAAGACATGCCTTCGGCGCCGCAGGGGCTGACGGAGTTGAAACGCCACATCGCCGGCCTGGCGGATTACCCGACGGTGGCGATCGGCGGGATCAGCATCGATCGCGTACCGGCGGTGCTGGCGTGCGGCGTCGGCAGCGTGGCGGTGGTCAGCGCCATCACCCAGGCACCGGACTGGCGCGCGGCAACGGCCGAGCTGCTGCGGCTGATCGAAGGCGAGGATCCGAACGATGCTTAACGATCAGGAGTTCCTGCGCTACAGCCGCCAGCTGCTGCTGGAGGACGTCGGCCCGGAAGGCCAGGAGAGGCTCAAGCGCGCCACGGTGCTGATCGTCGGTTTGGGCGGGCTCGGTTCCCCGGCTTCGTTGTATCTGGCCGCCGCCGGCGTCGGCACGCTGCTGTTGGCCGACGACGACCAGCTGCACATCACCAACCTGCAGCGGCAGATCCTCTACCGCAGCGCCGATACCGCCACCGGCAAGGCGGCGCTGGCGCAACGCCATCTGCAGGCGCTGAACCCGTTGGTGGAATCCATCCCGCTGGCGCAACGGCTGGAGGGGCAAGCGCTGCGCGACGCGGTCGCCCGCGCCGATCTGGTGCTGGACTGCTGCGACAATATGGCGACCCGTCATGAGGTCAATGCCGCCTGCATCGCCGCCGCCAAACCGCTGATCAGCGGCAGCGCGGTCGGTTTCAGCGGCCAGCTGCTGGTGCTCGAGCCGCCCTATGCGCACGGCTGCTACGCCTGCCTGTACCCGGATCAGGAAGAGCCGCAGCGCAACTGCCGCACCGCCGGGGTGCTCGGCCCGGTGGTGGGCGTGATCGGCACTCTGCAAGCGCTGGAGGCCATCAAAATGTTGGCCGGCATGCCTTCCTCCCTCAGCGGTAAACTGCGGCTGTTCGACGGTAAGCAGCAGAGCTGGAGCACGCTGCAACTGAGCCAGGCCCGCGCCTGCCCGGTATGCGGAGGCGCGGCATGAAGATCCGTCTGAACGACCAACCGCTGGAGCTGGCGCAGCCGCTCAGCGTCGCCGCCCTGCTGATCCAGTTGGAACGCCACCAGCCGGGCACCGCGCTGGCGATCAATCAAACCATCATCCCGCGCGCCGACTGGGCCGACCATCAGGTGCAGGACGGTGACGACATTTTGCTGTTTCAAGCGATCGCCGGAGGCTGACATGCTGAAAATCGCCGATACCACTTTTACCTCGCGCCTGTTCACCGGCACCGGCAAGTTCGCCACCCCGGCGTTAATGCTGGAGGCGCTGGCGGCCTCCGGCTCACAGCTGGTGACCATGGCCATGAAGCGCGTCGATCTGCGCAGCGGCAACGACGCCATTTTGGCGCCGCTGCAACAGCTGGGCGCCCGGCTGCTGCCCAACACCTCCGGCGCCAAAACCGCCGCCGAAGCGGTGTTCGCCGCCCGGCTCGCGCGTGAAGCGCTCGGCACCCACTGGGTGAAGCTGGAGATCCATCCCGATGTGAAATACCTGCTGCCGGATCCGATAGAAACGCTGAAAGCGGCGGAAACGCTGGTGAAAGACGGTTTTGTGGTGCTGCCCTACTGCGGCGCCGATCCGGTGCTGTGCAAACGGCTGGAAGAGGTGGGTTGCGCGGCGGTGATGCCGCTCGGCGCCCCTATCGGCTCCAATCGCGGTCTGCGCACCCGCGACTTCCTCGAGATCATCATCGAACAGGCCAAGGTGCCGGTGGTGGTCGACGCCGGCATCGGCGCGCCGAGCCACGCGCTGGAAGCGATGGAGCTGGGCGCCGACGCGGTACTGGTGAATACCGCCATCGCCGTGGCGCACGACCCGGTGCAAATGGCGCGGGCGTTTCGCCTGGCGCTAGAGGCCGGCGAGCTGGCCCGCAGCGCCGGATTAGGCTCGAGCCAGCGCAGTGCAGCCGCCTCCAGCCCGCTGACCGCCTTCCTCAGCCAGCCAGAGGAGGCACAGTGATGGGCGACGATTTCAGTAGCCGCTGGCAACAGCTGGATTGGGACGACATTACGCTGCGCATCAACGGCAAAACTGCACGCGACGTGGAACGCGCGTTGAACGCCGACAAGCTGACGCGCGACGACTTTATGGCGCTGATCTCCCCCGCCGCCGCGCCGTATCTGGAACCGCTGGCGCAGCGCGCGCAGCAGCTGACCCGTCAGCGCTTCGGCAACGTCGTCAGCTTCTATGTGCCGCTGTACCTCTCTAACCTGTGCGCCAACGACTGCACCTATTGCGGCTTCTCGATGAGCAACCGCATCAAGCGCAAAACGCTCGATGCGGCGGAGATCGCACGCGAGTGCGAAGCCATCAAGGCGCTGGGGTTCGAACACCTGTTGCTGGTTACCGGCGAGCATCAGACCAAGGTCGGCATGGACTATTTCCGTCAGCACATTCCGGCGATCCGCCGCCACTTCAGCTCGCTGATGATGGAAGTGCAGCCGCTGGCGCAGGACGAGTACGCCGAACTGAAAGCGCTGGGCCTGGACGGCGTGCTGGTGTATCAGGAAACCTACCATCCGGCCACCTATCTGCAGCACCATCTGCGTGGCCAGAAACAGGATTTCCATTGGCGTCTGGCCACGCCGGATCGCCTGGGGCGCGCCGGGATCGATAAGATCGGCCTCGGCGCGTTGATCGGCCTGTCCAACAGCTGGCGCACCGACTGTTACCTGCTGGCGGAACATCTGTTCTACCTGCAGCAAACCTACTGGCAGAGCCGCTACTCGATCTCGTTCCCGCGTCTGCGCCCCTGTGCCGGCGGCATTGAGCCGGCGTCGATCATGAGCGAGCCTCAGCTGGTGCAGCTGATCTGCGCCTTCCGGCTGTTCGCGCCGGACGTTGAGCTGTCGCTGTCTACGCGTGAGTCGCCGTACTTCCGCGATCATATGATCCCGGTGGCGATCAACAGCGTCAGCGCCGGATCCAAGACGCAGCCCGGCGGCTATGCCGACGACGTACCGCCGGAGTTGGAACAGTTCGAGCCGCACGACGGCCGCACGCCGCAGCAGGTCGCCGAGGCCATCAGCAATGCCGGGCTGCAGCCGGTGTGGAAAGACTGGGACGATTATCTGGGACGCAGCACGCAATAAGCGGCAACGTTTGCCGCCGCGTGAAGAAAACGCTGGAACGGCCGCGCACTAACGAACGGCGGCGCTGGCGCCGGCAAGCCCTCCAGCTATAGTGACCTTGCCGATCGCCAAACCCGGCGTCGGCCGGGGCTGTCACCCTCTCGATGGCCCCGCCTTATCCCATCCCGGATCGCGTCGGAGGCTCTTTTGCGCGACTCCGGGCCCCCGCCTGCGGCAACGCGCATGTCGCGTATCACGGCCTGTAAAAGCGTACGAGCAGGTTGTCTTGTCGGCCAATGGGCAGTCAGAAAGATGGTCTAGTTGCGTTCGGTATTCACTCAGGAGTGATATTCATAGGGCGCTGTTACAGCAGAAAAGTAGGGAGCGAGGAAGAAAGAAGGCACGGTGACGAAGGGAGGCTCGAGTGGTTATCCCCGTGCTATCAGTGGCCCTGGTGTTGGCCGCAGACCTTTTTGCCGCCTGCTCCCTGCTTACGGACAAGAGCAGGCGGTTTATTTTGTGAGACTGGCACCCCCCCAGGACGCGAATCACACAGTATGTGCGCTAATTAACCATATAAACGGTGAAATGTGAATGTCTTTTGAGTGTTTTTTTATTTAATATCGAGTGTATTTTGAGTTTGCCAAGGAAAATCAAACTGATATCACCGCAATGCTCGAGGCTTCATCTATAATCCAGCACGGGTCCTCACGCAGGTTTTTCAGCGCCCGCGGTCAACATCAAAAAAGCCAAGGTTGTCATGAAGAAAACGCCAAATTACATCGATGCAATCAGCGCGCTGCTCACTCTGAAAGGGGTGGGCGACAGAAAACATGCCTCCACGATGGCCACCATACTGGATCTTCAATACAACAGCGCCAAACAGAAACTGGATGGCAAAAGAGGCATCACCCTCGACGAGGTCAAAAAGGTTTTTCAGTATTTCAACGAGCCGTTTGCCGGCCAAAGGACGCATAACGGCGTCTTTATCATGAACAGCATTCACAAACGCTGCAACATTGAGGTCGATGAGCGCCCCGTTACGCAAGCGGATAACGACGAAACCCTCGCCTACAAAAAAGACGATCTTTTCATCATCAATACCAATGGGGAACATGCCACCGATGCCCCGCTGTATAAAGTCAACAAGATAGACTTTCTGCCGGCACCGCGTATCGCGATCCTGGACAATGACGGCGATATCCTCGAGTTGTTGAAGAAGATCGCCAACCGATACGGCATTGAGGCCGAAACCTTTCAAACGGCGGACGCCATGTTGGCCGCGCTGGAACAGCAGTCCTTTGAGGCGTTTATTCTGGACTGGCTGTTGGACTTCGGCGAGACCTCCGAACGCGTCGTGAAGAAAATTAAAGACACCCTCGATCCGCACGCTCGCATCATCATTCTGACTGGCCAATTGAATCATTATGAGAAAAACATCGGCGATATGATCCTGCACTATGACGTGCACCTGGTAGAAAAACCGACCAAGCCGCTGATTATCTCCTCGCTGCTGCTGTCGAACCTATTCTTCAATTAATTTGACCGGGATGCGGATCAAAAACGATGAGCCCACCCCTTCGGCAGATTTGACTTTGATGGCGCCTTTCATCGTCGTGACATAATTTTTGATAATGGTCAGCCCTAGCCCCAATCCCTGCCGGGTTTCCCTTTCGACCCCCTGATTGAACGCCTTATATAGCCTATCCAGGTTATCGACGTTAAACCCGACACCGGTGTCTTTTACCCGCAAATACAGATTGCCGTGGCACAGCTTCACATTGAGGGCAACCACTCCCCGGTGGGTAAATTTATCCGCGTTGCTGAGTAGGTTGGCCAATATTCGGTAGAGCTTGTATTTATCAGAACAAATCAGCCCGGCATAAGACGAACGGTGAATCACGAGGCGATTGCCGCGCCCCGCGCCAATACCGGTTATCGCATCGTCCACCAGCTCATTCAACCGGAAGGTGGAAATATTGACTTTTACCTCCCCCATCTCAAGCCGTGAATAATCCATCACCTCGCGCGTTTGTTCGGCGATTTTATTGCCGTGATAGGAGATCAGGCGGGCTTCTTTTTTCAACTCTTCCTGCGCCAGCTCGTGCTCCATGATATCCGCGGCGATGACGATGGCCTGAGTCGAGCCAGCGATCTCGTGGTAGATGGAAGAGATAAAGATGTTCTTATTCTTGATGATCTCTTTTAACGAGAAGGCATTTCTCAGTACCAGGAACATCATCAGGAACACCAAAATCAGCGAAAAGATGGCGAACATCTCGGCTTTACTTGAGTTGTCCTGGATGATGCCTTTCACTTCGGTAAAGTTTTTAATCTGTATTCGATAAATAATTTCCTGGATATCGACCAACGTGCCCTCGATATCATCCATATAAGCGAGAATGTCCGCCTTGCTTTTCTGCCCCACCAGCAAGCCGGCGGAGAGATCGTCCAACGTGTGGTACTGCTGCTTCAGTAGCGCAACATTCTTGATAAACTCGTCGTCATAATAAAAAGAGTCGCTGAAGGTCGAACGGCTCTCCAGGATCTGAATCTTCGAGTAGAAGATTTTCTTTTTGATCTGGAAAGCATCGTAATCGTTGTTTTCACTGAGGAGCAGCGCGGTTTTGGTCCTTTCAAACGCCAGAAAAAGGATTTCGGCCACCGAGTAGTTGTCCAGATTGGGCTCGATTTGCTTGTAGCGCTCTTTTACGCCGCCGAAGTTAATGGCAATCAACAAAATCAATAAAGAGAAGATGGCAACCAACGCGATAAGAGTACCGATCAGTTTTTTGCTCATCTTATTTCAGCTCCAGCCGTTTAACTTGCCAGACAGTTTTCGCATTCACATCCAGGTTATTCAGCTCGGCGTAGCCATCGCGCGGATAAATAATGGCGAACGGCCCCAGCTCCCCAACGTCGATCGGCTTGCCGCCGCGCTGATAGGCGACGATCACGCGGTACTTAATCATCTCATCAATCGGCATCGAGTAAGAGTAATCGTCCCAGGCGAAAGCGCGCACCGACTGGCCTTTCAGGTGATAGGCTTTCACCAGCTCCGCAAACTCAACGCCGGTGAACGTATCTTCCGAGGTGAAATTGGTCGAGGTTTTAATCGTGTGCGCCGGCATCGCCTCCAGCATTTGCCGGGTTATCCTGATCTTCTCGCCGTCGAGCGGCTTCAGGTAAAAATAATCAACGGCCGCCTGCAGCGGTGCGCTGAACAGCGAAAGCAGCAGTAACGTCATCAATCCTTTGATTGTCATTATTCACCCTCTTTACGTTTTACCAGTTCGGCCTGGCCGAACTCATCCTGCCCGACC
Source organism: Serratia sp. CY44782 (assembly GCF_052168715.1). Classification (NCBI taxonomy): domain Bacteria; kingdom Pseudomonadati; phylum Pseudomonadota; class Gammaproteobacteria; order Enterobacterales; family Yersiniaceae; genus Serratia; species Serratia sp. CY44782. The sequence continues at coordinate 17,404 of NZ_JBJNME010000017.1, forward strand.
ACGGCCCAACCGTGATGTTGATAAAAGCCTTCGGCTTTGGAGCCAGGATCGGTGGTTAGGTGGATCGCTTCGGCGCCGTGCTCAAACATCCAGGCGGTAACCCGCGCCAACAGGGCGGAACCGATACCCAGCGACTGGTATTCCGGCTTCACGAACAGACCGCCGAACAGCGGTTCAGGGATGAACAATCCGAAGCCAACGCCGGCATAGTCGTCGCCATGCTTGCAGATCCAGCCGCCGCCCTGGTTGATGTCTTCCAGCGCCTGTTTGCGCTGCAGGTACTGGATCTGATGCGGGTGCAGCAGGTTTTCTTCAACGGAAAAGCGGATCTCATACAGGTAAGGCAGGTGTTGCGCCGTCAATTTTTCGAAGGTAATGAGGCTGTCCATGTTCGCACTGTCCTTGGTTGTCTGGTAAAAAGCGCCGGTCAATTTCTGCTGTAACCATAGTAGCAAAGTTTGCTCGGCCCCGGCATGAGGCGAAAAAAAACCGCCCCCGAAGGAGCGGTTTATCTGGCGATGGGCCCGGTATGCCGGGCCCGCGGCGCGGATGACGATTACTCGTCGTCGCTGCCGCCCAGGCCTGCGTTGAGCAGCTCGGCCAGGTTAGCCGTCGCTTCTTCCGCGCTGACTTGCGGAACAACCGGCGCTTCACCCTGAGCACGACGACGCATGCGATCCTGATGATAAGCGTAACCGGTACCGGCTGGGATCAGACGGCCCACGATGACGTTCTCTTTCAGGCCACGCAGTTCATCACGCTTGCCGGCTACGGCAGCTTCGGTCAGAACGCGCGTCGTTTCCTGGAACGATGCAGCGGAGATGAAGGACTCGGTCGCCAAGGAAGCCTTGGTGATACCCAGCAGATCGCGCGAGAAGGTTGCCGCGATTTTACCTTCAGCTTCCAGCTGACGGTTGGCAATCTTGACGCGAGACACTTCAGCCTGCTCGCCTTCCAGGAACTCGGAGCCACCAGCGCTAACGATGGTGCCTTTACGCAGCATCTGACGAACGATAACTTCGATGTGCTTATCGTTAATCTTAACGCCTTGCAGACGGTAAACTTCCTGCACTTCGTTGGTGATGTAGCGGGTAACCGCATGCACGCCACGCAGACGCAGAATGTCGTGCGGAGACTCTGGGCCGTCGGAAACGACGTCACCACGTTCCACCACTTCGCCTTCGAACACGTTGAGCTGACGCCATTTCGGAATCATCTCTTCGTAAGCGTCGCTGCCGTCCAGCGGAGAGATCACCAGGCGACGTTTGCCTTTGGTCTCTTTACCGAACGAGATAATCCCGCTGATTTCAGCCAGGATTGCCGGCTCTTTCGGACGACGTGCTTCGAACAGGTCGGCAACGCGCGGCAGACCACCGGTAATATCCTTGGTACCGCCGGATTCCTGAGGAATACGCGCCAGGGTATCACCCGCACCGATCTGAATGCCGTCTTCCAGCTGAACGATCGCTTTGCCCGGCAGGAAGTATTGAGCAGGCATATCGGTGCCTGGGATCAATACGTCTTCGCCCTGAGCGTCAACGATTTTCAGTGCCGGACGCAGGTCTTTACCGCTACCGGTACGCTCTGCGCTGTCCAGCACGACCAGAGAAGACAAACCGGTCAGTTCGTCGGTCTGGCGAGTGATGGTCTGGCCGTCAACCATGTCCGCGAAGCGAATGAAGCCGCTGACTTCACTGATGACCGGCATGGTGTGCGGATCCCAGTTAGCAACGGTTTCGCCGCCGTTAACTTCTTCACCGTCGCCTTTGCCCATCACGGCACCGTAAGGCACCTTGTAGCTTTCTTTGGTACGGCCGAATTCGTCGATCAGTTTCAGTTCGGTGTTACGCGAGGTGATCACCAGCTTGCCTGCGGCGTTCATAACGAACTTCGCGTTGCTCAGCTTGAGACTACCCTTGTTTTTCACCTGGATGCTGGATTCAGCAGCCGCACGAGATGCCGCACCACCGATGTGGAACGTACGCATCGTCAGCTGTGTACCCGGCTCACCGATGGACTGTGCCGCGATAACGCCGATGGCTTCACCTTTGTTGATGATGTGGCCACGTGCCAGGTCGCGACCGTAGCAGTTTGCACACACACCAAAGTCGGTTTCACAGCTCACCACGGAACGGACTTTAACGCTGTCGACAGAGTTCTCTTCCAACAGGTCACACGCCTTCTCGTTCAGCAGGGTGTTGCGTGGCACCAGAATGTCCGCCGTACCCGGCTTGAGGACGTCTTCTGCCGTCACACGGCCCAGAACGCGTTCACGCAGTGGCTCTTTCACGTCGCCACCTTCGATAACCGGAGTCATCAGGATGCCGTCGTGGGTGCCACAGTCGTCTTCGGTCACCACCAAATCCTGCGCCACGTCAACCAGACGACGGGTCAGATAACCGGAGTTCGCGGTTTTCAGTGCGGTATCCGCCAGACCTTTACGAGCACCGTGGGTGGAGATGAAGTACTGGAGTACGTTCAGACCTTCACGGAAGTTCGCGGTGATTGGCGTTTCGATGATGGAGCCGTCCGGCTTCGCCATCAGACCACGCATACCGGCCAGCTGACGAATCTGAGCGGCGGAACCACGCGCACCGGAGTCGGCCATCATAAAGATGCTGTTGAAGGAAACTTGCTGTTCCACTTCGCCGTCACGGTTAACCACGTCTTCTACCGACAGGTTTTCCATCATCGCTTTCGCAACGCGTTCGTTCGCTGCAGCCCAGATATCGATCACTTTGTTGTAGCGTTCGCCGGCGGTAACCAGACCAGACTGGAACTGCTCCTGGATCTCGGCAACTTCGGTTTCCGCTTCTTCGATGATCTCCGCTTTCTTGGCCGGGATAACCATGTCGTCGATACCTACGGAAGCGCCGGAACGGGCTGCGTAAGCAAAACCGGTGTACATGATCTGGTCAGCAAAGATAACGGTCGGCTTCAGGCCCAGGATGCGGTAACAGGTGTTCAGCATCTTGGAGATCGCTTTCTTGCCCAAAGGCTGGTTAACGATCGAGTACGGCAGACCTTTCGGTACGATCATCCACAGGATGGCGCGGCCGATGGTGGTGTCGATGATGCTGGTCTGAGAAGTCCATTCGCCTTCGGCGTTTTTGACGTCTTCGGTGATACGCACTTTAACGCGCGCATGCAGAGACGCCAGGCCGGCGCGGTAAACACGCTCAGCTTCTTTGGAACCGTTCAGCACCATGCCTTCGCCCTTGGCGTTAACACAGTCGCGGGTCATGTAGTACAGACCCAGTACAACGTCCTGAGAAGGAACGATGATTGGCTCGCCGTTCGCTGGGGACAGGATGTTGTTGGTGGACATCATCAGCGCACGCGCTTCCAGCTGGGCTTCCAGCGTCAGCGGTACGTGAACAGCCATCTGGTCACCATCGAAGTCGGCGTTATAGGCCGCACAAACCAGCGGGTGCAGCTGGATCGCTTTACCTTCGATCAGTACCGGTTCAAACGCCTGGATACCCAAACGGTGCAGAGTTGGTGCACGGTTCAGCAGTACCGGGTGTTCGCGGATCACTTCGTCCAGGATATCCCAAACGACGGCTTCTTCACGCTCAACCATTTTCTTGGCGGCTTTGATGGTGGTGGCCAGGCCACGCAGCTCCAACTTGCCGTAGATGAACGGTTTGAACAGCTCCAGCGCCATCTTCTTAGGCAGACCGCACTGATGCAGACGCAGGTATGGACCTACGGTGATTACGGAACGGCCTGAGTAGTCAACACGCTTACCGAGCAGGTTCTGACGGAAACGACCCTGCTTACCTTTGATCATGTCGGCCAAAGATTTCAGAGGACGTTTATTGGAACCGGTGATGGCACGACCGCGACGGCCGTTATCCAGCAGGGCATCTACCGCTTCTTGCAGCATACGCTTTTCGTTGCGCACGATGATGTCAGGCGCAGCCAGATCCAGCAGGCGTTTCAGACGGTTGTTACGGTTGATCACGCGGCGATACAGATCGTTCAGATCCGACGTCGCGAAACGACCGCCATCCAGCGGAACCAGTGGACGCAGATCCGGCGGCAGTACCGGCAGCACGGTCAGGATCATCCACTCCGGTTTGTTACCGGACTGTACGAACGCTTCCAGCAGCTTGATACGCTTGGTCAGCTTCTTGCGCTTGGTTTCGGAGTTGGTTTCGTTCAGCTCTTCACGCAGCTGCTCGCACTCGGCTTCCAGATCCATGTTTTTCAACAGGGCCTGAATAGCTTCCGCACCCATCTTGGCGTCGAATTCGTCACCGAACTCTTCCAGCGCGTCCAGATACTGCTCTTCGGTCAGGATCTGACGGCGCTCGAGGTTGGTCATACCGCCTTCGACCACCACATAGGATTCGAAGTACAGTACGCGTTCGATGTCACGCAGCGGCATATCCAGCAGCAAACCGATGCGGGATGGCAGCGATTTCAGGAACCAGATGTGCGCGGTCGGCGAAGCCAGCTCGATGTGGCCCATGCGCTCACGACGCACTTTGGTCTGGGTCACTTCAACGCCGCACTTCTCACAGATCACGCCGCGGTGTTTCAAGCGCTTGTACTTACCGCACAGGCACTCGTAATCTTTTACCGGCCCGAAGATACGGGCGCAGAAAAGGCCGTCACGTTCAGGTTTGAACGTACGGTAGTTAATGGTTTCCGGCTTCTTAACTTCACCGAACGACCACGAACGGATCATGTCTGGCGAGGCCAGAGCAATCTTGATCGCATCAAACTCTTCGGTCTTAGTTTGCGCTTTCAGAAACTTCAATAAGTCTTTCACGGATTGGCTCCTGTCGGAGTTAAACCTGTTGGGTACCCACAACCGCAGTAGGTACCCGTGTGACCTGAACAACCACCCTCAGGCTCCCTTAGGCGGGGAGCCTGAGCCGGAATGACGATTACTCGTCTTCCAGTTCGATGTTGATGCCGAGCGAGCGGATTTCTTTCAACAGTACGTTGAAGGATTCCGGCATGCCTGGCTCCATCCGGTGGTCGCCATCCACGATGTTTTTGTACATCTTGGTACGGCCGTTAACGTCATCCGACTTAACGGTGAGCATTTCCTGCAGGGTATAAGCCGCGCCGTATGCTTCCAGTGCCCACACTTCCATCTCACCGAAGCGTTGACCACCGAACTGCGCTTTACCACCCAGAGGTTGCTGAGTAACCAAGCTGTAAGAACCGGTTGAACGGGCGTGCATTTTATCGTCAACCAAGTGGTTCAGTTTCAGCATGTACATATAGCCGACAGTAACCTGGCGCTCGAATTGCTCACCGGTACGGCCATCGAACAGCGTGATCTGACCGGAGGTCGGGATACCGCCCATTTCCAGCAGCTTCTTGATTTCAGTCTCTTTCGCACCGTCAAACACCGGCGTTGCGATCGGCATACCTTTTTTCAGGTTCTCTGCCAGACGCAGCACTTCGTCGTCGCTGAAGGTGTTCAGGTCAACTTTCTGGCAAACGTCGTCGCCCAGATCGTAGGCCTTCTGGATGAACTCACGCAGCTTGGCCACTTCCTGCTGCTGCTTCAGCATCTGGTTGATCTTCTCACCGATGCCTTTCGCAGCCATACCCAGGTGGGTTTCCAGGATCTGACCGATGTTCATACGTGATGGTACGCCCAGCGGGTTCAGTACGATGTCTACCGGCGTGCCGTTTTCATCGTAAGGCATATCTTCGATCGGGTTGATCTTGGAGATAACACCCTTGTTACCGTGGCGGCCCGCCATCTTGTCACCCGGTTGGATCTGACGCTTAACAGCCAGATAAACCTTGACGATTTTCAGCACGCCCGGCGCCAGATCGTCGCCCTGAGTGATCTTACGACGCTTGGCTTCCAGCTTCTTCTCGAAGTCGGATTTCAGTTCGTCGTATTGCTCAGCCAGTTGCTCCAGCTGGTTTTGCTTCTCTTCGTCGGTCAGGCCCAGTTCCAGCCAGCGATCGCGCGGCAGCTTGCTCAGCTTGTCGGCTTCGATGCCACCGGCAACCAGCACAGCGTGGATACGTGCAAACAGGCCGGCTTCCAGGATCTGCAGTTCTTCAGTCAGGTCTTTCTTCGCCTGCTTCAGCTGCATCTCTTCGATTTCCAACGCGCGCTTGTCTTTTTCCACGCCATCGCGGGTGAAGACCTGCACGTCGATAACCGTACCGGAAACGCCGTTCGGCACACGCAGAGAAGAGTCTTTAACGTCAGACGCTTTCTCACCGAAGATCGCACGCAGCAGTTTCTCTTCCGGCGTCAGCTGGGTTTCGCCTTTAGGCGTTACCTTACCGACCAGGATGTCACCGCCGGTCACTTCAGCACCGATATACACGATACCGGATTCATCCAGCTTGGAGAGCGCAGCTTCACCCACGTTAGGGATGTCGGCAGTGATCTCTTCAGGCCCCAGCTTGGTGTCGCGAGACACGCACGCCAGTTCCTGGATGTGGATGGTGGTGAAGCGATCTTCCTGCACCACGCGCTCGGAGACCAAGATGGAGTCTTCGAAGTTGTAGCCGTTCCAAGGCATGAACGCTACGCGCATGTTCTGGCCCAGTGCCAGTTCGCCCAGGTCTGTCGATGGGCCATCCGCCAGCACGTCGCCGCGCTCGATTGGCTCACCCAGATTCACACACGGCATCTGGTTGATGCAGGTGTTCTGGTTAGAACGGGTGTACTTGGTCAGGTTGTAAATATCGATACCTGCTTCGCCCGGGTACATCTCGTCTTCGTTAACTTTGATAACGATACGGGAAGCATCCACGTACTGGATCACACCGCCGCGTTTGGCAACGGCGGTTACGCCGGAGTCAACCGCTACAGCACGTTCCATACCGGTACCGACCAGCGGCTTGTCAGCGCGCAGGGTTGGTACGGCCTGACGTTGCATGTTCGCACCCATCAATGCACGGTTGGCGTCATCGTGTTCCAGGAATGGAATCAGTGAAGCACCAACGGAAACAACCTGTTGGGTGGATACGTCCATGTAGTCAACCTGGTCGCGGCTGAACAGGCTTGATTCGCCTTTGCTACGACAGGTGACCAGGTCTTCTACGAAGCGGCCTTCTTCATCCAGGTTGGAGTTCGCCTGGGCGATAACGAAGTTGCCTTCTTCAATAGCAGACAGGTAGTTGATTTCATCGGTCACCACGCCGTCACGCACGCGGCGGTACGGGGTTTCCAGGAAGCCATACTCGTTAGTCTGTGCGTACACGGACAGGGAGTTGATCAGACCGATGTTTGGACCTTCCGGCGTTTCGATTGGGCACACGCGGCCGTAGTGGGTCGGGTGTACGTCTCGAACTTCAAAGCCGGCGCGCTCACGGGTCAGACCGCCCGGGCCCAGTGCGGAGATACGACGCTTGTGCGTGATCTCGGACAGCGGGTTGTTCTGGTCCATGAACTGGGACAGCTGGCTGGAGCCAAAGAACTCTTTCACCGCCGCCGAAATTGGCTTGGCGTTGATCATGTCCTGAGGCATCAGGGTATCCAGATCGCCCAGAGACAGACGCTCTTTCACCGCACGCTCAACACGCACCAGACCTACGCGGAACTGGTTCTCGGCCATTTCGCCGACGGAGCGGATACGACGGTTGCCCAAGTGGTCGATATCGTCCACTTCGCCCTTGCCGTTACGGATATCGATGAGCTTCTTCATCACTTCGATGATGTCGTCTTTGCTCAGGATGCCCGAACCTTCGATCTCGTCGCGCAGCAGAGAACGGTTGAACTTCATGCGACCCACCGCGGACAGATCATAGCGGTCTTCGGAGAAGAACAGGTTCTCGAACAGGCTTTCGGCAGCTTCGCGCGTTGGCGGCTCACCAGGGCGCATCATGCGGTAGATTTCTACCAGCGAGCTCAGACGATCGTTGGTCGGATCGACACGCAGCGTTTCAGAGATGTACGCGCCGTGATCCAGATCGTTGGTGAACAGCGTTTCGATGCGCTTGTGGCCGGACTGGCTCAGCTTGGCCAGCAGATCCAGCGACAGCTCCATGTTGGCTGCGCAGATCAGTTCGCCGGTATTGGTATCGATATAGTCTTTCGCGACCACTTTGCCCGCGATGTACTCTACCGGTACTTCAATGCTCTGAATGTCGTCTTTTTCCAGCTGACGGATATGACGAGCGGTGATGCGACGGCCTTTCTCTACGTAGATCTTGCCGTTGGCTTCGATGTCGAACGAAGCGGTCTCACCACGCAGGCGCTCTGGCACCAGCTCCATCTGCAGCTTGTTGTCGCGGATTTCGAAGACGATCTTGTCAAAGAACAGGTCGAGGATCTGTTCAGTGGTGTAGTTCAGCGCGCGCAGAATGATGGTCGCAGGCAGTTTGCGGCGACGGTCGATACGCACGAACAGGTTGTCTTTCGGATCGAACTCGAAGTCCAACCATGAACCGCGGTAAGGGATGATACGTGCGTTGTACAGCACTTTACCCGAGGAGTGGGTTTTACCCTTATCGCTGTCGAAGAATACGCCAGGACTACGGTGCAACTGAGATACGATAACCCTCTCAGTACCGTTGATCACAAAGGTGCCGTTTTCGGTCATGAGCGGAATTTCGCCCATGTAGACTTCTTGTTCCTTGATGTCTTTGACCGTACCTTCAGGCGCTTCGCGCTCATAGATAACCAGGCGCAGTTTTACGCGCAGCGGTGCAGAGAACGTCACACCACGGATCTGGCACTCTTTGACGTCGAAGACCGGCTCACCAAGACGGTAGCTAACGTATTGCAGCTCCGAATTGCCACTGTAGCTCTGGATAGGGAAAACAGAACGGAATGCGGCTTCAAGGCCGTACTGCCCTTCTGGATCTTGCTCGATAAACTTCTGGAACGAGTCAAGCTGGATAGAAAGGAGATATGGTATGTCCAGCACTTGTGGACGTTTACCAAAATCCTTACGAATACGTTTTTTCTCGGTATAGGAGTAAACCATAGGGTTCCTCAGCTCGCTGATCAGTGACCCAATCTGTCCGTCCGATTAGGGACAGTTCATGCAACACCGTTTTGTCGACCGGAAAGCGGGAACACTTTCCGCAATGTCTCTTGCTATCACGCTTAAACCATTTCATCGCGTCTTCCCCCAGAACTCCTGGTAGTGCAAAGACCGCGGTATATTAAGTCGTCAATAGAAACAAACATTGGGAGGCGAAACCAGCAGCCAAACAGTGTGAAACGCTACTGGCGCCCTACAGCGCAAAAAGGCTGGTGACTAAAAAGTCACCAGCCATCAGCCTAAAAGACTAGGCTGCAACCGGAAAGGTTGGCTTATTTAACTTCAACTTCTGCGCCAGCTTCTTCCAGAGATTTTTTCAGAGCTTCTGCGTCATCTTTGCTCACGCCTTCTTTCAGAGCGGCTGGAGCAGATTCAACCAGGTCTTTAGCTTCTTTCAGACCCAGGCCGGTAGCGCCACGTACTGCTTTGATAACAGCAACTTTGTTAGCGCCTGCAGCTTTCAGGATAACGTCGAATTCAGTTTTCTCTTCAGCAGCTTCAGCTGGGCCAGCAGCAACAGCTACAGCAGCAGCAGCAGAAACGCCGAATTTTTCTTCCATAGCGGAAACCAGTTCAACAACGTCCATTACGGACATAGCGGCAACTGCTTCCAGGATTTGGTCTTTAGTGATAGACATAACAATTGTTCCTAAAATTCAGAAATAGTTTAAATACGTTAGCAAAGGCTAAGAAAGAGTGGCTTACGCCGCTTCTTTCTGATCGCGTACTGCAGCCAGAGTGCGAACCAGTTTGCCGGCAGCGGCTTCTTTCATGGTTGCCATCAGGCGTGCGATCGCTTCTTCGTAAGTTGGCAGCGTCGCCAGGCGGTCGATTTGCGCCGCTGGGATCAGCTCACCTTCAAAGGCCGCAGCTTTAACCTCGAATTTTGCATTCGCTTTCGCGAACTCTTTGAACAGACGAGCAGCAGCGCCCGGGTGTTCGTGAGAGAATGCAATCAAGGTTGGACCGACAAACGTGTCTTTCAGGCATTCGAATGGAGTGCCTTCAACTACGCGACGCATCAGGGTGTTGCGAACAACACGCATGTAAACGCCAGCTTCACGACCTGCTTTACGCAGTTCAGTCATTTTATCTACGGTAACGCCGCGGGAATCCGCAACAACCGCAGACAGCGCGCCTTTGGCTACTTCGCTGACTTCAGCAACAATCGCTTGTTTGTCTTGAAGATTTAATGCCATTAGCTTTTTGCTCCTGGATTAGCCGGGGAAAATCCCCCGGAACTCACTTCACTCGGCGCTTTGTAAAACGCCACGCCGAGCGGCTTAACACGGTGAGCAGAATCCAGCAAAGACATTCTTTTATAAAAAAGAAAAATTTTCTTAGGCTCTGTCACCGTCTACGCAGGAAGGATTAAGTATCTTGCGATACACCTGCGGTCTTGGACGGAGGCCTGGATAGGCCAGGCTCCAACCGAAAAATCTTTGTTTTGCCTACGGCATAGCCAATAGCAAAACCTTGGGGCATAAGATTCTAGACAAATCTTGGCCCCAAGTCAAAGCGATAATCGCAAATGCGATTAGTTCGCTGCAGCAGACAGACCGCTCTGATCGATAGCAACGCCAGCACCCATGGTGGTGGAGAGGCTAACTTTCTTGATGTACATGCCTTTCGCCTGAGAAGGTTTTGCTTTTTTCAGCGCAACCAGCAGGGCTTCCAGGTTTTCTTTCAGTTTGTCTGCGTCGAAATCAACCTTACCGATAGTGGTATGGATGATGCCGTTTTTGTCGTTACGGTAGCGAACCTGACCTGCTTTAGCGTTTTTCACGGCTTCAGCAACGTTCGGAGTAACGGTACCCACTTTCGGGTTTGGCATCAGGCCGCGTGGACCCAGGATCTGGCCCAGTTGACCAACAACGCGCATTGCATCCGGGGAAGCAATAACAACGTCGAAGTTCATTTCGCCTTTCTTGATCTGGTCAGCCAGATCGTCCATACCTACCAGCTCTGCGCCAGCAGCTTTCGCTGCTTCAGCGTTAGCGCCTTGGGCAAATACGGCAACGCGAACGGAACGACCGGTGCCGTGTGGCAGAACGGTAGCGCCACGAACGTTTTGGTCAGATTTACGAGCGTCGATGCCGAGGTTAACGGCAACGTCAACGCTTTCTACGAATTTAGCGGTGGCCAGCTCTTTCAGCAGAGCAACAGCTTCAGTGATGTCATACTGTTTAGTAGCATCAACTTTGTCACGGATCACGCGCATGCGCTTGGTCAGCTTAGCCATCTCTTAATCCTCCACTACCAGGCCCATGGAACGAGCGGTACCTTCGATGGAGCGAGTCATCGCTTCAACGTCAGAACCAGTCATGTCCGCAGCTTTGGTTTCTGCGATTTCACGTACCTGAGCACGGGTCACTTTACCTACTTTGTCTTTGTTCGGCTTACCGGAACCAGACTTGATACCAGCCGCTTTTTTCAGCAGAACTGCTGCTGGCGGGGTTTTGGTAACGAAAGTGAAGGAGCGATCAGAATAAACGGTGATAACAACCGGAATCGGCAGACCTTTTTCAACGCTGTCAGTCTTAGCGTTGAATGCCTTACAGAATTCCATGATGTTAACGCCCTGCTGACCCAGAGCTGGACCCACTGGTGGGCTCGGGTTCGCCATACCAGCTGCAACTTGCAGCTTGACGTAGGCTTGTACTTTCTTAGCCATTTAAATTTCCTCGGTTTGGGTAGTATCGCCTCGTAAGAGGCTCCCCGTGTTTCACCCCGCCCGACATACATCAGGCAAGGCATCTAAAAACAAAAGGCGCGAAATTGTAGTTCAATTTCGCGCCTTTGACAAGCGGCAACGCGCCGCTCATTGCTGATTATTCGATCAGCCTTTCTCAACCTGGCTGAAGTCCAGTTCCACCGGCGTTGCACGACCAAAGATGGAAACGGAAACTTTCAGGCGGCTCTTCTCGTAATCGACTTCTTCGACCACGCCGTTGAAATCGGCAAACGGGCCGTCGTTGACGCGCACCAGCTCGCCCGGTTCGAACAGCGTTTTCGGACGCGGCTTGTCACCAACCTGCTGCAGGCGGTTCATGATCGCATCCACTTCTTTATCGCTGATTGGCGCAGGACGGTCAGACGTACCGCCGATGAACCCCATGACACGCGGTACGCTGCGCACCAGGTGCCAGCTGGCATCATTCATTACCATCTGTACCAGCACGTAGCCAGGGAAGAACTTACGCTCGCTCTTGCGACGCTGGCCACCACGGATTTCAACCACTTCTTCCGTAGGCACCATCACTTCGCCGAACAACTCTTCCATATCGTGCAGTTTGATGTGTTCACGCAGCGATTGTGCTACGCGACCTTCAAAACCGGAAAACGCCTGAACGACGTACCAACGTTTTTTTGGAGCTTCAGACATTTTAGAACCTCAGGCCAGTAATAAACGACACCAGACGGACCAGAATACCATCCAGCCCCCACAGAATCAGTGACATCACGGCGGTTACCGCGGCAACGATCAACGTGGTGTGTAGCGTTTCCTGACGAGTTGGCCAAATCACTTTACGTACTTCGGTACGCGCTTCGCGGGCAAACGCAACGGTGGCTTTGCCTTTGGTGGTCATCAGAGCCACTGCACCTGCAACGGCGATGATCAGCACAACTGCCAGCGCGCGCAATGGCAGGCTTAAATCACGGTAGTAATAGTTACCGACAATAGCCACAACCAACAGAACGGCGACGATCAGCCACTTTGCCGCTTCCAGGCCGCGTCCGCTCCCTTGAGCCTCGGTATTCGCACTCATAAACCAACCTGTCACAATGATGATTCAGAACAAACAACTTTGCCTCGCATTGCGAGGCAAACCAAACCGATCGGATATCGCCTCAGCGCTATCCCGGTGTTTTACGCTATGACGTATTTCAGTCAATACGGTTTAAGAGCCCATCTCACCAATGATTATGACTGCAAAATCGCTGATGAGATAGGTTCTAGTTCACAGCGTAGAAAAAGGGCATCAAATGATGCCCTTTTACCGCGTGTCGCGTCAAACTTTATCAGCGATTAAGCGATAACTTTAGCAACAACACCTGCGCCAACGGTACGGCCGCCTTCACGGATTGCGAAACGCAGACCGTCGTCCATCGCGATTGGGTGGATCAGGGTTACAACCATGTTCACGTTGTCGCCTGGCATTACCATCTCTACGCCTTCTGGCAGTTCGATGGTACCGGTCACGTCAGTGGTACGGAAGTAGAACTGTGGACGGTAGCCTTT
>NZ_JBJNME010000018.1:0-25917 GCF_052168715.1 Serratia sp. CY44782
ATCCGAAGATGCTGGATATCGTCTTGTGGAGTGCCCACACAGATTGTCTGATAAATTGTTAAAGAGCAGTGAGTTAGGCGCTTTCGCTTGCTAACTCGAGGTGGCGTATATTACGCTTTCCTCTTTCAGAGTCAACCCTAATTTTCAGGATTTTTTCTCTTTCTTCCCGGCCGCTGCGTGAAGTGAATCACTTGCGCCGTGTCGATGGAGGCGCATTATAGGGATCCGAGTTTTTTGCACAACCCCTTTTTTGATCTTTTCTTTCTGTTTGCACACTTTTCAGCCCTTCCGGGTGGATCTTGTGCGATCAGGGCCATTTTCCGCAGGATCCGGCGCTGCCGTTGGTTGTAATTCCATCGTCAGAGTCTAGTATTGCCGGTAAATATGATCCCGACGTGAGGCAACATTATGTCCGATGCAGTACGTTCTTATCTTCAATACACCCCCAAACTCGGTCAGCGCGTCTTGATCGATCCTTCCAGCGTCGTGATCGGCGACGTCGATCTGGCGGATGACGTCAGCATCTGGCCGCTGGTCGCTATCCGCGGTGACGTCAATGCGGTAAAGATCGGCGCGCGCAGCAATATTCAGGACGGCTGCGTACTGCATGTGACTCACCGTTCAGAACACAACCCTGACGGTTATCCCCTGCTGATTGGAGAAGACGTGACCGTGGGCCATAAAGCGATGCTGCACGGCTGCGCCATCGGCAACCGGGTGCTGGTCGGTATGGGATCGATCCTGTTGGACGGTGTAGTAGTAGAAGACGACGTAATGATTGGCGCCGGCAGTTTGGTGGCGCCTGGCAAGCGCCTGGCGAGCGGTTATCTTTATATGGGCAGCCCGGCACGCCAGGTTCGGCCGTTGACCGCCGCCGAGTTGGAGGGGTTGCTTTATTCTTCTAACAACTATGTACGCTGGAAAGACGAATATCTGTCGGAAGATATCTGATGGGCGCCCCGTTCCCTGTAAAGAGAACGGGGTAGAATTTATGCCGCCAGCTCGCTGCGCAGCTGGCGCAATACCGGCTCGATCTCTGGCATCACTCCGTGCCAAAGCAGGAAAGCATGCGCCGCCTGCCCCACCAGCATCCCCAGCCCATCGGCATATTCCGTAGCCCCCCGCTGCTGCGCCCAGGCCAGGAATGGCGTGACGCCCTGCTGATAGAACATGTCATAGCAACGGGTTTGCGCGTTGACTACGCCTGCGGGCAAGGCCGGGATCTCCCCGCTGATGCCGGACGCCGTCGCATTGATCACCAGATCGAACGCTTGCTGATCCAGTTGATCCATCGGCGCCTCCGCGATTTCCCCCAAATGCCGGAAAGCGTGGGCCAACTCTTGAGCCCGGCTGAAGGTGCGGTTAGTGATCGTGAGCCGGCAGCCGAAAGACAGCAGCGGTAGGATCACACCGCGCGCTGCGCCGCCGGCGCCCACCAGCAGAATGCGATCCTGCGGCCGGATCAATTGTTGACGCTGTAGATCGGTCAGCAAACCGATGCCGTCGGTGTTATCCCCCAATAGACCGCCATTCGGCAATACCTTCAGGGTATTGACCGCACCGGCCATCGCTGCACGCTCGCTCAGCTCGGAGGCGAGCTCATAAGCACGCTCTTTGAAAGGCACCGTGACGTTCGCCCCCAACCCTCCGGCGTGGATAAACGCCTGCAGGCTGGTTTCAAAACCGTCCAACGGCGCCAACACCGCTCCATAAGGATGCTCAATGCCAGTCTGGGCAGCGAACAGCGCATGAATTCGCGGCGACTTGCTGTGACCGATAGGGTTGCCAAATACCGCAAACTTCTCCATGCCCATTACCTCTAGCCCTGACGGATCTGTTCGCCGGTCAGAGCATCTCTGATTTCGGAAGGATTAAGACGGCCACCCACCTCGCCGGCCAATACCGGGAAAGCAGTGCCGAATTGTCGAGTGACTTCATCCGCACTGCGGCACGGCTCCAACCCACTGAGATTGGCACTGGTCGATACCAGCGGCTTGCCGTACTGCCGACACAGTTGCTGCACCAACGGGTGATCGCTAACGCGCACCGCCAGCGAGCTGAAACGCCCGGTCAGTAAACGTGGCGTCTCCGGGCGAGCAGGCAACACCCAAGTTACCGGCCCAGGCCAGCTGGCGAACATCGTCGCGCGCTGCTGTTCGCTGAGCGCACTGTCGTCGATATAAGGCTTAAGCTGCGCATAGTCGGCGGCGATCAGAATCAGCCCCTTTTCCCACGGCCGCTGTTTCAACGCCAACAGCGCATTGACCGCCTGTTCGCTGTCGGGATCGCACCCCAGGCCGAATACCGCTTCGGTAGGATAGGCAATCACCTGCTGTTGATGCAAAGCATCGATGATAGATACAAGGTTCGGGCTTAATTCTGAGTTCATGATGTGATTATTCTGTAGTCGCGACGGGTTTTCCGCACAGCTTGCTGGCACAGCAGAGGACGGGGCCTTTTGCCGTGCGCTTTTCCATCAGCAGCGGATAATGGCAATAGGCACATTCACCGGCGACGGGTTTAACATTGAGGGCAAATTGGCATTCCGGGTAACGATCGCAGGAGTGAAAAACCTTGCCATAGCGCGACTTACGCTGCAGCAGTTTGCCCTGACCGCACTGCGGACAGGTAATGGCGGTTTCGTCAGGCTTATCGATCACTTCAGTGTGATCGCACTGCGGATAATCGCTGCAACCGATAAACATGCCATAGCGCCCTTGGCGCAGCACCAATGTCGCCTGGCACTTCGGGCACTGCTGCCCATCCAGCACCTTGACGATATGCCCATCGGCCTGCGCTTTCAGCGGGCGAATATATTGGCATTCAGGGTACTGGGAACAGCCGAGGAAGGGGCCGTGGCGACCGCTACGAATCACCAGCTCGGCCCCGCATTCCGGACAGGGTTCATTTTGCCTGGCGGCAAAAATCGCGTTTTTTGTCATAACGTCTTCTATGCGCGTTATCGGCTCAATGCAGATAACCTTCGTTCACTTCAAACAACAGTTCTTCCATTTGCTGATAGGCGCTTTCATATCCGGGGATATTAAACAGCACCATCAACACGACCCATTTCAGATCTTCGAGATCGAATTCCGCATTATCCAAGGCCATAACGCGGTCGATAACCATTTCACGGGTTTCGAGGTTCAATACCTGAATCTGTTCCAGGAACAGGAGAAAACCACGGCAGCCGGCGTCCAAACGCGCGCTTTCCTCTTCGGTGTAGATCCGCATCGCCAGCGGATCGGCATCCATAAAGTAAGGCGCATTTTGACCTTCTTGCAGGTCAGCCAACTTCTCAAGCCAATTCAACGCGTTGTAGATATCATCCCGATGAAACCCCGCCTGAGCGAGATCATCAGTCAGTTGATCCTGATCGACGCGCATCTCTGGTTCATTGTGGATATAAGTTTCAAACAAGTACATGAGTACGTCGAACATGGCTTGCCCTCCTTATTCGGACATAGCCGCCGGGTACAGCTGCGATCCACCCTGCTAACTCCAGTTCGAGTAACTTGATTACCACCACTGGCACAGGTTGGCCGGCACGTTCAGCGACGACGTCAACAGGTGTCACCTCATCTCCTACGTTAGCCAACACATCGACAAATGGCAATTCAACTTCAGCCTGCGACGCACAAATAGTTGTATTTTCGTTCAGTGGCAGCCAGTGAAGGCCGCTTCCCAGCAATTCTGCGATATCTTTAGGCCCGGTGACCAGGTGCGCGCCCTGTTGGATCAGCCAATGTGTCCCCTCGCTCATCGGGTTCCCTAACGGCCCCGGCAAAGCGAACACTTCACGCCCCTGCTCCAGCGCATAGCGAGCCGTCACCAGAGTACCGCTGCGCAACGAGGCTTCTATGACCAAAACGCCCTGACTCAGCCCGCTGATAATACGGTTACGGCGCGGAAAATGGTCGGCCAGAGGCAAATCGGTGACCAAATGATCTGAAATCACCGCGCCGCCCTGCTCGACAATCTGCTCCGCGAGCCTGCGGTGCCGGCGTGGATAAACATTGGCCAGCCCGCTGCCCAACACCGCTACCGTGCAACCACCGGCCGCCAGCGCTGCGCGATGGCAAATGCCGTCGATGCCGATCGCCAAACCGCTGGTGATGGTGAAACCGCAACGCGCTAATTCCTCGGCAAAATGGTTAGCCCAACGCTCGCCGTAGTGACTGAACTGCCGGCTGCCAACCATGGCGAGCTGCGGGCGCAGCAACGCCTGAGGATCGCCCTCGATCAGCAGAAACAGTGGCGCATCGTCGATCTGGGCCAGGCGTTCCGGATAGCCGACCGCTCCGTAGTTCAGCATACGGTGCGCCGGCTCCTCCAGCCAACGCAGGGTCGCGGCCAGATAACCGGGATCCACCTGGTTGAACTGCGTCTGCTGCCGTTCGTCCAACCACAGCTCATGCAGCACGCGGCGAGGCTCGCACCCCATTTGCGATAGCTGCCGCACGATCCGGCTGGCCACAACGGTCTGCAGCCCCGTTACCCCTCGCATCCGTAAAGCAATCTCTTCCGGCCGCATCGTCTGTTCCCTCAGCAAAAACGGTGGTATTACCAATCTGAGCAATTGGTGCGCAATGCTGTCAATCAGGCCGGGAAATGTCTAGAATAGAGGTTAAACCTCGTTCATTACTCGGATACAGATCTAAAGATATATGTCAGTCTTGCAGGTATTACATTTCCCAGACGAGCGTCTGCGCAAAGTCGCAGCGCCGGTAAAAGAAGTCAATGCAGATATCCAGCGCATCGTGGATGATATGTTTGAAACCATGTACGCAGAGGAAGGCATTGGCCTGGCTGCGACTCAGGTGGATATCCATCAGCGCATTATCGTGATCGACGTCTCCGAGAATCGCGATCAGCGCCTGGTGCTGATCAACCCGGAACTGCTGGAAAAAAGCGGCGAAACCGGCATCGAGGAAGGCTGTCTTTCCATTCCCGAACAGCGTGCGTTGGTACCCCGTGCCGCGCAGGTGAAGATCCGCGCGCTGGATCGCGAAGGCAAACCTTTCGAGCTGGAAGCGGACGATCTGTTGGCGATCTGCATCCAGCACGAGATGGATCACCTGATGGGTAAACTGTTCGTCGATTACCTGTCGCCGCTCAAGCGTCAGCGCATTCGTCAGAAACTGGAAAAAATGGCCAAGCTTCAAGCCCGCGCCTAACCGATCAGGAAATCAACGTGTCTGACTCTTTACGGATTATTTTCGCCGGAACACCAGACTTCGCAGCGCGTCATCTTGACGCGCTGTTGTCATCTGAGCACCAGATTGTCGGCGTTTTTACTCAGCCCGACCGCCCGGCAGGCCGCGGCAACAAGCTGACGCCAAGCCCGGTCAAAGTGCTGGCTGAACAACACCAACTGCCGGTCTTCCAGCCCAAATCGCTGCGCCCCGAAGAGAACCAACGCCTGGTGGCCGATCTCCACGCCGACGTGATGGTGGTGGTTGCCTACGGGCTGATCCTGCCGCAGGCAGTGCTGGATATGCCGCGTCTCGGTTGCATCAACGTACATGGTTCGCTGCTGCCTCGCTGGCGCGGCGCGGCACCGATCCAGCGTTCGCTCTGGGCCGGCGACAGCGAAACCGGCGTGACCATCATGCAGATGGACGTCGGTCTCGATACCGGCGACATGATGCACAAGATTGCCTGCCCGATTGAGAGCAGCGATACCAGCGCCAGTCTCTACGACAAGCTGGCACAGCTCGGCCCGCAGGGCATGCTGACTACGCTGCGCCAAATGGCAGACGGCAGCGCCACCCGCGAAGTGCAGGACGAAGCGCTGGTCACCTACGCAGAGAAGCTGAGCAAAGAAGAAGCTCGCCTGGACTGGACACTGTCCGCCGCTCAGCTGGAGCGTTGTATCCGCGCCTTCAACCCTTGGCCGGTCAGCTACTTCACCATCGACGATCAACCGGTGAAAGTGTGGCAAGCCAGCGTACTGGCGCAAAGCGCCAACGCGGAGCCAGGCACCGTTGTCCATGCCGACAAGCACGGCATTCAGGTGGCGACCGCCGACGGTATCCTCAATCTGATCCAACTGCAGCCCGCGGGCAAGAAACCGATGTCGGCGCAAGACCTTTTAAATTCACGTCGTGAATGGTTTACCCCGGGTAACCGGCTGTAAGTCACCCCACTGCCCGGCCGTTCATCGCCGGGCCGTTATTTTCTTAATGCCGATCGTTATCAGCTTCAGCCTATGAAAAATAATTACAATCTCCGCAGCATCGCTGCCAAAGCCATCGGCCAGGTGCTGGATCAAGGGCAGTCGCTCAGCACCGTCCTGCCGGCGCTCCAAACCACCATCAGCGATAAAGATCGCGGGTTGCTGCAGGAACTGTGTTTCGGCACGCTGCGCGTGCTGCCGCAGCTCGAATGGTGCATTCAGCAATTGATGGCCAAGCCGCTGACCGGCAAGCAGCGCACGCTGCACTATTTGCTGATGGTCGGCCTGTATCAGCTGCTGTATACCCGTATCCCGGCGCACGCCGTATTGGCGGAAACCGTGGAGGGCGCGGTAGCGCTGAAACGCCCGCAGTTGAAAGGCCTGATTAACGGCGTCTTGCGGCAACTCCAGCGCCAGCAGGAAGAGCTGCTGCAGCGCACCGCCAACAATGACAGCCGCTATCTGCACCCAAGCTGGTTGCTGAAACGCCTTCAACAAGCCTATCCCGCCAACTGGGAACAGATCGTCGACGCCAATAACCAGAAGCCACCGATGTGGCTGCGCGTCAACCGCCTGCATCACACCCGGGAAGCTTATCTGCAGTTGTTGACCGACGCCGGCATCGCCGCAGAACCTCACGCAGACTATGCCGATGCAGTGCGTTTGCTGGCGCCTTGCGCCGTGACCGATCTGCCTGGGTTCGCCGACGGCTGGGTCACAGTGCAAGATGCCTCAGCCCAGGGCTGTGTCGATCTATTGGATCCGCAAGACGGTGAACAGATCCTCGATTTGTGCGCCGCGCCTGGCGGCAAAACCACGCATATTCTGGAAGCGGCACCGAAAGCGCACGTCATGGCGGTCGATATCGACGAACAGCGCCTGGCGCGGGTGAAAGAAAACCTGCAGCGCCTGCGTTTGCATGCCGAAGTTAAGCTGGGTGATGGCCGCACCCCGCAGCAATGGTGCGGTGACAAGCAGTTCGACCGGATCCTGCTGGACGCGCCCTGTTCCGCCACCGGCGTGATCCGCCGTCACCCCGACATCAAATGGCTGCGCCGCGATCGCGACATCGCCGAACTCGCCGCGCTGCAGGCCGACATCCTGGAAGCCGTCTGGCCCCATCTGAAATCGGGTGGCGTGATGGTTTACGCCACCTGCTCTATCCTGCCGGATGAAAACAGCAGCCAGATCGCCGCGTTCTTGCAGCGCCACGCCGATGCCAAGCTGGTTGAAACCGGCGATGCGCAGCGGCCTGGGCGGCAGAATATCCCGCATCCCGAGGACGGCGATGGCTTCTTTTACGCTAAGCTGATTAAAATGTAATGCTTCGGGGCGTGCGTGCGCGCCCTAAGTCTTTCAGTGTGAAGCAGAGAACACGATGAAAATAATTATTCTTGGTGCCGGTCAGGTTGGCGGGACGCTGGCGGAAAACCTGGTGGGTGAAAACAACGATATCACCGTCGTCGATACCGATTCCGGTCGTCTGCGGCAGCTGCAGGATAAATTCGATCTGCGCGTGGTTCAGGGGCACGGCTCTCACCCTCGAGTGCTGCGCGAAGCCGGCGCGGAAGACGCCGACATGCTGGTCGCCGTCACCAACTCCGACGAAACCAACATGATCGCCTGCCAGATCGCCTATTCTCTGTTTAATACCCCCAACCGTATCGCACGTATCCGCGCGCCGGAATATATCCGCGAGTCGGAGAAACTGTTCCTGCCGGAAGCGGTGCCGATCGACCATCTGATTTCACCGGAACAGTTGGTCATAGACTATATCTACAAGCTGATTGAGTACCCCGGCGCGTTGCAGGTGGTCAATTTCGCCGAAGGCAAAGTCAGCATCGCCGCGGTTAAAGCCTATTACGGTGGCCCGCTGGTCGGCAATGCGCTCTCTTCGATGCGCGAACACATGCCACATATCGACACCCGCGTCGCCGCAATTTTCCGCCAGGACAGACCGATCAGGCCGCAAGGCTCGACCATTATCGAAGCCGGTGATGAAGTCTTCTTCGTCGCCGCATCACAACACATCCGCGCGGTGATGAGCGAACTGCAGCGGCTGGAAAAACCGTATAAGCGCATCATGATCGTCGGTGGCGGCAACGTCGGCGCCGGCCTGGCCGCCAAGCTGGAAAAAGACTACAACGTCAAACTGATCGAGCGCAATCAGCAACGCGCCGCCGAACTGGCCGAGCAGCTGCACGATACCATCGTGTTCTACGGCGATGCCTCCGATCAGGAGCTGCTGGCCGAAGAGCACGTCGAGCAGGTGGATGTCTTCATCGCTATCACCAACGACGATGAGGCCAACATCATGTCCGCCATGCTAGCCAAGCGCATGGGCGCCAAGAAGGTAATGGTATTGATCCAACGCCGCGCCTATGTCGATCTGGTGCAAGGCAGCGTGATCGATATTGCCATTTCCCCCCAACAGGCGACCATTTCCGCCCTGTTGGGGCACGTGCGCAAAGCGGATATCGTCAGCGTTTCGTCGCTGCGCCGCGGCGTGGCGGAAGCGATCGAAGCGATTGCCCACGGCGATGAAAGCACCTCCAAAGTGGTCGGCCGCATCGTCGAAGACATTAAGCTGCCACCGGGCACCACCATTGGTGCGATCGTGCGTGGCGACGACGTGATCATCGCCAATGGCAACAGCAAAATCGAACAGGGCGATCACGTCATCATGTTTATTACCGACAAGAAATTCGTACCGGACGTTGAACGCTTGTTCCAACCAAGCCCGTTCTTCTTGTAGAACGAATTTATTTGGCGATGGTCTATAATCGCGTAGTTGTTCTCTGCCTTGGGAAGAGATAAAACTTCTCTCCTTTTGTGGCAAAGGGAAATTGCTTTGTTAAACTTGAGTTATTAATTCTGCAAGGGGTGCGTTCTATGAGTATGTTGAAAGAGTTTCGCGAATTTGCCATGCGTGGCAACGTGGTCGATCTGGCCGTCGGTGTGATTATCGGTGCTGCATTCGGCAAGATTGTTTCGTCCTTCGTGGCCGATATCATCATGCCACCACTGGGCTTACTGATCGGTGGTGTCGACTTTAAACAGTTCCATCTGGTATTACGTGAAGCTCAGGGCGCCGTGCCGGCGGTAGTAATGAATTACGGTTCATTCATCCAAACCGTGTTCGACTTCGTGATTGTCGCCTTCGCCATCTTCCTGGCGATTAAATTGATGAACAAAATGCGCCGCAAGCAGGAAGAAGCGCCGGCAGCGCCGCCAGAACCTACTGCAGAAGAGAAACTGCTGACGGAAATTCGTGACTTGCTGAGCCAGCAACAGCAGCCAAAACTGTAAAACAGCGTTTGGTTATGCCAATAAAAAGCCTCCTTATAAGGTGGCTTTTTTAATGCTTAAAACCAGAAGGCCAGTGGTAAATTATCGCTTGATAGTTTACCACTGGCCTCCCAGTTACCGCCTTTGTTGTGTTTTTCTTTACGCCGGTAGCTGCCTTTGCCTTTCACATTCTTTTCTACTCGTTGACGGAATAGCGGATCATGCAGCAGCGCCTCAATGGCGTTATCTTGAATCTGACCTTTAGTGTGACGATATTTCGTCATGATAATGCTCCTGTAAAAGGTGGGGTAATAAAACGAGGCGATAATACTGCCGGCGGTATAAAAATTAAAGTGCCGTCAGCAACCTTTTTTGCCTTTTTCATCGCTGGCGCCCTGTTCCAAGGCTTCCAGAATAGAGCAATAATTGCTGGTATGGGCTGTACCGCAGCAGGCATCACTCAGCCGCTTCAGCGATTCGCGCATACGAGTCAGCTCCGCCAACTTGCTTTCCACTTCGCTCAGGCGCGCATCGACGATCGACTTCGACTCTTGGCAGGTATGATGCTCAGGATCGACGCGGATCGACAGCAGCTCGGCGATCGTTTCCAGAGTAAACCCCAGCTGCTTGGCATAGCGAATGAAACGCAGCCGCTGCAGGTCCTGTTCGGTATACAACCGATAGCCGCCTTCGGTGCGGACATTGTGATCCATCATGCCCTGCTTTTCATAGTAACGCACGGTATCCGGCGTCACTTCGGCAAGCTTGGCCAACTGACCTATCTTGAACATGACTTCTCCTCCCGGGTGAATTTGCCGTCCAATGCACGCTGATATTCGCCATGCAAGAAATCCGTACTCATCCCTGCCTGGCGCAATCGATGCTCCAGCAGCGCCATGCGTTTGCTGAGTTCGACATAGTCCGGATGCTCACTGCTAATCCCTTGCAGCAAGCGAGCAACGGTCAACGCCTCTTTGCGATCTTCCAGCTCCGGTGGCAGGTAACCGGCATTTTTCAGCAGACGGTAACCGGCGCGTAGCTCAGCCGGCACCGCGCTGTCATCTTCCAGCGCCAACGGTTGGCCCTGGCCGGGCAGATTGTCGAACTCGCCTTTATCCTGGGCATCAAGGATATGACGTTCCGCCCATTGATCGAGCAACCCCATGACAGACAGCCTCGGTAAGCCTAATGATGAAGCCTTAGCATAGCGGATAGGGGCGGGGATCTTAAGCGCAGCGGGAGAATTACGCACATTTGGCTGGGTTTGGACGTAAAAAAACCGGGCAAGCCCGGTTTTTTTACGCGTCTACAGATTACTCTGCAGTTGCTACTTCTGCTTGAGACTCAGCACGATCAACCAGCTCGATGTATGCCATCGGCGCGTTGTCGCCTGCGCGGAAGCCACACTTCAGAATGCGAGTGTAACCACCGGCACGGCTCGCGAAACGCGGGCCCAGCTCGTTAAACAGTTTTGCCACGATCTCGTTATCACGAGTACGGGCGAATGCCAGACGACGATTAGCTACGCTGTCGGTCTTGGCAAGAGTAATCAGCGGCTCAACAACGCGACGCAGCTCTTTTGCTTTTGGCAGGGTCGTCTTGATGATCTCATGACGAACCAAAGAGCCGGCCATGTTACGGAACATAGCCTGGCGATGGCTGCTGTTACGGTTCAGTTGACGACCACTCTTACGATGGCGCATGACCTTATCCTTCTCAGTAAAACCTTAACCTGTGATCCGGTTACTCGTCAGCAATGCTTGCCGGCGGCCAGTTTTCCAGGCGCATGCCCAGAGACAGACCACGTGAGGCCAGCACGTCTTTAATCTCGGTAAGAGATTTTTTACCCAGGTTTGGCGTTTTCAGCAACTCAACCTCGGTACGCTGTACCAGATCACCGATGTAGTGGATAGCTTCTGCCTTGAGGCAGTTAGCAGAGCGGACAGTCAATTCCAGATCGTCAACAGGGCGCAGCAAGATCGGATCGAACTCTGGCTTCTCTTCTTTAACTTCCGGCTGACGTACATCACGCAGGTCAACGAAAGCTTCAAGTTGTTCAGCCAGAATGGTGGCCGCACGGCGGATCGCCTCTTCAGGATCGATCGTGCCATTGGTCTCCATCTCGATGACCAGCTTATCCAAGTCAGTACGCTGTTCTACACGCGCAGCTTCAACATTGTAGGCGATACGCTCTACAGGGCTGTAGCAGGCGTCAACCAACAGACGACCGATTGGGCGCTCATCTTCTTCCGAATGAATTCGGGCAGAAGCCGGCACATAACCGCGACCGCGCTGAACTTTGATACGCATGCTGATAGCCGCGTTCTCATCAGTCAGGTGGCAAATCACGTGCTGAGGCTTGACGATTTCGACATCACCATCATGGGTGATGTCGGCAGCGGTCACAGGGCCAATGCCAGATTTATTCAGGGTAAGAATAACTTCGTCTTTGCCTTGAACTCTCACCGCCAGCCCTTTCAGGTTGAGCAGGATCTCCAGGATATCTTCCTGTACGCCTTCTTTGGTGCTGTACTCATGCAGTACACCATCAATCTCAACCTCGGTCACCGCGCAACCCGGCATAGATGAAAGCAGAATACGGCGCAGTGCGTTGCCAAGAGTATGGCCAAAGCCACGCTCTAAAGGCTCAAGGGTCACCTTGGCGTGCGTCGAACTGACTTGCTCGATATCTACCAGGCGCGGTTTTAGAAACTCTGTCACAGAACCCTGCATTGTGTCCTCTCTTTGGTACTAAGCTTTACTTGGAGTAAAGCTCGACGATCAGGTGTTCGTTAATGTCCGCAGACAGATCGGTACGTTCAGGCATACGCTTGAACACGCCTTCCATCTTAGCAGCATCAACTTCCAGCCAAGTCGGCTTTTCACGCTGCTCAGCCAGCTCCAGAGAAGCTTTAACACGAGACTGCTTTTTAGCTTTCTCGCGGATGCTGACTACGTCATTCGGAGATACCTGATAAGAAGCGATGTTAACAACGTGACCGTTTACCATAACTGCTTTGTGGCTAACCAGCTGACGTGACTCTGCACGAGTAGCGCCGAAGCCCATACGGTAAACAACGTTGTCCAGACGACCTTCCAGCAGCTGCAACAGGTTTTCACCGGTGTTGCCCTTCAGGCGGGTTGCTTCTTTGTAATAGTTACGGAATTGACGCTCCAGAATGCCGTACATACGGCGAACTTTCTGCTTCTCACGCAACTGAACACCGTAATCAGACAGACGCGGTTTACGCGCACCGTGCTGACCAGGTGCTTGTTCAATTTTACACTTGGAATCGATCGCGCGAACGCCAGACTTAAGGAACAGGTCTGTGCCCTCACGACGGCTCAGCTTGAGCTTAGGACCCAAATATCTTGCCATTTTCTTTCTCCAACAATCCTAAAAGCTGCGTTACACGCGGCGCTTTTTCGGCGGACGACAACCGTTATGAGGGATCGGAGTCACATCAGTAATATTAGTGATGCGGAAACCAGCCGCGTTCAGAGCGCGGATAGTAGACTCACGACCAGGACCAGGTCCTTTAACCATAACTTCCAGGTTCTTGATACCGTATTCTTTTACTGCGTCAGCACAACGTTCTGCTGCAACCTGTGCTGCGAACGGAGTGGACTTACGAGAACCACGGAAACCGGAACCACCGGCTGTTGCCCAACCCAAAGCATTACCCTGACGATCAGTGATGGTAACGATGGTGTTGTTGAAAGAAGCATGGATATGAGCCACGCCGTCAGAGACTTGCTTTCTTACACGCTTACGTGTACGAACAGGTGCCTTTGCCATTATTCAATAACCCCGATTATTTCTTGATCGGCTTGCGCGGACCCTTACGGGTACGAGCGTTGGTCTTGGTGCGCTGACCGCGTACCGGCAGACCACGACGATGACGCAAACCACGATAGCAACCAAGGTCCATAAGACGCTTGATGCTCAGGGTAATTTCACGACGCAAATCACCCTCAACGGTGTATTTGGCAACTGCATCACGAAGCTTTTCGATTTGCTCTTCAGACAGCTCACTGATCTTAACATTTTCAGCAATACCCGTGGATGCACAGATAGCCTGTGAACGGGTTTTACCGATACCGAAGATCGACGTTAAGGCGATAACGGTATGTTTATGATCAGGAATGTTAATGCCTGCTATACGGGCCACTATGCACTCCTACTATTTTATACAGCAACACCATTCTGAAAAGCCCGTTTTCAGGATACTCAAATAATGTTGCAGTGCGACATACAAAAGATTGGCTGGCTAATCTAGCCAGCTCAACCCAACTTTGCAAGAAAAATATGCGAGATAATCAGCCTTGACGCTGTTTATGCTTCGGCTCGGCGCTGCAAATCACACGAACGACACCGTTACGCTTAACGATTTTGCAGTTACGACATAATTTCTTGACGGAAGCACGAACTTTCATTTTTACTCTCCGTAACTTCTCAAACGAATCTGACTAGCGGTTATAGCCTTTCAGATTTGCTTTCTTCAATGCAGACTCGTACTGACTTGACATCATCAGAGTTTGCACTTGAGCCATAAAGTCCATGATGACGACAACCACGATCAGTAGCGAGGTACCACCAAAGTAGAATGGTACTTTCATTGCATCACGCATGAACTCCGGGATCAGGCAGATGAAAGTAATGTACATCGCGCCCACCAGGGTTAAACGCGTCATTACTTTATCGATATACTTCGCCGTTTGCTCTCCCGGACGAATTCCTGGTACGAAGGCACCGGACTTCTTCAGGTTATCTGCTGTCTCACGCGGGTTGAAGACCAACGCCGTGTAGAAGAAACAGAAGAAGATGATTGCAGACGCATAGAGTAACACATAAAGCGGTTGCCCTGGCTGCAAATACAGCGAAATCGTAGTCAGCCAGTTCCAACCGGTACCGCCCCCAAACCATGATGCAATCGTGGCCGGGAACAGAATAATGCTGGAAGCGAAAATCGCCGGGATAACACCCGCCATGTTCACTTTCAACGGTAAGTGTGTACTCTGTGCTGCATAAACACGACGACCTTGTTGACGCTTCGCATAGTTAACGACGATACGACGTTGACCACGCTCGATGAAAACAACGAAGAAGGTTACTGCAAACACCAATACTGCAACCAACAGCAGCAGGAGGAAGTGCAGGTCGCCTTGCCGCGCTTGCTCGATAGTATGGGCCACTGCCGGCGGGAGCCCCGCTACAATACCCGCGAAGATAATGATCGAGATACCGTTGCCGATACCGCGCTCAGTAATCTGCTCACCCAGCCACATCAGGAACATTGTCCCGGTCACCAGGCTCACAACCGCAGTAAAGTAGAATGCAAAGCCTGGGTTTAACACCAGGCCCTGCATACCAGGCATATTCGGCAGACCGGTAGCAATACCGATCGACTGGAATATGGCCAATACCAGCGTACCGTAACGGGTGTACTGGCTAATCTTGCGACGGCCAGCCTCCCCTTCTTTCTTGATTTCCGCCAACGCTGGATGAACCACCGTCAGCAGCTGGATAATGATCGACGCCGAGATATACGGCATGATCCCCAGAGCAAAGATAGAAGCACGGCTGAGGGCACCACCAGAGAACATGTTAAACATTTCAATGATAGTGCCTCTCTGCTGCTCAAGCAATTTGGCAAGCACAGTGGCATCGATACCAGGAATCGGAATGAAAGAGCCGATACGGAAGACAATCAGCGCGCCGATTACAAACAAAAGTCTGCGCTTCAGCTCGCCGAGCCCGCCTTTAGCACTTTGAAAATCTAATCCTGGTTGCTTAGCCATCTGCTACTTATTCCTCAATTTTACCGCCAGCAGCCTCGATAGCAGCACGAGCGCCTTTGGTGACACGCAGACCACGCAGGGTTACCGGACGAGCGACTTCGCCAGAAAGTACAACTTTCGCGAATTCGATCTGGACACCAACTACGTTAGCGGCTTTCAGCGCGTTCAGGTCGATAACATCGCCTTCAACCAGAGCCAGTTCAGACAGACGAACTTCTGCCGTGATCATCGCTTTGCGTGAAGTGAAGCCGAATTTCGGCAGACGACGGTACAGAGGCATCTGACCACCTTCGAAACCACGACGTACGCCACCGCCAGAACGAGACTTCTGACCTTTGTGACCACGGCCGCCGGTTTTACCCAGGCCAGAACCAATACCACGACCTACACGCTTAGGCGCATGCTTGGCACCTTCAGCCGGAGACAGAGTATTTAAACGCATCTGTTACTCCTCAACTTTAACCATGTAGGAAACCAGGTTGACCATACCGCGAACAGCAGGAGTATCCTCGCGCTCTACGGTGTGACCAATACGACGCAGACCCAGACCGAGCAGAGTAGCTTTATGCTTCGGCAGACGGCCAATTGAGCTGCGAGTTTGTGTAACTTTAATAGTCTTAGCCATGGTCAATTACCCCAGAATGTCGGCAACGGATTTACCACGCTTAGCAGCGACCATTTCAGGAGACTTCATATTCGCCAGAGCGTCGATAGTTGCACGAACCACGTTGATCGGGTTAGTGGAACCATAAGCTTTAGCCAATACGTTGTGCACCCCAGCAACTTCGAGAACGGCGCGCATTGCACCACCCGCGATGATACCGGTACCTTCATGAGCAGGCTGCATGAACACGCGAGAACCCGTGTGAGCGCCCTTAACAGGGTGCTGCAGGGTGCCGCTGTTCAGCGCGACGTTCATCATGTTGCGACGGGCTTTTTCCATCGCTTTCTGGATCGCTGCTGGAACTTCGCGTGCTTTGCCGTAGCCAAAACCAACGCGACCGTTACCATCACCAACTACAGTCAGTGCGGTAAAGCTGAAAATACGGCCACCTTTTACGGTTTTAGATACGCGGTTTACCGCGATCAGCTTTTCCTGCAGTTCGCCAGCTTGTTTTTCGATGTGAGCCATCTTAAACCTCTTCCTTAGAACTGAAGGCCAGCTTCACGGGCAGCATCTGCCAGTGCCTGGACTCGACCATGATATTGGAAACCGGAACGGTCAAAGGATACTTTCGCAATCCCTTTTTCCAACGCGCGCTCAGCCAGAGCTTTACCTACGGCTGCTGCTGCGTCTTTGTTACCGGAATACTTCAGTTGCTCCGCGATAGCTTTTTCTAAAGTAGAAGCGGCTACCAGTACTTCAGAACCGTTTGGAGCAATCACCTGTGCGTAAATGTGACGCGGGGTACGATGTACCACCAGGCGGGTTGCACCCAGCTCTTGGAGCTTGCGGCGTGCGCGGGTCGCACGACGGATACGAGCAGATTTCTTATCCATAGTGTTACCTTACTTCTTCTTAGCCTCTTTGGTACGCACGACTTCGTCGGCGTAACGAACACCTTTGCCTTTGTAAGGCTCAGGACGACGGTAAGCGCGCAGATCTGCTGCTACCTGGCCAATAACCTGCTTATCAGCGCCTTTCAGCACGATTTCAGTTTGGCTTGGGCATTCAGCAGTGATACCTGCTGGCAGCTGGTGATCGATAGGGTGAGAGAAGCCCAGGGCCAAATTCACCACGTTGCCTTTAACGGCAGCACGATAACCAACACCTACCAGTTGAAGCTTTTTGGTGAAGCCTTCGGTAACACCAACAACCATTGCGTTCAGCAGAGCGCGCGTGGTACCCGCTTGAGCCCATGCGTTAGCAAAACCTTCGCGCGGAGCGAAAGTCAGTGCGTTAGCTTCTTGCTTCACTTCAACGGCGTCGTGGATAGTACGAGTCAACTCGCCGTTTTTACCCTTAATCGAAATAACCTGACCGTTGAGTTTTACCTCTACGCCGGCAGGAATGACGACGGGTGCTTTTGCAACACGAGACATTCTTTCCTCCCGAATTAAGCTACGTAGCAGATAATCTCGCCACCAAGACCAGCCTGGCGAGCTGCACGATCGGTCATAACACCTTTAGAGGTAGAAACAACAGCGATACCCAAACCGGCCATAACTTTTGGCAGCTCATCTTTTTTCTTGTAGATGCGCAGACCTGGACGGCTGATACGTTGAATGCTTTCTACCACAGCTTTGCCCTGGAAGTACTTCAGTACCAGTTCCAGAACAGGCTTGGCGTCGCCTTCGATTTTGAAATCTTCAATAAAACCTTCTTCCTTCAGCACGTTGGCAATTGCCACTTTCAGCTTGGAGGAAGGCATGGTGACCGCAACTTTGTTCGCGGCTTGACCGTTACGGATACGGGTCAGCATATCCGCGATCGGATCTTGCATGCTCATCTGTCTTTACTCCCGTGATTCAATTGGTAATTACCAGCTAGCCTTTTTCAAGCCTGGTACTTCACCGCGCATAGCGGCTTCACGAAGCTTAATACGGCTCAACCCGAATTTGCCCACATAACCATGTGGACGGCCAGTTTGGCGGCAGCGTTTACGCTGACGAGACGGGCTGGAATCACGCGGCAGAGTTTGCAGCTTGAGAACGGCATTCCAACGATCTTCATCGGATGCGTTCACATCAGAGATAATAGCTTTCAGTTCAACGCGTTTTGCAAAGAACTTGTCAGCTAATTTCACGCGCTTGACTTCGCGTGCTTTCATTGATTGCTTAGCCATCAGTAACCCTGCCTTACTTGCGGAACGGGAAGTTAAAAGCAGCCAGCAGCGCGCGGCCTTCATCATCAGATTTCGCAGTAGTGGTAATGGTAATATCCAAACCACGAACGCGATCGACTTTGTCGTAGTCGATTTCTGGGAAGATGATTTGCTCACGCACGCCCATGCTGTAGTTGCCACGGCCATCGAATGACTTGGCGGACAGGCCACGGAAGTCACGGATACGTGGAACAGCAATGGAGATCAGACGCTCAAAGAACTCCCACATGCGTTCGCCACGCAGAGTTACTTTACAGCCGATCGGATAGCCCTGACGGATTTTGAAGCCTGCAACAGATTTGCGGGCTTTGGTGATCAACGGTTTTTGACCGGAGATGGCTGCCAGGTCCGCTGCGGCGTTATCCAGCAGTTTCTTGTCAGCAATCGCTTCACCAACACCCATGTTCAGGGTGATCTTCTCGACCCGAGGGACTTGCATGACAGAGTTGTAATCAAACTGAGACATCAGTTGTTTGACTACCTCGTCTTTGTAGTAATCATGCAGTTTCGCCATCGTATTACTCCAAATTACTTGATAGTTTCGCTGTTAGACTTGAAGAAACGGACTTTTTTGCCGTCTTCGAATCTAAAGCCTACACGGTCAGCCTTGCCGGTAGCCGCGTTGAAGATAGCAATGTTAGAAACCTGAATTGCAGCTTCTTTTTCAACAATGCCGCCTGGTTGGTTCAGAGCCGGAACCGGCTTCTGGTGTTTCTTAACCAGGTTGATGCCTTCAACAATGACCTTGCCAGCAGACAGGACATTTTTTACTTTACCGCGCTTACCTTTGTCTTTCCCGGTAATCACGATAACTTCGTCATCACGACGGATCTTCGCTGCCATGTTCGCTCCTTAGAGTACTTCTGGTGCCAGAGAGATAATTTTCATGAACTTCTCATTACGCAGTTCACGAGTTACCGGCCCAAAAATACGCGTACCGATTGGCTGCTCGCTGTTATTGTTCAAAATAACGCATGCATTGCCATCGAAGCGAATGACAGAACCGTCCGGGCGACGTACACCCTTCTTGGTGCGCACCACTACCGCCTTCAGAACATCGCCTTTCTTCACCTTACCGCGAGGAATTGCTTCCTTGATGGTAATTTTGATGATGTCGCCGACGCCTGCGTAGCGACGGTGCGAGCCACCTAGAACCTTGATACACATTACGCGACGTGCACCGGAGTTGTCGGCGACGTTCAGCATAGTCTGTTCTTGGATCATTTTAGTGCTCCGCTAATGTCAACTACTACTTTAAAGACCCAAGTAAAAATTAGGCCGTTGAAAAGCCCCATAACCGAGGGCGCAGCATTATAACACCGCTTACTTGGTATGGGTAGAAAAAATAAACGGCTCATTTTCTGAGCCGTTTATTAAGTGAGAGCCAGCTACTCTATTACAGAATCGCTTTCTCTACAACGCGAACCAACGTCCAGGACTTAGTCTTGGACAGTGGGCGGCATTCGCGGATTTCCACCACGTCGCCGGTACCACATTCGTTGTTCTCGTCATGTACGTGCAGCTTGGTCGTACGTTTGATGAATTTCCCGTAGATCGGGTGCTTCACAGTACGCTCGATAGCAACAACGATGGATTTCTCCATTTTATCGCTAACAACACGACCCTGCAGGGTACGGATAACTTCAGTCATTTACACACCCGCCTTTTGAGTCAGTAAAGTCTTAACGCGTGCGACGTCACGACGCACTTGTTTCAACAGGTGAGTTTGTTGCAGCTGGCCACTGGCCGCCTGCATGCGCAAGTTGAATTGCTCACGCAGCAGGTTGAGCAGCTCGGCATTCAGCTCTTCAACGCTTTTTTCACGCAGCTCTTGTGCTTTCATTACATCACCGTCTTAGTTACAAAGGTGGTTTTGATCGGCAGTTTCGCTGCTGCCAGTTTGAATGCCTCGCGGGCAACCTCTTCTGGCACGCCGTCCATTTCGTACAGGACCTTACCAGGCTGGATCAGGGCAACCCAATACTCCACGTTACCCTTACCTTTACCCATACGCACTTCCAGCGGCTTCTCGGTGATCGGTTTGTCCGGGAATACACGGATCCAGATCTTGCCTTGACGCTTAACTGCACGAGTCATTGCACGACGAGCTGCTTCGATTTGACGAGCAGTCAGACGGCCACGGCCAACAGCTTTCAGACCGAAAGTGCCGAAGCTAACATCCGTACCTTGCGCCAGACCACGGTTGCGGCCCTTGTGCACCTTACGGAATTTTGTACGCTTTGGTTGTAACATCAGCGACTCTCCTTACTTGCGGCCTTTACGCTGCTGCTTTTTAGGTTGAGCAGCCGGTTCCGGTTGTTCAACTGCAGCCATACCACCCAGGATCTCACCTTTGAAGATCCATACCTTAACGCCGATTACACCATAAGTGGTGTGCGCTTCAGATGTGTTGTAGTCGATGTCCGCACGCAGAGTGTGCAATGGAACACGACCTTCGCGGTACCATTCGGTACGTGCGATTTCAGCGCCGCCAAGACGGCCGCTTACTTCAACTTTGATACCTTTAGCGCCAAGACGCATTGCGTTCTGTACTGCACGCTTCATAGCACGACGGAACATAACGCGACGTTCCAGCTGAGAAGTGATGCTGTCAGCAACCAATTTAGCGTCGAGTTCCGGTTTACGGACTTCGGCGATGTTGATCTGTGCAGGAACGCCAGCGATGTCCGCTACGACCTTGCGCAGTTTTTCGACGTCTTCACCTTTCTTGCCGATAACGATGCCTGGGCGAGCAGTGTGAATGGTCACACGGATGCTCTTCGCAGGACGCTCGATAACGATGCGAGAAACGGAAGCTTTCGACAGTTCCTTAGTCAGGAATTGACGAACTTTAAAGTCGCTGTCCAGGTTGTCAGCGAATTCTTTGGTATTCGCATACCAAGTAGAGTTCCAAGGTTTGACAATACCCAGGCGAATACCATTAGGATGTACTTTCTGACCCATTGCTAGTCTCCAGAGTCTCAGCGATCGGACACAACCACAGTAATGTGGCTGGTGCGCTTCAGGATGCGATCTGCACGACCTTTTGCACGCGGCATAATGCGCTTCATGCTTGGGCCTTCGTCTACGAAGATTTTCGTAACTTTCAGATCATCGATGTCAGCGCCATCGTTGTGTTCTGCGTTAGCAATGGCAGACTCCAGCACTTTCTTAACCAGACCAGCAGCTTTCTTGTTGGTGTAGGTCAGAGTTTCCAGAGCTTGCGACACTTTCTTACCGCGAATCAGGTCAGCAACAAGGCGAACCTTCTGAGCAGAAGAACGAGCGTGGCGATGTTTAGCGATAGTTTCCATCTCTTCCTCCTACCTTAGCGCTTTTTAGCTTTTTTATCAGCCGCATGGCCGCGATAAGTACGAGTCGGCGCGAATTCACCCAGTTTGTGACCGACCATTTCATCGGAAACGAACACTGGTACGTGCTGACGACCATTATGGACAGCGATGGTCAAACCGATCATGTTAGGAAAGATCGTTGAACGACGGGACCAAGTGCGCAAAGGCTTCTTGTCACCGCTTTCCACCGCTTTCTCTACCTTCTTCAGCAAGTGCAGGTCAATAAAAGGACCTTTCTTGAGAGAACGTGGCATGGCTTATCCTCTAATTATTTTTTGCTACGGCGACGTACGATGAACTTATCAGTACGCTTGTTGCTACGGGTCTTCTTACCTTTGGTCTGAACGCCCCACGGAGTTACCGGGTGCTTACCAAAGTTACGACCTTCACCACCACCGTGCGGGTGATCTACCGGGTTCATCGCCGTACCGCGAACGGTAGGACGAACACCACGCCAACGTGCAGCACCTGCTTTACCCAGAACGCGAAGCATGTGTTCAGCGTTACCGACTTCACCCAGGGTGGCGCGGCAATCAGCTGGAACTTTACGCATTTCGCCGGAGCGCAGACGCAGAGTTACGTAG
Organism: Serratia sp. CY44782; assembly: GCF_052168715.1. Lineage (NCBI taxonomy): Bacteria > Pseudomonadati > Pseudomonadota > Gammaproteobacteria > Enterobacterales > Yersiniaceae > Serratia > Serratia sp. CY44782. The sequence goes on from NZ_JBJNME010000018.1 coordinate 22,031, forward strand.
GAACCATCACGAGCAACGATCTGAACGTAGGCGCCAGCGGAGCGAGCCATCTGGCCGCCTTTACCTGGTTTCATTTCTACGTTGTGAACCGTTGAACCAACTGGAATGTTGCGCATCGGCAGGGTGTTACCCGCTTTGATTGCAGCATCAACGCCAGATTGAATCTGGTCACCAGCTTTCAGGCCTTTCGGCGCCAGGATGTAACGGCGTTCGCCGTCTTTGTACAGAACCAGCGCGATGTTCGCGGAACGGTTCGGATCGTACTCCAGACGCTCAACCACAGCAGGGATACCGTCTTTGTTGCGCTTGAAGTCAACCAGACGATAATGTTGCTTGTGGCCACCACCGATATGACGGGTGGTGATACGGCCATTGTTGTTACGACCACCGCTTTTGCTCAGTTTTTCCAGCAGCGGGGCATAAGGTTTACCCTTGTGCAGCTCAGGGTTAACCACTTTAACAACGTGGCGACGACCCGGAGATGTAGGTTTACATTTAACAATTGCCATTGTTCTTACTCCTCCGACTTACTCTGCGCCGCCGATGAAGTCCAGATTCTGGCCTTCTTTCAGGGTGACGTAAGCTTTTTTCCAGTCGCTACGACGACCAACACGCTGACCGTGACGCTTCACTTTCCCTTTAACTACCAGGGTGTTCACGTCTTCGACTTCGACTTCAAACAGTTTCTGCACTGCAGCTTTAATTTCTGCTTTGGTCGCGTCTTTGGCAACTTTGAGAACGATGGTGTTGCTTTTTTCCATCGCAGCGGATGCTTTTTCAGATACGTGCGGTGCACGCAGCACTTTCAGCAAACGTTCTTCACGGATCATGCCAGCATCTCCTCAACTTGCTTCACAGCATCAGCAGTCATAACCACTTTGTCGAAGGCGATCAGGCTAACCGGATCGATACCTGCTACATCGCGCACGTCAACCTTGTACAGATTGCGAGCTGCCAGGAACAGATTCTCATCCAGTTCACCGGTCACGATCAGCACGTCTTCCAGAGCCATATCTTTCAGTTTCTGTGCCAGCAGCTTAGTTTTAGGCGCTTCTACAGAGAACTTCTCGACAACGATCAGACGATCTTGACGTACCAGCTCGGACAGGATGCTTTTCAGCGCGCCGCGGTACATCTTTTTGTTTACTTTCTGACTGTGGTCCTGTGGCTTAGCAGCAAAGGTCACGCCGCCTGAACGCCAGATCGGGCTCTTTACAGAACCTGAACGCGCACGGCCGGTGCCTTTCTGACGCCATGGCTTTTTGCCGGAACCAGTTACTTCAGCACGGGTCTTCTGAGCACGGGTACCTTGACGGGCACCTGCTGCATAAGCAACAACAACCTGGTGTACCAGCGCTTCGTTGAAATCACGACCGAAGGTAGTTTCGGAAACAGTCAGCGCGCTTTGCGCGTCTTTCAATACTAATTCCATTGCTATCCCCTTACGCCTTCACAGCTGGTTTAACGATCAGGTTGCCACCGGTTGCGCCCGGTACAGCACCCTTAACCAGCAGCAGGTTGCGCTCAGCGTCAACACGTACTACGTCCAGGCTCTGAACGGTTACGCGCTCATCACCCAGGTGGCCAGCCATTTTCTTGCCTTTGAACACTTTGCCCGGAGTCTGGTTCTGACCGATAGAACCCGGAACGCGGTGAGACAAGGAGTTACCGTGGGTAGCGTCTTGGGTACGGAAGTTCCAGCGCTTAACAGTGCCAGCAAAACCTTTACCTTTAGAAGTACCGGTAACATCGACTTTTTTAACGTCAGCGAAGATTTCTACGCTAATTTCCTGACCTGCAGCGAACTCTTGACCTTCTTCAAGGCGGAATTCCCACAGACCACGGCCAGCTTCAACGCCAGCTTTAGCGAAATGGCCCGCTTCCGGCTTGGTTACACGGTTAGCTTTTTTGCTACCAGTGGTAACCTGAACGGCACGGTAACCGTCGGTGTCCAGGCTTTTAACCTGAGTCACGCGGTTCGCTTCAATTTCAATTACGGTTACTGGGATAGAAACGCCATCTTCAGTGAAGATACGGGTCATACCCACTTTTTTACCGACTAAACCAATCATTGTTTCAACCTCTCAATCGCTCAATGACCTGATTAACCCAGGCTGATCTGCACGTCTACACCGGCAGCCAGATCCAGACGCATCAGAGCATCAACGGTTTTCTCGGTTGGCTCAACGATGTCAACCAGACGCTTGTGAGTGCGAATCTCGTACTGATCGCGCGCGTCTTTGTTGACGTGCGGAGAGATCAGAACGGTAAAGCGCTCTTTGCGAGTTGGCAGCGGGATCGGACCACGGACTTGCGCACCAGTGCGCTTTGCAGTCTCGACGATTTCCGCGGTTGATTGATCGATCAGACGATGATCAAACGCTTTCAGGCGGATACGGATTCTTTGGTTCTGCATGAGACCAGAGCTCCAATTATTTATAAACGTAAATAATTACTCCTCACACCCATTTCGATTGATGGGGGAGTGTAATCGTCAACATATAACCCCCATATCGGGAGTATTGTTCGAAGGGCAAAAAAGGCCTGCCAATCGACTGATTCGCTAAAATCAGGCTTACCAAGATTAGGTAAGCCCGCGCATTATACGCAAAATGGCCGAGGAAGCAAGCCGCAGTTGGAAATATGCTCAGGAAATCGTCATTTTTGAGCGTTCAGCGACAGTCGCGAGATGAGGACGGCTAACAGGGTATGAATTATGCTTGGCGGGGAAGCTCCCCTGCCCCACCGTAAAAACGGTCGCCGGCAGGAGAGACGATGACGAACGGAAGACAGGCTTACTCTTTGCGCTCTAGAACCTGGGCCTGGGCATAGTTTTGAATACCGAGGCGAGCGATCAGATCCAGCTCGGTTTCCAGCCAGTCGATATGCTCTTCTTCATCAGCCAGGATATCGATCATCAAATCGCGGCTGACGTAATCATGAATCGAGTCGGCATAGGCGATACCTTCGCGCAGGTTTTTGGCGCCCGCTAGCTCCAGCGCCAGGTCGGAACGCAGCATCTCTTCAATGTCTTCGCCGATATTCAGCTTGCCGAGGTCTTGCAGGTTCGGGATCCCTTCCAGGAACAGGATACGCTCGATGTAGCGATCGGCATGCTTCATTTCATCGATCGACTCGTGGTATTCCTTGTCGTTGAGGCGCATTAAGCCCCAATTCTTGAACATGCGGGCGTGCAGGAAATATTGATTGATGGCAACCAGCTCGTTGCCGAGCAGCTTGTTGAGGTGAGCAATGATCTTTTTATCGCCTTTCATAGGTAACTCCTCCTGGCCAGTTCTAAAAGTGTAGAACCTGTAAGCCAAGAGTCAAAAATAACCTTACCCTTTGTTAGGCAACTTCATGCATTGGGATGATAGTTCCGCGTTCCTCCACCATAATCTGTCTTGCCTGACGAATGCACTTTCCACAATCGGTACCAATCGGCACAAGTTCACGCAGCTGCTTCATGGTATGGGGATTGTGCTGACGCACCGCATTACGGATCGCTTTGTCAGTCACCGCATTACACAGACATACATACATAGAAAGACTCACTTCTTAACCAATGCATTGAGTCTAAATAGGAATGGTTTTTATTTCAATTAAGATTTGAACAAACTGCATAAAAAAAGGGCACCGAAGTGCCCTTTTTTGTGTCGAAAAATTATTCGCGATTAAGCGATAACTTTAGCAACAACACCAGCGCCTACAGTACGGCCGCCTTCACGGATTGCGAAACGCAGACCGTCATCCATCGCGATTGGGTGAATCAGGGTTACAACCATGTTCACGTTGTCGCCTGGCATTACCATCTCTACGCCTTCTGGCAGTTCGATGGTACCGGTCACGTCAGTGGTACGGAAGTAGAACTGTGGACGGTAGCCTTT
>NZ_JBJNME010000019.1:0-7648 GCF_052168715.1 Serratia sp. CY44782
ATTGGCCTTGACCCAGGTCATCATGACGCGGTTACCTGGCGCACTTTTCACGGCTCTATCCAGCATCTCGTTTGGATCGAGCACCAGGTACTGCTGCAGGTTGGTCGTACTGCCGCCGGCACCTTGCGCACCCGGTGCATCAGGGTTAACGGATTGATTCACCCCGGCCGCGCGACTAAAACCGGGGTCGGAGACCAGCCCGCCATCCGCGAACGCGCCAAGCCGGCCTTGGTTAACCGCGTGCATGAAGTCCACGCCATACCGCTGTACAGCGGCGGTCTTCATGACAAACTCCCCGTTGGACAGGCGAGCCGCGATGCTGTCGGAGGTGCCGGTGCCTGGGCCGGTTACCTGGCCACCGGTCGCGGCCGCCACGCTGGCAGCCGCACCCAGGCCGGATGACGCGCTGCCGGCGGCGCTGGCGGACGCAATGGCCGAGGCCAGCGTTGCCGCGCCGGTCGTGAATGCCGTCGTCAACGCCGTGGTGAGTGCCGTGATGCCGGTCGTCAGCGCCGTGGTGAACCCGCCCGTCAGCGCCGTGCTACCGGCTGTGATTGAGGTGCCCATGGCGGTGGCCCCCGCCGTGGAGGCGGTGGTGATGGCCGTCGCGTAGGTGGTCGCACCGGCTGCATCGGTCGCGGTATCGGTGGCCGCGTTAACCGCCGTGCCGGCGGCACTGCCGGCCGTACTGGCCCCGAGACCCAGCAGCCCCTTGAGGCTGTCGGTCACGCTGCCGAGGCCTTCCATCGCCATGCCGGCCAGGTTGCGTGATGCAACTTGCGCCATGGCATTGGCGACCGATTTGGCCAGGTTTAACACTGCATCACTGAGGTTTAGCGTGCCATCGGCCAGCCCGTTTAGCGTGCTTTCCATGCCATCCTGCAACCCGTCTTTAAACGCGGCCGTCAGGTCGTCCGTGGTGGATTTCAGCGTTATCAGCTCGTTTTCCAGGTTGGCCAGCAGGTCGCGCATCTGTTCGCCGGCTTCGCCAGGCAATGCCGCCATTTCACGCAGTTGCGGCAGGCTCTCGGTGATTTTGCTGCCGACTGCCTGATGCAATGCGACCAGTTGCCGGCGGCCCTGCAGTTCTGAGATGAGGCCCGCTTGCACCTGCGCCTGGATGCTGCTCTCTTTCTGGCTGCGGTAGGTCTGCAGGTCATCCAGGCTCTTTTTGAGCGCATCGGCGCGCACCTTGGCTTCCTGCACCGGCAGCAACTTATCCAGCCAGGCCAGCCCCTCGGTGTTGCCGGTCTGGGTGAACTCCTTGCGCATCTCGGCGATGTTGGCCCGCACTTCCGCCAGGCCGCCGCCGAGCACGTCGCCGGTGGCTTTCAGATATTGCGCCTGCAGCTGGGCGTTCTTGGTGGAGTTCGCGTCCGATTTCTCTTTCTGCTCGCCGGCAGCGATAACTGCCAGCGCCGCCTCGGCTCGCTCTTTCAGCGCCCCGGACAGGCCTTTTTCCGCCAGCTCGTAAGCCGCGACCTGCGATTTGGTCTTGCCGACGGCAAAGGCCTGTTTCTCCAGCCCTTTGACGTAGGTCTCGTTGGCCGAGGCGGCCGACTTGGCCGAACGGGCCGCCGCGTCTGAGTTTTTCTTGTTCTCCTTGGCCTGGTCGGTTTGCTTCTGCAGGTTGATCAGCTTTTCCAAGCTTTCGCGCAGTTTGTCGATATCTTCCGGCGCCTTGCCGGCAGCCAGTGCCGCCGCAATGGTTTTGTCACGCAGTTGCTCCAACTGTTGGGCGGCCGTGTAGGTCGCATCGGCCAGCTCTTTCTCCAGCTTCGGCCGCAGCTTGTCGGCTTCGGCGCTCAGCGCGGTAAAGGATTCCTCGCTTTGCGCCATCTGCGCCACGGCCTCATCCATCCAGCGAATGGGGCCGGCGTTCTGCAGATCGGTCAATACATCACGCAGCGTCTTGCCGCTGGCGGTCGGCGCATCCATCGCGCGCGCCAGGCGGTTTTCCAGCTCATCGGACAGCTTGCCTTGCACGTCGCTGAGGTTGTCGAACTTCGGCGTCAGCGCATCGATTTGCTTTTGCACCTCAGCCAGTTTGTCAGTCAGATAAACGATGCCGATACCGCTCGGGGCCGGGCTGCTCAGCAGGCCGTCAATCTGCTGCTTAAGCGATGTCGCCTGGCTCTGCAGGTCGCTGAGTTTCTTGCTGTCCTGGGTGAGCACATCGGCGTTGGTGCGCTGCTGCGTCAGCGCATCGCCCGTGCTGACCGAATCTTTCAGGCGGCCCTGGGCGCTTATCAGCGCCTCGGTCTTCTGGCGCTGGTCTTCCAGGGTTTGGATGGTCTGCTGGTGCTGCTGCGCCAGCGCGGCTTCATGCTCCTGGTTAGCCGCATAGGCCGCGCTCAGGCCGCCGACGGCCAGCGTCACGCCGGTGATGGCCAGCCCCATCGGGCCACCCAGCAACCCCATCAATCCCGTCCCCAGGCGACCAAAGGTCGATGCAGAGGCGCGGGCGACGCCCAGCGCTTTCTCTGCAGCGGTCTGGCGAACCAGAGACGCGGTCACCAGGTCTTCCGCCTTGGCGCGCGCACCTGGTGCGGTGATGCCGGAGACTTTGGCGCGGGCGGCCTGCGCCTGCGCGGCTGCCACGGCGGCCTTGGCTTCGGCATATTCCGCCTCAGCAAGCTGCAGCGTCTCGATGCGGTCGGCACGCGCGGCCGTAGTCGCTGCAACCAGCGCGGCGACCTTACGGCCGCCCATCACCACCGCCAGGGCAATGGCGGCAGTGGTCAACGTGGACATGTTGCTGGCCAGACCGGAAATGACGGCCGCAATCGCCTTGGACGCGCCCAGCGCATCGTTGGTGCCGCCGACAAACTCGACCCAGGCGTTGGCCATTTCCGTGGCGGCGCGGCCGATGGTCAGCGGCATCTGCGCAAATTCCCGGTCAACGTCGCCGGCACCGTCTTTCAGCGCCTTGAAGACCACCTGCGTGGTGAGCATCCCTTGCTCGGCCATCGCGCGCAGTTCGCCACGGGTTTTGCCCAGGGATTTCTCCAGCATCTCCATGATGCGCGGCATCTGTTCGGACACCGAGTTGAATTCTTCCCCGCGTAAGGTGCCGGACGCCAACCCCTGGCTAAGCTGGATGATGGCGTTCGTGGACTCTTCGGCCGTCGCCCCGGAGACGATCGCGGCCTTGTTGATGGTGCTGGTCACCTGCAGCAGTTCGGTCTGGGTCGCGCTGCCTTTAAGCGATCGGGCCATACGGGTATACAGTTCGGCGGTCGAGGCGATGCGTTGACCGGTTTCATTCGCCAGGCCGATGACTGATTTAAAGGTCATGCCGGCTTGTTCGTTGGACGTGGAGACCAGGCGAATACGCGCCGCCAGGTTGGTGTATTCATCTGACGTGCTGGCCAGGTTGGCTATCAGACCACCGCCCAGGGCAATGCCGATGGCTGCCGCCAGCGGCTTGAGCCGGGTCAGTTGGTTGCTCAGGCCATCGACGTTAGCGGCGGTTTTATCGAGCTTTCGGTTGGCGCTGTCTGCAGCACCACCGACACGATCGAGACCGGATGCTGCCGAGCCGCCGGCATTGCCCAACCGGGTGCCGCTTTGGCTGGCGCTGTCCAGGGAGGACTGCAGTTGCTTGAGGGAGGCCTGGGCGCTTTTTAAATCCGCTTGAATACGCAGGCGCAATTCCAGGTTGCCGTTTCCACTTGCCATGCTTGATCACCGTCGGTATGAGTAAAACCCCGCCGGTCAGCGGGGTGGAAGGAGGGAAATTAACGCCGTTTTAAAGCCTGTTTAAACTTGTCGATATACCCCTTTAACGTCTTTCCCCCCGCGAAACTGGCGCTGCCGTCAAGGGTGTGGTGCATTCGCTCCGTCAGCTCGCGCTTGAGTGCCTGCTCATGGAACAGCTTCAACTGGCGGGCGGTGTAGTGCCGCAGATCGCCGAATCGGTGGCCGTGGTCAATGAGGCAGCCGAAGACCTCTCCCCAGGGGGCGGGTTTTGCAGCTGCTGCACCAGCCTGGTGAGCGCCGGGCGAATGGCGTTGCGGGTAAAAAAAGCCGCGTTGACGCCCCACCAGATCAGCAGCAGGTTTTCGCTATCGTCACCGGTCAGACCGGCGACCCATTCGACGCTGCGGCCACAGGAGACCGCTACCGCCTGCAGCACCGCATCCCAGTTCGCCCCGAGTACGTCGTACAGCTCATCAATCGACACCTCGGCATCCGGCTTGGCGTTCATCGCATCCATGAACCCTTCACTGATTGCCTTGAGCGGTTGACGGTGCTGCAGCTGCTCTGCCAGCGTGTATTCATGCACCGTGACCTCGACGCCGCAGATAGTCAGCGTCCGGTCAGGTATCAGGATGTTCAGCTCATCCGGCATCAGACGCTCCCGACGTGGATCACGCGCCCATAGCGGCCAAACTGGGCATCATCCGGCCGCTCAGTGTCCAACAGCACGGTCGCGGTGGTTTCCAGCCCTGGCAACGAGGTGTCGGTATTGATGAGGCTCAACGCCGACGCTGGGTCGTATTGCACGCGATACAGCTCAACGACGACGGCCGCGCCGTTCTCTGCCAGGTTGATCCCCTCGTAACGTAGGAACAATTCATCGGGCGTTTGGGTGAATACCGAGGTGTTAACGCTGCTGGCGTGCGTATAGTTGACGCTAAGCGGCTGCGTGGCCGGCGTGGTCAGGAACTCCAGCGCGCCAAACTTGGCGTCGAGCTTGTAATCCGTCCCCTCGACCAGATCGGCAATCGTCACGGCGCTGACGTTCTGATGGGTCAGTGGGATGCGGTCGCCGGCCTGGATGCCTGCCGGCAGCGCTTCGCCGGTGATGGTGCCGGCCGGGACGGCCACTTTCTCGCCGTACAGCAGAATGGCCAGGTTATCCGGCGAATGCTCAAACCAGGTCGCGGTGACCGTGCCATCCTTGCCGGTGCTGATACGGCGCACGGGCGCGCGTTGGCCGGTGTAGGATTCTTTGTGGGTGAATGAGTCCGTGGTGAGTGCAATCTGCAGCTCGCCCACATCGCCAATCCAGCGCAGCGATACCGCCTGGCCCTGCGCATTGCGACGGCCGAGGAACACCTTGCCCTGGCCGTAGTAGTAAGTTTCTGCGCTCATTGTTCCTGTTCCTCGGTCGGTGAGTCGGCGGAGCCGGTCTCGGTTTTGGTTTTGCGGTTCACGCCCGCTTTTTTCGCGCCGGCGTGCTCAATCAGCCACTGCGCCGTTGCGTCGTCCACTTCCATCTCAGTGCCGGCAGCAAGCGCCACGCCCTGATGGGTGTGCGGGCCGGTCAGTACAATTCGCCTGGTCATCGATAGCCTCCAATCGCGGCGGGAACCTCCACCTGAAACACCAGGGGGTAATAGCCATAGCCGGACTCGTACTGTGCCGGCAGGCTCTGATTGCTCCTGGCCAGCGGCCGGGTAACCCCTTCGAGCGGTGACCAACCGGTCAGGGCCTCAACGGTTTTCAACATCAGCGGGCCGGCTTCGGTGCTGATATCTGCGCCGAGGCCGCGACCGTCAGCGAAATACACGCAGATCACCACGGCCCAGAGCTGCGTCACGAACTGCAGCCGGCGCTGGCTGCCACCTGTGGCGGCCGTCGAGGTGTTGACGGTATCGCCCAGGTACATCACATACGCCATCGGGCATACCGGGTTGTCATCGTTCATCTGAGACAGCCCGGCGACGCCGGTCACCTCGACAAAGTCGGGAACGGCATCACGCAGCCGGCCAATCAGCAGCGGCTCGCAAAAGAGATAGTCGGTTACCACAGGCCATCCCTCCGGAACATGTTGCGCCCTGGCACAAACACCACGCTGTCGTCTGGCTCCAGCACCTCGCCGGCGTTGTCCAGCCCCAGCGATAACCGGCCAGACGCCACTTTTTCGAGCTGGCGGATGCGCTGGTTGTAACGGGTGACAACCGGCGAGTCGTCCTTCGGGTTCTGATACAGGTAATAGCGGGTGATATCGCTGGCGATACGCCGCAGCGTGTCCGGCACGCTGGGGAGCGGCAGCAGGCCGCGTCCCTCCAGGTACATGTTGATTTCGGCGTCAGCATCCGCGATCGCCTTCTCCACCACGGCCGGGTCAATTTGCCCCGTTGCCGGGCGGGCGCGGTCGGAGATGCGGATGATTTCCTGCTCGCCGAAGTCGTCCACCAGGTCAGCCTGCGTGCAGTACCCCATGATTACTCCTCAGCCGGGGTAAATGGCTTGATGCGCAAGAACGGATCGGCGGCCAGTGCCTTGAGCTGCTCATCGCTAAACAGCGAGAAGTCGTAGGGTTTTGGCTCAGAGGTGAACTCAACACCGGCACGGAAACGCCGCCCGCTCGGTGAGCGCACTACCTGGACGGTGAACCAATGGGGTTTCGCATCGGTGCCGGTTTCGCTGTCATTACCTGCAGTGGAACCTGCGTCGGTTTCGGTGCCATCGCCAGCAGCGGAACCCATGCCGGTCTCGGTGCCATCGCCTACAGCGGAACCCGTGCCGGTCTCGGAGCCGTCACCTGCAGCGGAACCCGTGCCGTTTTCGGTGCCGTCGCCTGCAGCGGAACCCGCTCCGGTCTGGGAGCCATCACCTGCAGCAGAGCCTGCGCCGTTCTCGGTGCCATCACCTGCAGCGGAGCCTGCGCCGTTCTCGGTGCCATCACCTACAGTGGAACCCGCGCTGTTCTCGGTGCCGTCACCTGGCTTTTTTTTATCGTCCTTGACGTATTTTTCTTCCGCTTTCTTTTTGGTTTGGGTAGCCATAACAACATTCTCCCGCTACGCCCCGTAGGGCGTAGCGCTATCAGTGAGTGACGATCGGCTTAAATCAGCCAGGCGGTGTCCAGGATGTCGGACAGCTTGTAGTTCGGGTTGTCTTCGCCGCCGTTGATGGTGGCCACGCCAACAATCTTGCGAGCCGCTTCCGCCAGGGTCGGCGGAACAACGAGCAGATCGCCTTTGATGTTCAGCGGACGACCGCCATCAGCCACCATGTTGCGCAGTAGCGTGTAGGCTTCCTGGTAGTTCTCCGCCGTCAACGGCTTGGTGGACTTGACGCAGAACTGCCAGAAACCGAAGCCCACCGCCGACCGCGCACGCACGCCATACAGGAATTCATCGTTCATGAAGACATGATCGCTGGTGTCGTCACTGGTTTTAGCCTTGAGGTCGGGCTTGATGCGCTCTTGGAAAATCAGCGGCTTCAATGCGCGCTTGGTGCACATCAGATACCACGGGGCCGGACTGGCCGGGTCGGTGCCTGCTGGTTTAAGCAGGTTGCTGACCGGGGTGATCGCGCCGGTGCCGTCTACGTTCGCCGCAACGGGGTGCTCGGTATCAAAGAAGTTTTGGCCGTCGTAACAGAGCGAGGTCTCACCGGCCTTGAGCAGCGCAAAGATATGCTCATCCGGGTAAACCCCCGCTGACCGGCCGGCTTCGGTCATCACGGGCAGATAGACGCCAACGCTGTCATCTTCAATCGCCGTGCGAGGCACACCCACGGTGGCTTCATACAGCTTGTTGGTGATGCCGTAGCCGTCGGTTTTCATGTCTTTGATGATGCGAGCGCCGACCCATTCACGCATTTGCGGGAATTGACCCAACCAGGCGTAAATGTTGGTTGCCGTGGTCGATTTGATGACCGTGGCGATTTTGGTGTAGTCAGAATCGGC
>NZ_JBJNME010000020.1:0-7645 GCF_052168715.1 Serratia sp. CY44782
ATTGGCCTTGACCCAGGTCATCATGACGCGGTTACCTGGCGCACTTTTCACGGCTCTATCCAGCATCTCGTTTGGATCGAGCACCAGGTACTGCTGCAGGTTGGTCGTACTGCCGCCGGAACCTTGCGCACCCGGTGCATCAGGGTTAACGGATTGATTCACGCCGGCCGCGCGACTAAAGCCGGGGTCGGAGACCAGCCCGCCATCCGCGAACGCGCCAAGCCGGCCCTGGTTAACCGCGTGCATGAAGTCCACGCCATAGCGCTGTACAGCGGCAGTCTTCATGACAAACTCCCCGTTGGACAGGCGAGCCGCGATGCTGTCGGAGGTGCCGGTGCCAGGGCCGGTTACCTGGCCACCGGTCGCGGCCGCCACGCTGGCAGCAGCCCCCAGGCCGGAGGTCGCACCGCCGGCGGCGCTGGCGGACGCAATGGCCGAGGCCAGCGTTGCCGCACCGGTCGTGAATGCAGTCGTCAACGCCGTGGTGAGTGCCGTGATGCCGGTGGTCAGCGCCGTGGTGAACCCGCCCGTCAGCGCCGTGCTGCCGGCTGTGATTGAGGTGCCCATGGCGGTGGCCCCCGCCGTGGAGGCGGTGGTGATGGCCGTCGCGTAGGTGGTCGCACCGGCAGCATCGGTCGCGGTATCAGTGGCCGCATTAACAGCGGTGCCAGCGGCACTGCCGGCCGTACTGGCCCCGAGACCCAGCAGCCCTTTGAGGCTGTCGGTCACGCTGCCGAGGCCTTCCATCGCCATGCCGGCCAGGTTTCGTGATGCGACTTGCGCCATGGCATTGGCGACCGATTTAGCCAGGTTTAACACTGCATCACTGAGGTTTAGCGTGCCATCGGCCAGCCCGTTGAGCGTGCTTTCCATGCCATCCTGCAGCCCATCTTTAAACGCGGCCGTCAGGTCGTCCGTGGTGGATTTCAGCGTTATCAGCTCGTTTTCCAGGTTGGCCAGCAGGTCGCGCATCTGCTCGCCGGCTTCGCCAGGCAATGCCGCCATTTCACGCAGTTGCGGCAGGCTCTCGGTGATTTTGCTGCCGACTTCCTGATGCAATGCGACCAGCTGCCGGCGGCCCTGCAGTTCTGAGATGAGGCCCGCTTGCACCTGCGCCTGGATGCTGCTCTCTTTCTGGCTGCGGTAGGTCTGCAGGTCATCCAGGCTCTTTTTGAGCGCATCGGCGCGCACCTTGGCTTCCTGTACAGGCAGCAATTTGTCCAGCCAGGCCAGCCCCTCGGTGTTGCCGGTCTGGGTGAATTCCTTGCGCATCTCGGCGATGTTGGCCCGCACTTCCGCCAGGCCGCCGCCGAGCACGTCGCCGGTGGCTTTCAGATATTGCGCCTGCAGCTGGGCGTTCTTGGTGGAGTTCGCGTCCGATTTCTCTTTCTGCTCGCTGGCAGCGATAACTGCCAGCGCCGCTTCGGCTCGCGCTTTCAGCGCCCCTGACAGGCCTTTTTCCGCCAGCTCGTAAGCCGCGACCTGCGATTTGGTCTTGCCGACGGCAAAGGCCTGTTTCTCCAGCCCCTTGACGTAGGTCTCATTGGCCGAGGCGGCCGACTTGGCCGAACGCGCAGCCGCGTCTGAGTTTTTCTTGTTCTCCTTGGCCTGGTCGGTCTGCTTCTGCAGGTTGATCAGCTTTTCCAGACTTTCACGCAGTTTGTCGATATCTTCCGGCGCCTTGCCGGCCGCCAGCGCCGCCGCAATGGTTTTGTCACGCAGCTGCTCCAACTGCTGCGCGGCCGTGTAGGTCGCATCGGCCAGCTCTTTCTCCAGCTTCGGCCGCAGCTTGTCGGCTTCGGCGCTCAACGCGGTAAAGGACGCCTCGCTTTGCGCCATCTGCGCCACGGCCTCATCCATCCAGCGAATGGGGCCGGCGTTCTGCAGATCGGTCAACACATCACGCAGCGTCTTGCCGCTGGCGGTCGGTGCATCCATCGCGCGCGCCAGGCGGTTTTCCAGCTCATCGGACAGCTTGTCTTGCACGTCGCTGAGGTTGTCAAACTTCGGCGTTAGCGCATCGATTTGCTTTTGCACCTCGGCCAGTTTGTCAGTCAGGTATACGATGCCGATCCCGCTCGGGGCCGGGCTGCTCAGCAGGCCGTCAATCTGCTGTTTAAGCGATGCCGCCTGGCTCTGCAGGTCGCTGAGTTTCTTGCTGTCCTGGGTGAGCACATCGGCGTTGGTGCGCTGCTGCGTCAGCGCATCGCCCGTGCTGACCGAATCTTTCAGGCGGCCCTGGGCGCTTATCAGCGCCTCGGTCTTCTGGCGCTGGTCTTCCAGGGTTTGGATGGTCTGCTGGTGCTGCTGCGCCAGCGCGGCTTCATGCTCCTGGTTAGCCGCATAGGCCGCGCTCAGACCGCCGACGGCCAGCGTCACGCCGGTGATGGCCAGCCCCATCGGGCCACCCAGCAACCCCATCAATCCCGTCCCCAGGCGACCAAAGGTCGATGCAGAGGCGCGGGCGACGCCCAGCGCTTTCTCTGCAGCGGTCTGGCGAACCAGAGACGCGGTCACCAGGTCTTCCGCCTTGGCGCGCGCACCTGGTGCGGTGATGCCGGAGACTTTGGCGCGGGCGGCCTGCGCCTGCGCGGCAGCCACGGCGGCCTTGGCTTCGGCATATTCCGCCTCAGCAAGCTGCAGCGTCTCGATGCGGTCGGCACGCGCGGCCGTAGTCGCTGCAACCAGCGCGGCGACCTTACGGCCGCCCATCACCACCGCCAGGGCAATGGCGGCAGTGGTCAACGTGGACATGTTGCTGGCCAGACCGGAAATGACGGCCGCAATCGCCTTGGATGCGCCCAGCGCATCGTTGGTGCCGCCGACAAACTCGACCCAGGCGTTGGCCATTTCCGTGGCGGCGCGGCCGATGGTCAGCGGCATCTGCGCAAATTCCCGGTCAACGTCGCCGGCACCGTCTTTCAGCGCCTTGAAGACCACCTGCGTGGTGAGCATCCCTTGCTCGGCCATCGCGCGCAGTTCGCCACGGGTTTTGCCCAGGGATTTCTCCAGCATCTCCATGATGCGCGGCATCTGTTCGGACACCGAGTTGAATTCTTCCCCGCGTAAGGTGCCGGACGCCAATCCCTGGCTAAGCTGGATGATGGCGTTCGTGGACTCTTCGGCCGTCGCTCCGGAGACGATCGCGGCCTTGTTGATGGTGCTCGTCACCTGCAGCAGTTCGGTCTGGGTCGCGCTGCCTTTAAGCGTTCGGGCCATGCGGGTATACAGTTCGGCGGTCGAGGCGATGCGTTGACCGGTTTCATTCGCCACACCGATAACCGATTTAAAGGTCGTTGCCGCCTGTTCGTTGGACGTGGAGACCAGGCGAATACGCGCCGCCAGGTTGGTGTATTCATCTGACGTGCTGGCCAGGTTGGCTATCAGACCACCGCCCAGGGCAATGCCGATGGCTGCCGCCAGCGGCTTGAGCCGGGTCAGTTGGTTGCTCAGGCCATCGACGTTAGCGGCGGTTTTATCGAGCTTTCGGTTGGCGCTGTCGGCAGAACTCCCGACCCGATCGAGACCGGACGCTGCCGAGCCGCCGGCACTGCCCAACCGGGTGCCGCTTTGGCTGGCGCTGTCCAGGGAAGACTGCAGTTGTTTGAGGGAGGCCTGGGCGCTTTTTAAATCCGCCTGAATACGCAGGCGCAATTCCAGGTTGCCGTTTCCGCTTGCCATGCTTGATCACCGTCGGTATGAGTAAAACCCCGCCGGTCAGCGGGGTGGAAGGAGGGAAATTAACGCCGTTTTAAAGCCTGTTTAAACTTGTCGATATACCCCTTTAACGTCTTTCCCCCCGCGAAACTGGCGCTGCCGTCAAGGGTGTGGTGCATTCGCTCCGTCAGCTCGCGCTTGAGTGCCTGCTCATGGAACAACTTCAACTGGCGGGCGGTGTAGTGCCGCAGATCGCCGAATCGGTGGCCGTGGTCGATGAGGCAGCCGAAGACCTCTCCCCAGGGGGCGGGTTTTGCAGCTGCTGCACCAGCCTGGTGAGCGCCGGGCGAATGGCGTTGCGGGTAAAAAAAGCCGCGTTGACGCCCCACCAGATCAGCAGCAGGCTCTCGCTATCGTCACCGGTGAGACCAGCGACCCATTCGACGCTGCGGCCACAGGAGACCGCTACCGCCTGCAGCACCGCATCCCAGTTCGCCCCGAGTACGTCGTACAGCTCATCAATCGACACCTCGGCATCCGGCTTGGCGTTCATCGCATCCATGAACCCTTCGCTGATGGCCTTGAGCGGTTGACGGTGCTGCAGCTGCTCTGCCAGCGTGTACTCATGCACCGTGACCTCGACGCCGCAGATAGTCAGCGTCCGGTCAGGTATCAGGATGTTCAGCTCATCCGTCATCAGACGCTCCCGACGTGGATCACGCGTCCATAGCGGCCAAATTGGGCATCATCCGGCCGCTCAGTGTCCAACAGCACGGTCGCGGTGGTTTCCAGCCCTGGCAACGAGGTGTCGGTATTGATGAGGCTCAACGCCGACGCCGGGTCGTATTGCACGCGATACAGCTCAACGACGACGGCCGCGCCGTTCTCTGCCAGGTTGATCCCCTCGTAACGCAGGAACAATTCATCTGGCGTTTGGGTGAATACCGAGGTGTTAACGCTGCTGGCGTGCGTATAGTTGACGCTAAGCGGCTGCGTGGCCGGCGTGGTCAGGAACTCCAGCGCGCCGAACTTGGCGTCGAGCTTGTAATCCGTCCCCTCGACCAAATCGGCAATCGTCACGGCGCTGACGTTCTGATGGTTCAGCGTGACACGGTCTCCGGCCTGGATACCTGCCGGCAGCGCTTCGCCGGTGATGGTGCCGGCTGGGACTGCCACTTTCTCGCCGTACAGCAGAATGGCCAGGTTATCCGGCGAATGCTCAAACCAGGTCGCGGTGACCGTGCCATCCTTGCCGGTACTGATGCGGCGCACGGGCGCACGTTGGCCCGTGTAGGACTCTTTGTGGGTGAATGAGTCCGTGGTGAGAGCAATCTGCAGCTCGCCCACGTCGCCAATCCAGCGCAGCGATACCGCCTGGCCCTGCGCATTGCGACGGCCGAGGAACACCTTGCCCTGGCCGTAGTAGTAAGTTTCTGCGCTCATTGTTCCTGTTCCTCGGTCGGTGAGTCGGCGGAGCCGGTCTCGGTTTTGGTTTTGCGGTTCACACCCGCTTTTTTCGCGCCGGCGTGCTCAATCAGCCACTGCGCCGTTGCGTCGTCCACTTCCATCTCAGTGCCGGCAGCAAGCGCCACGCCCTGATGGGTGTGCGGGCCGGTCAGTACAATTCGCCTGGTCATCGATAGCCTCCAATCGCGGCGGGAACCTCCACATGAAACACCAGGGGGTAATAGCCATAGCCGGACTCGTACTGTGCCGGCAGGCTCTGATTGCTCCTGGCCAGCGGCCGGGTAACCCCTTCGAGCGGTGACCACCCAGCCAGGGCCTCGACGGTTTTCAACATCAGCGGGCCGGCTTCGCTGCTGATATCTGCGCCGAGGCCGCGACCGTCGGCGAAATACACGCAAATCACCACGGCCCAGAGCTGCGTCACGAACTGCAGCCGGCGCTGGCTGCCGCCGGTGGCGGCTGTCGAGGTGTTGACGGTATCGCCCAGGTACATCACATACGCCATCGGGCATATCGGGTTGTCATCGTTCATCTGAGACAGCCCGGCGACGCCGGTCACTTCGACAAACTCCGGTACAGCATTACGCAGGTGGCCAATCAGCAGCGGCTCGCAAAAGAGATAGTCGGTTACCACAGCCCATCCCTCCGGAACATGTTGCGCCCTGGCACAAACACCACGCTGTCGTCTGGCTCCAGCACCTCGCCGGCGTTGTCCAGCCCCAGCGATAACCGGCCAGACGCCACTTTTTCGAGCTGGCGGATGCGCTGGTTGTAACGGGTGGTTACCGGTGAATCGTCCCTGGGGTTCTGATACAGGTAATAGCGGGTGATATCGCTGGCGATACGCCGCAGCGTGTCCGGCACGCTGGGGAGCGGCAGCAGGCCGCGCCCCTCCAGGTACATGTTGATTTCGGCGTCCGAATCCGCGATCGCCTTCTCCACCACGGCCGGGTCAATTTGGCCCGTTGCCGGGCGGGTGCGGTCGGAGATGCGGATGATTTCCTGCTCGCCGAAGTCGTCCACCAGGTCAGCCTGCGTGCAGTACCCCATGATTATTCCTCAGCCGGCGTAATCCGCTTGATGCGCAAGAACGGATCTGCAGCCAGTGCTTTGAGCTGCTCAGCGCTAAACAGCGAGAAATCGTAGGGTTTTGGCTCGGCGGTGAACTCAACACCTGCCCGGAAACGCCGCCCGCTCGGTGAGCGCACCACCTGTACGGTGAACCAATGGGGTTTCGCATCGGTGCCGGTTTCGGTGTCATCACCTACAGCGGAACCCGCGCCGTTATCGGTGCTGTCGCCTGCAGCGGAACCTGCGCCGTTATCGGTGCCATCGCCTGCAGCGGAACCCGTGCCGTTCTCGGTGCCGTCACCTGCAGCCGAACCCGCGCCGTTTTCGGTGCCGTCGCTTGCAGCGGAACCTGCGCCGGTCTCGGTGCCGTCACCTGCAGCCGAACCCGCGTCGGTCTCAGTGCCGTCACCTGCAGCCGAACCCGCGCCGTTTTCGGTGCCGTCACCTGCAGCGGAACCTGCGTCGGTCTCGGTGCCGTCACCTGGCTTTTTATCGTCCTTGACGTATTTTTCTTCCGCTTTCTTTTTGATTGGGGTAGCCATAACAACATTCTCCCGCTACGCCCCGTAGGGCGTAGCGCTATCAGTGAGTGACGATCGGCTTAAATCAGCCAGGCGGTGTCCAGGATGTCGGACAGCTTGTAGTTCGGGTTGTCTTCGCCGCCGTTGATGGTGGCCACGCCCACAATCTTGCGCGCCGCTTCCGCCAGGGTCGGCGGAACAACGAGCAGATCGCCTTTGATGTTCAGCGGACGACCGCCATCAGCCACCATGTTGCGCAGCAGCGTGTAGGCTTCCTGGTAGTTCTCCGCCGTCAACGGCTTGGTGGACTTGACGCAGAACTGCCAGAAACCGAAGCCCACCGCCGACCGCGCACGCACGCCATAAAGAAACTCATCGTTCATGAAGACATGATCGCTGGTGTCGTCACTGGTTTTGGCCTTGAGGTCGGGCTTGATGCGTTCTTGGAAAATCAGCGGCTTCAATGCGCGCTTGGTACACATCAGATACCACGGAGCCGGGCTGGCCGGGTCGGTGCCTGCCGGTTTCAGCAGGTTGCTGACCGGGGTGATCGTGCCGGTGCCGTCCACGTTCGCCGCGACGGGGTGCTCGGTATCAAAGAAGTTTTGGCCGTCGTAACAGAGCGAGGTCTCACCGGCCTTGAGCAGCGCAAAGATATGCTCATCCGGGTAAACCCCTGCTGACCGGCCGGCTTCGGTCATCACAGGCAGATAGACGCCAACGCTGTCATCTTCAATCGCCGTGCGAGGCACACCCACGGTGGCTTCATACAGCTTGTTGGTGATGCCGTAACCGTCGGTTTTCATGTCCTTGATGATGCGAGCGCCGACCCATTCACGCATTTGCGGGAATTGACCCAACCAGGCGTAAATGTTGGTTGCCGTGGTCGATTTGATGACCGTGGCGATTTTGGTGTAGTCAGAATCGGC
>NZ_JBJNME010000021.1:0-5464 GCF_052168715.1 Serratia sp. CY44782
GGGGTGTCATACTCAACGTGAGAGGTGTTGATGGTGATACCACGAGCTTTTTCTTCTGGCGCGTTATCGATCTGGTCGAAAGCACGTGCAGAACCGCCGTAGGTTTTAGCCAGTACGGTAGTGATCGCTGCAGTCAGGGTAGTTTTACCGTGGTCAACGTGGCCGATAGTACCGACGTTAACGTGCGGTTTTGTACGTTCAAACTTTTCTTTAGACATCGATTGTCCCTCTAAGACACGGATAAATCGGTGGTATCACCACATCAACCAAGCATTTGCTCGTTGAATCCAGAACAGAAAGAAAATCAGGGGGCGAGAAATTAAGAAGTGGTGCTGATAGGCAGATTCGAACTGCCGACCTCACCCTTACCAAGGGTGCGCTCTACCAACTGAGCTATATCAGCACATCTTGGAGCGGGCAGTGGGAATCGAACCCACATCATCAGCTTGGAAGGCTGAGGTAATAGCCATTATACGATGCCCGCATCCTGGAACTCGGCTACCTGATTTTTCTGTAGAATTTTGGGATGGAGCAGGATTGTTCATCACTCGGCTCGCATCCTTCGGGCCGGCTGCGCCTTGCGCTGCACAGCTCGAACCTTGCCGAAGGCTTTCGCCCTCTCCTCCCGCCATCAACCGTTGCGGTATTTATCGCATCTCAGTTAATCGCCGAAGGCAAGATTTGGTGGTGGGGGAAGGATTCGAACCTTCGAAGTCTGTGACGGCAGATTTACAGTCTGCTCCCTTTGGCCGCTCGGGAACCCCACCAGATTTTAACTACTTGTGACTTGAATGGTGCCGGCTACCGGAATCGAACTGGTGACCTACTGATTACAAGTCAGTTGCTCTACCTACTGAGCTAAGCCGGCATCAAGTGCAGCGCATTCTAGGTAGAGCGGGCGACCTATGCAACAAAAAAATTGCTTTACGCGCACTTTCGCTCATAAATCAGTCAATTTTGCATACTGTCATGCAATTCGCAGCCTGCGGCGTGCAAACATTCATCACTCGCTGCAATCATTCTCTACAATTTTATCCACTTTTTGCAAGCCTTGAGCGCCGCTTTCTCCGTGTCGGGCTTCTCAAAACACTTAACCCGCGCAGGTAAACTGTGAGCGGGATCGATGCACCAAAAAAGGGATACCTGCCCCGGACTGCGGCGTGGGCTACACTGATCCCTCGCCCTTTTGCCGTCGCCATGCCTTTCGCCGCTGTGGCTCAGTTATTGCTTCTCTTCATTACCCCCATCCCAGGAGGAATGACCGATGAAAATAGTGCCTATCAACGCCGCTACGCTACCGATTTACCGCGATGAATTGGCCCGCCTGTTGACCGATGCCGTCACGCACGGCGCTTCTGTCGGTTACGACACCTTAATCCCTCACGAAGACGCCGAAAGCTACTTCCACAGTCTGCGGCCGGCCTTGGCCAAAGGTGAACTGCTGCTGTGGATTGCCCGTGACGAGCGCGGCGTCGTTGGCACCGTGCAACTCGAGCTCTGCCAGAAGCCGAACGGCCGTAATCGTGCGGAGGTAGTGAAGCTGTTGGTGCATAGCCGCGCTCGCCGAAACGGCGTAGGTCAGGCGCTGATGAAGTCACTGGAGCACGCGGCACTGCAACAGCAGCGCGGACTATTGTACCTGGATACGCAGGCCGGTTCGGCAGCAGAAGCGCTTTATCGCAGCCTGGGTTATCGCTGTTTAGGCGAGCTACCGGATTATGCGGCAGGGCCCGATGGGCATTACCATCCAACCGTTATTTATTACAAACGCCTGTTCGCCGTGAACCAACCTTCGCGCGCCATCGCCAGCTAGCCTTCAGGCGGTATCCGGCCCCGATGATACCGCCTTGCAACCCCGCTTTATCAACTGCGGGCCGCTTCGCACAATTGACATAAACTGCTGCCTATCGACAACTTTTGCGAAAAAAGTCTACGCCAAAAACGAAGCTGTCTATAATATGCAGCTTGTTTATTCTCTGGAGCTGGCGTCCGGCGCCTTTCCCAACCTGCGTTAACAGGCAGAATTTGGCTTATGATAAAAAGAGATCAATCTTTAGCAACGCCCTACCTACAGTTCGATCGTACCCAATGGGCTGCGTTGAGAGATTCGGTGCCGCTGACGTTGTCGGAAGAAGAGATCGTTAAACTGAAAGGGATTAACGAAGATCTCTCGTTGGAAGAAGTTGCGCAGATTTATCTGCCGCTGTCACGACTGTTGAACTTCTATATCAGCTCCAACCTGCGGCGGCAGGCGGTACTGGAGCAATTCCTCGGCACCGACGGGCAAAAGATTCCCTATGTCATCGGCATCGCCGGCAGCGTAGCCGTCGGTAAGAGCACAACAGCGCGCTTGTTGCAGGCACTGCTGAGCCGCTGGCCGGAACACCGCAGCGTTGAGCTGATCACGACCGACGGTTTCTTGCATCCTAATAAGGTGCTGAACGAACGCGGCCTGATGAAGAAAAAAGGCTTCCCGCAGTCTTACGATATGCATAGCCTGGTGAAATTCGTGTCGGAAGTGAAATCCGGCGCCAAACGCGTCACCGCCCCGGTTTATTCCCATTTGATCTACGACGTTGTGCCCGAGGGCAATAAAGTCATCGAGCAGCCGGATATTCTGATACTGGAAGGGCTTAACGTATTGCAAAGCGGTATGGATTACCCTCACGATCCGCATCGCGTATTCGTTTCCGATTTTGTCGACTTCTCTATATATGTTGATGCCCCGGAGACGCTATTGCAAAGCTGGTATATCAATCGCTTCCTGAAATTCCGTCAGGGCGCATTTTCCAATCCCGATTCTTATTTCCATCACTATTCAAAATTGCCGGAACCGGAAGCGATTAATATCGCCACGCAATTGTGGAATGAAATTAACGGATTGAATTTGCAGCAGAATATACTGCCTACGCGCGAACGCGCTAGCCTGATCATGACCAAAAGCGCTAACCACGCCGTTGAAAGTGTGCGTTTAAGAAAGTAAACCTACCGATCGATTCAGGGGACGTTGCTGTCCCCCCTTTCTCTAACTATTCCGCACTGCGCAGCGATATCTCCCCGCCGATGAAGGGTTTTATCTCCCCGTCTTGTTCCAGCAGTAGCGCCCCCTGCGAATCGATGCCTCGGGCGATGCCCACAATCTGCCGCTCGCCAATCAGGAGCTTGACCGGTCTGTCGATAAAGTTATCCAGGGTACGCCAGCGACCGATAAAGGGCGCCAGTCCGTCTATCTCAAACTGTTTCAATGACTGACGCAGCTCATTGAGCAGGGTTGCAGCCAGCTCATTGCGATCGATCTGAATTCCCGCTTCCTGCAGGTTAATCCAGCCCTGGGTAATGGCGCTGGCGTTGGTATCCCGCATCGCCAGGTTAATGCCGGCACCGATGACCAGTTGAGCCGCATCGCCGGTTTTTCCCGTCAGTTCGACCAGGATCCCCGCCAGTTTACGATCGTTCAGATAAAGATCGTTAGGCCACTTAACGCGCACGTCTGCCGCACCGAGACGCTGCAGAACTTCCGCCATCACCATCCCGATCACCAGGCTAAGCCCCATTGCCGCCGCCGGGCCTTGCTCCAAGCGCCAGAACATCGACAGGTATAAATTAGCGCCGAATGGCGAGATCCACTGCCGCCCGCGGCGCCCACGCCCCGCCTGTTGGTATTCAGCGACGCAGGCGTCACCGGAGTGCAATTCGGCGATGCGGTCCAGCAAGTATTGGTTGGTGGAATCGACCACCGGCAACACGCTTACACGCTTGTCTTCCAGCAGGCTGAGGATACGCTCGGCTTCCAACAGCTGGATAGCACCAGGCAGGCTGTAACCTTTGCCAGGCACGGTAAAAACATCCAGCCCCCACTCGCGAATGGTTTGAATATGCTTATTGATCGCAGCACGGCTCATGCCGAGTGACTCACCGAGGTGTTCCCCGGAATGGAATTCGCCATCGGCCAGCAATGCGATCAGTTTTAGCGGAACCTTGGTATCTTTCATGACAGCACCGCCACGGCATTCAGCTCACCGGTCGCGCCAATAAAACGCACCTCAGGCTCCAGCCAGACGCCGAATTTATCGGCCACCGTCTTGCGTACGTGGCGCGCCAGCGCTACCACATCTTGGCTGTGGGCGTTGTCAATGTTCACCAGCACCAGCGCCTGCTGGCGGTGTACCGCTGCACCACCGATACGATATCCTTTCAGTTCGCATTGATCGATAAGCCAGCCGGCGGCCAGCTTCACCTGGCCATCCTGCTGTGGATAATGCGGCATGCCGGGATATTTGGCGATGAGTCCTGCGGCTTTCTCTGCGTTCACCAGCGGATTCTTGAAGAAGCTGCCGGCATTGCCGGTTTCACGCGGATCGGGCAGTTTGCTGCGGCGCATGGCGCATACGGATTCAAATACCTGAAGCGGCGTCACCGTGGCAGGATCCAGCTTGGTCAGATCGCCGTAGCTCAATTTGGGTTGCCACTGTTTGTTGAGGCGTAAACCCAGCCCGACAATGACATGCCCGGTTTGGAAACGGTGTTTGAAAATACTTTCCCGGTAGCCGAAACCACACTCGGCAGCCGGAATGCGATCGATAGCGCCGGTAGAGAAATCCAGCAGATCGACATACTCGCAAACGTCTTTCAATTCGACGCCGTAGGCGCCGATGTTCTGAATAGGCGCGGAGCCGGCCAATCCAGGAATCAACGCCAGGTTTTCCAGGCCACAGATCCCTGCCTGCAGCGTATATTGCACCAGATCATGCCAATTCTCACCGGAGCTGACGTGGAGATGCCAGGCATCGCTATCTTCCCGAACGTCGATACCCTTTAGCTGATTGACCATGACCGTGCCTGAAAAATCCTCCAGGAACAGCACGTTGCTACCTTCACCGAGAATCAGCAGCGGCTCCTGACGCTTGCGCGTTTGTTGCCAAACCTTGAGCATCTGCTCAATTCTATCGGCTATGATCAGGTGCGCTGCGTTGACCGGGAGCGCAAACGTATTGTGGTTTTTTAAAGACGCGCTTTCAGTAGACATAACGTTCAGTACCTATACGGAAATAATCTTTCGCCTAGTCTACTCGATTCGAGGCGTCTGGCTAATATTTGTTTTAATTAACGTGAAATTTATCGAATAATACACTGAAGCATTAAGACTTATCTTTGATATAACCGGAAAATTCTCATCAACATCTTAATAAATAGGAATTTTTATTATTTAAATAATAATCTGAAGCTATCAATTATATATTGATCTGGCTATTTCCCTGACAAAAAACATTATTCTTCCTTATAAGACTAAGCTACATATGCCAAAAAGGCATTTTTCAAAGCAATAGATACAGTCAGGATATTTATTTTACGCATAGCAAAAAGCCCTGAACGTCAGTTCAGGGCTTTCGGCTTTATTTGATGCCTGGCAGTGTCCTACTCTCGCATGGGGAGACCCCACACTACCATCGGCGCTACGGCGTTT
>NZ_JBJNME010000022.1:0-4727 GCF_052168715.1 Serratia sp. CY44782
TTTTTTTTGTATTACTAATTGTATTAGATAGCCAGTTAGCACAATACTTCGTATTGTTTACTGGTGAGGTGGCTTCGCCCCCTTCAATCCCCCTTAAGGTCAAAATCAAAAAGCTAAAAAAAAGGACAGGATATGCGTGATTATAAAGAAAAATACCAGAGAAAAAATTTTGTTTCTCTTTGTCTTTCAGATCAAGAAATGTCAGAAGTTGACGAGTTAACTAAAAGATTAGATTTAACAAGAGCTGCTGCCATTCGTGAATTACTTTTGACAAGCACTACAAAACTAAAAAATAGAATACATAAAAACGACGACAAGGAACAATTATTTTTGCTATCTAATGTTGCTAACAACATTAATCAAATCGCTAAAAAAATGAATACCAACATTGATTATTTTTTGTCTGGCAATGGTGAACAGTTCGCATATTTGTTTGATCAGATTGTTGACGACATCGAAAAAATAAAGAGAGGATCTGCCAATGATACACAAACAGATAGGAGGTAAGCAAAGACAGAAGAATGTTGAGCATTCTCTTAATTATATTCTAAGAGTTAGACCTACGGACACAGAAGAAAATCGCAAATTTGTTCAGGTTATGACAACAACAACAAGAGCAGATATTGAGAATTTTAATGATTATATAAAGTCTAAAAAATTTGCTCATCCATATATTACTGGTGTTCTATCTTTCGAGGAAAACGACACAGATGAAAACTTAAAACAGAAGATGATTGCAGATTTTGAAGAGGTGCTTTTTTCTGGTGTTCCACCTGAAAACCGCCCTCCTATCATGTGGGTCCAGCATATGGACAAGGGAAGGTTAGAGCTTAACTATACAACCTTTAATGCCTTACAAGACGGCAGAGCCTTTAAAGCCTACTACCACAATACAGATCATCATCTTTTCAATGCGTTTTGTGAGAAGAACAACTTTGAGCACGGCTTTTCGTCAGTGTTGGACAAAGACGAAAAGAACAGCTTGGTCAGGGTTCCGACCAACATCCCGGAAGAAAAACGAGCAAAACTTGAACAGATACAGAACGAGATCCTCGGAAAAATTATTGTTCAAGAAATAAACAACAGAGATGAGTTGATCGATTATTTAAAATCAAAAGATATTCACATCAACAGAGTTAGAAAAAATCAGATATCTATTAAGTTTTCACCAGATGAAAAGCCAACAGTGTTAAAAGGAGACATTTATGAAGAGGACAGAGATTACAGAATTTATAGAGAATCACCAAAAAATAACCGAGAAAGAGATCCAGAGTTTGCTAAAAGAGCACTCGCAGAACATAGAGAAATCTTTGATAAATTACTTAAAAACAGATCAGCAAGAATTGCTGAAAGATATAACAGATCACCGAAAAAAAATGCGAGTATTATTGAGTCAAGAGCTAAAAAAACAAATGACCATGAAGATCAGAATAATCAACATAAAAATACAGACAGCTTTGATCTCGATAGTTTCTCTAAATTTGTTTTTAACGATTTTGATAATAATAAGAATGATAGTGAGGAATTAAATGAGCAAGATAATAGAAATGATAAAATTAAACCAAGAGAAGCAAAAAGCCAAAGAGAAGAAAGAACAAGACAAATTGAAGCAATTGATTTTGAACAACAACGAATTAATAAAATTGCTGAAACAGTCAGAAATCGACAGCTTAGAAATAGAGCAGAGGCTAATACAGTTGAATTTAGAATTGGATTTACAAGAAGACATTTTAGTGGATTTGTTCAATTTTTTCAAAAAGTCGTCAGGCCGTTTTTTGTCCATACAAGAAAAGATGAAATCAGAGAAAAATTTGAAAAAAGAAGAGAAGAGACAAAAAGACTTGAAAAAACAAAACAAAAAAATGAAATTAAAAGACCAAGATTTGGACGATGACATTGAAAATATAAAAGCAATGGTTAACTTTTTGTTGAATCATTACGAAAACAAATTATAGAAAATTCTTTATTGATAAATGTTCTTTTTGTTCTTAATCCATTTTTTCATGGTTTTTATTTGCGTTGGGGTTTTGGCAAAATTAAATGTTTTCCTTGAATTATTAAACTTTACTGCCAGTATGAAAACATACATATTAGAGTCATCTATTTCATAAAGAAAATAGATCTTTGCTGCTATAATGTATTTATAGCGTGTGTTTTCCCAGTACGGCCTTGTATGTGGAATGTTTTCAAGTTTTCTTATCAACTGGTTGAAATCGTCATCAGAAAGATATTCTTCGACGAATTCATCCAGCGTATTATTTGCGGTGATTACTGAATACATTAAATCAATCCCTTGCTTTTAGTTTTTTAGCAGTTCCATTTTCAATTCTTTTATAACAATCGGCTACTGCCTCAGCCGCCCATTTTCTTTCTTCGATAGAAAAAGAAAAATCTGTTTCTTTTTTTTCTTTTAAATCATGATGGTATAGTGTTTCTAAATTCATAAACCCTCCACAGTTTCTATATTTTCTAA
The DNA here is from genome assembly GCF_052168715.1 of Serratia sp. CY44782. Classification (NCBI taxonomy): domain Bacteria; kingdom Pseudomonadati; phylum Pseudomonadota; class Gammaproteobacteria; order Enterobacterales; family Yersiniaceae; genus Serratia; species Serratia sp. CY44782. The sequence goes on from NZ_JBJNME010000022.1 coordinate 2,474, forward strand.
AATTTATTATACAACAGAATGGTTCTTCAGCATATCTATATGCTTATATCGCTTCACGAGAGCCGCTGCTGCGTTGTAAGAGCATCCAAGCTCTAATGCTATCTCTTTAAGAGAAAAGCCGTTAGAACGCATTGTGTAAGCTTTCAGGCGTCTTTCCTTGGCTTTTGATTCATACTCTTCCCTTTCTATGGCTGTGTATTTTATGACTGTTGTGACTGAGATGTTAAATTTTTCTGCCAGTTGTTTTTGTGTTAACCCATTTCTGCTGACTCTCATTTTTCACCTCCTAAAAACCTGATCATTTCTTCTATATTTGATTGTTTTTTATAGTTATTTTTCTTTTTTCCACCATTCATTCTTCCTCGGTGAGCTTGAACGCTGGAGAATGCTGAACGACTAAAATTTTTCCAAGTCCATTTTCCTATGCTTCTGGCAGTTGCCTTTACTTCTCCAAACGGTAGTAAGTTTTTAGGATTACATAACGTATTTAAATTAATGGCTTGGTTCTCTATTTCTCGCATCCAAGAGTCAAAGCTTGATGAATCTTTGAACTCTAAAACGTGCCTATACGCATACAAGCGTAGATCGTCAAAAAGGTTAACATTTCGGCCAAGTCCATACTCCAGTCCTCTCTTTTCTTTTGGGTTAGGAGCATTTAGGTCTACAAAATCGGCGAGATAATCTAAATCATATAGATCAGCCCCAGACCAGTAGGGGGACCAGTGTGGATTTAGCGGGTTTTTCGTGATTAGTCCAACGTAGCCCGGATCTGATCCTAATTTGTTAGCCATACCGTTTTCTATGGCTGCGGCATACCTTAAAGGCTTTAATCGTGCCTGTTGTGTCTTACACACTCCGTTCTGAAGTATGTATCCATAGTGGCATCTTCCTGAGTTCGGGCTTTTCGTTATGAAGTGGGGCACAGGAAGCCCGACATCTTCGAATTTATAGAAACAGTTGTCATCATCGAGATCGAAAAGCAAACAGGTTTGGATGGCAGGCTGGTTTGCTTGTATGTAGAGCATTTCCAGTGCTTTTTCTTTCTTCCTGATACGAAGTCCAGTGCTCAAATCATCAGAGCAGTAAGGCTTCACAGGCATTTGACTTACAAAATTTTGTTGATTATCGTTGTTATACATAAGTAGTTCCTTTTCCCTGAACCCCTAATGCGATGAGTTTGGCGACCGTAGCATTAGGGGTTCTGTCTTTTCTTCTGTTTTAACTGGTTTTTTTCCTTTGTCAAGTAACCGCCTTAACCATATCAGATAACAGCCCTCTCCAAGGGTGGTTTTTTGATTCTTCACAGAGTAAACCTTTTATCTTGTCAAGTAATCGCCTTAACCATATCAGATAACAGCCCTCTCTTGGGGGTTCTTCCATTCAGATAAACTTTATTGTACTGGTTACTGCTCTGTGCTACTGTTCTGGTCAGTGTACTGATTTTTTCTCTGATTTGGGGGTTGTATGTCGTTTCTAAAATCGTTAGACAAAAAAGATGCTGTTGAACAGATTTCCTCTACCGTGAATCTTAGGCTTACTTTGGATGAAGATCGGTTGTTTACTCTTGCCAGTCAGAATTCTGGTTATAGTCGAAATGAGCTTACCTATCTTCTTCTTAAACGTTATATTTTTGATGATACCAGTTTAAAAGATATGGCTAACCAATCTGATGATGGTTTACATGCTGGTATCTATCCTAATTGTTATGTCGTGAATACTAATATTGTCCATGATAAAGATGATGACCTATTTATGGTTTCTAATGGTATTGCTGCGACATTTGAGGATGGTTATAAAGAGAAAATGACTTATATCGAAAAAGGTTCCTTAGTTTTTTTATATAGGTCAGGAGAGGGGATTGTTGCTCATGGTATTGCCAGTGGTGAGGTTTTGAAGAAAGATCACTATGGTGTCCCTGATAAAACATATTATCAGGTGCTTTCTGATTTTGTTTTGTATGATAAGCCATTAACACCGTCTGATATAAAAAAATTGCTTGGTAGAAATATTGTATTTATGCATACATGGTTTAGTTTAAAAGATGGTTATAAATTAATTAAGTGATTTTATTAAATTTAATAAGGCGGGGTTTTAATGGCCTCGCCTTATTATTATTTCCCCGTGATTGACTTTTGTTTTTTTTGTATTACTAATTGTATTAGATAGCCAGTTAGCACAATACTTCGTATTGTTTACTGGTGAGGTGGCTTCGCCCCCTTCAATCCCCCTTAAGGTCAAAATCAAAAAGCTAAAA
>NZ_JBJNME010000023.1:0-1275 GCF_052168715.1 Serratia sp. CY44782
GTTAACGCAGAAACATCACCAATCCAGCGCCATGATAAAGCCTGGCCCGCCGTATTGCGGCGAGCCAGGTAGACTTTTCCTTGACCGTAATAAAAATCACTCATTCGCTACCGCCTTCAGGCGCTTCCGGTGGCGGCTCTGGCTCCGGGATAGGTTCAACATAATGGCCTGCCGGTAATGTAACTACCCAGCTATTGAGCGATTCAAAATCGCCACGCGTAGCTTTAATACTCACTGAATGCACGATATTTGCCGGGTCTTCACTGGATGAATACGGCAGCGTCAATGTGTCCGCCACCGTGTTTGTCGTCCAGACGATATCCCCGGTATCAGGGCGAACGAGTGTAATTACATAAGCCACCCCCGACTCTGGGCCAATACTGCTATCGAGATAATCAATTAACCGGTCAGCTTGTAATTGCCTGTCACGGTGTGACCAGGTTAAAATATATTCCGCTGCCGGTTCTGCAACGAGGGGATAAGGTTCGTCATTTAAACGAATATTTGCCGGCAAATAGGGTTTTGCCTGGCGAGCCTGTAGCGTCAAATGGTTAACAGGTGCAGCGCCGGCAGCAAGTGTTTCTTGTGCCGTTCGCGTCAACAAACGAACGTCTATCGTTTCTCCCTCCAGATATTCCAACCCATCACTTTCAATTGCATCCTGGAAGAAACGCAGCCGCGCGCCGGCCAGATGGCCAGCCGGCAACGTATCGGCACAGCCACGCCCGACGGTCAACGTCCCGGTCGCAAGGTCGGCGGCATCGATACGAACAATCTCATCACCGATAATCGCCCCTGCACCCACTGCCGGCAGCGTGGTTAATGACGCCTTAAAGGTGGTATCAAAGCGACCTGCTGGCTGTGTTAGCGTGACCGCTGGCGTCCAGTCGCCGTTAAGATTACCGCGCCAGTTCACGCCGTCGGCGCGCGTCTGCAGCAGGTAGTTGATGGAGGCACTGCTGGGCGCGCTGGCCATCACGCCCAGGTAACCGGCCTCCGGGGGAATGGCCGCCAGCTCCGCCGGCCCGACGGTGGCAGCGAGGACGATATAGGGCAGTTCAAGGAGCTGGCTATCAGTAACGGGACGTGCCGTCTTGTCCGGCGGTGACCAGGTGCTGCCTTGCTCGCCGCTGCTGTACGACGTGCTCGGCATCCCGAACACATCCTGAATGGCCGTGACCTTCAACTCACCGGTGTCCTGTTCTTCAATCTTGCCAACCCGCATCACCATGTTGCCGATGTTGCGCTCTGGCAGGCTAATGCGAAAAACGCCAG
>NZ_JBJNME010000024.1:0-2940 GCF_052168715.1 Serratia sp. CY44782
ATCCCGAACACATCCTGAATGGCCGTGACCTTCAACTCACCGGTGTCCTGTTCTTCAATCTTGCCAACCCGCATCACCATGTTGCCGATGTTGCGCTCTGGCAGGCTAATGCGAAAAACGCCGGCCGGCGTCAACACGCCGCCGCGCCGGTCGAAATTGATAATTAGTCGGGTCAACCCGGCCGCGCGGGTTTCGAGGTCACGTTGCGCCAACCTCGCGCCCAGCGCGTGGGTCGGCACCGCTTTGTATTCGACGCTCTCTGATATCAACCCCACGTTCTGGATCGCCCCCAGGTTCTGCGCGCGCACTTCGCCTTCGCTGTTGGTCACCGGGTCGCGGTACGTCACCACAATTTCATTCGGGGCCGCGTCGGCGCTGGTGCTGTCGTCGTCCTGTACACCCACGATGCCGTTGTCGTAGGTAAACAGCGGTAAGGTATTGGGGTCGTAGTCATCGCGTAGCAGCTTGAGCGTCAGTTTGCCGGTGCTCAGGTCACCGTATTGAGCTGCGCCGATGTGATCCAAAACTTGCTGCACAAACGTATTGAGGTCGTCCTGGCGGTTGTAGCGAAAGCACAGGCCAAATCCTTCGTCATAGAGCCTGTCAGCCGCGATGCGATAGCTGTCAATGTCCAGGTCGCCCAGCACCAGCCCGCGTCCCCAGTCACGATTGAGCGCGCACTCTACCAGGATGTGCGCCGGGTTCATGGCGTGGATCGCACGCAGGTTGGCAATCTGTTCAGCGGTCAGGTCGGCCTCGTCATCAAGCTGCCCCTCGGTGTTCTGCAGCAGAATAAGCGCCTTCTCCGGATACCACACCGGCCCATCCCAGCCTTGCGTACTGCGGCGAACGCGGTACGACCACGGCTTAGGTGAAGCGCTGTAGCAGCTGACCAACCCGCTAAAGAAGGTGGTGACCAGCCCCCGGAAACCTGGCACTAACCCCGTCAGCAACGTCAATAATGAAGGAGACGGCACCTGGTCGGGGCCACCCATCATCACCTCAAGGGTTCCCTGAATGCCGCCTTCACCGCCGGTGTCTTCCCCACCGAACAGGTTCGGCTTATCGATATACAGCGACGTGTTGCCAGTAATCTGACCAGGTGTGCCGGCAAACACCGTTTTCTTATCGGCGCTGATGGCCACAATCTCATTAACCGGGCCACGGCCAATCCCGGCCTGGATATCCCACGAGTATCTGTAGCCCACCGTGACTTTCTTCGACCCCTTGCCACCGCCGCCCATTAGTTAGCCTCCGGCTCAGATTTGGCCTGTGCCAGGCGCACAATCTTGATCGCCAGCGCATCCCCGGTGCCGGCCAGCAGCTCGGCATCGATACCGCCATCGCGAATGAAGGCTTTCAGGTCTAGCCCATAGCGGGCAAAGAAGGCGCGCAAACCAGGCGCACAGCCGCCGCCGGCGCGGATATCTTCCATCGTGATCAACATGGCATTCCCCTTACTTTTTGATGGCGTCATAGCGGTAATTGCCATAGGCAAGAACAAACCAGTCCTCGCTCCAGCAATCACCAAAGAAGATGCATTGCGGCGTGCCTTCGGTCGGCTGAGGCAGGTTCCAGTCATCCTCCGTCGCCGCTTCCGGCGTGTTGTTCTTTTGCCTCGGAGCCAACGCCGTATTCAGCACATAGGACGCCACAATTACCGCAACGAATTTCGCAACAGCCCACCACATACGCGTTTCCTCAAAACAGTTTGATGATCTGATACGGCGACTTGCCCGGCATATGAGGCTGGCCGCCGTAGTTCAGGACGTTGTTAAACTTGTCGTTACAGGTCGCGATGGTGCGATCGCATCCTGGAAAAACCGCCACCACCTGGCCAACGCTTAGCCCGGCCGAGCCGCCGAACAGCCCCAGCACGTTGCCACTCTGCGCGCGTAGCCCGCGCCGTTCTGTCACGCCATCCGCCAGCCATTCCAGATACCCACCGGAAAACCAACCGTCAGGCGAGCCGGCCGGCAGATTGACGGTGATACTCACCCCATCGAGCGCGCTGATAACCAGGCCGCCGACGCCGAACGCTGCCGGCGACACCTTGCAATTGTGGTCATACAGCGAATACGGACAGGCACGCCCCCAGGTCAGGCGCAGGCCGCTGCGGGTGAATGTGCTGGCCAGACTGGCGGTGACCAGCCGAGTGCGGTCTATCGCCTCGCGCTTGACCTCGGTAATGGAGCCGATCCAGACGGTGCGGAACTCGCCCTGGCTGTCGCCGACGTGCCAGCGATGAATACGAACGCGCACCGGCTGGGACGGTGGCAGACCGCGAAAGAGCATGGCCACCGGGTTGGTGGTAGGCAGCGTAATGTCCATGCTGTCGCCGGCACCGACGCTCAGACCGCCATCACTGATCGCCTGCTGCTGCCAGACTGCACCGGCGGCGGTGATATCCTGATCGGCGTTGGTGTAGCGGAAAAACTGCGTATCGCCCCGCACGAACTCATAGAGCGTGACCGGCTGGCCGTTGGCGGTGGAATACTCAAAATCACTCCAGCTCATCGCGTAGCCCTCGGAATGTGGTTGATACCTGGGCAAACCCGTCCGCATCGGTCGTGTGTTCCCAGGTGATGTCGTCAGTGTTCTGGCGGCAAAGCGCCATCAATGACACCTGGCTGATGGAATTCGCCGGCGGAACGTCACCGTCCAGCGCCAGCAGCTCGTAATCACTCAGGCGCGTGGCGGTGAGGATACGGCGGTAAACGCGGGTGCCGTCGACCAACTGCAGACGCAGGTCACGCCGTCCAGGCACCACACCGAACTCACTAAAGCCGGCAACCGCCACAACCAGCGCATTGCCGACAGTCCGCACGGGGATGAAGTCCTGCGCCTGGCTGGCGACCCAAATCGCACGCTGGCGACCGCGCAGGTAATAGAGCTGGCCGCGTAGCCTTGCCTGGGCCTGACGGCCGATTTCAGACCACA
>NZ_JBJNME010000025.1:0-3707 GCF_052168715.1 Serratia sp. CY44782
AGGGCGCCCACCTCGATCGGATCGCCCAACGGCGTGCCGGTGCCATGGCATTCGATGTAGTCCACGTCCTGGCCGCGCAGCCCGGCTTCCGCCAGCGCCCGCGTGATGACGGCCTCTTGCGCCAACCCATTCGGCGCCGTCATGGATACGCTGCGTCCGTCCTGGTTCACCGCCGTTCCGCGGATCACCGCCAGAATGGCGTCGCCGTCGGCCTCCGCGTCGCTGAGGCGCTTCAGCACCACCGCGCCTGCGCCTTCGCCACGGCAATAGCCGTCCGCCGTCTCATCAAAGGTGGCGCATCGCCCCTGCGAAGACAATGCCTTGGTCGCACAGGCGCTGACAAACATTCGGTGATGCAGCATTACGTTTACGCCGCCGACCAGCGCCATCGAACAAATGCCCTGGCGCAATTTGTCAACCGCCAGATCGACCGCCACCAGAGAAGAAGAACAGGCGGTATCAATAGTGACGCTGGGGCCAGTCAGCCCCAACAGATAAGAGATGCGGTTGGAGGATATAGAACCGGAAACCCCCGCGCCAAAGTAAGGATTGTGGGCCTCTTCGTCGCGTCCCATGCTGCTCCAGTCATCGTTCGCCAAACCGATGTGAACGCTGGTCGATGAGCCTTTTAAACTCGTTTTGTTCAATCCGGCGCTATGGAAAGCATCATAGGCCACTTCCAGCAATAATCGCTGTTGAGGATCCATCACTTTAGCCTCCGCCAGCGAAATGCCGAAAAAGGCATAGTCGAAGTCTTCGGCATGGCTGATGAATGCGCCCTGGCGGGTATAGCTGCAGCCGGCGGCATCACGATTGGGATCGTAGACTTCGTCAATATCGAACCGTGAGGCGGGAATATTGCCGACACAATCGGCGCCGGCCAGCATTATCTGCCAGAAGTCTTCCGGAGAAGAGACATTCCCAGGCAAGCGGCAAGACGTGCCTATGATGGCGATCGCTTCTGCCTCGCCGTCTCCCCTTTCAGAAACGGATGGAATCATTTCCTCTTCAATCTTTCTGACCAATGGTGGGTAGTGTTTGTACAACAGATTGAAATGGTGCCCATCACACGGAACCACCTCGAGCGTGGATGCCAACTCATGACAACGTTTTATAACGTCGGTATCGCTCTGGAAGGAACGGCTGGCCTCACGCATCATCTCGGATTGCGTCTCAATGGGCGGAATGGTGCTCTGGAATAGCAGCACGGGCGCGAACAGCTGCCGCGGCGCCACATAGTTTTCCAGGAGAATTTCAAAAGGTGCAGGTTTTGGCGGAGCAATAAACGGCACCAAATGGCGAGGATCAAACATGATCACCCGTGACAAACGTTGCTGCTCCTCCAAATGCAGCCCCACCTCGAGCGCAAGCGCGGCACCAAAGGAAAGCCCGCCAACGCTGTACGACGGGCTGGGCACCTCGCGCAGCATGGCTTCACGCAACGCGGCGGCCACCGACTCCAGAGTAACCTGTTGCGCCAGCGGGTCTGCCGGGATCGCCGGCATCGCGGCGTATACCGGCACAGAAAGCGCCTGCGCTAACGTGCCGAAGGTTTTCTCTGCGTTCCCCATAACGCCGCCGATCAGGAACAGCGGTTCCCCATCCGTTTTATCATTCAGACGCTGCCAAACAACGGTTGGCACCGACGATGTCTTGGCCCCCAGTTGCTCAATGAGATGCAAACTGACGTCGCGAGCGGTCGGATAGTTGAAAACGAAATGCGCGGGCAATTCCAGCGATGTTGGCAATGATTTCAGCAGTGCCTGCCTAATCTGTACCAAATCGAGAGAAGACAACCCCGCCTCCATGAAAGGCAAGTCTTCATCAAAGCGTTTTTCCGACAAGAAGGGTTCAATGCTCTCTCGGACCAATCGCCGCACGTCTTCGACTGACCACTCCGCCTGCGCATCCGCGCTCGATGTGGACGGCGTCGCCATCGCTGTCATAAAGGAAGAAAAACGTGGGGATAAATGCGAGAGCTTTCGCCACGCAATCGGGGAAGCACAGATGACGCCACGACTGCGTGACTGCAGCAACCGCGCCAAGAGCGACATTCCCGATTCGTTATCAAGCAGACCATAGCCTGATTGTTCAATGCGCGAGACAGCGTGACTGCGTACCGCCATCCCGACATCTGACCATGCTCCCCATTGGATGGACAATGCGCATTCGCCGGCCTGAGCCCACCGCTCCGCCAAAGCATCCAGAGCGCTATTGGCCGCCGCATAACTCGCTTGCCCCGCCGACCCCAATGTCGCGGCCACAGACGAATACAACACAATAAAATCTGTCGGCGAAAGAATATCGTGCAGATGCCTTGCGCCGAGCACTTTCGCCGCCTGAGCCTGCATGAACATCTCGGCCGACTGGTTAACCAGCACGCCATCCGTCAGGACGCCCGCGGTGTGGATAACCCCGGCGATGTCCGGCCATCCCCACACCGTCAATTGGCGGAGCACCGCTTTAACCTGATCAGCCTCTGCCACATCACACGCTAAACTGGCCAGCTGAATGCTTTTTCCCCACTGCGGCACAGGCGCAATAGGCTGCCCGCTGCGTGAAAGCAGCACCAGATGCGTCGCGCCCTGTTCCGCCAAATATTGAGCAGCCAGTCTGCCAAGCGCTCCGTTGCCGCCGCTGATTACGTATGTCGCCCCGGCGCGAAGGCCATTCCCCTCGCCCGATGGCGGTTGATATCGCTGCAGACGCGGCACCTGCAACTCGCCCATGTCGCTCAGGCGGCACTCATCCTCCATATCCTCACAAACGCACAACGACAGCGCCTGCATCAGTTGGCCGCGATATAAAGCCAGGCAGCTCAGCCGCAACGTCTGTTGTTCTAATCTGGCGGTACGCGCCAGGCCCCATAGGCCGGCATCGCCTTCCGAATCGGCGCGCTTCAATAACACCAGTCGCGCGCTCATGCCGCTCTTCAAGACGTTCAGTGCCTGTACAACATCCTCTTCGTCGCCCTCGCTGAAGAGCGCGACGGTATTCCAGTTTTTCTCCGTCAGGGCCGCAGCAATCTCCGCCGGATCGTTCGCAACCATAGAGATCCAGTCTTTTGGCAACGCCACAGGCACCTTACGCCGCGACAGCAGAAGATATGGGCCAGCGCCATTGACCTCTGTCGGCGGTTCTGCCGGCATCCATTGGGTCTGATAGAGCATATCTGCGGCGCTTACCGCAGGTTCGGCGCTTACCGATCGGCGCAATGCTTGTTTCGGCACCGGTTTTTCCCATTGCAGCGGCACATAGGTAAACGGATTGAGTGCGGGGGTTCCGCGCAGCGTCTCTGCGGAGGCTATCCACTGCGTTCGCACATCGGGCGCGATACGCTTCGCCATGTTGATCAAAGTCGCACCCGGTCCGATTTCAAACACGCCGTCAGGCGTGCCGCCTTGCCCCAGCAACGTTTGCACCGCCTGCAGGAAGCGCACCGGCTGAGTGATTTGCTCACTCCAGTACTCCGCCGTCTGCAGCCCTCCCGTCGCCGCTTGCCCCGTCAGCGTGGAAATAAACCGCACCCCATCCGTCGGTGCGCGCAATGCCACCGTACTCACCACGTCGCCAAACGCCGCCGCTGCCGCTGCCATCATCGGCGAATGGAAAGCGTGCGAAACCGCCAACGGCGTGTGTTCATGCGCATAATGCCGCTGCACGAACGCCGCCAGCGCCGCGTGCGGCCCCGCCACCACCGTCATTCC
>NZ_JBJNME010000026.1:0-1615 GCF_052168715.1 Serratia sp. CY44782
AACCGGCGATACCCGAATGGGGAAACCCAGTGTGTTTCGACACACTATCATGTCATGAATACATAGTGGCATGAGGCGAACCGGGGGAACTGAAACATCTAAGTACCCCGAGGAAAAGAAATCAACCGAGATTCCCCCAGTAGCGGCGAGCGAACGGGGAGGAGCCCAGAACCTGAATCGGCTTGTGTGTTAGTGGAAGCGTCTGGAAAGTCGCGCAGCAAAGGGTGATAGCCCCGTACACTAAAATGCACAGGTCGTGAGTTCGATGAGTAGGGCGGGACACGTGACATCCTGTCTGAATATGGGGGGACCATCCTCCAAGGCTAAATACTCCTGACTGACCGATAGTGAACCAGTACCGTGAGGGAAAGGCGAAAAGAACCCCGGCGAGGGGAGTGAAATAGAACCTGAAACCGTGTACGTACAAGCAGTGGGAGCACCTTCGTGGTGTGACTGCGTACCTTTTGTATAATGGGTCAGCGACTTATATTTTGTAGCAAGGTTAACCGTATAGGGGAGCCGTAGGGAAACCGAGTCTTAACTGGGCGATTAGTTGCAAGGTATAGACCCGAAACCCGGTGATCTAGCCATGGGCAGGTTGAAGGTTGGGTAACACTAACTGGAGGACCGAACCGACTAATGTTGAAAAATTAGCGGATGACTTGTGGCTGGGGGTGAAAGGCCAATCAAACCGGGAGATAGCTGGTTCTCCCCGAAAGCTATTTAGGTAGCGCCTCGTGAACTCATCTTCGGGGGTAGAGCACTGTTTCGGCTAGGGGGCCATCCCGGCTTACCAAACCGATGCAAACTCCGAATACCGAAGAATGTTATCACGGGAGACACACGGCGGGTGCTAACGTCCGTCGTGAAGAGGGAAACAACCCAGACCGCCAGCTAAGGTCCCAAAGTCATGGTTAAGTGGGAAACGATGTGGGAAGGCATAGACAGCCAGGATGTTGGCTTAGAAGCAGCCATCATTTAAAGAAAGCGTAATAGCTCACTGGTCGAGTCGGCCTGCGCGGAAGATGTAACGGGGCTAAACCATGCACCGAAGCTGCGGCAGCGACGCTTAGCGTTGTTGGGTAGGGGAGCGTTCTGTAAGCCGTTGAAGGTGGCCTGTGAGGGTTGCTGGAGGTATCAGAAGTGCGAATGCTGACATAAGTAACGATAAAGCGGGTGAAAAGCCCGCTCGCCGGAAGACCAAGGGTTCCTGTCCAACGTTAATCGGGGCAGGGTGAGTCGACCCCTAAGGCGAGGCTGAAAAGCGTAGTCGATGGGAAACAGGTTAATATTCCTGTACTTGGTGTTACTGCGAAGGGGGGACGGAGAAGGCTAGGCTAGCCGGGCGACGGTTGTCCCGGTTTAAGCGTGTAGGGGGTGTGACCTGGTAAATCCGGTTGCATACTAACCCTGAGGCGTGATGACGATGCACTACGGTGCAGAAGTAGTTGATGCCCTGCTTCCAGGAAAATCCTCTAAGCATCAGGTAACATTAAATCGTACCCCAAACCGACACAGGTGGTCAGGTAGAGAATACCAAGGCGCTTGAGAGAACTCGGGTGAAGGAACTAGGCAAAATGGTGCCGTAACTTCGGGAGAAGGCACGCTGGCATGT
>NZ_JBJNME010000027.1:0-1331 GCF_052168715.1 Serratia sp. CY44782
TAAATCGTACCCCAAACCGACACAGGTGGTCAGGTAGAGAATACCAAGGCGCTTGAGAGAACTCGGGTGAAGGAACTAGGCAAAATGGTGCCGTAACTTCGGGAGAAGGCACGCTGGCATGTAGGTGAAGTCCCTTGCGGATGGAGCTGAAGCCAGTCGAAGATACCAGCTGGCTGCAACTGTTTAATAAAAACACAGCACTGTGCAAACACGAAAGTGGACGTATACGGTGTGACGCCTGCCCGGTGCTGGAAGGTTAATTGATGGGGTCAGCCGCAAGGCGAAGCTCTTGATCGAAGCCCCAGTAAACGGCGGCCGTAACTATAACGGTCCTAAGGTAGCGAAATTCCTTGTCGGGTAAGTTCCGACCTGCACGAATGGCGTAATGATGGCCAGGCTGTCTCCACCCGAGACTCAGTGAAATTGAACTCGCTGTGAAGATGCAGTGTACCCGCGGCAAGACGGAAAGACCCCGTGAACCTTTACTATAGCTTGACACTGAACATTGAGCCTTGATGTGTAGGATAGGTGGGAGGCTTTGAAGCGTGGACGCCAGTCTGCGTGGAGCCATCCTTGAAATACCACCCTTTAATGTTTGATGTTCTAACTCGGCCCCATAATCTGGGGTGAGGACAGTGTCTGGTGGGTAGTTTGACTGGGGCGGTCTCCTCCCAAAGAGTAACGGAGGAGCACGAAGGTTAGCTAATCACGGTCGGACATCGTGAGGTTAGTGCAAAGGCATAAGCTAGCTTGACTGCGAGAGTGACGGCTCGAGCAGGTACGAAAGTAGGTCTTAGTGATCCGGTGGTTCTGAATGGAAGGGCCATCGCTCAACGGATAAAAGGTACTCCGGGGATAACAGGCTGATACCGCCCAAGAGTTCATATCGACGGCGGTGTTTGGCACCTCGATGTCGGCTCATCACATCCTGGGGCTGAAGTAGGTCCCAAGGGTATGGCTGTTCGCCATTTAAAGTGGTACGCGAGCTGGGTTTAGAACGTCGTGAGACAGTTCGGTCCCTATCTGCCGTGGGCGTTGGAAGATTGAGAGGGGTTGCTCCTAGTACGAGAGGACCGGAGTGAACGCACCACTGGTGTTCGGGTTGTCATGCCAATGGCATTGCCCGGTAGCTAAGTGCGGAAAAGATAAGCGCTGAAAGCATCTAAGCGCGAAACTTGCCTCAAGATGAGTCTTCCCTGGGCCTTCAAGGCCCCTGAAGGAACGTTTAAGACTAAGACGTTGATAGGCTGGGTGTGTAAGTGCAGCGATGCATTGAGCTAACCAGTACTAATGATCCGTGAGGCTTAACCTTACAACACCGAAGGTGTTTT
>NZ_JBJNME010000028.1:0-2453 GCF_052168715.1 Serratia sp. CY44782
ACTCAGAGCCTGGCGGAGCTGCTGGAGATCTACGGTATCCCGCTGCGTATCGGTAAATATCCGGAGGGCATCGGCAAGAAAGAGAAAAACGAGCTGATGCGCGCCGTCACCGAGCTGGGACGCTATGCCGGCGGCATCATTCCCAAGGAGATGGAAATCACGCTGCATCAAGCCTCTAACAGCTCGCATGAGCCGTTTATGGCGTTGGCTGATTGGGCGGAAAAGTCCATGTCCAAGGCCATTCTGGGCGGTACGCTGACCACACAGGCCGACGGCAAGACCTCCACCAATGCCCTGGGCGTGATCCACAACGAAGTGCGTCACGATCTTCTTTCGTCAGACAGCCGTCAGTTAGCCATGACGCTGCGCAGCGACCTGTTCTGGCCGCTGCTGGTGCTCAACCGCCGGGCAAACGCCGACCCGCGCCGCACGCCGCGCATCAAGTTCAAGGTGCCTGAACCCCAGGCACCCGAACCTGTCGGAGCAAGTCGCACCGTGCAGGTTAATTTGGGCGCGCCGGCTGCGCCGACGCAGGCACGCAGTTATAATTCCCAGGTCATTGCCGCGTTAGTGGCCGCGTTGACCCGAAAACCCGGTGCGGATGACACGCAAACCGGGATTGATGAGGCATTAACGGCACTGTTAAGCGGCAATAAACCCGCTGAGGGTCTGATTGCCATGTTGCAGCCGGCTATCGCTGCGTTGTCCGGGGAATTGGACGAGCAAAGCCTGCTGGGTGCGCTGGCTGATGCGTTCCCTCAACTCGATCCGACCTTACTGCAGGCTAACCTCGGTGATACGCAGACCATCGCGCGCCTGATTGGCCTGTATGCCCAGCAGGAGGGGCAGTAATGCCAATATCAAAGGCAGAAATCAGCGCGCTGTTCGGCATGAAGCCGGAAGCCGCGCTGCGTTACCTGGAGAACAAGGGGCTGCGTATCCGAACTGATGCCGACGCCATGCAAGCAGTGGATCATGCGCACGCATTCGGCTTTGCCAATCTGGCCCGCCTGGATATTGCCCAGGATTTGGTGAACGGGTTACGCGAAGGCCTGGCTGCCGGCCAGACGCCGGAATGGTTCGTTAAGAATCTCGAACCGGTACTGCGTAAAAAGGGTTGGTGGGGCAGCGAGGAAAATATCGACACCGATACCGGCGAAATCACCACCCGCCAGCTCGGCAACCCGGCTCGGCTCAATACCATCTACCGCACCAACACCCAGGCGGCCTACATGTCGGCGCGCCATGAGTCCATGTTGGCCAACGCCGAAAATCGCCCGTACTGGCGGTATGTGGCGGTCATGGATGCAAAGACCCGTCCCAGCCATGCCCGGCTGCATAACCGCGTCTTCCATTACCTCGATCCGATTTGGCAGTACATCTTTCCGCCGAACGGCTTTAACTGCCGCTGCCGCGCTGAAGCGCTAACCGAGCAAGAAGTAAAACAACGGGGCTATGTGATTTCGCACACCGACAGTGAAGTTGTTCAGCAGGTGATGACCGGCGAGGACGAGAACGGGCGCCCAACCTTCACCCCGGTGAACGGTGTGCGGTTCAGCGGCCCGGATGGCCAGTCGGTGACCTTCTTCCCCGACGTGGGTTTTGATATCAACCCTGGCAAAGAGGTGTGGAAAGCCAACCTGGACAAGTACGATGTAGAGCTGTCGCGCCCCTATGTCAGCGCGGGATTGGCCGGCCCGGAATTGACACACATGCTTAACGATGTGGCCCAGGGCAACCGCACCGGAGAGATACTCGCCGCCGGCGTGCTGGATGCCGGCGAGATGGCGACGCTCGGCACCGCCGGCCGTACCGCCTGGCTGGCAGAGCACCAGCTTGCCGCTCAGGCCGGTGTCAGCACGTTGCCGACTCAGCAGCAATGGGCCAGCGTGCAGGCGGTTATCGAGTCTTCCACCGTTGCGGTGCGTGCCGGCGAGCTGCTGCACCTGTTCCGACAACTCGGTGAGGGGCAATGGTGGCTGGCGACGCTGGATGCAGGCCTGGTGGTCAACACCTTTGCCCCCGTAACTTCCTCAACGCTCGATGCCGCAATACGCTATGGCATGGTCTTGAAGGATGCACGCTGATGGCCAATATCAAAGTCACCGTCGATGACAAAGCGGTAAACCAACGTCTGCAGCAGCTGCTGCAGGTGGTCGATAAGCCCCGGCCACTGATGCTGCGGGTTGCCGAAACGCTCTATGCTCAAAGCATGGCGATGTTCGAGCAGCAGGGTTTTCCCGCCAACAGCTGGCCCTCACTCAGGCCCAGCACCATCCGCTCACGTTCCCGCGCCGGCCACTGGCCAGGGAAAATCCTGCAGGTGACCGGCCACCTGGCGGCATCGGTCACGCCGGCCTCCGGTGACGACTTTGCGCAGATTGGCTCTAACCTGGTCTACGCCGCCATTCAGCACCTGGGCGGCACCATCAAGCGCCAGGGCCAGGTGCGGC
>NZ_JBJNME010000029.1:0-1912 GCF_052168715.1 Serratia sp. CY44782
GTGATCGGCAATGCGCTGGGCCGGGCGGTGCTTGAGCGGCTGCTGGCGTCGGGGCATGCGGGCACGGTGTGCGTGTCGCCGATCGACTGGGCGCGCACGGTGCTGGACATGCCGCTGGTATCGCGCTTCAAACTGCAGCGGCGGGAGCGCGCGGCCGTTGAACGGACGGCGGCCCGGCCGGCTCAGGATCTGCTGGCGCTGGTGCGCCGGGCGGCGGCCGAGGCGGTCGGCAGGCCGGTGGCGGATGATGAGCCGCTGATGGCCAGCGGGCTGGATTCGCTGAATGCCGTCATTCTGTCTCAGACGCTCAGCAAAGCGTTGGGCGTGTCGCTGGGCAGCGTGTTCGCACTCAACCACCCGAGCATTGCGGAGATGGCCGAGGCGCTGGCGGTGCAGGCCGCCGCCGGGGAGGGCAACGGTCGGCCGGAGCCTGCGGCGGTGGCGGCGGTGCGGCAGAGAACGGAAGAGCCGATCGCCATTATCGGCAGCGCCTGCCGGTTGCCGGGCGAGGTCTATTCGCCGGAAGAGTTCTGGCAGATGTTGCTGGCCGGCACGGACTGCGTCAGCGACATCCCGGCTTCCCGCTTTGATATCGACGAAGTGTACGATCCGGATCCGAATGCCGTCGGGCGCAGCTACACGCGCCGGGGCGCCTTCATGAGCGAAGTGGAAAGCTTCGACTATGAGTTCTTCAACGTTCCGCTTGCCGAAGCGCGCGTGATGGACCCTCAACAGCGTCTATTGCTGGAAGTGGCTTATGAAGCGTTTTACCACTCGGGATACGATCTCGATACGCTGCGTTCTCAATCGATTGGCGTTTTCGTCGGCCAGATGAACCATGACTGGGCACACATGCACGGCGATAACTTCCTGACGGATCCCTATTTTGGTGCGGGTTCGTCGTCATCCATCACCTCCAACCGCATGTCCTATCTGTTGGGGCTGACCGGGCCGAGCATGACGCTGGATACCGCCTGTTCTTCTTCTCTGGTGGCGGTCGATCTGGCGGTTGAGAAGCTGCGCAACGGCGTTTGTTCCGCTGCGCTGGTCGGCGGCGTGAACGTTATGTTAAGTCACCGTTCGTTTGTGGGCTGCAGCGCGTCAAAAATGCTGTCGCAGAAGGGGCGTTGCGCCACTTTTGACGAGGGTGCAGACGGCTATTGCCGCGGTGAAGGCGTCGGCGCGGTGGTGCTGAAGCGCCTCAGCGACGCAGAGGCCGCTGGCGACACCATTCTGGCGGTGATCCGCGGAACGGCGGTGAACCAGGACGGGCGCAGCGCTTCACTTACCGCGCCTAACGGTGGCGCGCAGGAAGCGGTAATCGAACAAGCGCTGGCGAAAGCCGGGCTGCGCGGCCAGGACGTGGACTACATCGAATGCCATGGCACCGGCACGCCGTTGGGCGATCCGATCGAGGTGGGCGCCCTGAAGAACGTGCTGGGCCGCCACCGCAGCAAGCCGGTGGTGCTGGGAGCGGTGAAGACCAATATCGGCCACCTGGAAGGGGCCGCCGGGGTCATCGGCCTGATCAAGGCGGTGGAAGTGTTGCGCCACCGCCAGGCGCCGGGCAACGTGCACTTCCGCACGCTGAACCCGAAAATCGATCTGGACGGTTTCGACGCCATCATTCCAACCTCACCGGTGCCGCTCGGCGGCAAGGGTCCGCTGGTCGCCGGGGTCTCCTCGTTCGGCTTCGGCGGCACCAATGCGCACGTGGTGCTGGAATCCTACGACCAGCCGTCAGGCAAGGCGCGCGCACGCCAGGATGCCTGGCTGTTTACCGGCCAGGGGGCGCTGCAGTCCGGCGCCGGCGCCGCGCTGTACGCGGCGGATCCGGTGTTCCGCGAGGCGCTGGAAGATTACGTCGCGCAGCTGGCGGCATGGGTGGACGCGCCGCTGCTGCAATGGTTGC
>NZ_JBJNME010000030.1:0-1383 GCF_052168715.1 Serratia sp. CY44782
TTAGGCATATACCAACGCTGAATAATCCCACCTGCAGCCGCAATCTGTGAAAATTGAATCGTCCCTAAGAAGCTATCGTGCGTATTGATATCGGTAATTCGGATTAACGATGGCTCATCTAAATCAAGGTTACCAATATCGTTAAAATCCAATGCGGTTTCATTGATTGAATAGTTATGATTGGCCAGCTGACGAACATCGTCATTTAAATGGGAAAAATACTGCCCATTTGGTAGTTTCTCTCCCGTCGGCGTCGCTATGCCGTTGACATTTTCATAGCGTTCAACCCAATATGAACCCGTTTTCAATACGTTAAAGTAACGCCTTTTTTCCGAACCATCATTGATTGCCGTTTGCGCAGCCTCGACGGAGTCATAGGCACCGATACCGCTGGCCATCGCCAGGTCATTTAACGCTGTCAACCGCTCCTTTAAATAGCGGGTTCTGGATGCCAGTTGTTGGGCCTGCCAGTTATCAGGGCCATTCACACCACCCAATACTGGGGTGTCTGTCTCAAGCTGAAAGATTTTATCAATCCACTGGTTGGTTTCGTCTAGATAATTAGCCATGTTAATTCCCGCCGTGTGAATATCGGCCATCATGATTAATGACACCGTTGTGTGTGAGTCCGTTTAAGCGGGCAAACTGAAGAATTCGCCCAAATTGTCCCAGTTCCGAATCGGCTATTTTTGTAACGTCATGCAAAATCACGGATGAGGTTTCCAGCTCGCTGAGATTGGAATCGTTATTTATTAATGACAAATTCGAAATCAAATCAAAACTGACACGATATAACTCAACAAGGATGTGAGATTGTTTCTCTGCCAGGTTGACGCCTTCATAGCGCAATGAGAACTCTTCACCTGCAGCATTCATTAACGGTAGAGAGGCGTAGCCTACATACGCGTAATCAACAACAGGTTGCTGAGCTGGCGTTTTTAAAAATGTAATTACACCCCAGAGCGGGTCTACGGTGTAATCTTCACCAGCAATGAGCGCAGCGATTGAGACGCCAAAAACATTTGGGTAACGCAGGCTGATAGTGTCACCAGCCTGAATCCCAGCCGGTAAAACCTCGCCCGTCACAAGGCTAGGCGTTCTGCTGGCCATATTGGAATAAAGCAATACCTGTAAATTTTCTTTTGAATACTCGTGCCAGGTAGATGTTACTTTCCCATTGACGGCAGAAACATAACGCTGTGAGTCAACCAACCGCCCACCCACGGACGCTTTCGATTTCTTTTCATCGAATTCCAGCTCAAGAGTTAACGCAGAAACATCACCAATCCAGCGCCATGATAAAGCCTGGCCCGCCGTATTGCGGCGAGCCAGGTAGACTTTTCCTTGACCGTAATAAAAATCACTCATTCGCTACCGCCTTCA
>NZ_JBJNME010000031.1:0-1213 GCF_052168715.1 Serratia sp. CY44782
GTGATCTCCTCCCTGAAAACAGTACCAGTCTAAACTGAAGTATCCGGTCGTTCTTCCCTCTCACAGCGAGGCACATCGCCATGAAAAAGACCCGTTATACCGAAGAACAGATTGCGTTTGCGCTGAAACAGGCCGAAACCGGCACCCGCGTCGGGGAAGTCTGCAGAAAGATGGGGATTTCTGAGGCCACTTTTTATAACTGGAAGAAGAAATTTGCCGGTCTGGGTGTGACGGAACTGCGACGGCTGCGGCAACTGGAGGATGAAAATCAACGGCTGAAGAAACTGGTGGCCGACCTGAGTCTTGACAAGGAGATGCTTCAGGAGGTGCTAAAACAAAAGTTCTGAGGCCGGCTCAGAAGCGCCAGGCTGTGCATTTTCTGCAGGAAGCATACCGCATCAGCGTCCGCCGGGGATGTGGGTTACTGATGCAGAGCAGAACGGTTTACCACTGGCAGAGCCGGCGTGATGATCAGGCGATAACCCTGCGTATCCGGGAAATCGCGGAAACCCGGATACGGTATGGTTGCCCGCGTATTCATATTCAGTTGCGGCGGGAAGGCTGGCTTGTTAACCACAAGAAAACCCACCGGATTTATTGCCTGGAAGGACTGAACCTGCGCAGAAAGCATCCCCGCAGACATGTCAGTGCAGCACGCCGTCAGCAGCGCCCGATTCTGACGCATGTCGATCAGTGCTGGAGTATGGATTTTGTGTCGGATAATCTGTTTAACGGGCGGCGTTTTCGGGCACTGACTGTAGTGGATAATTTTAGTCGGGAATGTCTGGCGATCCATGCTGGAAAATCGCTGAAAGGCGAAGATGTGGTCAAAGTAATGGAAGCACTTCGGGTGCTGGATAGGCGTTTACCGGTACGTATTCAGACGGATAACGGCAGTGAGTTTATTTCGAAAAGTCTGGATAAATGGGCGTATGAGCATGGTGTTACGATGGACTTCTCCCGCCCTGGAAAACCAACAGATAACCCGTTTATTGAGTCATTTAACGGCAGTCTGCGGGACGAATGCCTGAATATTCACTGGTTCCTGTCACTGGAAGATGCTCAGAACAAACTCGATAGCTGGCGCAGGGAATACAACCACGAAAGGACGCATTCATCATTAAATGACATGACTCCGGCTGAATTCATCCGAAGTCTCCGGAAAGACGAAGATCTCTGATTTAGCACTGCACTGATTTTGGGCCAAGGTCAA
>NZ_JBJNME010000033.1:0-1018 GCF_052168715.1 Serratia sp. CY44782
TGGCGTCGGCTTTCCAGTCGGCCGGCAGCTCGCCGTTCATGCGGCGCTTGAACTCGGCAGCCTGCTCCGGGAAGGCCTTGGCGTAGGCGGCGAACTTGTCGTTCCAGGCCGCTTCTTTGGCCTGACCGGCTTCCTTGGCGTCCCACTGGGCGTAGATGTCCTGCGGGATTTCAAAGGCGGCGTATTTCCAGCCCAGCGCTTCGCGGGTGGCGGCCACTTCGGCTGCGCCCAGCGCGGCGCCGTGCACGTCATGGGTGCCGGCCTTGTTCGGCGAACCGAAGCCGATAACGGTCTTGCACATCAGCAGCGACGGCTTGTCGGTCACCTTGCGGGCTTCTTCAATCGCAGCCTTGATGGCGTCCGGGTTGTGGCCGTCGACGTTGCGCACCACGTGCCAGCCGTAGGCTTCGAAACGCAGGGCGGTGTCGTCGGTGAACCAGCCGTCGACGTGGCCGTCGATGGAGATGCCGTTGTCATCGTAGAAAGCGGTCAGCTTGCCGAGCTTGAGGGTGCCGGCCAGAGAGCAGACTTCGTGCGAGATGCCTTCCATCATGCAGCCGTCGCCCATGAAGGCGTAGGTGTGGTGGTCGACGATGTCGTGGCCCGGGCGGTTGAACTGCGCCGCCAGGGTGCGTTCGGCGATGGCGAAGCCGACGGCGTTGGCGATGCCCTGGCCCAGCGGGCCGGTGGTGGTTTCAACGCCTGGGGTGTAGCCGTACTCCGGGTGCCCTGGGGTTTTGGAGTGCAGCTGACGGAAGTTTTCCAGCTCGCGCATCGGCAGGTCATAGCCGGTGAGGTGCAGGAGGCTGTAAATCAACATGGAGCCGTGGCCGTTGGAGAGCACGAAACGGTCGCGGTCAGCCCAGTGCGGGTTAGTCGGGTTGTGGTTGAGGTAGTCACGCCACAGGACTTCGGCGATGTCCGCCATGCCCATAGGGGCACCCGGGTGGCCGGAATTTGCTTTTTGTACGGCGTCCATGCTGAGTGCGCGGATGGCGTTGGCAAGCTCTTTACGAGA
>NZ_JBJNME010000034.1:0-1006 GCF_052168715.1 Serratia sp. CY44782
GGCCGGAGCCTGCGGCGGTGGCGGCGGTGCGGCAGAGAACGGAAGAGCCGATCGCCATTATCGGCAGCGCCTGCCGGTTGCCGGGCGAGGTCTATTCGCCGGAAGAGTTCTGGCAGATGCTGCTGGCCGGCACGGACTGCGTCAGCGACATCCCGGCTTCCCGGTTTGATATCGACGAAGTGTACGATCCGGATCCGAATGCCGTCGGGCGCAGCTACACGCGTCGGGGCGCCTTCATGAGCAAGGCGGAAAGCTTCGACTATGAATTCTTCGGTATTTCCAAAGGAGAGGCGCGGGTGATGGATCCCCATCAGCGTTTGCTGTTGGAGGTCACTTATGAAGCGTTCTCTTCCGCCGGCTATGAAAAACCGCGGCTGCGCGGTGCGGCAATCGGCGTCTTTGTCGGCGTGGCGAATCAGGATTGGATGATTGTCACCGGCGAAAAAGAGGCACACAACCCGTTCTTCGGCGCGGGCGTTTCATCCTCGATTATTTCCAACCGCATGTCCTATCTGTTGGGGCTGACCGGGCCGAGCATGACGCTGGATACCGCCTGTTCTTCTTCTCTGGTGGCGGTCGATCTGGCGGTTGAGAAACTGCGGAGTGGCGATTGCGCCGTTGCCGTCGCGGGCGGGGTGAATGTCATGATGCATCACCGCACCTTCGTCGGTTGCTGTGCCGCCAACATGCTATCCCTGTCAGGACGAAGCGCGGCCTTTGATGAGGCTGCGGACGGCTATTGCCGCGGCGAAGGCGTTGGTGCGGTGGTGCTGAAGCGCCTCAGCGACGCGGAGGCCGACGGCGACGCCATTCTGGCGGTGATCCGCGGAACGGCGGTGAACCAGGACGGACGCAGCGCGACGATGACGGCGCCGAATGGCGGCGCTCAAGAGGCCGTCATCACGCGGGCGCTGGCGGAAGCCGGGCTGCGCGGCCAGGACGTGGACTACATCGAATGCCATGGCACCGGCACGCCGTTGGGCGATCCGATCGAGGTGGGCGCCCT
>NZ_JBJNME010000035.1:0-953 GCF_052168715.1 Serratia sp. CY44782
AACAAAATCGTCATCGACTACGAACACCAGACCCTGCGGACTGAAAGCAACGGTCAACCGGCACCCGCTGCCGGTTGGTGGAAAGGCAGCGATACCGTCTGGACGGATGCGGGCATGTTTGCCCAGAACGTCGAATGGACAGAAGCCGCCCGCAAAATGATTGCCAGCGGTGAATACCGCTATATCAGCCCCGTATTTGCCTACGACAAGAAAACCGGTGCGGTGCTGCAGGTGTTGAATGCAGCGCTCACCAATAACCCCGCCCTGGACGGCATGAATCAAGTTGTCCTGGCGGCCGCCTCTCGTCTCATCGTGCAGGCATCAACTCAACCCTCCCCGGAGAAGACCATGAACGAAGAGCTGTTAAAGCTGCTGCGCAAGCTGCTTGGCCTTGCCGATGATGCAACCGAGGCCGATATCCTGGCCGCGCTGCAGCAGGCGGCCGGCGATATGCCGAAAGAAAATGAAGGTGATGCGGCTGCCGCGAGCCTCAGTAAGTTGCTGGAAATGTTTACCGCCCTGACAGCGTCGGTGAAAGGCAAGGACGACAAAATCGCCGCGCTGACGGTCGCCGCCACCGCCAACAAAGGCACCACTGTTGATCCGACCAAGTATGTGCCGATTGCGGTTGTCACCGACCTGACGACCCAGTTAGCCGCGCTGACCGCGCGCGTTGATGGCGGCGATCTGGACGGTTTGATCACCGAGGCGCTGTCCTCCGGGAAGCTGCTGCCGACGATGGAAGAATGGGCGCGCGAGATGGGCAAGAAAGACATTGCGGCTCTGCGCAGCTACATCAAGGCAGCTGCGCCGATCGCGGCGCTGACCACTCAGCAATCCGGTGGTAAACCGCCTGCCGGCGAAACTCACGGGTTAACCGCAACTGAGCTTGAAGTTGCTGCGTTGACTGGCCTCACCCCGGCTGAATACGCCGCCGCCAAGAAGGAAATGCA
>NZ_JBJNME010000036.1:0-893 GCF_052168715.1 Serratia sp. CY44782
TCGCCAAAGCCCACGCCGTGCTGCGCCAGCGTCTCGTACAGCGCATCGATATCCGCCGCCGCGCTGCGCAGGCGGAACGCCGCCACATCCGGCGGGCTGTAGCCCCCGTCGCCCTCGGTCAGCACCTGGCTGCGACGGCTGCCGGCATACTGCTCGCCGCCGCCGTTTTCGATCACCCATTGCTCGCCGTCGGCGAGGCAACGCACCACGTCACCCTCGCGAACCACCAGTGGCTGGGTCATGGTGATATCACGCACCTCCACGCCGGTCGCCGGCAGGGCGCCCCGGTACTGCAGCAAGGCGGCGCCGGCGATCATCGTGATGTGACTGGCGGCCGGCACCAGCACCTGACCGCCGATGCGATGATCCCGCCACAGGGAAGCCAGCTCGGCGTTCAGCGTGGCGGCAAAGCCGCCCGCGTCGCCGCGGCTGAGCAGCGGGTTGGGCAGACGGCGCCACGGCAGGAAGTGGGGAGTATAGCGGGCGCGCGGGTACGTATCGCCCGATGGCCGTTCGTAGGACTCCAGCACCACGTGCGCATTGGTGCCGCCGAAGCCGAACGAGGAGACCCCGGCGACCAGCGGACCCTTGCCGCCGAGCGGCACCGGCTCGGCGGAGATGATGGCGTCGAAGCCGTCCAGATCGATGTTCGGGTTCAGCGTGCGGAAGTGCACGTTGCCCGGCGCCTGGCGGTGGCGCAACACTTCCACCGCCTTGATCAGGCCGACGACCCCGGCGGCCCCTTCCAGGTGGCCGATGTTGGTCTTCACCGCCCCCAGCACCACCGGCTTGCTGCGGTGGCGGCCCAGCACGTTCTTCAGGGCGCCCACCTCGATCGGATCGCCCAACGGCGTGCCGGTGCCATGGCATTCGATGTAGTCCACGTCCTGGCC
>NZ_JBJNME010000037.1:0-777 GCF_052168715.1 Serratia sp. CY44782
TGAAGGCGGTAGCGAATGAGTGATTTTTATTACGGTCAAGGAAAAGTCTACCTGGCTCGCCGCAATACGGCGGGCCAGGCTTTATCATGGCGCTGGATTGGTGATGTTTCTGCGTTAACCCTTGAGCTGGAATTCGATGAAAAGAAATCGAAAGCGTCCGTTGGTGGGCGGTTGGTTGACTCACAGCGTTATGTTTCTGCCGTCAATGGGAAAGTAACATCTACCTGGCACGAATATTCAAAAGAAAATTTACAGGTATTGCTTTATTCCAATATGGCCAGCAGAACGCCTAGCCTTGTGACGGGCGAGGTTTTACCGGCGGGAATTCAGGCTGGTGACACTATCAGCCTGCGTTACCCAAATGTTTTTGGCGTCTCAATCGTGGCGCTCATTGCTGGCGAAGATTACATTGTTGACCCGCTCTGGGGCGTAATTAAATTTTTAAAAACGCCAGCTCAGCAACCTGTTGTTGATTATGCGTACGTAGGCTACGCCTCTCTACCGTTAATGAATGCTGTAGGTGAAGAGTTCTCATTGCGCTATGAGGGTGTCAATCTGGCAGAGAAACAATCTCACATCCTTGTTGAGTTATATCGTGTCAGTTTTGATTTGATTTCGAGTTTGTCATTAATAAATAACGATTCCAATCTCAGCGAGTTGGAAACCTCATCCGTGATTTTGCATGACGTTACAAAAATAGCCGATTCGGAACTGGGACAATTTGGGCGAATTCTTCAGTTTGCCCGCTTAAACGGACTCACACACAACGGTGTCATT
>NZ_JBJNME010000038.1:0-764 GCF_052168715.1 Serratia sp. CY44782
GTCGGCACCGCTTTGTATTCGACGCTCTCTGATATCAACCCCACGTTCTGGATCGCCCCCAGGTTCTGCGCGCGCACTTCGCCTTCGCTGTTGGTCACCGGGTCGCGGTACGTCACCACGATTTCATTCGGGGCCGCGTCGGCGCTGGTGCTGTCGTCATCCTGCACACCTACGATGCCGTTGTCGTAGGTAAACAGCGGCAAGGTATTGGGGTCGTAATCGTCGCGTAGCAGCTTGAGCGTCAGTTTGCCGGTGCTCAGGTCACCGTATTGGGCTGCGCCGATATGATCCAGGACTTGCTGCACAAACGTATTGAGGTCGTCCTGGCGGTTGTAGCGAAAGCACAGGCCAAATCCTTCGTCATAGAGCCGGTCAGCCGCGATGCGATAGCTGTCAATGTCCAGGTCACCCAACACAAGCCCGCGTCCCCAGTCACGATTTAGCGCGCACTCAACCAGAATGTGCGCCGGGTTCATGGCGTGGATCGCACGCAGGTTGGCAATCTGTTCAGCGGTCAGGTCAGCCTCGTCATCAAGCTGCCCCTCGGTGTTCTGCAGCAGAATAAGCGCCTTCTCCGGATACCACACCGGCCCATCCCAGCCTTGCGTACTGCGGCGAACGCGGTACGACCATGGTTTAGGGGAGGCGCTGTAGCAGCTGACCAACCCGCTAAAGAAGGTGGTGACCAGCCCCCGGAAACCTGGCACTAACCCCGTCAGCAACGTCAATAATGAAGGAGACGGCACCTGGTCGGGGCCACCCAT
>NZ_JBJNME010000039.1:0-680 GCF_052168715.1 Serratia sp. CY44782
TAGGTAGCTTAACCTTCGGGAGGGCGCTTACCACTTTGTGATTCATGACTGGGGTGAAGTCGTAACAAGGTAACCGTAGGGGAACCTGCGGTTGGATCACCTCCTTACCTAAAGATATTGATTCGAGTGGCGTGCTCACACAGATTGTCTGATAGAAAGTAACGAGCAGAAATACCTTTATAGGCTTGTAGCTCAGGTGGTTAGAGCGCACCCCTGATAAGGGTGAGGTCGGTGGTTCAAGTCCACTCAGGCCTACCACTTCTCGGAAGTGGAAAAGGTACTGCGCGTGACTGTATGGGGCTATAGCTCAGCTGGGAGAGCGCCTGCCTTGCACGCAGGAGGTCAGCGGTTCGATCCCGCTTAGCTCCACCATATAGTCCGGTATTTCAATACTTCAGAGTATATTGGCGACAGTATGCTGCGAAGTATTTTGCTCTTTAACAATCTGGAACAAGCTGAAAATTGAAACATGACGGCTGAAATTTATCCCTCCGTAGAAGCACTGGGATAAAGAGTAACCTGTCATAGAGTCTCTCAAATGTTTGCAGCACGAACGATGGAAACATCTTCGGGTTGTGAGGTTAAGTGACTAAGCGTACACGGTGGATGCCTAGGCAGTCAGAGGCGATGAAGGGCGTGCTAATCTGCGAAAAGCGTCGGTAAGGTGATATGAACCGTTA
>NZ_JBJNME010000040.1:0-644 GCF_052168715.1 Serratia sp. CY44782
GATGAGCCATCGTTAATCCGAATTACCGATATCAATACGCACGATAGCTTCTTAGGGACGATTCAATTTTCACAGATTGCGGCTGCAGGTGGGATTATTCAGCGTTGGTATATGCCTAACCATACGCAGTATTCTAACGGCATTATCTCATCTAACTTTATGCCGTTTTACTTTGATGACCTGACTCTCAATGAGTTTACTGAGCTGACAGACCGTTACGCTCGCGTGCGGTATTCGCTACCCGCTGAATTCAATTTGATTAATGAGAACAACCGCTATCGTACTATCGATACCAGCGGGATATTTAAGCCGTCATACGCTGAAAAATTGACGTCTGAAACTGTCTCCTGCATTTCCGCTCATGCGACTAAAAATTTGGTGCAATTTTTTGTTGTCTTAACGGATGTTGTCAGCGCCGGGTATGAACAGACACAGGCAGGGGTGCTCGCGTACATTGCAGCCGTTGCCGAGCGCGCGCTGTTTATGGCGTACTCTGGGAATTATGGCACCTACAAATTACGGGAAGACACGTTTGATATCATCGTGCCGCCCGGTGCCTATACCGTTGAGATTGTCGGTGATGTAGGGGTTGCGGCGACCATTCGCCAACGCGTTAAACTGACATTTAAACCGCATAATAGCTA
>NZ_JBJNME010000041.1:0-629 GCF_052168715.1 Serratia sp. CY44782
TCACCACCTTCCTCCTCGCTGAAAGTGCTTTACAACCCGAAGGCCTTCTTCACACACGCGGCATGGCTGCATCAGGCTTGCGCCCATTGTGCAATATTCCCCACTGCTGCCTCCCGTAGGAGTCTGGACCGTGTCTCAGTTCCAGTGTGGCTGGTCATCCTCTCAGACCAGCTAGGGATCGTCGCCTAGGTGAGCCATTACCCCACCTACTAGCTAATCCCATCTGGGCACATCTGATGGCAAGAGGCCCGAAGGTCCCCCTCTTTGGTCTTGCGACGTTATGCGGTATTAGCTACCGTTTCCAGTAGTTATCCCCCTCCATCAGGCAGTTTCCCAGACATTACTCACCCGTCCGCCGCTCGTCACCCAGGGAGCAAGCTCCCTTGTGCTACCGCTCGACTTGCATGTGTTAAGCCTGCCGCCAGCGTTCAATCTGAGCCATGATCAAACTCTTCAATTAAAAGCTTGATTTGCTTCCACTCGAGAAGCGATGCTCAAAGATTTACTGCATGAATTTTACTTCAGTTAGTCACTCTTCAAGACTTGATATTTTTTTGCATCCGAAGATGCTGGATATCGTCTTGTGGAGTGCCCACACAGATTGTCTGATAAATTGTTAAAGAGCAGTG
>NZ_JBJNME010000042.1:0-606 GCF_052168715.1 Serratia sp. CY44782
ATGCTGCTGCATGATAAAGGCCCGGCCGGCGGTGTCGGTGCGGTAGGGAATGCCCACCTCGTTGTCCAGCTCCAGGAGCTGGCGCTGATACTCTGCCGTCAGGTCATCAACCCAGTCAGCGTCTTGTTCAAGCACGGGGTGCCCGCGATAGAGGACGGCATTCATCGCCGGCGCAAACGGATTATGCGCCGCCAGGCGAAAGCGCAGCTGCAGACGCATCAGGCTGTCACTGTGACGGGTGATTGCCGGCGTATCGGTAAAGACGGCCGGCCTTAGCGGATAAACCCATGTGCCGGCTGGCCACGCGCCTAACGGGGTCGTGACGGTGACGCTGCCGGCATCGATGCTCTGGATCTGCGCGACGGCCTGGTTGGCCAACATCCCGAAACCCTGTTTAAGCAGCAGGTTATCGCCCACGACAAAATCACGGCCGGCGGTCGGCACAGCGATAACCTGGCTGCCCGCCGCGATGGGAGCCGACAAAACAGCAACGTCAGGAAACACCGGCATATCCCAGGTGACGCCGCCGGCATGAAAAAGCTGAGTCTCCAACGCGCGGGCGTCGGCATTGCCGGCAAGCACGGTAAACTCATACAGCCGGCGCGG
>NZ_JBJNME010000043.1:0-573 GCF_052168715.1 Serratia sp. CY44782
ATCGCCTCTGACTGCCTAGGCATCCACCGTGTACGCTTAGTCACTTAACCTCACAACCCGAAGATGTTTCCATCGTTCGTGCTGCAAACATTTGAGAGACTCTATGACAGGTTACTCTTCATCCCAATACATCTACGGAGGGATAAATTTCAGCCGTCATGTTTCAATTTTCAGCTTGTTCCAGATTGTTAAAGAGCAATATCTTAAACATGACTCGCAAGTCATCTTTAAGATTTTTTCGGCCTGTCGTGACCGGTGATAATGTCTTTCACTCATTATCGGAATGGCGTCCCCAAGGGGATTCGAACCCCTGTTACAGCCGTGAAAGGGCAGTGTCCTAGGCCTCTAGACGATGGGGACACGAAAATCCGATTAAACTGAATAACTTAATCGGTTCGTATCAGCATGAATAACTCATGGCATCAACAGGTAGCGCTTTGCTCGTTACTTTTTCATCAGACAATCTGTGTGAGCACGCCACTCGAATCAATATCTTTAGGTAAGGAGGTGATCCAACCGCAGGTTCCCCTACGGTTACCTTGTTACGACTTCACCCCAGTCATGAATCACAAA
>NZ_JBJNME010000044.1:0-564 GCF_052168715.1 Serratia sp. CY44782
GCTGCCATCATCGGCGAATGGAAAGCGTGCGAAACCGCCAACGGCGTGTGTTCATGCGCATAATGCCGCTGCACGAACGCCGCCAGCGCCGCGTGCGGCCCCGCCACCACCGTCATTCCCGCGCCATTCTCCGCCGCGATAACCACCTCCGCCGGCAGCACGCGACGGACGTTCTCCGCCGAATCGCGTATCGCCGCCATGCCGCCCGGCTCGCAGTCGGCCATCAGTTGCCCGCGCCGCGCCGCCAGCATCAGCGCATCACCGCTCTCCATCACACCGGCGACCACTGCCGCTGCAAATTCGCCTATCGAATGCCCCAGCACGTGCGACGGCGTCAGCCCTCGCGCCTGCCACATCGCCACCTGCGCCAACTGCAGTGCCACCAACGCCGGTTGCTGGTATTGCGTCTCCTGCAGGCGCGCCGAATGCTCGGCGCTCGCCTCCAGCAACCATTGCAGCAGCGGCGCGTCCACCCATGCCGCCAGCTGCGCGACGTAATCTTCCAGCGCCTCGCGGAACACCGGATCCGCCGCGTACAGCGCGGCGCCGGCGCCGGACTGCAGC
>NZ_JBJNME010000045.1:0-525 GCF_052168715.1 Serratia sp. CY44782
CAAAGAAGCGGCCTGGAACGACAAGTTCGCCGCCTACGCCAAGGCCTTCCCGGAGCAGGCTGCCGAGTTCAAGCGCCGCATGAACGGCGAGCTGCCGGCCGACTGGAAAGCCGACGCCAAGGCGTTCGTGGAAAAACTGCAGGCCAACCCGGCCAACATCGCCAGCCGCAAGGCATCGCAGAACGCGCTGGAAGCGTTCGGCAAGGTGCTGCCGGAGTTCCTGGGCGGCTCTGCCGACCTGGCACCGAGCAACCTGACCATGTGGTCCGGCTCGAAAGCGCTGAACGTTGACCCGGCGGGCAACTACATTCATTACGGCGTGCGCGAGTTCGGCATGACCGCCATCACCAACGGCATCGCGCTGCACGGCGGCTTCCTGCCGTACTCGGCGACCTTCCTGATGTTCGTGGAATACGCCCGCAACGCGGTGCGCATGGCGGCGCTGATGAAGCTGCGCAACGTGTTCGTCTACACCCACGACTCCATCGGTCTGGGCGAAGACGGCCCGACCCACCAGCCGGTGGA